>JAFXUD010000078.1 GCA_017535315.1 Victivallales bacterium | reverse complement strand
GTCATCTAGGGTAGGTCTGCTAGGGTAGGTCTGCTAGGGTAGGTCTGCTAGGGTAGGTCTGCTAGGGTAGGTCTGCTAGGGTAGGTCTGCTAGGGTAGGTCTGCTAGGGTAGGTCTGCTAGGGTAGGTCTTCTAGGGTAGGTCTTCTAGGGTAGGTCTTCTAGGTCTTCTAAGTCTTCTAGAGGGTAAGTCTTCTAGGATAAGACTGATAGGAACTAGCCAATCTAGTCCAAAAACACACCTTGATTTAAGGGAAACAGCCATGAATCCAGGCAGTCGTCTGAATATGACTTTGATGCAGCTGCGGCGGCTAGGGCGTGAACGCGCCCATGAGTTGCTGGTGCTGGCTGTGCTGTGGCTGCTTCTGCCAGTGGTGACGTTGGTGGTTGGGTTGGCTTTGGCTGATTTCCTGTGCAAAATGTCGCCAGTGTGGAGATGGCTTGCGTTTTGCTTGATACTGACAGCCTTGAGTGCAGCGGTCGTGTGGCTTGTGCGCTTTTCCAGGCGTCGCCTCAGCCTCCAGGCGGTAGCGGCGTTGGTGGAGAAGGCGCAGCCTGCGGCGGACAACCATATCATCAATGCCGTGCAGTTTTATGAACAGGGGAATGTCTCCCCTGAGTTCATTGAGCGGCTTTTGGCGGAACCAGGTTTGCGTCTGGAGCAGGTTGAGGCACGGCAGCTCTATTCGGAGCGTTCGCGTCAGTGGCTCAAGCGGGCTTATCCTGTCGCACTTCTTTTCTGGGCGCTTCCATTTCTTTTTGCTCCAGTCGGGATGGCGACCAGTCTAGCGCGTGTATTCCTGCCGTTTTCAGGCATACGTCCACACTCAAGGACGCTCATATTGGAAGTTACGCCTGGCGATCTTTCTGTGAAGCGCGGGCAGGAAGTGGAGATAGCGGCACGTCTCGGAGGCGACATCCCCTCCAAGGCTACGCTTCAGCTTGAAGATGAGACCGAACCGCCTGTTTCATTGGAGATGACGGCTGGCGAGGGCGAACTTTTCACTGTCACGACCTCTGCGCTTTATGCCACAACGCGCTACAGAGTGCTGGCGGGTGACGCCTCGTCCGAGTGGTACCGTCTGCGCATTGCGCCAGTTCCTGGTCTTGTCCGCTGGGAGGCGGCGGTAGCGCCGCCGCCGCATACAGGCCGCCAGAACTACCTTCTCAAGCACGACCAGGAGGTGATGGAGGTGATGGCTGGCTCCACGATGATTTTTGCGGGCCTGGCGACCATGCGTCTTGCCTCCATCGCGATTCTCCAGGGCGACCAAGAGATTGCCATCAAGGAGTTGAATAGCAAGGAGTTTAATGTAAAGGCGAATCTGGTTTCTGATGCACCTGTCAGCATAAAGCTGCTTTCGGGCGAGGGTGTGGAGGCAGTGCAGCCTGTGCCGCTGACCTTCACCCAGGATGCTCCGCCATCCATTGCCCTGGTTGATACTCCGCTTTCCTCCAAAGTGGAGCATGGCAGCGAGGTCGCCATTGCTTTTGCGGCAAAGGATGATTTTGGTGTGGCAAAGGTCATGCTGGAGCGCATCCCGCTGGAGGCTGGTCCCTCCGAGGAGGTGCGGCAGGCGCAGCCCGATAACACGCCCGCGCTTGCCTTCAATGGACGTTTCCTCGTCGATACAGGCAGTTTTGATTTGGGACGGGACGAGCCCCTGCGCCTTCGCCTCTGCGCAGTCGATAACAACCCGCGTCAGCACAAGGCCTTCTCTGCACTCGTTACCATTGATTTCCTGAAGGCCGACGAAAAGCGAGAGAACCGTGCAAACACCATGCGCCAGGCAGAGGATGGCATGGCGCAGTTGATCCGCCGCCAGCGCTTGAACCTGAAGGACACGCGACAACTAGTGGACATATTGACGGCCAACGGCGATTTGTCACTGCAACGGCTGGAAGGGGTCACGGCAGAGCAGGGCGGCATCCGCACGGCGGCTATTGGCCTGCTGGAGGATAGAACCGTTCTTGGCTATGTCGGTGACATCCTCGCCAACCTTGTCAACCACGAGATGAAGGAGGCGGTCGAACTTTTGACTAGCGTGCCACGAACGCTTCCTTCAGCCAGGGGGATTGCCATGCAGAAGGCCGTCGAGGCGGAAAACGCCATCATCGCCGCGCTGACTGGCCTCAAGGAGGGGATGGTTGCCGAGCAGGACCATCAGGAGAAATCGGACATCTTTGCAACACTCCAGCGGTTGCTCAAACTCCAGAGAGAAACACTCAAGGAGACGCAGGAGGTCTCCAAAGGCAAGCAAATTGCCGTGAATGCACTGCTTCACAATCAGGACCGAATCGCGCAGGAGACCCTCTCTTTCTCGAACACCTGCCTTTCCCAGGCAAGCCAGCGGGCCGCCGACGAGTTCAGCGCACAGCTGCGCAAGGCGCATTCCTTTTTGTCGGAGGCCGATGCCTACGAGATGGCGCTTGGAGCCTCGGAGGCTCTGGAGGAAAAGGATTTCCAGTCTGCCATCGACTGTCAGAAGAAGGTGCTGAAGGCGCTTTTGAGCGTGCTTGACATCCTCAACCAATGGCGTGTGAAGAACGCCAAGGAGACAATCGAGGCTGCCGCCGCTGTCATACACGAGGTCGGTGAGAAGCTGGATGAACTTGAGAAGAAGCAGGCTCATATCGCGGAGGTCACGCGGGATATGAAAGCGCGTGGCAAACTGGATGACGAGGCTCGCGAGAAGCTGGCAGAGATGGACAAGGAGCAGAAGGAGATGGCGGATGCCGTCGAGCAACTCGCCAACGACCTCTACCAGTTCCCCGAACTTCCTGTCTGTAACGAGTTGAACGCCAAGATGCGCGAGGTTTTCGAGGATGTGCTTCAGGCGTTGGACAGCGAGAACAGCCCATCCGTTGAAATCGCCGTCCAGAAGGAGGATGCCCTGCTGGATGCCATCCGCAACACCAAAGAGCGTATCGAGGACGTGGAGATGTGGCTGCCAGACGTGCCCGACCACTTCGTCTGGAACATGGAATCCTTTGACACGGATGAGTTCCCCGAAATCCCGCTTGTGCCTCTGCCCGACGAACTGGAGGACTTGGTCGGCGAACTGCTCGACCAGGCGGAGGATATCGACGCTCAGAGCCAGGACACGACTGGCAACAACATCGTCGCCGACGCGGAGATGGGGTGGGCCGTGATGGACGGGCCCATGCCTTCCTTCTCAGCAAAGGGCAAGAGTGGCAACACGCGCCCCAACGACAACGAGATGACAGGGCGTTCGGGGGCAGGGCGTGAAGGCCAGGCAACGGGCGAACTGGTGGAGAACCATGTCAAGGGCTACGAAGGGCGCGAGACGCACGCAAGGCGCACGCAGGACCAGTTCCAGAAGGGAATGGTCACGGAAGACGAGGATTCCACCTTGAAGGCACGTGCCACGGGCGGCGGCAAACTGGGCGGCGAATCGGAAACGCAGGGGATGTTCGGCAATGCCCCGCGTCGCGACCTTCATACTGCCGCGCATAGCCGTCAGCAGCAGAAGTTGCGCCAGGAGGCCGAGGTGCTCTATGCTTCTGCGCGCCTCCTCTACATCGGTTCTGGAGGTCTGGGCGAGGCCGCACGGGACATGCGGGCGCTGGAAAGCGCCCCGCCCGACATCCGCGAACTAGGCTCCCTGCGCAGACGCATCCTGCGGCGGCTGGAGGATTCCCAGGTGGAGGCAAAGGGCGGAACCGTTCTTCCCATGCCTGTCACCAAAGTCAACCAGGCTGGCGGCGTTGCGACGGAGGATTCGGATACTGAGAAACTTTCTGAAGAATACAAGCCCATTCTCTCCGACTACTATCGGGGACTGGGCGAGTGAGATATGAGGTTATTTCAAAACTATCATCGAAATGCGCGTCGACATGAACACATTGGCGTTGGCAACGCCTCTTGCCGCACGACAAGTGCGGCTTCAAGCCGTTGCCTTGGCCACTGCGCCCATCTCTTAGCGCATTTTGCGCCAGTTTTGAAATTACCTCATATAGTTGATTATTCCAACCACAGGAACAACATGAAAAAACTACTGAAGAAACTGGATATCGAGGTTTTGCAGGACAAAAGCAGCCTGGTTCTCAAGTGTGCAGGTCTTGAGCGACGTATCGACCTTTCATCGAATGTGCCCAAGACCGTCTCGTTGACATACAAGGGAAAATATCAGCTGGCGCAGGACAAACCTGAGACTGCAAGCCAGGATTTCACCTTCATCGGCCTGAACAAGGCAAGCGATGAGACTCCCTGCAAGTTGCTCTCCGTGAAGGCAGAATGGAAGGACACCACCATCCTTGAGGCCGCGCACGCCGAAGTGCAGTTGGAGATGATGGAACTATGCGGCGAGACTCGCTATCTGCGCACCTACATCCTCTATCCAGGCGTGCCAGCCATCGGTGTCCACACGGCCATAAAGTCTCCTGTCATGCCAAACACCTACTGGTCATACCGCGACATTCCCCACTCTGGCTATGATCCCGACAAACGCGAGGGGTGCGTCGATAAACTGCGACTCCCATTCGTTGCCACCGTCAAATCCATCGAGTATTTTGGCCGTACGGACTACACAGACAAACTCTACGAGGAGCATGTCGGACTTGGCCAGTTGAAGGGAAACCTGCTCATCGCCGAAGCGCAGCAGGGCTTTGGTCTTGTGATGTTGCAGGAAGCTCCCCCAAGCACGGAGCGCAGGGATTTGGAAAAGCACGACTTCCGCGTTGAGGCCACAGAAACAGACACGCAACTCTTCTCCTGCTGTTGGGGCATCCCCCCGAATGAGGTCAGTGCCGACAGGTATATTTGCAGTTATCGCCATGTCCTTATCGCCTTTGAGGACAAGGCGAAGGCACAGCACGCCGTGAAGGCCTACCTCAAAGCGCGCTTTCCGATGGATGAGCGCTGCGGAAAGGTGGTTGTCAATCCCTGGGGATGCGGGCTTTTCCCCGAACTGGTGTGTGAGGAGTTCCTGAAGAAGGAGATAACCGCTTCTGCAAAACTTGATGCCGACTACTATCAAGTGGATGATTCCTGGCAGGCAGGCAAGGCTCTTCAGATGCTGACGCGTGCCAACCAGCACATCACGCCAGCCTTCTGGGAGGTCTCCGAGAACCTGCACGGCACTTTCAAGCCGCTCTGTGACGCCGCAGCCAAGGCGGGCATGAAGCTCGGACTATGGATTGCCCCCTCCTGCAACTGCGAATACCGCGACTGGAGGGAGACGGCAGACATCATCTGCAACATGCACAAAAAATACGGCTTCGACCTTATCAAAATCGATGCGGTTCGCTGTCCCACACACTTGGCAGAAGAGAATCTCGAGGCCCTGCTGAAGACCGTCCGTGAGCGCACAAAAGGCAAGATATATTTCAACTTGGACACCACCAACGGGCAGCGCCCTGGCTATTTCCTTTTTCTGGAGTACGGCAATATTTTCCTGGAGAACCGCTATGTCTGCCGACTCTGGGGACTTGGCTACCATCCTGAAAAGACGTTGCGTAGCCTTTGGCAGCTCTCCCGCTACATGCGTCCCCAGTTCCTGCAAATCGAGGTTCCCTATACGGGTGACATCAACAACGAGTTCTACAAGAACAAGCCGCGTCCCGACATCTATCCGACCGACTACTGGGCGGCCATTTCCCTTTTTGCAAGTCCGTTGCTTTGGCTGGCACCCTCGCGCTGCGACAAGGCATACGTGGATGTGGTCTCCAAGGTGATGAAGCTGCACCATCGCATCTGGCCCGATTTGGCGCAAAGCGAAATCTACCCGATTGGCAACTGCCCTGACGGACGTTCCATTTCGGGGTTCCAGGCGCACAACGATGCGACGGGCCACGGCTATCTCCTGCTCTTCCGCGAGGTTGCTTGCCCATACTCCGCGGTGCAAATCAAGCTGGCATCTCCTGTTGGCGGCCAATTCTCCGAGATAACGCGCACGGGACTTCGCCAGAATGCGCCACTGCCTGAACTGCTTAACGAGGAACTCGCCGAGATACGGATGCCGTCCTCTGCCTCTTTTGCCATCTGGAAATACTGAGTAGTTATGGAACATCCTGTTTCTGAAGGAAAAAAAGCCGCTTCGCGAAAGGCCGCTGGGCGTTCAGCTGAAAGCAAGTACCCCGAGGGGATGACACGACGCCAGTACCGCAATGCAGTGGCGATGTTTTGCCTCGCGGTCGTGATGTACTTCGTGGTGAATATCCAGCGTGTGGCGGTGCCTGGCCAGATTTTCGACGCCCTGCAGGCGGAACTGGGCCTTTCTGCTTCGGCTGTCTCCGCCATGGGAACGGCCTTTATGTATGTTTATGCGGCGACACAGCTTGCCGTCGGCCTCCTGGTCGATAAGTACGGCGGGATGCGCGTTCTTGCCTCTGGCAGCATTCTGATGGCCATCGGCGCCATCTTGTTCCCTCTGGCGGACAACTACTGGCTGCTGGTGGCGGGGCGGGTACTGGTCGGCCTTGGCTGCGGAGCCACCTTTCTGAGCGTCATCAAGGAGATGGACCGCCTTTTCCCGAAGCGCTTCGCGTTGGTGACAGGCGTGACCATCCTGATCGGCTACATCGGGGCGGCCATCGGGACGATGCCACTGGCGAAGGCTTCGCAGTTGTGGGGATGGCGGCATTGCATGATGGCCGTTGGTATTCTCGGGACTGTCGCGCTGGTTGCCATCGGTGCCTTGTGGCGTTCCACGACAAGGCCCAAAGTGAACAGTATGCCGCTGAGCCTCACCCCCTTCAAGATTGGCTTCTCCAACCGCTATGGCCTGATTCAGCTCTTCTCCTATACCATCAACTACGGCATCTACTTTGCCATTTTGACTGTCTTCGGGAAGAAGTTTCTGGAGGATGCGGGGCATCTGAGCAGCAATGTCGCGTCGCTGACCAGTGCCGTCATGATGCTGCTGCCCGCCGTCGCCAACCAGGTGGTCGGCATTTTGACGACCTGTGCAGGGAACCGCCGCCGCCCATTTTTCCGCGTACTGAACATCTTTCCGCTGATAAGCACGCTTCTTATCCTGTTTTGTCTGCTGGGACATTTCAGGGGCTTCGGCTATGGACTGCTGGTCGCCTGTATCCTTATCAGCCTCGTGGGGGGCTTCACGCCCGTCACCTCCTCCCTCAGTCGCGAGACCAATCCGCCAGAATATACGGGTACCGCAGTGGGCATTATCAACTTCGGGGCTTATATTATGACGGCGATTGGAGGCACTATCAGCGGTCTGGTGCTGGACTGGTTCGGCGGTACCCCGATGCCCAACGGCGCCATCAGTTACCCCGACAAGGCCTATATCACCATCTTCATCCTGTTTGCCCTCATCTCCCTGGGGACATTCATCATTTCACTCAAAATGCCCGAAACTTACGGGAAAAACATCTATAAAAGCTAGAGGTTCTAGAGATTCAAGAGATTCAAGAGATTCTAGCAAATCGAAACAATTCAGAAGGGTAAGCCGCGTTAGCGGCGGTAGAGCATAGCCGTGGGTGAAGCGAGCGCCTTTGGCGCGAGCGAAACCCACGGTCAGGCGATCCCCCAGTTCCTTTGCGCCGTGCCGCGTAGCGAAGCGGAGCGGCACGGCGCAGAAAATCTGGCAATCTGTGTCTATTTGCTCCCCTTCAAAATAGTTACAGCAAACCTCAAAAAGGAGACATCATTATGGCAAAAGTCAAAGTGGCACAATGCTGGGATGACGGCGTCTGCACCGACATCCGCGTGACGGACATCCTGCGCAAATACAATGCGAAGGCGACTTTCAACCTGAACCCTGGTGCGCACGGCGTGACACGCACGCCGTCATCGTGGGCGAGACTAGGCGATGGGAGCTGGGGCTTCCACGGCTTCCGCGTCGGCAAGCTGGCAGCAGGCGAATTGAGGGAAATCTACGATGGCTTTGAGGTTGCATCCCACTGCTGGCGCCATGAAAACGCTGGCGACAACCCCGACGATGTTTTCTTCAAGGCTGCCATGGATGGACGCAAGTATCTGGAAGACCTCTTCCAGCGCCCCTGCCATGGCTTCGCCTGGCCATGCGGAAAGACCACTCCGCATACTGCCGACATGCTACGGGACGCGGGCTTCGAGTATGGCAGGACGACGCAGTACACCACCGATGTGCTGAGCTACAAGCATCCCATGCTGCTGAACTCCAACTGCCATTTCCAGGACAGGAACTTCTTCAACCTCTACCAGGCCGCCAAGGAAGGATGCGGCGTTTTCTACTTCTGGGGGCACAGTTACGAGATGCTGGACTGCGAAGGACTCTGGAACCAATACGAGCAGAAAATCAAGTTCATTTCAGAGGATCCTGATGCCGAGTGGATTGATGTCATCGACATCATGCACCTTCCGCGCAAGTAAGGAGAGGCCACGATGCTTTTGGGTGTTCTGGCCGTCATCCTCATGGGGGCCTCTTGGATTGTGACGGGCATCGTCATGGGCAAGGTTCCCAAGTTGGGAATCAGTGCGGACGTCTTTCTTTTTGTCGGCAGCACCTTCATCACTCTTGCGGGAGTCATCGTTGGCTGCGTTCATGGCTTCCCGCCTGGAATGCCGTTGGGCAAGGTGGCGCTGGTGCTGGGTATCCTTTTTGTCGGCGGCATCATCAACAATAGGCAGCTTGCCTTTATGTCCAGGGCGATGCAGCATGGACCGAATGGCATCATCTGGAGCTTTATTCAGTGTGGCTTCATCGTGCCTTTCATCCTGCTGAACATCGTCTTTCCCGACAAGAACGAAGTCAGCGTCTGTCGTGTGCTGGCGTGCCTTGCGCTTATCGCTGCCATGATCATTATGGGTGTCACGGGCCAGAAGAACAAGGAGAGCACGGGGCCGTGGCTGATGCTGACCTGCCTTGCGTTTCTGGCGACTGGCATTTCCCAGACCATGAACAACATGCCCTCTTTCCTGAAGGGAGCCGATGAAATCAATAGCGCTTGGAAGACGGCGGCCTGCGAATGTGGCATCGGCATGGGCAGTTTTTTGTTCAGCCTATTTGGCAGGAAGCAATCTAGCTTCATGCCAAAGGTACGCAAGGCTATGAAGAAACCTGTCTTCTGGGGCTTCATCGCGTTTAATTCGATTACTGCTTTCCTGGGGGGCTTCTTCCTGCTATACTTTGGCATGGACAGGCTGGCAAAGCACAACGCGGGTGCCATCGCCTACCCCCTGATGACGGGTTCCTGCATCCTTGCCTTCGACCTCTACAGCCTGCTGGTTCTCCACGAGCACCGCACCTGCCTCCAGCTCTTCGCACTGCTCTTGTGCCTGCTGGGCATAGTCGGATTCTGCTTCTAAACGCGGCGCTCAAGCGACGCGCACAGAACAGGATGAAGCGCCGCGTGGGTGCTTTTGCTACAGGCACCTGTCCTGTGCGCCGCGCTGCAGCGCGGCAGGTTTCTACGGCGGGCTACCGTAGCGCGTCCAGGCGTGCCTGTGTACTGCGGGCGTAGTATTCGTCCCAGGTCTCGATTTCGAATTCACGGAAGATTTCTTCGATGGGAAGGTCTGGGTCATTGGAGGTGAGCAGCAGGACGCCGAGGCTGTTGTTGTTGTGGATGGTGAGCTTGCGTCCGTATTTGGCGAAGGCGTCGTTGATTTGCTGCTTATTGAAGTCGATGTGTGCCAGTTTGCAGTTGGTGTTGATGGTGCCGACGAGGTATGTGCAGAAGCTGCGGATGGAGTCGCGGACGGTGCCGTCGGGCATGACGATGTTCTTTTCAAGGTTTCCGATGGTGGCGCCCAGGAAGTATGACTGGCAGCGATAGGCCCACGTTGCCTGCATGAGGTTGCCGTGATAGTAGCTGCTGAAAGCCAGTACGTTCGGACGTAGTGGCGCGTAGGCTTCAAGCAAATCCCAGAAGTTAAGGTCGAAGCAGATGGCAAAGCCCATCGTGCCGAAGTCGGTCTGCGCGATGACGGGCTTTGTGCCAGGTATGGCACCCTTTGCGATGTCGCCGACAGTCGGATAGACCTTGTCGTAGCAGGCAATCACGTCGCCTTCACGGTCGATGAGCAGCGAGCAGTTGGAGACGTGGCCGTTGCCACGGTCACGATAGGTCGGATAGACGATGTAGGTGTGATGTGTGCTGGCGTATTCGCGGAAGGCATCCAGGATTTTGTTGCCGCGCTTCTCCAGCCAGTCGTCGCGCCGTTTTTTGGCTTCATCAAGGCTGGGGGCTATAAGAAGGTCGTTATAGACATCGCAGATTTCGGGCAGGACGATGAGGTCAGGTCTGGTGTTTTCGCAGAGCTTGATGTCTTTGAGCCAGTATTGTATCATCCTATCGACATCGGTGTTTCCGTTGGAAACTGCCAGTGCGTTCCCGATGATGTTCACCATCACCTCGCGCGGTCTGGCTTCTACTTTCTTTGTGACGAAGTTCGGTAAAAGTCCCATGATATTACTCCTATGTTGTTACAACCGTCCCGCTAATTTTGCGGCGATTTGGAAGAGGTAGCGTTCCGCATTGTCGCGGATGTCAACGGGCAGTTTCCTGGAGAGGCTTGTCTCAAGAGAGAGGGTTCCGTCAAAGCCGATTTCCAGCAGTGCTTTGGTGAATTCTTCCCAGTTGCCGATGCCATTGTAGGGGAGCCAATGGAAGTCGTTGACCCCGTTGTTGTCGTGGACATGCAGTACTTGCAGGTATTCTTTACCGAGTTGGCGGACCGCCTCGGCAGGTTGGATGCCAACAGTCAGGGAATGGCCTGTGTCCAGACATACTTTGAACCAGGGGCTGTTCATTTGCTTCACGAAACGCAGTATCGCCTCGGGGGAGGAGATGGAGAACTTGGGCCATGGCATGTTCTCAAAGCAAATGACAACATCATGCTGGCGGGCGAACTCAAGAAGGCGTCCAAAAAACTCCAGATTCATTTCCCAGGTCTCCTTGGCGTGGGGCGCATCGTCTGTTGTGAAAGGGATAATAGGGTGGATGACGAAGTTTTTGCAGCCAAGCAGTACGGTGCCGAGTATGGATTTCGTCATCTTTTCGAAGCGTTCCGCGCGGTCTTCCTCAGTGTAATCGCGTGGAGGCCAGCGCCAGGGACCGTGTGTCTGACTGATTTCCAGACCCGCGTCTTCTATTTTCTTGCGCAGTTCCTTCAAGCGTTTTTCATAGTTGCTCTCGCTGAGCTTGAACAGCTCCTGTTCTGTATTGACGAAGCCATTTACGTCAAGGCACTCGAACCCTAGGGCACGCAGCCTTCGCAGGCCTTCTTTGTCGCCATAAATGCTTGTGAATCCACCATCAACAGTTCCAATTTTCATCTACTGTAATCCCTTGTTCAAGTTCGTTATAGTCCTGTTTTTTTGCTGTACTCTTTCCTTGTGGCAGCGGGCGACGATGTCTCGTTAATACTCCTAGCTTATAAGGGACAGGAGGGACGGGAGAGACTGGAGGGACAGTGAAATGACATCAGGTACTTCGTTATGTCGCTCCCGTCTCTCCCGTCACGCCCGTCACTCCTGTCTCATTAGGCGTTAATTCAGGAGTATTAACATCTCGCCGTCGGTCTCGTGGTCCCATGCATGAACGACGGGGGGCTGCGTCCCCCGAATCCCCTGCGTCGTTGGAAAACGTGCCAACTCCCCAGTGTCCTTGCCATGCGATAGCGGGTGTAACGACGACGTCTCGTCGTCGGTCCCGTTGTCCCACGAACGACGGGGGGCTGCGTCCCCGAATCCCCTGTGCCGTCGAAAACCGTGCCATCGCGACAGTGGGTGTGACGACGACATCTAGTTAGTACTCCTGACTTATAAGGGAGGGGAGAAACTGGAGGGACAGTGAAATGGCATCAAGTACTTCGTTATGTCTCTCCCGTCTCTCCCGTCATTCCTGTCTCATTAGGCGTTAATTCAGGAGTACTAACGTCTCGTCGTCGGTCCCGTTGTCCCACCCACGAACGACGGGGGGCTGCGTCCCCGCCCCCCTGCGCCGTCGGAAACTGTGCCCTCTCCCAAGTCCATTAAAGCCACATTGCGATTGCGTAATCAGACGATTACACTGGGTATCAATATAAGCCTTATTCCCCTATAATGCAAAACGCATAGTTTTAATTGAGCCGATTTGTTCTCCAAGGTAGAAAATCAGGACAACTGAAAGGTTGTCTGGTCTTATGCCACTTGTGTCGTTTAAGTCCTTTCGTTCCTTTCGATTCTTTGTCTTCCCCTATGAGGAGTAGGTCAATGTCCCCTAAAAAACAACTTTTATAAACACCTTTCCTCAAACGCCTATAAAAAAGTAAAATGAATTTTGAATCGTTTAGAAAATGCGAAAACAGGACTTGACAAGCATAAAAAAACAGGCTAAATTCCTCCCCAACCCTAAAGGGCGGGGCCCCGATTTTCCCATTTCCCCCAAAAGGATTTCTATGCCACCTCAACCAGAACAAGAAAATACAAAAGAAACTGCCCATTGTGAAAATAGCAGTGGGAAAAGCAGTGGCAAAATCGGTTTGGTTTTGGAGGGTGGCGCGATGCGTGGGCTTTTCACGGCGGGGGTGCTGGATGTGTTCATGGAGCAAGGTATCTCGTTCGATGGGATGGTCGGTGTGTCTGCTGGGGCATGTTTCGGTTGCAACTTAAAGTCGGGGCAGATAGGTCGCGCTTTGCGCTACAACAAGAAATACTGCACAGACTGGAGGTATTGCTCCATTCGTTCCCTGGTTTTGACAGGAAATCTCTTTGGAGCCCAATTCTGCTATCACCGATTGCCAGCCGAGCTGGATCCCTTCGACTGGGAGGCGTTTTTGTCGAATCCGATGGAGTTTTTTCTCGTTTGCACGGATATGCTGACAGGCGAGCCTGTTTACCATAGGTGTGCAGAACGGGGGTATGAATGTCTGGAATGGATGAGAGCCTCTGCTTCCATGCCGATTGTCTCGACAATTGTCGAGATAAATGGGGGCAAGTACATGGACGGGGCGCTTGCGGATTCCATACCCCTTGCCTTTATGGAGAGGCAGGGCTATGGGAAGAATGTGGTGATTCTGACGCAGCCCGAAGGCTATGTCAAGCAAAAGCAGCCGTTTATGGGGCTGGTGAGGCTTCTTTACCGCAAATATCCGAGATTTCTGGATGCGTTCGGGCAACGGCATCTGCTGTATAACCGTCAATTGGAATGTGTCCAGAGACAGGCGGAAGATGGGAAGGCATTTGTGATTCGTCCTGAAGCAACGCTTCCAGTCAAGCGAATCACCTCAAAGCCAGAACTGTTGCAGCAGACGTATGACATCGGACGGCAGACAGGGGAACAGACCCTGTCAAAACTGAAAAGATGGATGGAGGCATTGCCATTATGAACATAACGACACGGTTATTGTGCAGGGATGAGTTGCACTTGGTGCGACAGGTTGCCGACGAGGTATGGCCATTGACCTTCAGGGAGATACTCTCGGAGGAGCAGATTGTCTATATGATGGAGATGATGTACGCCCCTGAGGTGATGGAGCGCGAATATGCTGCGGGGATACGCTTCAATGGTGTTTTTGATGGAGAGCGTGCTGTCGGATATTACATCTGGGGTGCCTGCAAGGAGGAGGCTGGAGTTGCCAAACTGCACAAATGCTATCTTTTGACGGAGTACCAGGGAAAAGGCATTGGCTCCCGCATGCTGAAGGAGGCAAAGGAGCAGGCCGCCAAAGCGGGGTTCTCCATTCTACGCCTGAATGTCAACCGCCACAACGAAAAGGCGATGAGAGCCTATTTCCGCAATGGTTTCAAGGCGGTTGAGATGGTGGACAAGCCCATCGGCAATGGCTTTTTTATGAATGACTTCGTGATGGAAGCCACGCTAAGTTGACATTCCCATACAAGGAAGTAATTTCTCCTCATGCCTCCGCCCAGGCGATAGTTGCATTTGTGCCTGGAAGAATCTGAAGTTTGCGGATAGATGCGGGAGCGAACCAGGAGGTGCCTCGGACGGCGACGAAGGACTTGCCGTCCGCCTCGACGGTGGCTCTGCCTTCGAGGACAATGAAAACTGCAGGTACGTTTTTGTCGCGCGTGTAGGGAGAGTGCTGGATGAGACGCAACCTGAAGTCATCACCACAAGCGAAATCGAAATCGCCCTCCGTGTGTGGGACGCGTAGAAGCGACGGCGGGCGCGGGGTGAAATCCAGGGTGCTCAGCAATAGTTTGCGGTTGACGTATTTGGGTGTCAGGCCAGCGCGGATGACATTGTCGGAGTTGGCCATGCACTCAATGCCTTGGCCGTCCAGATAGGCGTGCGGGACATTTGCCTGCATAAAGACCGCCTCGCCAGGTTTCAGGATAAAGACATTCAGCAGGAGCGCAAAAAAAACGCCGCAGTCCCCTGGGTACTTCTCCTGCAGATTTTGGAATTGTTCTGCCTGGATGCCTGTATGTGCTTCCTGGCAGAACTGTTCTGCCAGGTTTTTAAGAATGGCAGAATCCGTTTCCAGGACGAAACGCGTCAATTCTGCAAGAGTTGGCTCTTCTGGCAGGGATTTTCTCCACGGACGCAGGGCAGGGCTGGAGTCGATATCTGAAAGTATCTCCTTTACGGGACGGAAACCAGCCATCAGTCGGAAATCGCTCAGTGCAAGGAGTACTTCTGGTTTGTGGTTAGCGTCTGGAAACTCCTTTGGAAGGATGGCATGAAGCTTTGCGGCGGTCGCTTTGTCTGGGTGGGACTGGATGGAAAGCGGTTCCGAGCAACAGAGTACTTTCAGCAGAAAAGGCAGTGCAGGGCTGGGAGAGTTCTCTTGCTGAGAGATGCCTAGCATCCACATTGGTTGTTTCTGGATAAGTTTTTCCAGAGGCTCGCCAGTGCTTTTGACGACTGCGCTGCCCGACGGGTGCGCGCCAATCCAGAGTTCCGCCCAGGGAAGGTCGCCTGGGTCGCGTCTAAGGATGTCTGGAATATATGGGGGGCGTTTGCCTGTGCGGCATTCACCCCAGGCGTAGTGGCGCACGGGGCAGATAAGTTGCTCCAGAAACATTTAACATTCTCCGATAAATGACATGGCACTAGGGATATGCGGTTTTATTTATCTCCTCAAGCCAGCGCTTGTCGTTGTCGATGATTTCATCGGCGTTGGGAAGGCTGGAAGCAACGGGCGCTTTTGAGATGATATGGCATTGGAATGAGGCGGGATTGACGGTTTTTCCTGCAATGATGTCGGCTTCGCAAATGCGTGTGATGAGGATTTCCTTGAAGGTGGTGCGTCCTCTGTCCCAAACCATGTATAATGTGCCGTCATTGTCCTCAGCCACATCAGGATATGAGGTGTCTCGGCTGTCCAGCAGCAGTGAGTGTGACCAGGTCGCGCCATCGTCCTCGGAGAGGAAAGCGGTCATGTTGTTGCGAGCCGTGGAGGAATTGTTGTTGACCAGCAGAACACGTCCCGACTTCAGACGTTTGAGGAAGAATCGTGTAGAGGGGGTTGGAATGGCGCTTGGGATGGCGTCCGACCAGGTTTTGCCTCCATCGACGGAGGTTGTTTCTGCGAGTTTTCCGACACCAGTTGTGCGTGCAAGCATCCAGAGGCTACCGTTGTGCCGTTCAAGAATCATCGTTTCGTCGAAAGTTGCTTTGCCGAGGCGCTTTCCCGCATGGCATGGATGGAATGACGTACCGTTGTCACAAGTCTCATAGTAGGCATAATCGCCGTGAAGCCAGTTGTATGCGCAAAAGAGCCAGCGTCCATCGGAAAGGACAGTGGGCTGGCACCTTAGAAAACCATCGCCAATGTATTTGGGGGCTGAAAAGGAGAGGGTGTCGGCGTCAGGATTCTCGCAGACAACAGCCCAGCTGCTAAAGTGGTTTGGTTTGTCGAGCCGTGTTTTCCAATCGCGTTGCTGCCAGCAAATCCAGAGGCGAGCCAACGGGTCCATCCAGAGTTGGATATCCAGTACTTGTATATTGTCATTGGGCCTTCCTTCTTGGACGAGGAGAGGTGTGCTCCAGGTGAGGCCACCATCTTTGCTTTCCACCAGAAGGTTATAGTTCAGGAGAGATGGCTCGCGGGAGCCGCCTGAATACCAACCTGCAAAAAGCTTTCCGCCTTTTGTGACGGCAATTGTAGGGCAACCTTGCCACAGCCGTGTGCTGGTTCCATGCTTTTTTTCCTCATATTGGATGAAAGGACAAGGGGCTGGAAGTTTTTTTTCTTGCATGGTTTCCTCTTTGGCTAATACCTTTCAACGTTGGCGGAATGGCTATTCCGCCAACGTGCGTTGGATGGCGGCATAGATGTCCCGCGCCAGCCTTTCTGGCTCATCGCAGACATCGGCAAGCGTTTCGACGGAGACAACACCTTGGAAATCCAGCCGCTGGAGTTCCTTAAGCAGACGGTAGGCTGGAGAACCCTTTTGACCTAGGAATGGGGCTGGCTTACCGTCGATGTAGTCCTTCAGGTGGACGTGGACAAGTTCGGGGATGAAGTTGTGGAGGGCCTTGATGGGGTCTTCGCCCTCGTCGATGAAGTGGGTCGGGTCGAAATTGACCTTGACCAGGTTGTCACCAACATCGTTGATGAGCTGGCGCAGGTTCTTGCTGTTGGAGACGGGATAGCGGCGCTCGGGTTCGACAGCATAAAGAATGTCTAGGGCCTTTGCCTCGTTAGCCAGTTGGATGGTGGCATCGACTATCTTTGACCAGGAGGCTTCGCCGCAGGGGTAGCTCGTGATGAGGATGGGGCAACAAAGTGCCTTCGCAACGTGGATGCCCGCCGAGACGTAGCGAATGGTGTATTCTACCTTCTCCATGTTGCCCTGGCATAGCCCGTGACAATCGACACCCGAACAGGCAAGGTGGCTGTCGCACAACGCTTGTACGATGGCAGCTAGTTGTTTTGGCGATTTCTCCAGTTCCAGAGCATTATAATGGCCATAGTAGCCCGTCACGAAGTTGGGTTCTATGTAGTTGTAGCCGATTTCCGCAACGTCCTTCACGCAGTCGAGAAAAGAGCGCTTGTGGTAAATGAGTGAGGTAATGCCGAGTTTCATGGTGGAACAGTCTCTTTAGATTTCTTCCGCAAAGAGGAGTTCCTCGCCGTGGAAAACGACTGCCAGGCGGATTAGCGTGACGGTACCTTTCGGTTTGAGGTGCCACGTCTCCTCAAGGCCGTGGTCTTCCGCATAGCGTTCAAGCTGTTTACGAGCTTCTGCAAGCAGAGTGGTCTTGGTGTTGTCCGAGAGCTTCTCCGTCTTGCGGAGGTATTTCACTTCGATTAAGGCGGCGTACTGGATGTCGGGGAAGGTGATGATGCGTGGAGCGAGCGACAGGTCTGCAAATCCAAAGCCAGCCCTGTGTTCGGTCTGCACGGCGAAGGCGTTCCCTGTTGAGAGAAGCGCGGCGAGGGCGGATTGCACGGCCTTTTCGCCGTCGAGGAGGTCGCGAACGCTCAGCGTTTGCTTTAGCACACCTGCAGCCAGCTCGACGGCAGGGCGCCAGTCGCCGCTGTATGCGAGGTCGCCCAGCTTGTCCGCCAGCTCGTTGATTCTTATATCGACGTTGCATGCGTCCTTGTAGCCGTCAAGCAGGAAGTCCGCTATGAACTGCCACATGAGCTGGTTGGGGATTTTCATCTGGAGCTTGCCCTTATTTTCCTCCCCGATTGTTACCATTCCGTAGTAGAATAGGAGCGAGAGGAAGCTTTCGGGTCTGGTCAACGTTTCCTCCTGGAAGGAGCGTATGAGTTTCATTGTGACGCTACCATTGGTCACCAGTTGCTCAAGTGCGTTGAACTTTCCATTAAGTCTGCCATTGGTGGTGACGATATGGCGTAGCTTTCGGTAGTCAGTTCTCAGGTTCTCGTCGACCATGTCGCGTGGGAAGTGCTTGGTAGCCATACAATTTCGTAAAAAACCAAGCAGGAGAACAGGGTTGCAGACCTGCTTGTCATCATCTTCGGAGAACCTGTAGTGATCATACCAGTCGGTGATAAGTTGGAAGGCCTGGTCGCAATTAGGCGTGAACTTGCCAACTTTTGCATAGTAGTCCAGCACCTCGCGTATCTGTGGGTGGGTGAAACCGCAGAGGGTGGCCAACTGCGGATCCTGTGAGACATTTTCAGCGATGTTGAAGCCGCTGGTCACGTCGTCCAACGTCATCGGTGAGACGCCAGTCAGCAGAATGCGCTGGATAACCTTGTTCTGCGCCTTCAGTAGGGCAAAAAAGGTCTTGAAGAAGCCTGTTCCGTGGCAGAGTTCGCGGTATGCTACCGAGCCCGCCTGTGCCAGGAGGCGATTGCTGAAATTGTCGTACTCATCTATCAAGATGTAGATTCGGCGTTTGGAGCTGAACTCCAAATTGGAGGTCAGAGTATCCAATTCAGCCTGAAACGTAGTCTGTTTAGCCATTTCCTCCTGCACATCTGCAGGAATGAGTTCTTTATAGGCTCCTCTGAAGGCATTGATGGCGATTTTGCAGGTTTTCTCGAAATTCTGCTGCATTTCCTCAATGGTCTCGCCGCCGACTTTGGAGAAGTCAAGGTGGAGAACCAGGTAACGTCCTCTTGCCTGCGTGGGGGTTTCGTGTATCCACGTGCCACCAAATAGCTCGTCGAAGCGGTCAACATAGTTGATGTCATAGTAGTAGTGGAGTATGCTCAGCAACAGGCTCTTGCCAAAGCGACGCGGACGCAGGAAAAGCTGGTATGGCAGAGCCTCCAGAAGCGGGATGCCCCAGGTGTTATCGACATAGTAGCCGTTGAGCTCCCGCATGTTGACGAAGTCGCTAACTCCGTATGGTATGGTCTTGATGCTGGTGTCCATAGGCTGTTTAGCAGGTTGATTTTATTTGATTACCTTGTAAGCGATGTGCATCTGGAAGTCGGGAAGGTCGATGGTGAGCTTTTCCTGCTTCTCTTGGATGGTGATTGGGGTGGCGGAGAGGCGGTTGCCGTGGACGGAGTCCCAGATTTCAACAGTGTAGTCGCCTGGCTTCGGGGCGGCGAGCTCCAGCTTGATGCCCTTGCGGGGGGCGGGGCGAATGTTCTCCGTTGAGCTGAAGTAGTAGTCCTTGTCATAGAGCCAGCCGAGGAGTCGCGTATCGGAGCGCAGGGAGCGGTGGGAGAGGAAGGCGGCGTTGGGAAGGTCTGCAACGGCAAGTGTCATCTTGCGCCTGTCCTCCGTGGCACCGTATTGGGATAGGGCGATATAGTCGGAGTAGAGCTTCTTGTCCTCCAGCAGGGCGAACCACCAATACATGGGGATAATGCCCATCTCGTTGAAGAAGCCAGTCCAGATGCCAATGGGAACCTGCTTCATCAGGTTGGTCATGGAATCTGCGTATGAGGAGCCGCCGAACTCGGTGATGACGAGGGGCTTGGCACAGCCTTTGGCAAAGGTGAGGCTGGCGTTGAGCAGAGAAACGAGACCGCCAGTGCCTTCACCCAGGCTGTAGTAGGCGTCAGTGGAGATGAAGTCCAGCTGCGGGATGATGGCCAGCGACTTGTTGATACGGTGCCAACCGAGCATCCAGTGGGTGGTGACGAGGTGCTGGTAGAGGTCGATTTTCTTGAAGTAGTCGCCCATCTCCTGGTGCCAGGCGGTGACGACTGGATTGGTGTAGAAGTTGAGGTCGGGACCAGTCAAATCGACTTCGGTGAAGAGTTTCCAAGCGAGGAGGTTGGGCGTTGCGCCCCAGCGTGCGCTCACGTAGTTAATGAGCTTCTTGGTGTCGGAACGTGCACGCTCGTTGGTGTAGTACTCCTCGCAGTTGGTGAGGTAGCCGCCATTGATTTTGTTGAATGGGTTGCGCTTCCACTCGGTGTCGTAGTGCATGGCGAACTTGCCGTGGTTGTTGAAAACCAAGATGATATAGATGTCGTTCTGGCGAGCCAGCTCCATAATGTGGTCGAGCATCCAGGCACGGTACTGGTTGTAGTGGCCGACACCGTGGAAGCCAGGTGCATCGTTGATCCACTCCAGGGCGAGCCACCATGAGCACATCCACACCTCCATCACGTTGATGCCAACTGCCTTGTACTTCTTCATCAGAAGGTCGTAGGTTGCCAAGCCCATGTCTTCCCAGGTCGAGTAGGGGGCAACCTGCTTGTAGCGGTTGTCAAAGGGGGAGCGGACATTCATGCCAAGGCCCCAGAAGGGAGCACCGTCATCATACGCGAAGAACTGGTTGTTTGCGGCATCGCGGCGGACGAAGCCATGGTAGCCGTCTGGGGCGGGGCTTACCTCAACGTCGAATGGCTGGATGGGGAAGGCCTGGTCGTCTATCTCGCAGAGCACGGAGATGGAGTGCTTGCCAGGAACGCGCGGGCAGTAGCGCACCTTGAAAAGGGGTTCGCCGTTTGGGGTGAGGCACTGCGTCTTGTCCCACTCCTGCTCATCGTAGAGGAAGCCCTCGTAGTAGAAGCCGTGGACGGTCTCTGTCTTGCCATCGGGCGTGGCGATGGTGGCGGTGATTTTGGTCCTGGCGGAGTCGAATGGGGCGGTTGGCCATGCGTCCAGCCTGAAGGATAGCTCCAGCGTGGAGCCCACGGCAGGTGAGGCAGGACGGTAGGAGAAATCGCGAACGGGTGTGGCACGTTTGGCGACAGTTCCTTTTTCCGTTTCAATGGATTGCAGCAGGATTTTGCCCTGGAAGGCAGTTGTCACCCCCGTATCGAGGTCAAATATGCAGCCGTATTCGAGAAGATTGGCGGCTGTAAGTGAGGTCCATGGGCGGTTGTGGCCGCAAGCCTGCCAAAGGGCGACCGCCTCGGGGCCGACAATGGGGACGCGCGCCTGGATGAGGCCTTCCTTGGGGACTGGGCAGGGCATCCGCACCTGTCGCCAGAGGTTGTCATTGTCCTTGGTGAAGATGGTCAGAATGGTCTCTTTGGGAAGCGTATCCGCCTTGAAGGTAAAGAGCAAATGGGTGGCCTCGCGCCATGTAGCTGTGTCAATGGCGGTGGAGACAACTTCGGTGCGGGCTGGAAAGGCCAGGGGAATGACGGGGCGCTCCTGTTCGTGCTGCAACGGGGCAAGAACGGGCTTCTCCTCATTCCAAGTGCGCTGCTGGAACGAATCAAGTTTCAACGTGGCACCCATGATGGAGAGGATGAAGGCAAATATGGAGAGGATAAAAAGACGCATCAGGTCATCAGGGGTATCAAGGTGTTTTGTCTTCGGAAACACCAGCACATATAGGAGACAGAGACGAAATAGGAAGCGGGTATGCGGCAACGAACGCCAATGAAGACGTCGAGCAGGGTGTTTCGCCCGCCAAAGCCCATGGGGCCGATGCCAAGGGAGTTGGCTTCGCGGAGGACGCGTTCCTCCAGGGCGGCCAGCTCTGGAACGGGGTTGCGCTCGCCGATTTTGCGCAGGAACTGCGCTTTGCTTTCTTCATAGCCAGTGGCCCTGTCGCCACCGATGGCGACGCCTAGAATGCCAGGCGCGCAGCCCATGCCTTGGGCGCGCACGACGGCATCCAGCAGGCATTTGCGGACACCGTCCAGGTCGCGGCCTGCACTTAAGCTCTTGTCGGGCAGGCTGTATTGGATGCCCATGTTTTCGGAGCCGCCGCCCTTAAGCAGGAGGGTGACGTCAAGATTGTCGCGCTCTTCAAAAAGCCAGTGGAAGACGGGGCTGCCATAGCCCAAGTTGTTTCCCGTGTTGTGGCCTGTGAGCGTCTCTACGCAGTTCTGGCGGAGAACGCCCATGACTGTGGCCTGCGCCACGGCATCACAGGCGTTCTTTTCAAAGGAGGGGACATCGAAGCCAACAGGGGCTTTCACGTAGAAGAGCAGGGTGCCCGTGTCCTGGCAGACGGGAAGGCACCGTTCAACCGCCAGGTCTGCATTTTTGAGCATCGTGTCGAGCGCGGAGGTTTCCGCGCTGTTTTCAGCCGTCTTTAGTGCGTGCTGGAGAGCTTGGCGCACATCGGTGGGCAGCTCGGTCGAGGTTTTGACGACTAGCTGCAATAGTTCTTGTGTGAAATCCTGTGGCATGGGGAAAAGGGAGAACCTGGCACTGAAGTGCCAGGCACAGAACAGGTTAAGGGCTGAAAACTGGTACTACAACAGGCACAGGCGGAATGACCCCGCGCAGAAGCGCGGGGCACAGGACAAGTTAGTCAAGTGTTTCCACCTTGGCGACCTTGCCCGTCTCGATGGACTTGTTGGCGGCGCACATGATAGCGAGGCCTTCGAAGGTCTTTTCCATCGGGGTGGGGGCGGGGGCACCGCGGAAGAAGGAGCGGATCTGGAGCAGCAGGTTGTAGTAGAGGGCGCTGGAGCTGTTGAAGCTGAAGGTCTTGATGTTGCCCTTCGCCTGCATACGCCCACCATAGACCCAGGAGCCGCGGACGGTTTCGGCGACGCCGCGGCGTCCGTCCTTGTAGCTGGTGACGGCGACGGCGCTGACGCCGTTGTCAACCGCCCAGACTTCCTCTGCGCCCATGTGGCCGATGAGCTTCTGCATCATCTCGAAGGTGTGGACGCCATACCAGATGAGGGAGTTGCCTGCGGGGGCGTTGCCCAGCGGGCCGAAGGCGCTGGCGATATCGACTTCCGCGTGGAACTCGCGGACGGCTTCGAGCAGGGTGGGGAAGAAGGGGAGGCTGGAGCCAGACCAGACGCGGGTGTTGTGCTTGTACATAAGCTCCATGATCTTCTTGCCGTCTTCAATGCAGCCAGCGAGGGGCTTGTCCAGGAAGATGGGCTTGCCGAGGGCGGCGATGCGAGAAAAGTAGTCCAGGTGGTAGGAGGGATCGTTGATTTCCATCATAATGGCATCGCAGTCGGCGATGGTCTCTTCAAAGTCTTCGGTAACCTTGATGCCCCACTCTTCGAGCTGGGCCTGACGCTTGTCAAGGCCTTCCTTGCCCTGGAAGGGGGTCTCGAAGCGGTTGACAGCGACGATTTTCATGCCGTCGATTTTCTCGTTGGCAGGCAGGTCGGGGGAGTGCAGGCGGCGCGGGAGTTCGACGCAGTGGCTTGTGTCCAGACCGATCATGGCGACTTTGATGGGTTCCATTTGTTGCTCCTTGGGTTTGAGATGGTTGTGTTATGGTGGGGATTACTTGGAAGAATCCTGTTTTAGTTTGTCGAGATACTCCTGCCACTCGACGGGCAGGAGGTACTTTTTCTTGGAGTTGCACTCCTTGCAGCAGGTGACCACGTTCTGCCTGCGCGTGAAGCCGCCTCGAACGATGGGGACGATGTGGTCCATCGTGAGCTGACTGGGGTGGAAACGCTTCCCGCAGTAGTGGCACTTGCCCTTGGCAAGCTCGTTTTTCCACCACTGCGACTGGCGCAGCTCCATCGCCTTGCGCTTTTCGCGTGCGATGTGCTCATCGTCCGCTGGAACGAAGAAGTTGTCCAGCAGACCATCGGAGATGGACGCATCCTCTTGTTGGAGAGCGTCCTGTGGCAACTCGTCGTTATTTTCGCTCATAGCCCCTTTGCAAACGCCTTGTGGTAGATGGGGCCAGTGAACTTGTTGTAGGGGAAGGATTCGCGGAGCCCTGCGTTCACGAATGCGGTCGCAGTGGCGGCAGCCTCCTCGACGGACGCGCCTTTCGCCAGCTCGGCGGTGACGCATGCGGAGAAGGAGCAGCCAGCGCCGTGGGTCCAGGTGGTGTTGATACGTGGGTTCTCCTTGATGGTGAACTGCTTGCCGTCATAGAGCACATCCATGGCCTTGTCCGCGAAGATGCGGGCAGCCTTGATGAGCACGTACTTGGGGCCGAGCTTGTGGATGGCCTCAGCGGCAGCGAGGATGTCGTCCTTGTTCTTGATGTCATCCATGCCAGCCAGCTGTGCCGCTTCGAAAGTGTTGGGGGTGACGACTTCCGCGATGGGCAGCAGGCTGCGCTTCATCGCCTCGGTGTTTTCGGGGAAGAGAGGTTCGCTGGTGCCCTTGCAGACCATGACGGGGTCGATGACGATATGCGGGCAGTTGGATTTGGCCAGAAGGGCTCCAACGGCGTCGATGATTTCGACCGTAGGCAGCATGCCTGTCTTGATGGCGTCGGCTCCGATGCCAGGGATGATGGTGGCGAACTGCTCCTTGATGGTCTCGACGGGTAGGGGTTTCACGATATGCGCCCAGGTGTCTGGCACCATGGCCACGGTGACGGTCACCACGGTCATGCCATAGACGTCGCGCTCCTGGAAGGTCTTCAGGTCTGCCTGAAGCCCCGCGCCGCCGCTGCAGTCGGAACCGGCAATCGTCAATGCTTTCTTTGGATTCATAAGTCTCTCCTTAATAATGTAATGAGGTGAAAGAGAAATGATGCGCGGCAAAAGCCGCGCACCAGGGAAATAGTATTCTCCTTTCTACCCTTATCTATAATATAAGGGGAAAAGTTTATTTTTCTAGAAGGCAAAGCAGAAAAGCATGTCTAGAGATTCTAGAGTACTAGAGATTCTAGCGTATATGAATAGGAGTTCCGTTCCAGATGATTTCCGCGAGGCGTTCGCCGTCGAGCTTGAGGGCGAAGGTGTGGAGGGTGCTGTCGGCCATCTTCACCGTGAGCGTGTTGTCGGCGAAGGAGATTATCTGTACTGGATTTGCCTCGCCGTCGGCCAGGGGGTAGAGGATGTATGGCTCGATGAACGAGCCTGAAACCTTGCGCGTGTAGATGGGGGTGGGAATGGCGCGCACGTCATACTCCTTGGTGGGCACCCAGCCCTGCACGACGGGAGTCTCCTGCCCCTTGACGATTTCCACGGAGAGGCCCTCCTTGCGCGCGGGGATGATGGCGAGGTTTGAACGGCCTGCGTCGGCACCTGTCACGACGAGGGTGCTGGAATCCAGTTTGGTCTCGGCGTTCTCCAGGTGGAAGATGGTTTCGTAGGTGTGCTGTTTGTTATCCTTCGAGGTGAAGATATCGAACATCACCCAGAAGGTTGGTTTGACGAAAAGGAAGGCGCGGTACTGGGTGACAGTGGTGTCGTTTTGGGGGCCGAAACCCTCGTTGTACCATCCCTCAGCAAAATCATATTGGTCGTTGGTGATGAAGATGTTGGGAAGCGGTTCGTTCGTCCTGCCGTAGGGATTGAAGGGCACACGGCGATGCTGTTCCATCTTATCGACGAGGGTGAGATTGTGTGCGTAGGAGGAGAGAACGTAGCGGCGCCATTGCGAGGAATCGTATGGGTAGATGCCAGCTTCTGTCAGAAGCCTGTTGCCTTTGGCATGGATGACGAAAGAGAGCTTGTCCTCGTGCGAGTGACCAGTGGAGAATGGCCCAACCTCGAAGTGCATGTAGGCGTCGTTTTCTTCCCAGCCCGAGCGCATGATGGCCCAGCCTGCATAGGGCAGCCAGACGGAGGTGAAAGAGGGCTTCGGCCCCTCCTGGCGATTCGTCGCGATATACTGGAAGTTCTTCTGGTTGGGGAAGTAGGAGAAACCAGTAGCCATCTTCTCCTGGATGGGACCCCAGCCCGAATCGTTCAGCGCGGGGATTTTGAAGTCTGGTGTCGCAATCTTCACGTAATAGACGTACATCTTCTCTAGGTTGGAGAGGTAGTCGTCGGGCAGCTTGACATTATTGAGTGCGGCGGTTCGGACGAGGCCGAGGAAGTTCTTGAGGCTGACGCCGTGGTAGCCAGGGGCCAGCTCAGTCTGCGCACCATCGGGATAGATTTGGACGGACATATCGTCGTATAGCTTTTTGATGGCGAACTGCTGCCATTCATGTGAAGGCTTGAACTCTGGGAAGAGAGTTGCCGTGACGAAGAGACCGTCCATTTCCATCGTGAGCCAGTTGCCCTTGGTGGGGTGGGCGTAGAGGTGGCAGCCGTGTTCGTAGAAGGACTTGAGCATAGTGACAACGCCGTGGTCGGTGAAGCTCGGTGAGGAGAGGAAACCGAAGAAGCAGGTGGGCCAGGCATCCAGCGTGCGGATGCCTGTCTCGATAGTGCGCCAGCGGGAGCCAGCGATGTTGCCCGAGGAGGTCTTGGGGACAAGGTTGTCCTCCACCCAGGCGATCATCTGGTCGTTGAATTCCTTGGCGTAGGTTTCGTTGCCCGTTGCCCAGTAGGCCTGCTGCAAATCGACCCACATGGGATGGCGGCTGAGCTGCCAGGTCCACTCCCTGTATTTCAGTTTGGTAGGGTTGATGGACCAATCGATGCGTTCCCCGAACTGGTGGGGAATGCTGCAACTGGTGAGCAGGTGCTTCACGGCGTTGTCGGCCCTGGTGGTGTTATACTCCTTGGGGCGTTCGTCTGGTGTGGGCATCTGGTCCCACATCACGCGCCAGCGGGGCGTTGTGCGCTTGCGGTAGTAGGCTGCTAGAGCGTGCTCGGCGGTGGCGAAGTCCCCATTCTGGATGGCTTCGCGCACCATTTCCAGCCCAGGGCGTTCTAAGTCGAGCTGGCTGTAGAACTGTTCGTCGGTGATGCGCGGGCCTAGGACATGGGACTCATTGACCAGGCTGATGTTGCCGACGCGCAGCTTGCGTCCAGGAATCTGGGGGAGTTCCCACCCCTTGGAGCAGAGTCCGAAGCCTGTGATCTTGTTCCAGCCCATGGGGAAACGATTGATGATCACGTCGGTGAAGGGGAAGTGGAAGCACTTCCATCCCTCAAAATCCAAGGGTATCTTGTGCGAATAGTAGTCATCGCCATCTTGTGCGGGGTTTTCCGAGAAAACCAGCAGGATGATTGTTCCATTCTGCGGTTTTTCAGCGTGGAGCCAAAGCTCGATGGCATTGTTTTTGCCCTGGTAGTTGAGGAAGTCCGTCGGGAACTCCTTGATATGGAGGTTGGCGGATTTGTCGAGTTCCCATAGCATGGAGGCATCGGCACCAGGTGCTTTCACGGAGTTATCGAGGAGCGCCCCCTCATAGCGTTCTGGCGTGGCGGGTGTGGCGAAGGGATGGACAACCTCGGCTGCCATGGCGAGAATTGAGAAGGTTATGGTGAGGGCGAGGAGGATGTGTTTCATAATATGATACTAGCGAATCTTGATAATCGTTCCGTTCCAGTTGATTACCCCAAGGCGTTCGCCATCAAGCTTGAGGGCGAAGGTGTGAGTGGTTCCGTCCTCCATCTTCAGCATGAGGGTGTTGTTGGCGAAGGAGATACTTGTCACGGGATTCGCTTCGCCGTCGGCCAGCGGGTAGAGCACGTATGGCTCGATGAACTGGCCGATGGTTTTGCGCGTGTAGATGGGAGTGGGGATGGCTCGTACGTTATACGCCTGTGCTGGGACCCAGCCTTGAACGACGGGGGCTTCCTGCCCCTTGACGATTTCCACGGATAGGCCGCCATCGACCCTGGCTGGCATGATGGCGAGGTTGGCGCGTCCAGCGTCGGCACCCGTGGCGACGAGGGTCTGGGCATCCAGCGTGGCCTCAGCGTTCTCCAGATGGAACATCGTTTCGTAGGTGTGCGGCTTGTCATCCTTCGATGTGAAGATGTCGAACATCACCCAGAAGTTCGGTTTGACGAATAGGAAGGCGCGGTACTGGGTGACGGTGGTGTCGTTTTGGGGGCCGAAGCCCTCGTTGTACCACCCTTCCGCGAAATCGTACTGGTCGTTGGTGAGGAAGATGTTGGGGAGCGGTTCGTTCGTCCTGGCGTAGGGATTGCCTGGCAGGCGACGATGTTGCTCCATTTTATCGACGAGGGTAATGTTGTGCGCGTAGGAGGAGAGGACGTAGCGGCGCCACTGCGAGGTATCGTAGGGGTAGATGCCTGCTTCTGTGAGAAGCCTGCTGCCCTTGGCGTGGATGACGAACGTCAGCTTGTCCTCGTGCGAATGGCCTGTGGAGAAGGGGCCTGCCTCGAAGTGCATGTAGTTGTCGTTGGCCTCCCAGCCCGTGCGCATGATGGCCCAGCCTGCGTAGGGCATCCAGACAGATGTGTAGGAAGGCTTGGGCCCCTCCTTGCGGTTGGTCGCGATGTACTGGAAGCTCTTCTGGTTGGGGAAGTAGGAGAAACCAGTAGCCATCATCCCCTGGAGTGGACCCCAGCCAGAGTCGTTCAGCGCGGGCATCCTGAAGTCGGGCATGGCGATTTTCTCGTAATAGACGTACATCTTCTCCAAGTTTGAGAGGTAGTCGTCGGGCAGCCTGACGTCGTTGAGGGCGGCGGTTCTGACGAGGCCGAGGAAGTTGTTGAGGCTGACGCCGTGGTAGCCTGGGGCGAGTTCCGTCTGGGCACCGTCGGGGTAGATCTGGACTGCCATGTCGTCATAGAGCTTCTTGATGGCGAACTGCTGCCATTCATACGAAGGCTTGAACTCGGGGAAGAGGGTGGCGGTGACGAAGAGGCCGTCCATCTCCATGGTGAGCCAGTTGCCCTGGGTTGGGTGGGCATAGAGATGGCAGCCGTGTTCGTAGAAGGACTTGAGCATGGTGACGATACCGTGGTCGGTGAAGCTCGGTGAGGAGAGGAAGCCGAAGAAGCAGGTGGGCCAGGAGCCCAGTGTACGGATGCCCGCCTCGATGGTGCGCCAGCGCGACCAGGCGTGGTTGCCCGAGGATTCCATGGGAATGAGGTTGTCCTCGACCCAGGCAATCATCTGGTCGTTGAACTCCTTGGCATAGATTTCCTTGCCCGTTGCCCAATAGGCCTGTTGCAGATTGACCCACATGGGATGTCGGCTGAGCTGCCAGGTCCACTCATTGTATTTCAGTTTGGTGGGGTTGATGGACCAGTCGATTCGCTCCCCGAACTGGTGGGGGACATTGACGCTGGTGAGCAGGTGCTTTACGGTGTTGTCGGCTTTGGTGGTGTCGAACTCCTTGGGGCGTTTGTCGGGCGTGGGCATCTGGTCCCACATGACGCGCCAGCGGGGCGTGGTGCGCTTGCGGTAGTAGGCTGCAAGAGCGTGCTCAGCGGCGGTGTAGTCCTTCTTTTGGAAGGCGTCACGTACTGGTTCCAAGCCAGGCTTCTCCAAATCGAGCTGGCTGTAGAACTCTTCGTCTGTTATGCGCGGACCAGGGACAGGCGGGGCATCGACGAGGTTGATGTTGCCGATGCGCAGCTTGCGTCCAGGGATTTGTGGCAGATCCCATCCATTGGAGTTGATGTTGAGGCCTGTGATATTGTCCCAGCCCTGGGGGGCACGTGCGATATTCATTTCGCTGAATAGGAAGCGAACTTGCTTCCACCCCTGGAAGTTCAATGAAATCCTGTGGGCGTAGTAGTCGGAGCCTGGCCTGGCTGGGTTCTCCGAGAAGATGAGCAGGAGGATTTGACCTTCCTGCGGCTTTTCCGAATAGAGCCAGAGTTCGATTGCGTTGTTTTTGCCCTGGTAGTCGAGGAAATTTTGGGGAAAATCCTTGATATACATGTTGGCAGATTTGTCGAACTCCCATAGCATGGAGGAATCAGCACCAGGCGCTTTGACGGAGGTGTCGAGGGTTGCCCCTGCATAGCGTTTGGGGGTGGCGGGTGTGACGATGGGGTGGACAGCCTCGGCTGCCATGGAGAGAATGGAGAGAGTCATGGTGAGGGCAAGGAGTTTGATGTTCATGGTTTACCTTGGGGGTTACGGAAGGTGTTGCTGGAACAGTGAAGGTTCTTTGCTCCATTTTTGAGGACAGCCGATTTGCAATTTGCATTGACTATGCCATATTTATAGAACGTTTATTTGCCTCTTTTTCTTTGCCGTAGATCTGTTTTTTCCTTTTAGCCAATGTCAACAAAACGAATCCAACCTGTCGTCTATCTTTCTGTTTTGCATGTTGTCACCTTTCTGGTCATGGGGGTATTCCTCAAAGGCCATGCGTTGTTTTCCACACTTTGCAGTTTTCTTTTCCTAGTGTGTGGGCTGGTGTCGGGGAGTATGCTTCTTTCCCTGCCTGCGGTTCTGCCCGCATTGCTTTGCTTGAATGGGAAGCTATGGGGGCGGAAATGGTATCGCATCGTTACTTATATTTTATGTGCGCTGGTTGCCTTTGCCGTCCATCTCTTTCTCATCTCGGACATCGTGGTGCTCACGATGTTCGGCTACCATATCAACGGGCTGGTCGTCAACCTGTTCCTGACGCCTGGCGGCGTGGAGTCGATGGGGCTGCAAACAGGGAATCTGGTTTTTATTGCTCTCTCTTCCATCCTGCTTTTCGCTGTCGAACTGCTGTTGGTCTGGTTGGCTTTCAACTGGAGCGTAGCTGAGCGTATCGGCACTTGGATTCATCGGAGGTGGAAGCTGGTGCTGGTTTGGCCTGTAGCGGTCGTTGTCTGTTTCTTGGTTGCAATCTTTTGCGAAGGCATTGCAGACTTCAAGGCTGACGCTGCCTCGTTAGTAAACATGGATGCATATCCGCTTTTCCCGCAGGTGCGTATGCGCAAGATGCTGCGCAGGTTTGGCATGAAGGAGCCTGAACGGGAGAACGCCGTCAGCATCGCTTCTTCAAATGCGAAGATGACCAGCCTTTGCTACCCCGTTGCGCAGGTTGTGCGGAAGGAGCACGCCAAGTACAACATCGTGTGGCTGGTGGGGGAGTCTTTGCGCAATGACATGCTGACGGAGGAGATTATGCCGCGCACCTGGCAGTTGGCTTCCCGCGGCTGGCGCTTCACCCAGCACTACAGCGGTGGACACGGCACGCGTCCCGCCATGTTCAGCATGTTCTACAGCCTCCATGGCAACTGCTGGGACAGCTTCCTCGACCGCTCGCGCTGTCCACTGCTTTTCGACTGGCTCCACGAGGATGGTTACAGCTTCCTCTGTCAGACCTCCGCCAAGTTCTCCTACCCCGAATTCAACCGCACCATTTTCGCCTCCATGAAGGACGCGGAGCTACGCGAGTATCCAAAGGGGATTGCATGGCAGCGGGATATGACGAACATCGACAACGCCATTGCCTTCGTCCGCCAGCATGACGAGAACTCCCCCTTCTTTGTTTTTTGCTTCTTTGAATCGACCCACGCGCCATATTCCTTCCCCGAGGAGGGGGCTTTGCGGGACGACTATGCGAAGAACGTGAATTACGCCACTATCCGCAAAAGCGACGCGCCCACTTTGAAGAACCGCTACATTAACGCCGCGCACCATGTCGATGCCCAGATTGGCAAGCTGCTGGATGCGCTGGCAGAGAAGCCAGCAGTTGCCGCGAAGACCATTGTTGTCGTGACGGGCGACCATGGCGAGGAGTTCTTCGAGAAGGGGCGCCTGGGCCACAACTCAACCTTCGTGCAGGAGCAGATTCGCACGCCGCTTGTCATCTACGCGCCTGACGTGGAGCCCGCCGTCTATGACAAGATGAGTCATCACACGGACATCGTTCCCACCATTGCGCCTTTGCTGGGCGTGACGAATCCGCCCTCGGATTTCGGGGTGGGCGGTAATCTCTTCTCCCCTGACTACACGCGTACGGGCTTCCTCTGCTTCGGATGGGATGTCGCCGTCTTCGCAACGCAGAACCGAAAATACCTCCTTCCCATGGGCAAGAAACAAGCCTTTGCGTTAACACGTCTGACCACCTTGGACGACGAGCCCTGCGACGACAAGGAGTTCCTGAAGAACAACGCAGCGAAACTCCACCAGGCGCAGCAGGAGATGTTCCGCTTTTTAAAGACCGCACGGAAGTAACGGAGATATCACTATGAAAAACAAACTATCATTTATTCTTGCCTTGACTGCGTTTGCGTGCATTGCCGAAAACGTGTTTATTCCTCGTATGAAGGAATCGCCCATCAAGCTGGACGGCATCGTGAACCAGGAGGAATATACACGTGCTTCTCTGGTCGAGGGGATGGTGCAATACAAGAGCCATCGACTCGTCAACCGCAACGTCTCTGTGCTCATCACCAGCACGGAGAAGGCACTCTACCTCACGATGAGCAATCCTGTGGAGGAATCCGACGTACTGGGTGGCTTCATCACATCGGCCAAGACGGGCGGCAGGGTCTTTGCGGACGACTGCGTGGAGTTCTTCGTTCTCAAGGCGGATGGCACGAAGGCCTACCAGTTCATCGTGAATGCCGCCAACGCCACGGTCGTTTTTGTACGCGAGGCGAACGCGAAGCCCTCCCAACAGGAGATTCCCTTCAAAAGCGCCTCACAGGTGCATGACGCCAAGTGGGAGGTGGAGGTGGAGCTGCCTTGGAGCAGCATGCCTGAGATTGACCCGAAGGAGTTTTGCTTCAACGTGGCGCGCAACTTTGTGCGAGCAGGCGTGGGCTATGCGAACCTGACGGGGACGGACAATCCCATGGATGTGAAGCGTCAGATTGCCGTCAAGGCTTTGGAAGGCTTTCCTGGAGTGAAGGTCTATGGTGTCGATAACTCCCTTATCGCGGGGAAATTCAGTCTGCGTATGGAATACGAGGGCGGGGTGCTGACGGGCATCGTCCGCGAGAAGGGAGCGGAGAATGTCTTTGCCGTGCCTGGCAAGGTCGTCGAGCTTCCCGAGCAGAACTATCCCTATAAGTCGCTGGTTTACACGGTGAAGGATCCGAAGCTGGGCATGGTGCAGATTCGTGGCGGCGTGCCTTTCGAGATGGGAAAGACCTTGACGGACGGCCCTGTCACCGAAAAACGGAAGATCGCAGGGCTCGGCTACTCCTATCTGCGCCATTACCCTGGGTACAACAAGTTTTCCATCCTGTTGGATTCAATTGGTGAAGGCTCCTCTGCTGTGGCAGAGGTCGTCGGACCTGACGGCACGAGCTGCCAAGGTGCGCTAACCCGCCGCACCGATGGCTTCTGGCACACTATCATCGACCTGCCTACAAAACGCCCCATGGGGGAGTGGGTGGGAAAAATCGTGGTGAAGGGGGATGAAGGCAAGGAGAGCACCTACGAAAACGCCTTTGGTTTTACGGAGAAGAGCTTCCCGTTTATGGAGAAGCGACTGGGCCTCTCCACAAAAGTCCTTGCGCCGTTCGAGCCGATTACGCTGAAGGACAACGAGTTGGATACGGTACTGCGCAAGCACTACCTGGCGCAGGATGGCCTGCTTAATCAGGTCAATGCCAAGGGGGCGGAGATTTTCACGCAGCCGCTTGGCTTTGAACTGGTGGTCGGCGGAAAGCTTCTGGAAGAACACGATGCCACAATGAAGGTGCTGGAGGCAGCACCGCATATCGTTCGCACCCTGGCTACGGCCAGGATTGGAAATTGGGGCTATCGGGCGGACACGGTGTGGGAGTACGATGGCTTTGCCCGCGTGAGGGTGCGTCTCACGCCACCGCCAGACGAGGCGGCAGAACGCTTGACTCTCTGCGCTCATCTGCGTCCAGAGGAGGCCTCCCTCTTCAACTCCATGGTTGATTTGGCACGTGGCAACCCCGCTGGTGCCATCCCAACAGGGCAGGGGAAGGTGTGGGATTCCTCGAAGCTGCCGCGTCGCTTGAACCAGCAGGGGCTGCCCGTGATTCCTGGCGAGTTTACCCCCTATCTGTGGTTTGGAGGCGAAGAGCGCGGCTTGTCGTTGGTCTTCAACTCGCCTCGTGGCTTCGATTTGCTGGATGGTGTGCCGATGATTCGCCTGGTGCGCGAGGCTGATTCCGTCAAGGCTGAGTGCGACATTGTCAGCCGTGCGGGCGGCAAGGCTGGCAAGCCTATCGATTTCGAGTTCTGTTTCCAGGTCACACCTGTAAAGCCGCGCATGCCTGGTTGGAAAAATTGGGTTTTCCATTTTGGTCACCGTCTGCCAGGCATGATTCACATCATGCCTTACGAGCACGACAGCGCGGTGGGCATGTGGACTCGTTTCGCGAAGCTGCCGCCAAACAACGACTATACCTATGCGAAGGCCTACAAGGCGACGATGACCAAGCGCGTGCCGTCATTCGATATCGGGAAGCACTTCGACGAGGTCGATGCACCGCTGATGCGGAAGTACTATGAGGCGCACGAGGGCTTCTTCAAGCAGCATCGGAACATCAAAGATGCCGACGCCTACGTCAAGAGCAACCGCTGGCGCATGCTGGACATGCAGCTTGGACAGCACGCGATGACCATCGACAGGGTCGTGCCTTACTCCTGCCCGACGATCATCCCGATGGAGGACGAGGCCTACCAGTACCACAAGGCGGAATGGGCCAACCTCAAGCCCTACTGGGAGGGCATTGCCGACCGCTGCTTCCTTACACCGCGCTACATTGACTACCTGCTCTGGACCTACGACAAACAGCTGGAGGCAGGCATGGACGGCATCTACCTCGATGAACTCTATGTCTTTCCGCAGACCAATCCCGAGCTTTCGCCTGTCCGTGACTACAAGAACCGCGTGATTCCCGAAATGAGCATCCTGGCGACGCGCGAGCTCGTCAAGCGCATCGCGTATCTATTGGATATGCGCAGGCGCCCCGAAAGGCTGCTTGTCATACACTTCACGAACACGCTCATCGTGCCAGCATTCTCCTTTGCAACTGTCGGTCTCGACTGGGAGTACCACGTGGAGACCAACATGGAGGACTATGTCACGCTCGAACATATCCGCGCCCATTCGACGGGCCTTCAGACGGGCATGGTGCCTTTGGCGCTCACACTTCCAAAAATCGCGGACAAGCCGCCGAAAATCTCCGTAGAAGAGTACCTCAAGCGCAGCCAGCGTATCAACCGCACCTGCCTTGGGCTGATGCTTCAGCACGGAATCACCTCGACCAATAATATTTTCGGCGACTACCGCGAGCACTGGATGAGCCGCTATGCATTTTGGGCATTTGGCACCCACAAGGATGACTGCGAGTTTATACCTTATTATACGAAAGAAAAGCCATTCTCTGTGACGGGCGAGTTCATCGTCGGCGGTTACAGGCGTGGACACTCTCTGCTGCTTATCGTCACCAACCTTGGCAAGGAGGGCGACACGCTCTTGTCTATTGATTCGGAACGTCTTGGTATCAGTAAGGACGCTGTTGTGATGGACGTTGCCACAAACGAGAAGTTTCCCTTGGACGGCGAGAAGAAGCTCCACATCAAGGAGTGCGACTACCGCCTTATTTTTGTCGGCCCGCAGGAGTTTGGCGAGATGCTCACCGCTCCCGAACCCGATAGGTCTTTTGCCAAATAGGGAAACGATACCTTAAGAGTTAATTTCAAAACTAGCGACCGCTGGTTTTGAAATTAACTCTTTAAGCACTTAAAGCATTACGGTGAAGTGCCTTTTCCTTTCCTTGCTCAAATGGATTGTGCGGATGAATCTCTGCCCACACGCCGTGATTTCCAGTTCGTATTCTCCGTAGAATCCCTTGAATGAAAGGGCTCCAGAGTTCGTGTGCAGCGTCAGGTTCGTCCGCCACTCCTTTTCAAAGAGGTCGCGGATAGCCAGATATGCGGGCTTTGGGGTGAAATCAAAGCGGACCAATCCTCCATGATAGTAGTTTTCGCCAGCGGTCATGTCGCCAGGTGCCGCGTTATATCCATATCCGTCTGGCAGATTCCAGTAGATGATTGCTTCCATGGCAGGATGGCTGAACCAGATGCTGTACAGGTTTCGGAGAATCTGCGCCTGGATTTCCTCGTCCTCTGCCGCATTGGAGTAGGCGGGGATGGTTACTTCGGTGATTTGGAGAGGTTTGCCCAGACGGGCGTAGGTATCCATCACATCGTAAAGCTGTTCTGGGTCGTAATAGACTGCCGTCTGTTGCAGTTCGTTCTCGCGTCGGTAGAACATGTGGAACTGCATGCCGATTGAATCGATGCGGGAGCTTTTTAGCAGTGCGCGTTCAATCTGCATATAATAGGGGCTGCGATTGTGATGGAAGAACCATTCATTGCTCCAGACACGGCTGTGCGCCTCATTGATGATCAGTTTGTTTGCAGGAAAAAACTTTTCCGCGAGTGCAAAGCTCCATTCGACCAAATCATCTTGGGTATAAAGCGTGCTGAGATAACCTCCCCAGTAGGTTTCGTTGATTACCTCCCACATCGGGATGCACATCGAATAGCGTTCGGCAAGTTCCCGAAAACGCTTTTCTAGGCACTGCTTCTCCCAAGTCACCGTGCCTTTCGCCCATTCAGGCATAAGCGCTGCATAATTCAGGCAGTGTGCCTTGGCCTCAATGCCATTGGCCTCGCAGAACTCCAGGCAGAGGTCGGGGGCAGGACGGCGATAGATCTTTGGACTATCCTTTGCATAACGCGGTTTGCCCATTTCGGGCTCCAGCGTGTTCCAGTAGAAGGGAAGCGTGGCGAGGTTGAACGCATCGGTAAAAAAGCGCTTGTATTGCTCGTTTTTTTCGGTGTCCTGGATTTCGTCCAGCATGAACAGATTGGCGCCGTATTTGAAATCATGGCTTTTCTGGGTGATCTTCACCACGGCATCCTTGACGGCCTCGCCTTGTCCGTTGACCAGCGACAAGAAGGCGAAACCTTTTCTGTTCGCCTCTATCCCTGTCGAGACTCGGTCATTCATGAACTCTCTTTTCTCTTCAAACGGCTTCAATACATCTTGACGTGGTGACATTTGGATTCTCCTGTATATTATATATTGAGGTTTTTAAGCTAGCGCAAAATTACTCTTAATAGTATATCCCTGAAAAATGTTTTTTCCAGATATACAGGCAGAAAAAAAGGCCGTTGCAAATGCAACGGCCTTTTTTGTAACACGTTGTAGATATGTTACTTCTGGAGAGCCTTGCCAGCCTCTTCTAGGGCCTTGCCAGCCTCTTTCTTGGCATCATTGGCGGCCTTTTCGGCATCCTTGGCACCCTGTTCGACGGCATCCTGGGCCTTCTCAAGAGTGGTTTTTTCCTTGCAGCCAACCATCGGAACAGTCAGGGCGGCAATCATAACAAGCAGCATCAGTTTTTTCATTGGACAATCTCCTTTTTGGTTTGTTATCAGTAACGTGGTATTTAATACCATAAACTCTACTTAATATAAACGCGATTCTGATTAAAGCAAGTGCGTTTTGCATATGGAGATTTCAGAGGGTGTGAAGGAGTTTTGTTCTTTACTGTGTTTGTTTTCTAGTGCATTTCGACAGACGCTATCTAATCATGCCAAAATTGTCTTTACTCTGAAAGTCTCTTGTGAGAGGATTGGAAATATAATATGCTTTCATATTAGTTGAAAGTCGCTAATCTTTATATGAAGTAATATGCATTTTATTTGCATTTTGATATAAGTTTCTGAATGTTTTTAGATATGTCAGAAATAATGTAAAATCTGCATTGTTCAACTAGGAAAAGTATGCTCTGTGCCAAAATTAGACATTCCCAAAAATGCGAATGATTTTTTTTTGCCCCTTCTAAAAATGCATAGGTTTGCGGTAAAAACAAGACTTATGGAAGAATAGGCATTTGAGGCAATAAAAAAAGAGGGGGAATCGGCTTGCGAAACGGGATTGCTGGGTTAAGTTTAATAGCGAAAAATAACCGATGCAGACTGTGATTTTTGTTTTTTTCTGTTTTTATGTTGGAAATAAAGGACATTTGGAAACTGGCTTGCAGTGAGCTGGACAGCAAACTGGGAAAGTGCAGTTACCTATGGATATCGCAGATAGAGCCACTTAGTCTTGAAAAAGATGGTATTGTGCTTGGAGTCCCAAGTGAAACTGCTTTGTGGTGGCTGGACGTGAACTACAGGAAGTTCATTGAGGAGGCTATCCATAATACGGCTCATTTGGAGCTTCCCGTGCGGTTTGAAGTACATTCGTCCACGAAGGAGGCCTCTGCCGAGGGTGGGTTGTCAACTCAGAAGGAACCTACTCAAAAGAGTGATCTCATAGAAGAGAAGGTTGAGGAGAAGAGTTCCGTCAAGGCCAGAGGCAAGGAGGTGGCGCTATCCAGTGATTCTTTGGAGAAGGGAAGCGACAATCTTCCTCTAGACAGGCGTTTTACTTTCGATTCCTTTGTCGTCGGAGATTCCAATAAGTTCGCCTATTCTGCTTGCATGACAGTGGCGACAAATCCAGGAGAGCAGATCAATCCCCTGTTCATTCACAGTTCTACAGGGCTTGGCAAGACCCATCTGCTCCAGGGAATTGCCCGAAGCGTTCTGACCGCCCGCAAGGACGCTCGCGTCATGTACATCAACAGCGAAGACCTTATGAACCAGTATGTTGAGGCCATGCTGAATCGCAGCCTTTCCTCTTTCCGCAACAAGATTCGACATCTGGACGTATTGCTGATCGATGACATTCAGTTCCTTGCCAACAAGGAGGGATTTCAGGAGGAGCTGTTCCATACGTTCAATGCGCTTTTTAATGCGCGCAAGCAGATTGTGATGACGTCGGATTGCCCGCCCCATGCCATCAATGGATTGGACAAACGGCTTTGCTCCCGTTTTGAGTGGGGGCTGACGACGGAGATTTTGCCTCCCGATCTGGAGACCCGCATCGCTATCATCAAGAAAAAACAGGAAGAGCAGAATTTCAAGCTCAGCAACGACGTCATCAAGTTCATTGCCACCCATTTGAAATCCAATGTGCGTCGTTTGGAGAGTGCAGTTTTCAAACTGATTTCCTGGGTTTCCATCTCCAATGTCAAGATGGATGTCCCTCAGGCGGAAAAGCTGCTGGCTGACATTATCAACGAAGAGGCTGGAACTATCATATCCATTGAGGAGATTCAGCGAATCGTTGCCGAATATTTTGACATACGTTTTGCGGACATGACCAGCAAGAAGCGCCCTGCCAATATCGCTGTTCCGCGTATGGTGGCCATGTATTTTGCACGAAAACTGACAGGGCTGTCGCTTCCTTCAATCGCGGTAAAGTTTCAGCGCAATCACGCGACGGTTTTGCATGCCATCTCCTCTGTAGAAGAAAAAGTCAAGAAGGACGAGGAGTTCAAGCGCTCCATGTCGCTTCTTGAAAAGAAGCTCTCTGGTCTGTAATTCCATTCCCGCTTAGGATTGAGGGGCTTTGAAAAGTTGGGGAATGTCTTAGGAGGTGTTGTCTATGACGACAGCTGATTTTTCATGTTTGTGCCGTCGTGGTATGGTGGTTTTGGACGGTGCGACTGGGACAGAGCTTGCCAAGCATGGACTTCCCGCTGGTGTCTGCCCTGAAGCCTGGATCTTGGAGCATCCCGAGGCAATCCATGCCGTGCAGTCTGCATACGAAACTGCTGGCTCCCAGATAGTCTATGCGCCGACTTTTGGCGCAAACCGCTTGAAATTGGCTGAATTCGGCTTGGAGAAAAGAACCGCTGAATTGAATCGCCGATTGGCGGAGATAGCTCGCACGGGACTTTCACATGCCCTTGTCTTTGGCGATATTGCGCCTACTGGAAAGTTCGTCGAGCCTTTTGGGGATTTGCCTTTTGAAACGGTTGTCGATGTCTATAAGGAACAGGCACGTGCCCTGCTGGATGGCGGCGTGGATGGATTTGCCGTCGAGACGATGATGGACTTGCAGGAGGCGCGCGCCGCACTCATCGCCATCCGCGAAATCTGCGAGCTCCCAGTGCTGGTCACGATGACGTTTGACGCCAGCGGACGCACCCTCACGGGAAATACCCCCGCTTCCGCGATTGTCGCTTTGCAGGCTCTGGGGGCTTCAGCCGTGGGTTGCAACTGCTCGACGGGGCCAGACCAGATGGCGGGCCTCGTTGCCCAGATGGCGGAATATGCGCGGGTGCCGATTGTCGCAAAGCCCAACGCGGGGATGCCCCGCCTGGATGTGGCCACGGGAAAGACGGTGTTTGACATGCAGGCGGAGGAGTTTGGCTCCATTGCCTCCAGGCTGGTTGAAGTCGGTGCGGGCGTTGTCGGTGGCTGCTGCGGAACGACACCAGCGCACATAAAATGCCTTGCGCAGGCTGTTTCAAATTTGGAACCACCTGAATTGAAGGGAGTTGAACGCTCTTTTGTCTCCAGTGCCACCACGGTTCTCTCCCTTGGGGAAAAGCGTCCTTTCTCCATCATTGGAGAGCGCCTGAACCCGACGGGAAAGAAGGCATTGCAGGCCGAGCTGCGCGGCGGGGTCTTTGATTTGGTGAGGCGTTTCGCAAAGGAGCAGGCGGAGGCAGGGGCCGTGATGCTCGATGTGAACTGTGGTCTGCCTGGCATAGACGAGACTGCGACTCTGCGAAAGGTCGTTTCCATCCTTTCCGCTGAATCCCAGTTGCCGCTGTGCATCGACACGACGAATCCAGCGACGGCGGAGGCGGCTCTGCGCCTCTATCCAGGCCGTGCGCTTTTCAACTCCATCTCCGCTGAAAAGAATAGGTTGGAGAAGGTGCTTCCCATCGCCGCCAAGTACGGTGCCCTGATTATTGCCCTGCCGTTGGACGACGAGGGCATCCCCCCAACGGTTGCGGGGCGCGCCGAAAGGGTCAACCGCATTTTCAATACGGCCCAGAAGTATGGCTACAACAAGTCGGACATGGTGGTCGATGGCCTTGTGATGACCGTTTCCACCAATCAGGAGGCGGCGGTGACGACGCTAAACACCATCGACTGGGCTGCGCATGATTTTGGCTGCGGGACGGTCTGCGGCCTCTCCAATGTGAGTTTTGGGCTGCCTCGTCGCGACCTGGTGAACCGCGCCTTCCTGGGGGCGGCCATCGGCAAGGGGCTGACAATGGTCATTGCGAACCCGATGAACGCCGACATTATGGAGATGGTCTATGCCTCTAATGTGCTTTTTGGGCGTGATGCAAACGCCTCTTCCTTCATCGCCAAATATGGCAATACTGCGGTGACAGCGACTCCTGTCGAAAAGAAGCCCGTAAAATCCAGCACGGAGGCGATACGCCAGTTCCTGCTGGAAGGCGACATTAACGCGATGTCCAAGGCGATTGACGAGGCTCTGGCAGAGGGTACCACCGCCTCCGACATTGTTGACAAGGTTCTGATTCCCGCCGTAGCGGAGGTCGGTGACAAGTACGAACGACATGAATTCTTCCTGCCGCAACTGATGGCGGGCGCCATGGCGATGCAGGCGGGGATGGCAAAGCTGGAGTCGCTCTTGGCGGCGGGGCGAAAGGATGGTACCAGTGCAGGTAAAATAGTCATCGCCACCGTAAAGGGCGACATCCACGACATCGGCAAGAACATCGTCGCCATGATGCTGAAGAACTACGGTTTCGAGGTGATTGACCTTGGCAAGGACGTGCCCGCCGAGGTCATTCTCGACAGGGCCATCGCCGAGGGAACCACTCTTGTCGCGCTCTCCGCGCTGATGACCACCACCATGGGCGAGATGAAAAACGTCATTGAACTGGCGAAAAAACGCGGCTTGGAGTTGCATTTCATCGTAGGCGGGGCCGTTGTCGATGAGGAATTCGCGGCCTCCATTGGCGCCGAATATGCCTCAGACGCCATGGCGACCGTCCGCTGTGCGCAAAAAATCATGGCGTTGAAGGAATGACCCTCCCCAAAGGGTACTTTACAGCATACCAAGTGCGGAAATCGATGCTTGTTATCGCAAGCTTGTAACGGGCGAAAGTATAGAACCTGAATTGAATACTATGTTTCAGCCGCTTTTGGAGTGATATTTCATTTTATAGAGGTATGTTGGAGTGTCTTTTTTTTCAATAAACTTGGGAGAATATTCGTTATTCTATGAAGTAAAATGACCACAAACCGTGCATAATGTTAAGTATATACCCGAGGGGCAATCATGTCAGATAATCAAAAAACGCAGGACGAACAGGAAATCAGGGTGAAACCGCTTGAAGACGATGCATCGGCTCCCGTAGAAAACACTTCTATGGAGGAGAAGACAGTGTCGGAGCCAACGCCGAATGAAGGTGACAGTTGTGCAGAGGGCGAGCATTGCTGTTGTTGCTGTCACGCGAGTAACTGGCTTAAAGGGTTGTTTCTTCCGCCAGAGGCCGAAGGCGATTTGCAGCGTGGCAAGCTGAAGGCGGCTCCTGGCTGGCTGACGGCTTTGGCGGCTTTCGCTTTGTTTGTCATGCTCAATCAGGTCAAGATTCCATTGTTGGGCGGCAAGCTGGCTTTTGCCGATTTGGCGTTTTTGGCCTCTTTTTTGCCTGTTCTTGGCTATTCAATTACTGCCCGTCGCCGCCTTTTCTTTCCGATTTGCACGATTATTGTGCTTGTTGTAGCCTGCTTCGCCAATCTGGCTTCGGCTCCAGGGATGGGCGGTGCCGTCGAGGTTGCGCAGCTTGTCCAGCAGCTCTTCTGCGGAACTCTTCTGCTTGGTTTCCTGATTGAAAATGCGCCCAGTGCCGCTGCCGCCTCTGTTCTTCTCGCCATGGTGGTCAATGTTTTGGCGGCTCTTTTGCAGGGTCAGGTGTACGGCTTCGGAAGCATTTATCCGCCTGCGGACATCCTGAAGCTGAAATGGGGCTTTGGCCACGCCTACACAGGGCTTTTCAGAAGCCGTATGGCGCTGGCCTTCTTCCTGGCCATCTCGCTGGCGTGGATTCAACCCATTCTGTTCGGACGCAAACGCTTCTATGAAATCATCATCGGCTTTGTGGTGACGGTTCTCTGCTTGTTGGCGATTCCGCATGGGCAGATGCTTTTCATCGTGGGCATGGTGCTGATTATTGGCGCGTTCATCCATTCGCGTGCTGCAGGTTATGCGAATGTGCTGGCTTTGGTTGTTGCTTTTGTGCTTTCCGTGAATGTTTTCCCATCCACCCACAACCAGGCGCGCCTGGCATCGCTGAACCCGATGAAGGTTGGGGATTACCCTGGCGAACTCAAGACCAATCACATCGATTTTGCCGCGGCCCTCAGCATGGCGGCACGCCGTCCATTCTCGGGGATTGGCTCTGGACGCTATCAGCAGTGCGTTGGACGCTGCTATGGCGATCTCCCCAACCCGAGCTACAACGACATCGAGACCGATACGCAGGCAAGTTGGGGAATTCTGGCGGGCACGATGGGCTTCCCGATGGCTGCCTTGATGCTGCTGTTGCTGGCTGGTGCTGCTGGCAATGGTGTGCGTCGTTTTATGCAGAGCAAAGGGCGCAACTGCATCGCCCTTGGCGGAGCTTTGGCGCTGGTGGTCGTCATCCTCGGCATGTTTGTTTCTGATCCAATGACGCGTGGTCTTGGATGGATGATTGCCTTGGCATTGGCTTCCACGGCAGTGCCGAATCCCGATGAGGAGTTTTGCAGCCTGAGCTGCATCGCCCCTGGCTCCATCATTGCCTGCGGTGTTGTGCTTGCATTGCTTCTTGGCGGTGTTGCAATACGTGCCAAGACTGACGATCCGCTGGCAGGTACCACCCGTTTCATAAACAATGCAGAGGAGGGCGGTACACAAGCAGGCACCACCTCGCAGGAGGAGAGCGTCTTCAAGATCATTGATGCTGGAGACGTTGTGAATATCACGGCTCCTGTCGAGAAGGGAACGGATTCACAGGCCTTCAAGAACACGGTTCTGAAGATTCAGGATGGCAAGGGGACGCCGCCCGATGAAAAGGAGCCCGCCATGGATTTTGGCGGCGCAGAGTTCAGCTTCGAGCTGCCTTCCGATGCGGAGTGCAAGGTGTGGCTGCGGGTCTGGTGGGACGGCTCCTGCGGCAATACCATCAATCTGAAGATGGACGACGAGCCAAAGTCCATTACCGTTGGCAATGACGGCACCTATCGGACATGGCACTGGCTGGAGGCCCCGAAAATCTACAAGTTGTCCTCTGGCAAGCACGCGCTGTTCCTGCTGAACCGTGAGGACGGCATCATGTTCGACCAGTTGCTTATCACCAACGACCAACAGTATGTGCCGCAGGGCATTGAGGAGGAGTGATGAAGGGAAGGCACCGCGTTTTATTCGCCAGTCTGTTGGTGATGCTGTCATTTGCAGCCTTTGCGCAGGAGGAGGATGTCACGGTGGCTGTCCCTTCTGAAAAGGAGATGACCACGCTCTCCGCGCAGGATTTTCTGGCGGAAATCCGAAAGCCGCTTCGCACAGATGCCTGGGGGGAGTTCACGGGGCGGATCAACTACAAGTCTTCCAAGGGGCTTCTGAAGGGTGAACTGCGTGTGCGCATTACCTTCACGCCAAAGTCCATGCATACGCAGATTGTGCTGAACGACAAGAATGTTTATGCGATGGAGCAGATTCACAAGGATGGCGACGCCGTCACTGCCTCCATTGAGATGCCAGAGACCGAGGAGCGGCCAGGTCTATTTGAGTTTGGAGTTGATCCAGAGGATTTGACCTTCTCGTTCATCTACTGGGATTTTATCGAGGAGTTGCCGCGGCAGAGCAGTCGCCTACGCGAATGCCGTGTCATGCGACTGAAGGACCCGACGGGAAAGGGGACGGTCAATGTGCTCTTCAGCGCAAAGCATGGCTTCCCGATGGAGGCCAGCTGGTTTAGGGAAGGCGAAACTAAAGCCTGGCGCAAGCTGGAGTTCAAGGGAGCCAAGCGCTTCGAGAACGGCCTTTGGTTCGTTAAGGAGATGCGTTTAGAGGGAGAGGATTGGAAGACCCAGGTCAAATTCGACCACGTCGCACTGAATCCTGTCAGCGAGTAAAGTGTGGTTAAGGACTAGGGATTAGTGATTAGTGGAAAAGCGTCGTAGGCGCGTAGGAACATAGCAGTGGGTGGAGCGAGTGGAACCCACCCACGGGATATAGGAGACGATTATGCTTCCGACTGTTGATTTTTGTGGTATCCAGATGACACGGCTTCTTATTGGGGCGAATCCCTTTGGCGGGTTCAGCCACCAGAATCGTGAACGAGATGCCTTCATGCGGAATTTCCACACTCCCGAGCAGATCCTCATCACGTGGGATAGAGCGTGGAAAGCGGGCATCAACACCTTTGTTACCAACACGGAGACAAAGCACGTCGTTGCCACCACAAAAAAATACATCGCAGAAGGTGGCCCGATGAACTGGATCGGACAACTTGGCAAAGGCGAGTTCCCAAACATGGAGAGCACCATTGATTTTGCAGTCCAGACTGGCTGCAAGGCCCTTTTCTTTCATGGCGGCATAATGGACAGGTTGTTCAAGGAAAACGATGAGCGGACTGTCCGTGCGTGGGTTGAGCATGCAAAGGCGAAGGGCGTGCCTGTCGGCATCGCAGGTCATAGCCCCAAAACGCATATCTGGGTTAACAAGATGGACATTGTCGATTTCCATGTGGTGCCCTTCTTCAACTGCGGCAGCCTTCACGATGCGGGCGGCGGCGAGCATTTCTGGATTGAGGATATGCAGCGTGCCGTTGATGTAATCCAAAGCATTACAAAGCCTTGCATCGCATATAAGGTGCTTGGAGCAGGACGCATTGATGCATATATGGGACTTGGCTTTGCCTATCGCAACATCAAGCCAGGCGATGTCATCAACCTTGGCATGAACCGCGCCGACAACGACAATATCGTCGAGGAGGATGTCCGTATTGTCGCGGAGTTGCTGAAGTAGCCAGCAGGTGTAACGACGAAGGCTTGTTATTTCCCCTGACCCAAAAGGGACAGGAGGGAAGGGAGAGACTTGAGGGACGGGGAATAGCTTCAGAAACTCTGCCCCATCTTTCCTGTTCCTCTGATCGCTCCTGTCCCTCTGGTCGCTCCAGTCCCTTTAGTAAGGCTTTTTCAAAAAACAATCAGATTGGAGATTGAAATGAAAAGGAATGATGTTTACAAGTGTGAGGATTGCGGGCTAGTGATTGATGTTGCCGTTGGATGCGACTGTTTATTGACCTGCTGCGGCAAGGAGATGAAGAAGCTAGAGCCACAAACGGCGGAGTACAAGTTCGAAAAGCACGTCCCGTATCCCGAGGCCAGCGGCAGTGGAATGAAAGTTTTGGTCGGCAAGGAGCAGGCCCACCCGATGACAGAGCAGCACTACATCGTCTGGATCGAAGTCATTAACGGCGACTACGTGAACCGCAAGTACCTCAAGCCAGGCGAGAAACCCGAGGCGGAATTCTATGTCTCCCTCCAGAAGGGCATGATTGTCCGCGAATACTGCAACATCCACGGTCTCTGGCAATATGTCGTGGAGTAGTCTGTACTGAAACGAGATAACATCGTTTCTCGTGAAAAAAGATTTCTATGACTAACGATTATACAGAGCTTAGGCGACAGCTTCGTGCGTTTCACGGTGAGGATATCCATATCTGTACAAATGCGGAACGTCTAGAGATGACGGTGCGGGGTTCGGAACGCATCAAGGCATACGCGAAGGAACATCCGTCGTGCGATGCATTGGATCTTCGGCGGGAGGCCTATGACTTCATGGCGGAGAACTACCAGCCTGTGGTTTTCACCGAGTCTCCTTTCTACTTCGAAAACGGCGGGTATGGTGGCTGGAACCGCACCGCAGTCGGCCAGGTGGTTGCCTCCTGTATGAAGGAACGGCTCCTTCAGAACAGGGAGTTCTCCAATGCTCTGCATCTTTTCCAGAGCCGCGGGAGTCTTTTCTATGCTTGCACGGGACCGTTCTACGATGACCGCCACAATAACTCTGCTGTTTTTCGTTTGCTGAATACGGGCTTCAAGGGCATCTACGAGGAGGCACTCTGCACACGTGAAAAGTGCCAGACTCCATACGAGCGGAAGTGGCTTGAAACTGCCATCCACGGGCTGGAGGTCATCCGACACATCAGTGGACTGTATGCCGAAAAAGCCAAGCAGATGCTGCCAAGTACTGCAAACGTGAGAGAACGGCATTTCATGCAGATGATGGTCGAAGCCGCATCCGTCACGCCTTGGGAGCCACCGCGCACCTTCTACGAGGCATTGAACCTCTGCGGCTTTTTCCGCGAGGTTTTCCCCGAAATCGACGGCGTGCGCGTCAACACCCTCGGGCGTCCCGATGCTTGGATACAGAAATTTTACGAGGCTGATCTGGCTGCTGGGCGGTTGACGCACGAAGAGGCATTTGACTTGATTTGTCGCTTTCTGCTGATGGGGGACCAGGCCTATAACCGCGACTACGAAGTCGATATGATCATCTCCCATGAAAACGAGCATACGTTGACACTGGGCGGCTGCGATGCCGAGGGGCATGAGGTCTTTAATGAACTGACTCGAATGTTCCTGAAGGCATACCGTGAACAGAACCTCATCTACCCCAAGTTCTTCTGTCGTTTCTCTCGTTCCTCCAGCGAGGAATATCTGAACCTGATCGGAGAGGATGTCTTTTCGGGGCGTGGCGTCTATTCACTGTTGAACGATGACAGTCTCATTCCTGCACTGACAGCAACAGGGCATACCCTTGAGGATGCCAGAAACTACTGCTGCAGCGGCTGCTGGGACATTTCGGTTGCCTGCTGCGAAGACAACGAGGGCAGCAACTTCTTCAACCTTGCACGCATCGTGGAGACCACCATCCACTATTCGGACGAGCAGCTGGAGAGGTGCCAGTTTAAGCCACGCCGTCTTGAAGGTGCACAATCCTTTGGGGAGGTCTATGAGGCCATCATGGGCAACGCTAAGGAAATCTTCCGCTATTATCTTCAGGCGCAGCACGACTACGGCGGCTGCCAGGCGATGCTTTCACCGTCGCCCGCCTATTCAGCTGCCTTCTTTGACTGCCTGGAAAAGCGTCGGGACTTCGGCGACGGGGGGCTTCGCTACTATCCCCATGCCGTGTCGCTAGGTGCCTTTGCAAATTTCGTGGATTCCCTGCTGGCCATCCAAGCAATCTGCTTTGAAGAGAGGTGTTGTAGCTTGCCTGAACTGCTTGCGGCCGTCCGCAATAACTGGGAGGGGGCTGAAGAACTACGGGAGAGAGTTCTGAAAACACCACATTGGGGGGACAACCAGCTGCAAACGTGTAAACTCGCCAAAAGGATTGTGGATGAATTTGCCGCAATTGCAGACGAAATCCCCAATGCACACGGCGGGCACTACCAGTTGGCCATGTGGCTCTACCGTGAATTCAAACGATGGGGAAATGCGATGAAGGCCACGCCTGATGGACGGCATACTGGCGATGAACTCTCGCAAAGCGTGAATGCCTCGCATTTCCGCGTGCATGAACCGCTTACTACCGTCCTGCAAAACTACTCCTGTCTTAACCTAAGGCGCTTTGCGGGCAACTCCGTGGTTAATCTCTGCGTCGAACGCGAAAACTTTACCCCTGAGACGCTTGTTGCGCTTCTGCGAAGTTTTGCTGCTCTTGATTTACAGCAACTCCAGCTAAACTGCATGTCATCACAGGATCTGGAGGAGGCGCGAATCCATCCTGAAAAGCACCAGAACCTCATTGTGCGTATCTGCGGCTTTTCCGCAAAATTCGTCGCTCTTTGCCCCGAATGGCAGCAGGAAGTCATTAATCGGCGGAAATTCTGAACGGGCGTATGCAGGATTATTACCTAGACCCTCGGTATGGGTAATAATCCTGCGGGGATGTGGACATCTTTGCTACACCCTTAATAGTTGCAATTATTCAATCTTCTGTCGAGAAGATTTTGCTCAGGGCGGTTTTCATCTTCCACTTTGCCTCGGAGCGTTTGCCTTGGAGTTCTGCGTTGAAGCACCAGGAGAGGGGTTTAAGGAGTGTCGATAGAATGGTGACCTCCTTGAGAGGCGAGCCATTCACCTCGAAGTGGACGTTGTCGTTGAAGGTGTTGTATTCGCCAGCGCCTGAAAGCGCGATGATGGTGCCGTTGGTATTGAAATCGGTGACAACTATCCGCGGACCATGGAATTCGACATTTGCCTTCAATGCGCTGATGCTGCCGAAGGTGTTGCTGTTCTTAGAATTTTTATTAGAAGAGAAGAGCTTGAAGGTGGTCACCTCGACCAAGTGGCTGAGCTGTTTCATAAGCGGCATCTGCCAGAGATCGGCATTGCGCAGAGAGAAATGACCATCGCCGCCCAACTGATAGGGATGACCTGCCCAGTCCTGTTTCACCTGAAGGTTGCAGGTAAGGTTGAAGCGGCCAGGCACATTGTCGTATTCCTTTTTTTTGTCTTTGAATACGCGTTTCATGAACTCCTCCCAGCTCATCTCCTTGCCCACACACACCAGGTCAGTTGTACGGGTTATGATATTATGCACACCAGTAGTCCTGAACTCTCCGCCCATAAAGGTTGCCTTTTCCGTATTCCAGAAGGCCTGGTTGTTTTCGTAGATCCAAGTCGCCTTGGTGTCGTAGAAAGTCCAATCTCTGAAACTGCATTTGGGCGAGTTGACATTTCCTGTGATTTCAAGGGAGTCTGCGCCATTCAGGAAGAAGGTTCCTTGGCAGTCGAATGTTGTGCCATCCTGGAAGGAAAGCGTTTCCAGGGATTCCTTCAGGTCAGGGTTTAGGAGGGCCAAGAACTGGGCTGGTTTGATTACGCCTTTTTTCCCAGTGACTTTGAAGTTGCAGGGAATGGAACCGAAGAAATGGAAGTCACATTCTCCTTCCAGTTCTGCGTCGCCGACTTTGACTTTGATGGGCTTCATAACCAGGTCGCCTGGAAGTGATAGTGCAAGTGCGTATTCAACATTGGAAAATTCCTGCCCACGGTAAAGCATGCGCTTTGCCTTGACATCGCCGTCGAGTTTGAATTCCCAATGAGAGCCAAGTGCATCCGATGTATAGTAGATAAGGGGGATATTGATGGTGGGCAGATCATTATGGGACCAGACGATATCCCGCCAGATTTCCTTATAGATCTCGTTTGCCTCGCTTGACATGACGTATGATTCACAAACCATGGGGTCTCCTGTCAGGCTTAGGTCGGTGATTTTCAGGAAAAACGGATCAAATTGGACCTCAATTTTCAGGGAAGCATCATATCCTTCGCGGGTAATTCCTTTGATTTCAGTGAATAGCAGACGTTGGGAATCCAATTTCATGTGTGCCGTTGCCTTGTGTACCTTGAAGGAACCGAAACCGCAATCTTGGCCTGCAATATCAATTTCCATGCGCCAATCCTGTGGTGAATGGAGACGGAATTTGGGAATCTTTATCGTGAATTCTTGAGGTATATCATGACTGAAAAATGGAGCGAAATATTCAATATCAGGAATAGTAGATTTTTCAAGGAATGCGCTGTAGAATAAATCTGAGAACGCGTTGGCTTTGCCATTCATCTCCATGGTGTTTCGTCGTGTGTCATAGGAGAGCTCTCCCTCCCAGAAAAGAATTTCTGAGTGAGTGTTATCTCCGATGCTTCTAAGTTTCAGAGTGTTTTTCAGGAGGAGCTGATTGGTGCTTTGCTTGTTCTCATTGCTTTTCATGAGATTGTTCAAGTCCAGTTCGATACTGAAGCTCGCTGCATGGAGTTCTTGTGGCTTTGGGGACTGGACATTGGTGTTCAAATTGTCATTGGCATCAAAACCAACCAGTTCTGTCGGCATGGGTAATGGAATCTTACTGCCGCTAGCAAGCGGTATCCTGGAAGGAGCCGTGTAATAGCCCAGCTTGCAATCGACATCATGGAGCCTTAGATAACCCTTGTCCAAGTCAAGTACTCCATGCAGGTCATGCATTTCCCAGTAGGCCAGGCGAAGTTGTTGTAGCGAGAATGATGTATTCATCATCCATTGTTCAGGCCTGATGGGGGATTTGGGCATGGCTACCTTGAACGTCAATATGGAAAAACGTCCTGGACGGAAAAGTGGGGGAACTTCAATCTGGGCTGCACGAAGCAGCCCAGCAAGATGGATGTTGCCGTCAAGTATGAGGGAGAGAGAAGCATCCTTCAAAAAGTATTCGACGTGTCCTTTGAGACTGAAAGCGTTTTCCGAGGAGATGACGATATCGTGTAGCCCTATTGTTTCCTCATTGAGAGAAACCTCAAACTTAAAGCTGTCGATGGAGAGGCTTCCCAGCTCGATTTCAGATATCTCCCAGAACATTTTGTTTGCGTTGTCGGAAGGGGCGTTCAGAGAATAATCTGTCAGTTTTCCATGCCAATGGCATGGTTTGTCCAGGGATTTGAACTGGCCATTGGTGTCCAGCTCTTGTCCCAGAAGCTTGACGATGGTTGTTGGAGTGATGGTTCCATCCAGTTCACAATTGACGAGCCTCTTAAGAGTGTTGTAATTGGCGTTGGCACGAAGGATGTCCCCTGTTGAAAGCAAAAGCATCAAATCCTCCAGGCTAGCTGTACCGTCGCGGTAGGAAAGCTTCCCGCGCAGGCGGGAGATGACCACATCGTGGAAAATGGCGTCGCTAAGACTGAAGCTTCCTTCCAGAAAAGCACTGGAGGAATCGTTGCAGTCCAATGTGGCTTCAAGGGTTATGGAGGTGTCTTCGCGGATGAAATCCATCTGTTTCATACTGTTGGAGATGGATTCAAGAACGTTGCATAGGATCGTATTTCGACCGATTCTTGTTTTTTGTGGAGGACCGATGAGTCCTTTCACCATAGGGATGAACTCGTTCAAATGATAGATATCTGCCGAGCAGTTAAAGCGAATGCCGTTCAAGGTCGATGTGAAGGCAAGATGTCCCTTGGTGTCTTCGGGTGTCAGGAGTGAAAGTTCTCCAGAGTTGAGTTCAAACAACTGCGTTTCCTGGTAGTCCAAAAGTACCACACTCAGATTGATGGCGTTGATTTTTTCCAGAGGTGTGTCACTGGAAAGCAGACCGATGGGACTGAAATCCGCCATAATATCATCTGCCGATATGCACAAGATACCTCCTTCTGTTTCAAGGTGAATAGCAACACCCCTGATGACCACTCCCCGAAATATCCCGATGCATAGTTGGCCAATGCGTATGTTCATCCCGAAATGCTCTGCAATGCCACAGAGATTTTCACGGACAAATCGGGGCACTCCAAAACCCTCCAGTAGCAAATCTACGCACAGCAAAACCAGCACGAAGCCCAGGACGGCTCGACTTAGGATTTTCCTTGCTATCTTTCGTAGAAACTGCATGATTCGTGTTTTGTCTGGGGAGTTGAAGCCTAAAGCTTCTACTCCATATAGTAGAAACATTAACGTCAAAAAGCCCCTTGCAATTCGTCGCTTCGGGAAATGCAAGGGGCAAATGAAAATGGTGGGCTCAGCTGGGCTCGAACCAGCGACCGGACGATTATGAGTCGTCAGCTCTAACCGACTGAGCTATGAGCCCATTTTATATCAAACTAATATGCATTGTTTTTTGGAAAAGTCAAATCAGTCAAGTTCATTTTGTCTTTTTTAGCTTCTTTTTAAGGGGGCGCAGTTGTTGGCAAGACTATTATTCTTTGAGCTTCTCTTTTTCGCAGGCTCTGGCGGTGGGAAGGAGCATCGGGAGCATCAGGAAAGTTATGATGGCACCTGTGACAAAGATGCCGCGTATGTTGAGGTAGTAGGTGATGGCACCTCCGAGCAGGGAGCAGAAGATGCCGCCTGCCGTCTGAAGGCTAGCGGCCCAGCCGAAGAAGGTTCCGCGCATCTCGGTCGCTGTGATTTTTGCTATCATCAACTGTAGGGCGGGCTGGATGCCGCCGCTTGCAAAGTAGGTCAGGAAGCGTGCGATAATCAGCATCAACGGGGTTGTGGAGTAGGCTTGGAGGAGGGTTGTTGCAGTGGCGATGATAATAATCGGGACAAGAATGAGTTGCGGCTTGAAACGGTCGCAGAAATGACCGATGCAAATGCCCGCAAGAACACCGCCGATTGCGGCTGCCGCCTGGATGATGCCAGTAAAGAAGGCAGCCTTATCCAGTCCGCAGACTTTTTCTACCAGCATCGCGACATAGGGGGTGTCGATTCGCCTGGCAATGCCCATGATCAAGAACAATGCCAACAGCCAGAGCACGCCTGGCGTGGCGAACTCTCTGAAGGGTTTCTTCTGGTTCTTTGCCTTTTTCTCACGCACCAGACGACGTACCGCCTCGAAGTCCTCCTTCACGAAGAAATGCACGAGGAGTCCACTGATGAAGTAGATGACCCCGCAGGTGACAAAGGCGGTCGTGTAGCCAAAGAAATGGACCATCAGACCGCCCATGCAGTAGCCGAGCACGTCGCCGCTCCAGATGGCAGTACTTATGGTGCCCAGCACAAAACCATGCTTTTCCGAGGGGGTGGTGCTGACCAGCAGAATCTGTGCGGGATTAACGGTCCCAGAGAAGAAGGAGCAGATAAAGCGGATGATGACGAGCGTCCAGAAGTTGGGTGCGAAGGCCAGCATTGGGTAGAAGAGGGCGGCTGCATAACTTGCGCGCAACAACATGATTTTGCGCCCGAAACGGTCTGCAAGCATTCCCCACACCGCCGTGGCAACGCAGAGGCTGCTCATGCTGGCCAGGTAGTAGATGGACATGTAGAGTCCCCGCAAGTGTTCGTCCTCTATGTGGAGATTCTGGCGAAGCATCAGGGGGATGAAGGGCATACAGCAGCCGAAGCCTATCATTGCCAGAAACTGGGAGATCCAGATGAAGACAAGATTCTGCCGCCAGTCAACCAGCGGGGAATTTGTTTGCAACTCAGTCATGGTCTTAAATCACAGAAAAGTCAGGTAGTCTTCCAGATTTTTGCGGAGAAGTTCTGGGGTGTTTAGTCCATAAGGGCATTTGGTTTTGCAACGTCCGCAGTGGCGGCACTCCTTGACTTTCATCATCTTCGCCTGCCATTCGGGATTGAGGTGGACGCTTTGTGGCGCACGACGCAGAAGCAGGCTCATTCTTGCGCAGTTATTGATTTCGATGCCAGCAGGGCAGGGCATGCAGTAGCCGCAGCCACGGCAGAACTCGCCTGAAAGATCCTGGCGGTCTTGTGTGATGCGCTGTTTCATAGCCTCTGTGAGCACGGGGGTGTTGAGGTTGTACGAAAGAAACTCATCAAGCTCCTTTTCGCGCTGGATGCCCCAGATGGGGACGATATTGCCGTATTGTGCCAGAAATGCGCAGGCGGTTGCCGAATCAGTGATGAGACCGCCTGAAAGCGCCTTCATTGCAATGAGTCCCATGTTGGCCTGTTTGCAAAAGCAGGAAAGTTCCAGCTCTGCGTCGGTCGAGAGGTAGGACAGGGGAAATTGTAGCGTGTCGTACAACCCGCTTTCAATGGCCTCCTTTGCGCGAGGCAGACCGTGGTTGGTGATGCCAATGAAGCGGATTTTTCCTTGCTGTTTCGCCTCAGTCATCGCCTCTATCAAGCCTGTGCCGTCTCCTGGTTTGGGCACGAAGTTGGGGTTGTGGAACTGGTAGATGTCAATATGGTCTGTCTTCAAGAGAGAAAGACTGGTGTGGAGATCCTTCCAGAATTCATCTGCCGTCTTTGCGGCCGTTTTGGTGGAGATGATGAGTTTATCGCGTACGTCGGCCAGGGCCAGTCCCATCTTCTCCTCGCTGTCCGTGTAGTAGCGGGCCGTGTCAAAGTAGTCGATGCCGCCGTCGAACGCCTTGCGGAGCAGCCTGGCTGCCTCCTCCTTGCTGATGCGCTGGATGGGGAGGGCACCGAAGCCGTTGGCGTTGACAGACAACCCTGTCTTGCCTAAAGTGATACGTCTCATAGCTGTATCTCAGTTGCGTTTTCTGGGGGTGTTTCGTCTGGCTTTTGTGCTTTTCTGCTTTGACTTAAAGAAGGAGCCGTCGGTGAGGCTGTCGAAGGTGCTGACAAGTTTTTCAATGGTGGGTGCCTCCTCCTTGGTCATGTTGACCTCGCATTGGATGCATTGGAGGCGCGGGGCGTTTACAAGGTTATCCATGATACGCTTCCAATCGACGGTGCCCGTGCCAGGGAGGTTGTGCAGGTCATTGATGCCGTTGTTGTCGTGCAGGTGGCAGTTGACGAGGTACGGGCGCACCTTTTCGATGAACTGTTCCTCCCAGACGACGGGTAACTTGATGTCATTCCAGATGGTGGGGACGACGGTTTTGCCAGGGAACTCCTGACCATGTTCAGTCAGGTTGCCGTGTCCTGAGTCATAGCAGATTCCCAGCCATTTGGTGTCGAAGTGCCGCACGGCGTTCAGGAGGCAGGCTGATTGGTTAAGGGGGGTCCATTGGTTTTCAAGGGCCATGACAACGCCCAGTTGCTGGGCGTCAGGCAGCAGCTCCTCCATCGTGCGGAGAAGCATCTTGTAGTAGTCATTCAGCGTCAGGTCGACACCATAGATGGAGTTGAAAGTGTTGGCGGTGTGGTAGGCGATGCTTGTCACGCCAAAGCGGTTGCAAAGGCGAAGGGACATCTTCTGACGCATCACAATCTGCGGATGCTCCGATTCGACTGGCACGCCAGGATCTTTCCAGGTACCCCATGGTGCGTGTGCATCCATGAAGGAGAGTCCGAACTCCTTCATATCCTTCTCGTACTTGGGGACGGCGTCTGGTGTGACGATGAGGTGCTCCAACAGGGCGTTGTTCAAGTTGAGGTGCTGGATGCCGCTTTCGGCCAGTTGACGGAGGGTTTCCCTGCGCTCCTCGTCGCTTTTTTTGACCAAACCGAAATTATAGGTGACAGGCTTCATATTATGATTCTCCTTGGTTGAATCGTCATTTTGTTCTGCGCCCCGCGTTGGTGCCGTTGGAGTTGTAGAAGCGAGTGGTTCCCGTGCCATTGGTGTTGGCGCGCCCAGAGAACTTTCCGCTGGCATCGTAGTAGTTGGTGGTATTGCCGTTTTGGACGCTTCTGCCCGCATTGGTCCCGTTGGCATTGTAGAAGCGGGTGGTGTTGCCGTTGGTGGTGGATTGCCCAGCGTATCTGCCGTTTGCGTCATAATAGCGGGTAACGTTGCCCGTTGTTACGGAGCGTCCCTCCGATTTACCGTTTGGTCCATAGAAACGCGTGGTGTTGCCGTTGTTTCTGGAGTAGCCGTCATATTTGCCTGATGCATCATAGAAACGGGAGTTCTGCTGCCCTGTCTGGTGTTTCATCTGCTGGTTTGCCTGCTGGGAGAAGGCGCAGATGCAACCGAGAAAAAAAGAGATGATAATGAGATGACGCATGATTTGCCTCCTAAATTATGGTTGGACCTGGATTGTTCCGTCATCCGCAAAGAGGATGTTTATGTTGCCAGTACGGGTGCAGACAGTGATTGAGCCGTCCTGGTTGAGTATGGGTGATGCGACACCGTTGTCCAGGTCGATGACATGCAGGAAAGTTGTCTCGGCCTGCGTGTCGTCAGCTGGTCGGGTTTCGACGCGCCAGTCGCCGTAGAGGTAGCCTTTGTTCTTCTTGTCTGCATCGTCTTCTGGTGCGGTGGGCCAGTTCTGTCCATCAACCCAGTACTCCTTGCCTGGACCGCCGATTGGCTCAAGGCGGGCGTTGGTTGGGAGAAGTGCGGTCACGCGCACTTCATTGTAGGAATATGAGTTTCCGCTGACGATCGGCTGCGCACCTGGATGCAGTATGAAGGCCTTGCGGTATTCGGGCTTGACGGATTTCACCGTGTCCTTGATGACGACGGTGTTGGGGTAGAGGAAAAGGAACCTGCGTTCCACCTTTTCCGCCTTGCTTTTTGCATATGGTGCAGTCAGGTCTGCATGGCAGTAGGTGTATTTTTCGTTGGATTCATAATGGAGCATCTTGGAGCCGATACTGTTTTTCATGCCACCGTCGTTTGCCAGTTTGATGCGGACGCCATTGGGCTGGGAACCCATGCCGAAATCCTCGTCGGGCTGTTCGATAAGGAGGCAGTTGTGGGCGATGGTGCGCCTGAAGTAGTTGCTGTTGTGGTAGCAGTTGATCATGTATCGTTCGGACATCTGCATCCCCGAGTAGATGAGGCGAGCGCCTGTATCCATCACCTGATAGCCTTTCTTGTAGATGATGAAGTTGCCTTCATCATAGTGTTTGTGTCCCGTATTGTTTCCGCCTGCGGTAAAGAGGACATAGGTGTCATCGGGGCTGTTGCCGCTGCGCATATAGACCATGCCGATTCCGTGGTAGTATTTGGCGTTGTCAAGTTTGGGCATCTGTGGCTTGCTTTCCACCCTGTCGAAGAGCAGGGGAGCGCCTGGCGTTCCGCAGCCCCAGCCGTTGGTGAAGTAGTCCATCATCCTTCTGTCGATGTCTGAACCGCATTTCTGATAGAGCCACCTAGCGATGCCCGCCTCTAGCGGGTGCTTGTCGGCATAGAAGAAGGGGAACTGGAGCAAATAGGCGGCGGGCATGGGGAACTTGTTGTTGAAGTGTGTGCAGTCGCCGCTGCCGAAGCAGTTGACATGGATACTGTCCTCTTTGGGCAGGATGGAGCAGTAGGATATCCAGATGGGTAGCCCCGCTAGGAAGGGCGTGTGGTCCGAATAGTTCTCCCCGAAAAGCGCCTTCCAGGCGTAGAAGAAGCGGAACTCCTGCTTCCAGTAGTCGCCAAGCACATAGCCTTCGGACTGTGTCAAGGGGCCGCCGTCGGCCCCTGCCAGCCTGGAACGGTGCTCGAACATGGCGATGTGACCTGTATAACCGTCGTCGAGCATACGGACGGCCAGCGCGTCATCCAGTCCCGTCTTATGGAAGACGATGCCTGCGTACCACCAGAGGTTGGGGGTGCCGTAGTAGCCTGCCGTCGGTCCGCTGGAGCCTTCGCCGTTGTAACTGAAAATGGTGCGTGTGTCAAGGGTGTCACGGAGGTGCTTGAGCAGCCTGTTGCCGATGTCCGTCCGCTGTTCAGGCGTCAAGTCGTTGTAGAGCCAGTCGTATGCGCAGAGGGCGGCAATGCGGCTGTAGGAGTACCACGAGACGGCGAGCTTGTTTGCGAACCTGTCGTTGCACCAGTCGGTGAACCAGGAGAGCCACGAAATGCTTTTCAACTTGTATTGTTCTTCGCCCGTGAAGAGCCAGAGCAGGGCGGCGTAGGCGGCGTTATGTCCATACTCGACGGGGCGTTTCCACTTTTCACCAGGGTAGTTCTGGTTCGGGTCTGCGGATAGGGTGTCCAGACGTTTGCGAAGGGTCGTCAGGAATTCCTGCTGGAAGGGGGTGAGATTCTTTTTGCGTGCGGCGATGATGTCGGGATTGAAGAAAAGGCGGGGTCTGGTGAGGGTGAGGTTGGCGAACATGGCTGGTTCCTTATAGACTTTGACGTTTTTGGCGGCGAGGCGTTCTGCGCAGATGACTGCAGAGGCGCTTCCTCTTTGGAAGAGAACGGCGATGATGTTCTTTCCCGATTTCAGATTGGCCTCGAAGGAAAAGTCAGTGGTGGAGGGTGGCCATTCGTTGTTGCCGCTCAGCCCTGTGCCGAAGACCCGCTTGCCGTTGACGAACCAGTTCATCCACCAGTCGCAGCCCGCGCCGATGATCAGTTTTTCAGCCTTTTTTGCCTCAAGTTCCGCGAACATCCAGACGGCATCGTGGTTGAAGATGGTCTCGCTGAAGTCCAGCTTGTTGTTTATCATCGTGTGTTTTTTGCCCGCGTATTCGATCGGCCCGATTTTAAGGGTGGAGGGGATTTCCTTCAGTTCGCCAGCTGTGCGTTCTGGGTATTTGCTCACATCGAACGGGCCGAAGACAGTCCATTCCTTTGGAAAAGCCAGTTCCTGACAGAAAGCGCAAGCTGCCAGCAAACAGATAGACGTCAATAGATTCTTGAGCATGATAATTCCACCTTGATTTGCAATTTGGCTGTTGACATTACCTAAATTACACAATATATTACGAAAATCAGATAGTTCAACATCAGTCATGCGGATTTGTTATGGATTATGTCGCATGATGCTCCTTAAAAAATCACTTGAATATTGCTCATCAAAAAACATGTCAATCGAAATCAGAAAACTAGGCACATTTGACCTGGACATCGTGGAAATCAATCCCGTGGTCTTCAAGGGAAAACTCTGGCTGATGGAGTACATCCGCAACTTCGACAAGCCCCATCACCGCTACTACGCCAACCATACGGGCGATTCCTATTTCCGCTTCCGCAGCCTGGAGGATTACCGAACGGTCACGCCATCCTTTGGAAAAGGATTGCATTTCGGCAACGCCTTTGTACACAATGACAAGGTGATTGTCACCGCCGTCGAGAACTGGGGGATGAGCCGCTTCTACCAGATGGAATCCGATGATTTAATCCACTGGACAGAGCCCCGTGTCATCCTTCAGGGTAAGGGCTGGAAAGGCTACAATACCAGCGTCTGCCAGGTGGATGACCACTTCCTGCTGACCTTCGAGCTTAGCGCACCGACGGAGATGGTCGGCAAGCCTTTCACCATGTTCTTCGCCGAATCAACCGACCTGATGAACTGGAAGTGGCTTGGCCCAGATAAGTCCCTCGTGAAGGAGATCTACACGGGCGGCCCCATGATTCGCTACTACGACGGCTGGTGCTTTTTCTTCTATCTTGCCAATGATCCCGACCCTGCGAAACACTACGTCAACCGCGTCATGCGCTCACGAGATTTGGTTAGCTGGGAACCTGGCAAAACAGATGTGCTTGTATATGACGAGAAGGACAAGCTGATACATCCCAAGGCGAACCTGACAGCCGAGCAGCTCCAGACCATTGCCAACGCGGAGAACTACAACAACTCCGACCTGGACATGTGCGAGTGGCAGGGAAAGCTTTTCCTTACGTACAGTTGGGGCAACCAGCACGGCACCGAGTTCCTTGCCTTCGCCGAGGCTGACGCCTCCGAACGTGATTTCTGCTTTAGCTTCTTCGAATAAATGATATGGGAAATATCTTCAAATCAGGCGATATCGTGGGACTTGTAGGCGTGGGACATCTTGGAACAAAACTGCGCGATGAGGCTTTGGCGGCAGGCTGCGAGGTCATCCTCTGCGACCCGCCTCGCGCCTTGGCGGAGGCGGATGAGCTCAGCGAGACCTTTTTCGACCTCTGGGGCAACGGCATGGGCGGCTGTCAGCTTACCAATGTCGGCATGGAGACGTTCGTGCCCCTGGAAAACCTTGCCCGTGCCACTGTCATCTCCATCCAGGTGCCTTTGACGCACGAGGGGAAATTCGCTACAGCGAACATGATAACCGCCGATTTCCTCTCCAAATGCCGTCACGATGCGAGAATTGTCTGCTGGTCTTCCCCAGAGGTTATTGCGTCTGAGGCACGCACGGACAAACGATTGGTTTTTCGGGACAAATGATGGAAGGGAGGTCAAGCGTGTTTCTGCCTTAGCCGCAGCATGACGGCTGAATTGGCTGCGATTTTGCCTTGCCCCCCAAAGAGATGCTGTTCAATAGTCCAGCCTTCTGCCAGAGTGGGCTTGAAGGTGCGTTCCTTAGGTGTGTTGTTGACGGCAATGACGATGGCTTGTTGCGTTTCGAGAAAATGCTCTGTGCAGGTGATGAAGGGGTCATTGGAGACAAGGATGCGCTGGATGCCCGCGACTTTGGCGAACCAGGCGTAGAATCGCCAGACTGGAGTGGCTTCTGGCAGAAAGGCGTCAGGCTTGGGGGCCAGTTCATTTTCAATGCCAGATGCAAGGAAGGCGACCTGTCCTTTGCCATAGCGTCCCAGCGTCAGGATCGGCATCCCTTTTTCATCGGTGGCGCAGACTGCGGCGTTCGGGGTGCTTAGCCCCATGCGCAGGGACTGTGTCAAGGTGATGGATGTCTCCTCAAGTGTGATGCTTCTGGGAGAACTCTCCTGATAACGCCATTCAGGACGTGCGCCAAAGACCTTTTCAAAGGGTTGCAGACTGCCTCCAGCCCAGGTGACGAAGAGACTGGCTCCCGCCTCCACTTTGGCAAGCAACTCCTTGTAGCGGTACTGGTAGATGGCGGTGTCGGTGGCGATAGAGGGCAGAATGTAGGCGGATGCCTCCTTCAACGGTTGCTTTGCATACTGGAACTCGATGTCGAAGCCAGCCTGCTTTGCCAGGATGAAACTGGCGAATGCGACGCCCCACGTATCCTGCCCTTGGCTTAGGATACAGACTGCATTGCGGCGGTATTTTGGGAGGGTGGTGTTCAGACTGTCGATGGTCTGCTGGAAGGCACCCAGGGTCTTGAGGGGTAGCGTCTCCTTTTTGTCCGCATCGAACAGTCCCAGTTCGCGTTCCATGGCGTTCCACTCGTATGGTGGGAAGGGAAGCTGCGTCTGATCGAAGCCGCACCACCAGAGAAGGCTGCGGCAGTCGTGGGCGTAGGCGTTCCAAAGCATATTGTTCAGATAGGCGGATGCAGTCTGCGGGCTGGAGTACATCGGTCCCAGGTTGCCCGCTTCCTCGACGGTGCAGGGCTTGCCGCCAACTTCCGCATACAGCCTGGATTCAGCGGCGGCATGCATGGCGTTGCGCAGGGTGTTGACGCGCTGTAGGCCAGAGTAGGGGGTGAAAATAGGGTAGGGGTGCGTGTTCAGGATGTCGTTGAGCTCGCCGACATCCCATGGCCGCCAGTTCTTGTGGGCGTCGCAGCTGAGGCCGTGCATTCCAGAGACGACGGGGCGGGTAGTGTCCTCCAGACGGATGGCGGAGGCGATGGCGTTGTTCCAGCACCAGGCGTCCGCAGCGGAGGCGAGGGGGGCCATGCAGTTGCATTCGTTGCCCAAATCCCAGGCGACGATGGCGGGTGAGTCCTTGAATCGCCTGACGATGCAGCGCACCATGCGCACCTGCCATTTGATGACTTCGCTGTCTGTCAGGAGGTTGCGCCCCTCGAAGGCGGGTGGCGCGAAAAGACGTCCGCTCATCCAGCCCGTGACGAGACCGATCATCAGCTTGATGCCGCTTTTATCCGCGCATTCCAGCAGGAAGGCGAGTTTTTCAAGGGCTTCTGCATCAACGCCGCACTGCCCCTCCCAGGTGTCGGGGAGGGGACGTCCTTTCAGGCTGTATTCGCAGCGCGTGCCTCCACCGCTGTACATCTGCTCAAGCGGCTGAAAATCTGGCCAGAGCGGAAACATACGGACCAGCTTCAGGCCTGCCTTTGCCATCATCTCGAAGTCCTGCCTGACGATCTCGGGGCGCCAGTTGCGCCACATATAGGTGCCTGCATGGGAGGCCCAGTAGTTGCAACCCACGTAAAAGCGTCCAGATTCAAAATAGGGATAGTCCATCATGTGTTTGCCTCTTTATTTATAATGCCCTTGTGCATTTTCCCAAATACAATACCAGTCCTTTTGCGTTATGCAAGTGTGCATGGAAAAGGTTTTCTGCGTCCAATTGCCCAGAAAAAAGCTCTTTCCTGTTTGAAACTGCCAAGGAAATCATTATAGTTGAAAAAAGATTTTTTACAGTAACTGTTCAGATGGGTAAGCCGTTTTAGCGGCGGCAAGAACATAGCCGTGGGTGAAGCGAGCGCCAAGGCGCGAGCGAAACCCACGGGATAAGCAGTTCACAGAGTCCTTTTGCGCCGTGCCGCGTAGCGAAGCGGAGCGGCACGGCGCAAAAAGTCTAGCGGTTCGTGCCAAAATGCTTCCTTTCTGAATAGTAACTTTTTACAGTCCAATTTTAAGGGGTCTTTATGAGATTGACAATGCTGTGTCTGATGTTGTCCCTGCTTGCAAGTGCGCAGGGTGTTTTGGTTGTTCAGGGGAGTGCGTCTGACACAAAAGCACAGAATGAACTGGCGAACTTCGCGGACAAGGTCAAAAGACGGCTGACCGATGTCGGCGTGGAGTACAAATCTGCAAAGGACAATGCGTTGACCGCAAAGTCGTTTGAGGGAATCAGTCTGGCGTTTTTCCCCTACAACAAGCAGATTCTGCCTGAATCCCTAAAGGCCGTGGAGGAGTTTGTGGCGAAGGGCGGCAAGCTGGCCGTCTTCTATAACAGCAGTCCACGGCTCCTGAATCTGGTGGGCGTCAAGAAAACCACCTACTTGGACAGCAAGGCGCTGGGGGATGTGCAAAGCATCGCCTTTGACCAAAAGCAGATTGGCGGCCTGCCGCAAAGCATGGTGCAGATGTCCCGCAATGTACTTGACCCCGAGTTGATGGATGGCACGAAAGCCTTGGGGCATTGGGCTGATACCGAGGGAAAGGAGCTGCCGAGGATTGCCGTCACCTTGAACGACAACGGCATCTATTTCACTCATGTCTATCTGGACAACGATGCCCCTGCAGGAAAGCTTTTCTTCCTCTCGCTCGTCGGCCATTATCTCCCTGATGTATGGGAGAAGGCTGTTCGCAAGGAGTTGGAGCGTGTTTATGCCATCGGCGGCATGAAAACCAAGGAGCAGTTTGTCGAGCATGTCCGCAAGGCCGCCAATGCGGAGGCAAACCCGCTTTTGAGTCAGGCAGGGAAACTGGTCGATGAGGCCAGGCACGCCTTGAACATGCGAAACTACCCCGAAGCTTACGACAAGCTGCTGGTCGCCAGGAAGATCAATGGCGAAGCTTATCTTCTCGCCTGTCCCTCACGGACTGGCGAGTTGCGTGGCGCTTGGATTCATTCCGCATACGGTCTGCGCGGCAAAACCTGGGACGAGACCATCAAGGTGCTGGCGGAGAATGGCTTCAATGCCATCTTTGCCAATATGAGCTGGTCATATGTGGCCGACTACCAGAGCGAGGTGCTGCCCGTCCATCCCGATGTTGCGACGCGCGGCGACCAGATTGAGGAGTGCCTGAAGGCCTGCCGCAAATATGGCGTGGAGTTGCATGTCTGGCACGTCTGCTGGAACATGGGGCACCGCACGCCCGAGGCCCTTGTCAAGCAGATGCAGGAGGCTGAGCGGACCCAACTCACCTACGATGGAACGAAGTCGCGCTATCTTGCACCGCATATCCGCGAAAACTTCGATCTGGAGCGAGATGCGTTCCTGGAAATCGTGAAGAAGTACCCCGTTGACGGTATCCATTTCGACTATATCCGTTACCCTGGCTCCAATTCAGACTATAGTCCATCCGCGCAAAAGGCCTTTGAAAATAACGTCGGTTCGAAGATGGAGAACTGGCCTGGCGATTGCAGGGAAGGCGGCAAATACTACAAGCAGTTCATCCAGTGGCGGCAGGACAACATCTCTCGCCTGGTCGAAGTCGTCAGCAAGGAGGCGCATCGGATTCGCAAGGATATCCGTGTCTCGGCGGCGGTCTTTTCGGACTGGGGCAGTTCCAAGGTCAGCATTGGGCAGGATGCAGCCAAATGGATTGAAAATGGCTGGCTTGATTTCGTCTGTCCCATGGACTACACGACCGAGGTTTCCTCGCTTGAGAACTACATCCAGGCGCAGATGGATGCTGTAAAGTACCGCATCCCCTACTATCCAGGCGTGGGCTCTTATCTTCTGGATTCCCCCGTCGAAATCGCAGAGCAGTTGCTGTTGACCAGGAGACTCGGTGGTGACGGCTTTGTCTGCTTCTGTTTGGACAACAACTTCGCCACGAGAGATTTACCCGCCTTGAAGAGGGGCATTGCCTCTGTTCCCACTGGCACCCTGTTGCCGCACCACTCCTCGCATGTCGAGTTTGCCTTCAGCGGAATTCGCAAGGACTATGGTGGAAATCTCCTGCAGAATGACAGTCTCACGGTGGAGGTCGTACTGCCGCCTGGGGGCCGTTTTACCCAGAACACTGTCATCCAGCTTGAACGGAATGGAGTGCTTGAGGAGCGTATCCCCGTGAAAAGCAGGATTTCCAACAAGGGCGTGACCTGCCAGATGCGACTGGAGTATCCAGGACGCTACAGGCTGCTGGTGACGGACCAGAAAAATCACCTGCTGGCACGCTCGCCCGTTCTGACTGTCTTTGGCGAGGAGGAAAAGCAGGATTATCTCAAGCACAATGGCCCACCGCAGTTTGCCATGAACGGCGACCTCCGCGTCGCCCTTTGGGACGATGGAGCCTACGGCGCAAAATACATTCTGGAGGCAATTAAGGGGGACAAATCCTTTGATGCCACTGTCATCTACAAGCTTACAGCGGAGAATCTGCGAAACGTTCAAGTGCTTATCATTCCGCAACCCAGAAGGCATCAGTCGCTCTTCAAGGACGAGGCGATGGCCAAGTTGCTGGCGGATTACGTGAAGCGTGGTGGCGGGCTTCTGACCACCCATGCGTTGGTGGGCATCAGGGAGTTTGTCAATGCGGTTCCGCAGGTTGTGCAGGAGCCGATTCCCGAGGCAATCTCCACCTCTTTCTGGAAGGTATCTGGACGGCATCCAATTGTAAAGGGTCTTCCGATAGAGCAGCAGAAATCCACCTTTGGCGACATGGTCGGGATGAAGTTGGCGAAAGGTGCGGTGCCTTTGCTCGTCACCGAAAAGGGTACTTGCGTGATGGCGGCTGGCTCCCTAGGACGAGGACGCTACGTCCCCTGTGGACTAGGGCTTGCCATCGGTCCAAAAGACAGGGACTGCCCAATGACAGACATCGAGAAAGTCCTGTTGAAGAATACAATCCATTGGCTTGGAAAAAAGAGTTAGCAATTACCTCTGCTAATTGCTACCTGAATTCGTGAAGAAAACTTCAATAGGTATCTGTCAATGAAAAAAAGCTTCATTTTCCTACTCATGGCATCAATACTAAGTACAATGGCAATGGAAGTAATATTACCAAAGGAACCAACGACATTTGAGCAAACTGCGGCGGAGGAATTGACGCTTCACCTCAATAAGGCATACGGCACGAATATTTCAGTTGTTTCCGAAGGCAAGGCCACAGGACAGCTGGCAATATATGTAGGAAAAACAGAGCTAGCCGCCAGCCAGGGCATAGATTGTACTGCGCTAGACAGGGAGGAATGGGTACTAAAATCCGTTGATGGCAAGCGACTTATTGCTGCTGGTGGCAGTCCAAGAGGCGTCCTCTACAGCGCATACGAACTTCTGGAAAGACTTTATGGTGTGATGTGGCTTGACGAGAGTTTCACTGTTGTCCCGAACTCAACGCTGGACAAATGGCCTGCAATTGACCTTACTGGCAAGCCAGCCTTTCTGGTACGGGACATCCATACATACTACAATGACGAAACCACCAAACGCTGGCTTTGCGAAGCCAGAAACCGCAATAATCTCTTTCATGACGAGGAGAACAAGGAAGAGTTCAAGGTAATGCAAAAATACGGTCTATTCCGCATTTATGGGCTGCCCCGTCCATGCCATACCTATCACCTATACACCAAGGATATCCCGCCTGAATATGAAGATTGCCTTTCCATGGATTCAAATGGCAAGCGTGTTAAGGCAACATCCAATGTCGGTCCTGGTCAGATTTGCCTTTCCAACCCTAAGACCGTTGATTATTTTGAAAAGAAATTACGGGAGTTCATCGCCAAAGATAGGGAGGAAAATCCTGAATGTCCGCCATTTCTATATGACATTTCAGCCAACGACAATTCCTCAGAGTGTCAATGCGAAGGTTGCAGGGCGCTGGTGAAAAAGCACGGCAGCTACGGCGGTGCTGTCCTGGAATTCATGAACAAACTGGGCGGGCGTATAGAAAAGGACTACCCTGAAATACTGATTCAGATGTTTGCATACGAAACTGCGACAAAGCCACCCACGTCTGGAATTAAAGCACGTCACAATGTTCTGGTTCGCCTTGCCCAGCTCGGTTCAGAATTTTCCATTGGCCATAGGGATTCCCTTCGTACACTGCATCATCCAAACAATAAACTTGCCCTGAGTGAACTTGAAGGATGGTCCGCCTTGGCACGACTCTCCATTTGGGACTATTGGATAACCTACAATAAAACTGCCATTGGACTTTGCTTCGACCCAATACAGGATAATCTCCGCATATACCACAAGATGGGGCTGAAAAGCATCTTCGTAGAACATGAACGCTCCCTTGAAATACCATTTTATCCTCTGAGAATTTGGCTTGGACGGAAGTTCCTGAATGATACATCCCATGATATATTTGAGCTGACGGACAAATTCATGCCTGCCTATTACGGTGAAAACGCGGCTCCTATTATGAAGGAACTGCTAATGTACATCCGTGCATGTCAAGATGCAGTGCCTGAAAAACTTGGCAGTCTTACAATCTTCCAGCGATATGACCTAACAAAAGAGTACTTCGCCCACTGCAATGAACTGCTTGAAAAAGCCCTTACCACAACCACAAATCCCGATTACAGGAAACATATCATCAAAGAGCGCCTGGCATTGAACCTGTGCAATCTAAGACGTCATAGAGATAAGGAGGGACAGGGGCTTGCAAAACAACTTAAAGAAGATTGTATGACGGTATGGCGGGATTGGGCAACCACAGATAGAAAAAATAACTTCTTGAAAATGATGAACAGATTTGAAGAAATAGCGGTTCCCCTTCCTGTGCCAGAAGAATACGACGGCATGAAGGTCGTGCATCAATTGACCTGGCACGATATTTACATTGGTGTGAAACGTGAGATAATAGAGGACAAGGATGCCTTTGGTGGGTATGCACTCTTTGCAGATGACGCCAAATATAGCGGCTTTACCGCAGGATACTATAACCCGCATACAAAGCAACACGCCGCAATTATGAAACCACTGCCCATTGATCTGATTCCTCAGGACGAGAAATACCATTTCTACAGGCTGGGCAAGGTGACGTTGGCCCCCAGGGGATATTTCTATGCCCATGCGTCATGGCGCCTGCAATGGTACACTCACGGACTGTTCTCACCTGATGGCGACAATGATTACATTGCATACATTTCGCTTAAGGCAGTTGGTCCAGCATACGTAAAAGGCTCTACGCAGAAAACCAGCTCAATCTATTCCGACAGGCTGCTTTTGGTTAGACCTAAACCCATGAAGTGAGAGAGTGTTGCGTCAGAACGACGAATGAGGACGTATCATGCCGTCAGGCGGACAGGTCACGCCGATAGTGAAAAAGTTATGGCGCAAAAACTTCACGGCTTCAGGTGCTAATTAAAGATGAGAAAAAAGTGAGTTGACCATTTGCTTTTATATTTATTTTAGGGTATAATTTAATTGAGTTTCTTTTTTGTATATAACCTATAGGAGTGTTTGATTCATGAAGCGTTTTTTTCGATTCACATTGATTGAGTTGCTGGTGGTCATTGCCATCATCGCGATTCTGGCGGCCATGCTGTTGCCAGCGCTTGCCAAGGCGCGTGAAAAGGGACGTATGATCTCCTGCCGAAGCAATCTCAAGCAGCTGGGGCTCGTCTTTCACATGTACACGATGGACAATGATGAGCAAGTCTATCCTGCCGCAGGTCCGAATCCAACTGGCATGATTTGGTATTCCTATTTTGTCAATGAATACAAGGGATATGACCTCAAGACTCTGAAATGCCCGTCGGGCACCCAGGATGCCGAGCCTTCACAGTACGGTATGAACTACAACTGCTGGGGTTACAGCACAACACACAGTGAATGCCCTTCAACCTCCATCCCCGCATACGAGGCGGCCAGGCGCATTACTAAGAAATCGTCTGTGGATACAGGGGGCACCTACAACACGGTCATCTTTGCCGACACCTGCGAAGTCAAGGGCGAAGGCGTCGAAAGTTGGGATCACTTTTGGCTGATAAACGGCAGTTATCCTTACTTCCGCCATTTGGGGCCTGCAAAAGGCTATTGTCTAGGTGCCCGTCACCTGTTGCGTGCCAATGCCGTCCTCTACGATGGTTCCGTCGGCGACATCGGCGTTGCCGACACCAAGTGGACCAATTCTTCCTTCTACCCCTTCTTCAGACCGATGATGAAGGCCAAGGCATACGTGCTTCATAATCCATAGTTTTTTCTTGCTGTTAAAGCACTGAGCACAAAAAAAAGTTTCATCGAAAGTAAACATCGCCATACGAAAAGAGGAGAAACCAAAGCATGAAAATAATGTTCCGTTTCACCCTGATTGAACTGCTGGTCGTCATCGCCATCATTGCGATTCTGGCGGCCATGCTGTTGCCAGCGCTTTCAAAGGCGCGTGAAAAGGGGCGTATGATTTCCTGCCGAAGCAACCTCAAGCAGATGGGGCTTGTCTTCCACATGTACACGATGGACAATGACGAGTGGATTTATTCTGCTGCAGGCCCGAACCCAACCTCCATGGCCTGGTATAATTACTATGTCAATGAATACAAGGGCTATGACTTCAAGACATTGAAGTGCCCGTCGGGAACCCAGAAGGACTGGCCTACCCAGTACGGCATGAACTTCCATTGCTATGGCTACAGGCCAGGACACAACGAGGCTGTTCCCTGCGCCATTCCCGACTGGGAGGCCGCCACACGGCTGACCAACAAAACGTCATACGACCAAGGGGGCTACAATACTGTCATCTTTGCCGACTCCTGTGAAGTCAAGGGACAGGGCATCGAGAGCTGGGACTGCTTCTGGCTGGTCTCGGGAAGCTACCCCAAGTTCCGTTTGGAATCCGCTGGGGCCTGCTATGCCTACGGCGCACGCCACCTCAATCGCGCCAATGTCTGCCGCCACGATGGCTCCGTCGGCGACATCGGCATCGCCGACACCAAGTGGACCAACTCCTCCTTCTATGTCAACTTTAGACCCATGCAGTACCAGGGCAAGAGCTGGACGATCCGCCTGCCGTAGCTTACCTGTTCTGTGCGCCGCGCTTCAGCGCGGCGATGTCCCCAGGGCAAGACGCCCTGGTTACCCCCTGTGCGCGGCGCAAATGCGCCGCGATTTGTATTTATGAACCCGTTGGATTCCAATCCCGTGATGCTGTCTGCGACAGCGTTGCATTATCAAATCGCGGAAAATGTGCTCATTGACGAGCAGGATTTGATTATACGCGAAGGCGAGCGTGTCGCCTTGGTGGGGCGTAACGGCACAGGCAAATCGTCGCTGTTGAAGATACTTGCGGGGCATGAGAAGTTTTTCACAGGGGAGATTAGCACCCGAAAGAGGTTGCGCATGGCTTATCTGCCGCAGGAGGTGAACCTTACCCCTGGCGCCACCGTCCGCCAGTGCATTATGGAGGGTGCTGCCGACCTGCTGTCCCTTGTTGATGAATATGGACGCACGGAGGGGAAGAGGCAGCACGAACTGGAGCTCGAAATCACAAATAGAAATGGCTGGGATTTGGAGAACACCGTCCAGACGCTTGCGACCGCCCTTTTCATCCCTCCGATGGAACGCTGCGTCGATACGTTGTCAGGCGGCGAAAAGCGTCGCGTCGGCCTAGCCAAAGTGCTGGTGGATTTGCCAGACATGGTGCTGTTGGACGAGCCAACCAACCATCTTGACGCTGAAACCATTGAGTGGCTTGAAGGCTACATCCGCAAATCCGACCGCACTTTCCTGCTCATTACCCACGACCGCTATTTCCTGGACAAAATCGCCACGCGAATTCTCGAACTCTCCTACGGCAAAATCTACTCATACGACGGAAACTACTCCGAATACCTTCGCCGCAAGGCGGAACGCGTCAGCGAAGCGGAGGTACAGGAGGAGAAGCGCCTCGCCTTTATCCGCCGTGAAATCGACTGGATACGTCGTGGTCCGCAAGCGCGCGGCACCAAGTCCTGGAGTCGTATCCAGCGTTTTGAGGAGGCGGTCAACAAGGAGGCATTGAAGCGTGAGCAATTTGTCGAGTTGCTCATACCGCCCGCGCCGCCTGTCGGCAATATTATCTGCTCGCTGAAAAAGGTCAGCCTGGCCCTTGGCGGCAAGCCGCTCATCTCCAACTTGGATTTGGATTTTGAGCCGCGAATGCGCCTGGGCATCGTTGGACGGAACGGTCTCGGCAAGACCAGTCTGCTGCGGCTGATACTCGGCGAACTTCAACCCGACAGTGGTTCCATCCGCATCGGTGACCGTGTGCGCTTCAACTACGCGGACCAGCATCGCGTGACGCTCCACGACGAGAAGACCGTCTTCGAGGAGGTCGGCGAAGGGAACGACTTCGTCATGTTTGACAACCGCAAGGTCTCGCTTTGGACTTATTTGCGCAACTACCTCTTCCAGGACAACGAGATTAACTCCCAGGTGGGGCGGCTTTCGGGCGGAGAACGGAACCGACTCGTGCTGGCCATCATTCTGAAGCGGGGAGGCAACTTCCTTCTGATGGACGAGCCCACCAATGATTTGGACTTGCCCACCCTGCGCATTCTTGAAGAAGCACTCATCGATTATGATGGCTGCCTGGCAGTTGTTAGCCACGACCGCTACTTTCTGGATCGTGTCTGCACCCATATCCTTGCCTTCGAGGATGATAGCCACCTGGTCTTCACTCCAGGCAACTACAGCTACTATGCGGAAAAACGGCAGGAGCGTCTTCTGGAAGCCCGCAAGGAGGAAGTGGCGAAGCAGACTTCGGCGAAGGAGCAGGTTAAGCCCCAAAAGCCAGTTGTCCGCAAGCTGAAGTGGGAAGAGAAGAAGGAACTGGAGAAGATGGAGGAGACGATTATGTCGGCAGAGCAGAAGGTTGCCGATTTGGAGGCCATTTTCGCATTGCCTGACTTCCACGCCAAATATGGCCGCCAGGTCAATGACTTGATGGCACAGCTCGACGCCGCCAAAGCCGAAGTCGCCCGCCTCTACGCCCGCTGGGAGGAACTGGAGAGCCTGAAGCAATAGGGCAGGGTAGGGGGCTTTCCCACCGCTAAAGTGCTGGGCACTGAACTGGCGGGGCGCATAGCGCGGCACCTACCCCACAAAAAAGGAACCATCTATGAAAAAACTGTTGTTTTTCTTTTCTATCGCAATCTCCCTGTTTTGCTTCTCACAGGATGAGAATCTGATAAAGAACAGCGATTTCAGGGAGTTGGATGCCAACGGTCTCCCGAAGGGGTGGTTGCTGCGCACGCAGGGGGCGAGTTATGCCTTTGAGGATGGCATCGCCACCATATCCAATAAAGATGGCAAGGCTGTTCTGATGGTTCATCAGATGCTGAAGGAGCTGACTCCTGGAACGAAGTACATCTTCTCCTGCAAGCTCAAGGCGGCTGAAGAGACCTCCGTGCAGGCGTATGTCGAAAGCACCACCATGGACGCGGGCAAGATGAAGTGGCATGGCGTGGAGACAAAGAAGTTCACCATTGGCAAAAAATGGTTGGAACGGCGCTTCAGCTTCATCATTCCCGAAGGGGCGACGGCCTCCTACATGGCATTTGTGAGCACGACGGGGGTGGCGTTGAGCATCAAGGAGATTGTGGTAAGAACATCGCGTGTGCGGTCCGCGTTAGGTGGCTATTGGGATTTGGAGGATCAGGTGGAGCTTATCAACAATGGCGCCGTTGCCACGAAGGACAAGCCCGCAACGCTCATTGGCCTTCCCGTGGAGCCTGGCAAGGTCTATATGCTGACATACGTTGCCGAAGGCATCGGTGAGACTGGCAACGACTATCCCTTCCACGAGATGACGGTGCGCGTGACGCCGCGCGAGGTTCAAGGCGGTTACTTCTTCAACGATGTGCGCAACGTTCCCATGCCCAAGGCGCAGAAGATTGGGATTCCCGCCAAGGCAAACTTCACCAAAATCAACATCACTTTCAACGCGAACACGAAGGGTCGCGTGAAGTTCTACGATTTCAAGTTCGGCGAGTATGTGCCCGACCCGAAAGATGGCTGGCGCTTCGTGCTGGACGAGCCATGCTATCGCGATATCATCTATGAATGCCGCGACGCAGGCGTGATAAAGGGGCAGATTCTGGCGACACCTCCCGCTACCAAGGCGCAGATTTCCTTTGGACAGGTTGCCGCCAAACAAGGTTTTATGTCAACCATCGACCTCGTTGACGGGAAGGGCAACTTCATCATCCCTGCCAAGAACCTGCCTGTCGGCAAGTATGCATTGACATGCAACGTACAGGATGCGGCTGGCACGCTTCTGAAGTCCTTCAACAAGATGGTTGCCAAGGTACCGAAAGCACCGATGGAGGTGCTTTGCACTCCGAATCGCTACTTCACCATCAACGGCAAGCCCTTCTTCCCCGTTACGCAGTGGTCGATGAACTTTTTCAAGAACGAGGCGGCCGTTTATTACAGCGCAAAGAAGGGCATCAACAGCACGATTCTCTTCGGCTACAAGGACATTCCCTCTCTGCTTGAGACGTTGGAGATGTTCAACCGCTATGGCATCAAGGTGATTCTCTACGGCAAGTCGTCACCCTCTGTGGCCGCTTCGGAATTGCAGGCCTTCCGCAAGCGGCTGGAGATACTCTTCCCGCCTGAAGTGCGCAATCATCCCGCTTTCTTCGGGTATTTTATGATAGATGAGCCGCTCTGGGGCGGCAAGTCCCACATCCCGCTGGCGGCCTCACAGGAAATTTACAAGGAGTTCGACCCCTACCATCCCACCTGGATCAATGCTGCACCGCGAAACGAAGTGGAGGATTTGATACCCTATGGCGAGGCGTGCGACATCTACGGTGTCGATATCTACCCGATTCCCTACCCGAACTCTCATTCGGGCCTGGACGACAAGGGTATCACCAGTGTCGGCAAATACACTTCCCGCATGTGCGACATCACCTTCTGGCGCAAGCCCACCTGGATGGCCCTCCAGGGCTTTGCGTGGGCAGGCCTCAAGCGCGGTACGCCGCTTGAGAAACAGGTCTATCCCAACACCGTCCAAATGCGCTTCATGGCGTATGACACGATGCTTAACGGCTGCACAGGCTATGGCCTCTGGGGTACCCATTACGCTGTTTCCAAGGAGTTTTATGACTCCATCCACGCGACGACCAGCGAACTGTATCAGCTCTCTGGGCTATTCCTGCATGGAACGCAGCAGCCCGACATCGACTGCGGCAACAAGGATGTGCGCGTCGTTCCGTTGACATGTGGCGGCAGCACCTATTACGCCGTGATGAACCTCACCGATGGCCGTACAATCTGCACCTTGCAGGGAATTCAGACGGATGGCTTGACTGTCTATCAGAGCGGTGCGAAGTTGCACCCTGTCAATGGGATCTTGAAGTTGGAACTTGCTCCGCTTGAGGTGATGATGTTTGGTACGGCCCCTCTGCCGCCGCCCGTCTATGAATTGCCCGTCGTGAACGCGGAGCTGGAGAAGGTCGATGGCGGTCGCCCGATTGACGCCGAAATCCAGAAGGATCTCAACAGGTATTCCAATTCAGCGTTCTACAATGGGAAAGCCTTTTGGATTTGGAGCAAGGAGGGCGTGAACGTGGCCTCTTCAGCCATTTGGGCGACGCGCACTTTTACCGTGGAGGACGTGACGAAACCTGCCATGCTGCTCGTCGGCGCCGACGACATGGCCTCCGTTTATCTCAACGGCACCCTGCTAGGCAAGACCGATGCATGGAACTTCATGGGGCAGTATGACCTGAAGGGCAAGCTCAAGCCTGGTGAAAATACAATCCTCATCAAGGCGGAAGATTTAGGTGCGCTTCCATGCGGATTGCTCGTTGATTTGCTCATCGACGGCAAGAGCTTTCTTGTCACGGACGTTGCCTGGCGCGTGAAGCCTGCCAAATCCAACGATGAAACGCCCTCCAACCTGGACGGCTTCGCTCCGCCGCACATCATCGGCGCATACGGTACTGGCATCTGGGGCACGAAACTCGTCTATAAGCCGTAAGCCTGTCTTCTTCTGCTAACAGATAGAGGCAACATGGCGAACTGGGGCGCGTATTGGCGCGCCCCAGTTCTTAGTTTTAGCCCTTAGCATTAACGCTTGCCTATGAAATCCTTGTATCTTTCATTGTTTTTGCTCGTTCTTGCAGTCTTTGGACTGGAGCCGAATGAGCGTGTGCAACTGGGCACACCGAATTTGACAGGGGAACAAATAACCGTTGAGCTTCCAGCTTGCCCAGAGCTGTTTGGCTATCAGCCCGCGCTGCGCTTTGAGGTGCAAGACACAGTGCGTCTTCGTTTCCAGATTGACGGTACACCACTGTCGCGTTTGGATGCGGATGGCGTGCCGCGGTTGCGCACGGCTGGGCGTTGGCAGGAGGGCGGCGTGCTGGAAACGGAGGGGGCGCAGATCGTGGAGCTGAGCCTAGCGGGTCTTTTGAAAGCAAAGTGTACGTTGACGGTGCAAGCTGATAGAAGCATAACTCTGCTTCACCCAGAGTTGCTGCTGGTACCCGAAGGTCCTTCTGCGCTGCAACATGCACCTCTGCCCGAAAAAGGTGCTTTGTCGATAGAGCCAGGCCCCGAGTTGCGTCTGCTCTGGAAGGGAAAGCCGCTCATATACGGTGATGAGATGGTTGGCATTGGTCCCATGTCGGTGCTTGATGGCGAGCTGAAATGCGACCGCGACGAAACGGGCGCGACCATCGCCGCCAATTTCCTTGTGAAGCATCCTGTGGCGGATTTTCGCCGTGAGCTGGCATTGGACCCGCAAGGCGCAGTGGAGCTGTCGATGCGCATCGCTTACAAGCAGGATTTCCCGAACAACTACGAGTGGTATAGCTTTGGTATTTCCGCTGACCTGCTGGAGGGGGCCGCATGGGAGACGCGCAGCGGCAGCGCGGGCGGCTTCCAAAAGCACAGCGGTGTCTTGAGACTGGCCGACATTGCAGAGAATGGCGTTGTCTTCACCCAGAAGGAGATACGCTATCTGCATCTGGAAAAGGGTGATTTGCGTTTGAATCTTGACTTTAACCCGTATGGTTCATGCGACTGGTATAGTAGGGTGCCTTATGCGGGGAATCCCATCGGCATCGTTACGCATGTGAACAAGGTAGGGGACGAGGTACGCTTTTACATCACCAAGCGGCCAAGAGCCGAACGCTATGCGGCGAAGATACGCATCAGCATTGGCGACAGTGACTTTGCATTCCGCCACTACAATACGGCGGCCTCCTACTACGTCGGCCCTTTCATCGGCAATCCTGGCCTGCGGCTTTTCTTCGGTCCGCAGGAGGCCGTTGCACGGCGAAATGCCACACTGCCTGCACCGAACAGGAACGCACTTTGGGGGTGTATGCCTTTCCAGAGCGTGGATGGCATACCCTATCTACCGAACCTCCAGGCGGGTTGGGTGAGCTGTCCAGACAATGTGCGCAGCTATGCACGGCAGGGGCTTTTTCCCGTGGCGGCGGGCGTGGCGGCGCAAGGCGAGGCGGAAGCCCGTTTCACCATCCCCGCGCTGCCAGGCGTTTATCAACTGCAACTGACGATGGGACATCCCGAACAACCACAAGGCCCTTATTCAATCCTGCTCAATGACGAGCTTGTTGCGGAAAATATCACGCTGGAAGCAGGCGAGTACCGCCAGCTCTTGGTCTCCCTCTATCTCGCGGAACCCACGCAGGAAGCAATGCTCACTGTGCGCGGGTGCAATTGGTCGCTGAACCAGCTTGTCTGGCGCAATGCCGCCTCGCAGGAGGAGGATTTCTGCATCCGACGTGGCTTCTGGAGCGTGCCTGAACTGCCTGCCTTCGGCTACAGAAGCGATGTATGGGCTCCAGATTTGCCTGCACCACCCGTGAAGCATTGCGTGGTGCTTGGCACCGAGCTGACGCCGCCTCTGCGCGTGACGAAGGCCACCCTCGGCAAAGGCCTGGCGCCGAAAACCATGGTAGTGCCGCCGCTTTCCAAGACGGATGCCAGCGTGGCGTGGGCGTGGAACCTTTGCCTCACCAGCCTTTCATTGGGCAATGCAGAAAGCGGTTTTGCTTTCACTGACGAGGCGTTTCTTCGGCAACGTCTGGAGGAACTGCGTGCCAAGGGCTTCAATGCCGTGAACGAACAGGGACTCTTCTGGCACGCCAGCTATGGTGACAAGAGCTTCGAGGGGTTGATTGAGCACCAGAAAAAGGTCAACCGCATCGTGCATGAGTATGGTCTAAAAGTCATACGGCACGTCGATGGACCCTCATGCAGCCTGATGGCGGAGGGGCTGGCGAACTTTGCGCGTTTTCCTGGCGGCTTTCAGCAGCACGTTTCCTCCATGCAGAGCTTTATGGGAATCGGCTGTATCAACAACCCATCCCTGCGCAATTGGATTTTTCACCGCATCGGCGACTATGTTGCGGCAACGGATGCGGACGGCGTGATGATTGACGAGTGCATTCTCACGGGACGCGATCAGTGCGCCTGCATTCACTGCCGCCGCAAGTTCTTCGCGGAGACAGGATGCATTCTCCCATTCCCTGGAGACAACTCTCTGCCTTTCGATGATGCCTCGTCCTTGCACGCCCGCTGGGTGGAGTGGAAGCTGTGCTGCAACGCCGAGTTCTATCGCGACATGAGGGAATATCTTGCGAAGGTGCGTCCAGGTACTTTGGTTACAGCCTATGACATTGACAGGGAGCTCTGCGATGGGGGAGGACGGACTGGCTACCGTGTCGACAGGTTCTCGCAGACCACTGACTTTTTCGGCAGTGAACCATGCGCCATCAACCTCTATGTGAATTACCGTAACTATTTGGCTCTTCGTAAAATCATGCTGGCATTTTCGCGCGCCTACGGTCATCCAGTTTGGGCGTTGACCTACTCTTGGGGGATGCAGGATAAAAGCGTCGAGGGGCTGCTGGGCTGGATGTTGGCTGCATTCTCCGCACATGGTGGATGGTTTGGACAGGAACTCGTCAACCCCGCTTTCGCCTGGAAGGAGCGCATGGATGCACGCCATGTCGAAAGCATCGCGGATGTCGCCGTCCTCTACCGCCCTGATGCCCGCAGTTTCGTGGGGGCGCGTTGGCAGCCGTACATGGAGGCTGTCGGAATTTCGGAAACGCTCAGCGACCGCCATCTGCCCCATGTTTTTGTCACGCAGGCCGACTTGGCTCGCCCCGAGCGTCTGGCACGCTACAAGGTGCTTGTGCTGGGCAATGTGAACATCCTGTCTGGTGGTGAATTGGGTGTTCTGGCGAATTGGGTGAGGGCAGGGGGGCGGCTGCTTGTTTCAGGTACGTTTGCACAAGTGACTGGTGACTATGAGCCACGGGACAGTGCTGTTCTCGCAGAACTGACGGGCGTGAAAACCTCGAATGAGTTTATGGAGTTGCAATCCGACGAAGCCGAGGTATTCGGACAAAAGCTGTCGCTACCACCGCGAATGGTGCCTTTTGAATTGGCTGGTGCGGAACCAATAGCGTGTCTGGCTGACGGCAACGTGTGGCTGGCACGGCATCGTATAGGGGAAGGCGAGGTATGGACGTCTGCGCTTCCGCTTGGCGAGGCGCAGTGCGAAAAACAGTTCTTCCGAGGGCAACGCTATGAGTTCAACTATGATGCGGTGCTTAGTGTCTGGGCACCTGCCGTGGTGGGTGCTGTGCATCAGGGGGCATTCCCTGTGAGCGTGGGCGGTACGGTGCCCAAGGAGCAACGCGTTGAGGTCTATCGCGACAACAGGAATGGACGCCTCTATTGCCACTGGATCAATCTCAGTGGCACCCGTGGGGACATCGTGGGGAAAAATCCTCCAGCGGAACTACCGCAAGATGCCTTCAAGGACGCCGTTGACATGGAGATGGAGTTTGATGGTGAGTTTATCCGTGCCTACGCTGTTTCCCCTGATTTCGAGGAGCATCTTCCGTTGAAGTGTGCAGTCGTGCAGGGCCGCACCCGTGTAACCCTGCCAGGCAAGGCACTATTGCACTATACGTTGCTTGTTCTTGAGACAGAGAAAAAAGACAGTAACTATTCAGAAGAGTAAGCCGCGTAGCGGCAGCAAGAACCTAGCCGTGGGTGGAGCGAGCGCCTTTGGCGCGAGCGAAACCCACGGGCAGACAGTACCTCCTGTTCCTTTGCGCCGCGTAGCGTAGCGGCAAGGCGCAGAAAAACAAGTGAAATATCTCAATATGCCTCTTCTGAAATGTTACAACAAAACTCTGATAGTCAGCACGGGAGGAGAGTCATAATGCGTCAATGGCGGCCTGTGCTTCCTCGCAGTCGTTGAAGTGGTGCTTGATGCCGTTGATTTCCTGGTAGTCCTCGTGACCTTTGCCTGCGATAAGGATGATGTCGCCAGGTTGCGCATGGGCGATGGCATACTGGATGGCCTCGCGTCGGTCTGGGATGGTCAGGCTTTTTGTGCCACTTGGGATGCCAGGCAGGATTTCCTGAATGATGGCATCGGGGGATTCTGTGCGCGGATTGTCGCTGGTGACGACTACGATGTCCGCAAGTTTCGCTGCTGCTGCCCCCATCTTTGGGCGTTTTGTGCGGTCACGGTCACCGCCGCAGCCAAAGAGGACAATGAGACGGTTGTGTGGCAATTCCTTCAGGCAGCCAAGTGCATTGCGCAATGCATCATCTGTGTGAGCATAATCGACATAGACGGCAAAACGGTTGCCAGGTACAGGGATGGGCTGCATCCTGCCTGGAGCACCGATGGAATTGGCTAGAGCCTTCAGAACGGTCTCTTTTGGAAGACCGAGGGCGTATGCCGCAATGGCGGCACCCGCCGCGTTGGCGGCATTGTAGGCTCCAGGCAGACGTATGGCGACATGCCACGATTCTCCATTTGCAAATTGCAGGTCGAAGGAGGAGCCGTGAGATGCGAGGCGCAGGTTTTCCGCCTTTACGTTAGCGGCATTTCCCTTGAAGGAATATACATATAGGTTATTTCCCGCTAGTTCCTTTGCAAATCTCGCGCCATAGGGGTCGTCTCCATTGAGTACAATTGGGGCATTCGTCTGCAGATGCTGCGTGAAGAGCAGTTTTTTTGCCTGATAGTAGTTCTCCATGTCACCATGGTAATCAAGGTGGTCCTGTGTCAGGTTGGTGAATATGGCAGCTGCGCATTTTGCAGAGCCCAATCGCCGTTGGTGCAGGGCATGACTGGAGACCTCGATGGAGGCGTATTCCGCGTGGTTTTTGCGCATCTCGGCGAAGAGTGCTTGGAGTTCAAACGGGGTCGGGGTGGTCCTGTCCGCCACTTTGGGGGAACCATCGGCCACATCGTAGATGACGGTGCCGACCATGCCTGTCTTGTGATGGCATGCAGTCAGAATCTCATGCATGAAGAATGCAGTGGTTGTCTTGCCGTTGGTGCCAGTCACCGCCAGTAGCTTCAGGCTATCTGTCGGTTTGCCTTCCATGAATTCGGCGACGGCACCCAGGGCGTGATAGGCGTTTTGAATGACCACGCAGGGGATGGATGTCTTCACTGCATGTTCAGCAAGGAGGGCGACGGCACCACGGGCGATGGCATCCTGAATGAACTGATGACCGTCAAGTTTTGCGCCCTTCATTGCACAGAAGAGAGTGCCAGGGCGTACTTGGCGGGAATCTGAACAGGCTTGCTGGATAATGATGTTCAAATTGCCTGACGTGCTGACAACGTAGTCTGAAATATAGGTAACCAGTTCCCCGAGTTTCATTGCCGTAAATCTTTATCTTAATGCCGTAGTATCATCCGTGGATTCCGTTTCACTTTGAGGAATCTGCAACAGCTGAAGGGTTTCGCTTGCTATGTTGCTGAAGGTCTTGCCGCATACGGAGCCACCGTAGCGTTTGGGACCCGATGGCTCGTCAGCCGTGACCAGCAGTACAAATGCGGGATTATCAACGGGAGCTATGCCCAGAAAAGAAGTTGTGTGTTTGCTGTGGGAGTAGTAGGCTTTGCCATTGGCGTCATGCTCAACCTTTTCGGCTGTGCCTGTCTTGCCGCAGACGCGGTAGCCTTTCACCTGCGCAGATGTGGCAGTGCCTCCTGTTTCAACGGTGGCGCACATGCACTCCATGATTTTCTGTGCTGTGTCAGCAGAGATGGGGGCACCTTTCTGAAGGGGAACCGATGGGATGACCTCGCCATCCGCCTTGACAATGCGGTCGATGATATAGGGCTGCATCATTCGTCCGCCATTGGCAATGGCCCCGTATGCCTGCACCATTTGGAAGGGGGTGACGACAATCGAGTGGCCAATGGCGATGCGTGAGATGTCAGGTCGGTGCCAGCGCTGGACTGGATGCAGGATGCCGTTTGCCTCTTCCCTAAAGACGACAGGCTCTCCTTGTTCTGGGTAGAATCCGATTCCTGTCCGCTGTCCCATCCCGTATGCGCGGAGATAGGTGTAGAACTCCATTTCACTCATGTTTTCGATGACTGCCTTTGCGCTTCCGATATTGCTGGATTTTTGGATGATCTGCATCAGGGTCAAATCACCGAAACGAATGTTGCCGTGTTCCTTGAGAGGCCTTGTTCCCCCATATCTCCAGGAGCCGTTTTCACAGAAGATGACGCTTTGTGGTGTAAGATTGGCAAAGTCCATGGCGGATGAAACGGAGACAGCCTTCATGATGGAGCCTGGCTCATAACCATCGACGAGAGCATGGAAGGAGGCATTGTCGGTTGGCTGCCTATTGACATAGCTGTGACTTGGGTATTGTGCCAGTGCCATGATGGCACCTGTGTGCGGATTCATCATGACGATGTAAGCACGCTTGGGCTTGTGTTCTGCCACTAGACGTGCGAGATGCATCTCCACCATCTGCTGGATGGGGAGCTGGATGGTCAGATAGACGTTGGCTCCGTTCAAGTTGCTGTCATAAATGGATTTTGGGTAGCGGTTTTTGCCGACTGTACCGTCTAGGACGATGTTGCGGAATTGTGTGGATTCCTTCATTTGGGCGTTCATCAGGCATTCGATGCCTGTGATGCCGACGTTGTCAACATCGCAGAAGCCAATCAGATTAGAGAGTACCCTGTCGCGTGGATAGACGCGTTTGGTTGAATCCTCGAAGAAGATGGCGTCCTTGGGGATTTTCCGCTTGATGACTCGTCCATAGTTGTTCTTGATTTCATTCCATTCGTTGAAGGCAGCCTGAAGTTTGTTGGTGTCGTCAATGGAGAGGAATCTGACGAGTTTCAGAGGCGACATGGTGTTCAGGGCCTTGTTGCACTCCTGGAACAGGGTGGCCTCATCCAGGGAAAGAAGCGCACTCAGGGCGCAGATGGTGGTGTCACGTACCTTATAGTCAGTTATATCTTGTGGATAGAAGACGATGTCTTTTCTGACAAGAGCTCCTTTAACATTTTGTATGATAATGTCCGTATCATGGTTTTGAATCTCCACACCCTTGAAGTTCAGGCTGCTGATTTTGTTGGCTGTGTCGCGTGATACGTTCTTGGCAAGGGTAACGGGAATACGTTTCCCGAGGACTTCACCGCATTTCTCCTCCACTTCGCTTGGCTTCAGACCTACTCTTGGAGCGAGAAAACTACTGAACTCCTGGAGCATTTGCATCTTATTTGTCGGGCCAACGATGTGACGTGGGGTCAGGTAGAGGTCTTTGGTGCGGACATTGCCTGCCAGGAGGTTGTTGTCAAAGTCGAAAATCTCGCCACGGCTTCCGACGAGTTTTTGGCGGAGACCTAGGAGTCTGTCCGCATCCTTGTAATGGCTTCCATGCTCTTTGACTTGAATGAACCACATTTTGGTGAGCATGGCACCGCCAAGGCAACACAGAAGGAAAATAATGAAGCAGAATCGGACTGTTAATTCAAAACGGGAGTATTTTTTCAATTCCAGCGCTTTAGTGGATTCCGCTGGAATTGGAGCAGTAAGCAAAACTTCCTTAAAAAAGGAGCGTATGTATTGCAGTATTTTTCTCCAATCGATTCTAAACTTTTTCTGCAGGGTATCCATTGTCTCGCCTTCCATTTCCTCTCCTTCTCCCTCGCCTTCACCGTCACCTTCTCCTCTCGTCTCCCTCGCCTTCACCGTCACCTTCTCCTCTCGTCTCCCTCGCCTTCACCGTCACCTTCTCCTCTCGTCTCCCTCGCCTTCACCGTCACCTTCTCCTCTCGTCTCCCTCGCCTTCTCCGTCACCTTCTCCTCTCGTCTCCCTCGCCTTCACCGTCACCTTCTCCTCTCGTCTCCCTCGCCTTCACTGTCTCCTTCGTCTTTTCCTCTCGTTTTTCCTTCTCTCTCGCCTCTCTTTTCTGTTTTAATCCTCAGTAACAGTGTTGCCGTGTAGGAGATCCTACACGGCAACCGAGAGAACTAAATCATGGATTTTTCTGTACTGTAGCGACATTGACAGCTGTCCCTTGCTGCTGGCGCTTGGCGTACATGTAGGGGCTTTGTTCTCTTGGCATGATGTCGTGCGGATCAACCATGCAGATTTGGCCTTGCATCGGTGTCATCATATTATATTTTCTTGCAAACGCCAGAACCTTTTCAGTCTTGAGCCTCTCCTGTTGCTTTTTAAGGTTCTCAATGATAGTTTTGTTGTTTTCGATGGTTGTCTCAATGTCTGCGATTGCCTTGTCAAATGTGGCGATTTCCTTGTTGACGTTAATCACGTAGATGGTAACTCCCGCGAATGCGACGCAGATACTCAGGACAAAGAACATCTCCAGCCAATATGGAGATGGCTCGCTTTGCTCCGTTTTTTTCTTGTTGACCATTGTGTTGTTTCCCATTTGAACTGCCTCCTGTAATATGTGAACACCCGTCTAGTTTTACCGTGTTATTGTTTCCCCGTTTTTTTCTGAGCGGCACGCAGCTTTGCGCATGCGGCTCTTGGATTATCCGCACATTCCTCTGGCGTTGGCCTGAGAGGTTTTTTGGTGAGTACCTTCAGACGCTGGACCTTTCCGCAGGTGCATATCGGCATCCCAGGCGGGCAGGTGCAGGAGAGCGCCTCATAGTTGAAAAACTCCTTGACGATTCTATCTTCGAGTGAATGAAAAGATATGACAACGATGATGCCGCCTTCCTTGAGAAGCGAAAGGGCCGCTTTCAGTCCCTTGTCAAGGCATCCGAGCTCGTTGTTCACCACGATGCGCAGGGCCTGGAAGCAACGTGTCGCTGGATTGAGGCCGTGCTGATGCGCCTTGCCGACGATGGAGGTGACCAGCTCTGCAAACTCGCCTGTGCGTTCCCATGGCTTTTGTTCACGTCTTGCCACTACTGCACGGGCAACCTGGCGGGACTTGCGTTCCTCGCCGAATTGGAAGAAGAGGTCTGCCAGTGGCTTTTCGCTAAAGCTGTTCAGGATATCAGCAGCTGTCATCTGTGCATCTGGATTCATCCGCATGTCCAATGGTCCGTCAAAGCGGAAGGAGAATCCCCGTTCAGGGGAGTCGATTTGAGGGGAAGAAACCCCGATGTCCAGCAGGATGCCATCAACGTCATGGAAATAGTGCTCATTGGCGATGGTCTCCATGTCGGAGAAGTTGCCTTTTGCGATGGAAACGCGGTTTCCGTAGGGTGCAAGCTTTGCTGTCGCCGCCTCAATAGCAACGGGATCCTGGTCGATGCCCAGCATACAGGCATGGGGCAACGCCTCCAGCAAAGCGCTGGAATGACCAGCGCCGCCGAGGGTGCCGTCGATGAAACGCGTGACGCCATGTTCACGGAACATGGTTACGACTTCATCTAACATGACTGATTTGTGTTCAAATGGCATGGATTATTTATGTTGGCTGCGATGGAGAACGCAGGGGCTTGTTCAGTTTTTGAAGTATCATGGGATTGCCTTTGCAGCTTTCCCATTCTTCTTTGGAGACAATTCTGCCGAAGGTGATGCAGCCGACCAGGACAATGTTCGCGCCAAGTTGTCCATGCTCGATGAGTTCCTTCGAGAGGATGAAGCGCCCCTGCCTGTCAGGCGTGAAGGTCATCGTGAGATTTCCTGCAAGCGTAAGTGCCTGGAGTACCTCGGGGTCGTTTTCATCAAGGCTGGTGAGATAATCGTAATATGCGTTGAAGTGCTCCTGATCATAGATCTTTATGACATTCGGGGCGGATGCAACCGCATAGAACTTGGTGACAGCAGTGTCTGTCTCCAGACGCCAGGACTTCGGAAACAAGACACGACGCTGCGTATCAAGGGTGCAGGAACTGCTGCCCTCAAATACTCGCCTAACTCGTGGAGTTTCTTCAGCCATGGTGAAATAGTCGTAAAATCAGAAAATTGCGCGCGTTTCGATTTACTATGGTGAAAGTCATCCAAATGTTGGTGAAACAGTGGTGATTTTCATCCACAACACAAATATACAAGCATAAAATGCCCTGTCAAGCCGATTGTTATCATTTTTTATAAAAAATTCGTGAAAAAGTGTTTTTTTTTATAAAAAAGTGCTTTTTTTGACAATTGGGACTTTGGACATGGGACTTTGGACGGGGGACTTTGGACGGGGGACTTTGGACGGGGGACTTTGGACGGG
>JAFXUD010000077.1 GCA_017535315.1 Victivallales bacterium | reverse complement strand
CTGCTAGGGTAGGTCTGCTAGGGTAGGTCTGCGAGGGTAGGTCTGCTAGGGTAGGTCTGCTAGGGTAGGTCTGCTAGGGGGTAGGTCTGCTAGGGTAGGTCTGCTAGGGTAGGTCTGCTAGGGTAAGTCTGCTAAGTCCTCTATGTCTTCTAGGGGGTAGGTCTGCTAGTGTAGGTCTGCTAGGGGGATTGCGGTAATCATATCAACATTTTATTGGGAAAAGTCACATGAAAAAACTGTGTTTGGTTTTGTTTGTCTTGTGTCTTGGGTGTTTGGCGGCTGACCCCGTGTATATTACGGCGGGGCGCGGGACACCTGAAATCGACGGCAACCTGGGGGATGCTGCCTGGAAGGAGAGCATCGCCTGCGGTCCATTCCTGCTGAATCTCACAAACAGTTTTGCACAGCAGCAGACTACGGTGAGTTTTCTATGGGATGACGAGAACCTTTATGTGGCGTTCAAGTGCATGGAGGGTGCGCTGGATCCGTTACAGAACCGTTTGCACGACTTCAAGAACGGTTTCCAAGAGACGGACAGCGACAAGGTCTATTCCAGCGACATGGTGGAGGTGCTTCTTGGGAACGGGGCGAATAACAAGCTTTATGATGTCATTGTCTCGGCTTCTGGCGTTGTCTGCGACTGTGTGAGCTCGCTGGATGCGGCAGAGTACTGGTCGAACCGCGATCATAGCTGGCAGTCCAACGCAAAGGTTGCAGTCGGGATTGACAACGGCGGCAAGAATGCGCATTGGCGCGTCGAGATGGCGTTGCCATGGAGTGCTCTTGGGGGTGTTCCCAAGATGGGCGACAGTTGGAAGGTGCTTGCCTCACGCCGCGAATGCGCGTCCAAGGAGCAGAGTTCGCTTCAGGCCATCATCAGCGGCGGCATCCATTTGAATGCTTATCTGGGGAAGCTTGTCTTTTTGGAAAGGGTGCCAGGCATCTGCATCACTTCTTTTCCCGAATTCCTACCTGGCCCCAATGCGCTAAAGGTTGCGAAGACCAACGAGATGCCTGCACACCTGAATGGCAGCGCGGCCTTTGATCGGGATGTCATCAGGGCAAAGCAGCAGATTGGCAAGGAGAGGGGCGAACTTCCCTTCAACCTGGACAAGAGCGGGGACTTTGTGTTCAGTTGGTACCTCTCTCAGGGAAGCACGGTCTATTTCCGCTCGCCTGACTACAAGTGCCATGTGAACACGCGCGTGCTGGAGGCGAAGCTGAACCAGGCGGAACTCACGGTCAATGGTGTCGTCGTGTCGGGCAGTCTCCCGTTGAAGACGGGCGTGAACGAGTTTGAATTGAAGGCAGGGGAGGGGGCAGAAGTTGCCTTGACGGTTGCGGGTACCTCCATCCCCTATCCAGAGGGCTGGATTAAGGGAAAGGACGGTGTTGAAAGGCTGAGTGTCCTGTGCGAGAAATCCGTTGTCTGGCCCAACTGGCATGTCAATGGCATCTACTTGAACCGAGGTGGTTTGCAGCAGATCCTTTATTTCCCGCAGGGAATCCCTGGGAAGAAGGTTTCGGACTATACGATGACATTCGAATTGCCCAAGGGCATCACGCTTGTTGGTGTCTCGGGGTATTACAACCTGTTTCCGCTGGAGACCAGGACTGCTGGCACCGTTGTGCGCGACGGCGTAGAGTTCACCAAGTATGCGATTACGGTGAAAAAGACTATTCCGTATATTGAGCAGCGGAAGAGCCACGAGATGATTGCCGTGCTGATTGCAATCGACGAGGCAATCGCCATGGATGAGACGCAAATCTTCTATTATGCCGATAGCAAGCAGGGGAATGCCTTTGAACTGCCGAATAGTTTTGCCGCCCACATCATCGCGCCTGCCAGGGGCGTGCAACCCAAAGATGCCTACATTGAGATGTGGGGTGGCTGGCACAAGTCAATGGATGATGCGGAACTGAAGCGGAAGGTGTACGATTATATGGCGGACGCTGGCGTGAACGAGATTACAGGTGGCCTCACCAACTACACGCGTCTCAAGGGCGTCATCTTATTCAATTTCGCCGTCTGGAACTTCAATTGCGAGGAGTATATCAAGGCGCATCCTGAACAGGCGCAGGTGGAATACAGCGGGAAAGTCAGCAAGTTGGTGGTCTGCTCCCGCAACATGGTGAAGAATCCAGATTTTGCGGCATTCCTGAAAAAGAACATGAAGCCATGGCATGAGCGTTGGGGCAGCAGTAGCCATATCGATTGGGACTACGAGGAACCCGTCAAGAACAGCTATATGTCCTGCTACTGCAAAGACTGCCTGACGGATTTCGCGAGTTTTGCTGGCATCAGCGCAGAAGGCCTGACGAGTGAAAACGTCAACAAGGAGCATCTGGAGAAGTGGCAGGCCTACTGTCATCGCCGCGTGGCGGATTTTGCCGCCTTGCTGTGCAGAACCATCCATGAGGAACTCCCAGGCGTCCTCCTCTCCGTTTATTCTGGGTATCAAAGCGACAGGACGAAACTGATCTACGGTATCGACTGGTCGCTGATGGAGGGCATGATGGATATCGCGATGTGCGGCTATGGCCGCACGGTGAAGGATCTGAAGGAGACGCAGGCTTGCTTTAAGAAAACAAGACTGGTGTTGGGAGAACTGGTTTACCCCTACAAGCGCGAACTGCGCATCGCTCCGCAGGCGGCTCGTGCGTCCACGCTCATGCGACGCTGTTGCGATGCCACAAAGGGTTTTCTGATTTACGAATACCCGACGTTGGATGGACGTTCCTTCCTCGCCATCTCCGAAGTCTCCAAGGTGCTCTCAAAATACGAGCCCTTCTTCACGACTGGGATTCGTGTGCCTGAGATGCTGAAGATGCCAGGCGTGGATGCCGCCGAATACGAGGTGCTGGGCGATGGCCAGGGCAATTTCCTCGTGGTGTTGATGAATATGAAGGACAAGCCGCGCGACTATTCCTTCGAGGTGACGCTTCCTGATGGAAAGCAACTTTACAACGACAACGGCAAGCAGCTTGGCAACAAAGTTACCGTGACTGTTGACGGCTTTAAGACGAACATTTTTGTCATTAAATAAGGAGAAAACAAAACCATGACCGAAAAACTAATGATTGGCTGGAGCGAGGCGGACATCACGCCCGTGACCGACAAGTGGATTCCCTTGATGGGGCAGTACTACGAGCGTTTGACGCATGAAATCCATTCACGTTTGAAGACTGTTGCCGTTGCCATCAGTTCTGGAGATGAATATTTCCTGGAGGCCTCCATCGACAACGTTGGCGTCAATCGCGCCTTCCACGAGAAGGTCTGCGAGGCGGTCCATGCCATCGAGCCTGCCATCGCGCCCGAAAACATCTTCTTCCACGCTATCCATACACACTCTGCGCCTTCCATCACGATGAAGATTACCCGCTGGAAGGATGTGGAGGATCTGGTGGAGGAGAAGCGGCAGATTCTCTCCTCGCAGGAGTATGTCGATTTTGTCGTTCCGATTATGGCGCAGAACTTTGTGAATGCCTGGCGGAACCGCCGCCCTGGTGGCATCATTCGTGGCTTTGGAAACGCCCGCATCGGCCATTGCAGGCGTGCTGTCTATAGCAATGGCCTGGCGGAGATGTACGGCGATACCACGCGCCCCGATTTCGTCGGCATGGAGGCTGGCGAGGATTCAGGCGTGGAGATGCTCTTCACCTGCGACGAAAGCGGCAAGCGCACTGGCATGCTGCTGAACGTGGCCTGCCCGTCTCAGAATATGGAATCGACTTACAAGGTTTCCTCCGACTTCGCTGGAGCCACGCGCGAGCTGCTTAAGCAGAAGTTCGGCGAGGATTTCCATACCATCTACCAGATCAGCCCCGCTGGCTGCCAGTCCCCGCGTGACCTGGTGCGTCATTACACGACGGAGCCTGACTTCTGGCACGAGGACGGCGTGCCCGTGCTGGCGAAACGCCTTCTGAACGCCGTGGAGAACGCGACGCTCTGGCCAGCGGAGTTCACTCCTGTGCTGAAACACTCGAAGGTTGTGGTCACGTTGCCGCGCCGACGCGCCTCCTACACGGACTACATAGCCGCCAAAGCTGAAGTAGCCCGCCTGACTGCCATCATGCCTGAAAAAGAGGCATTCAAGGCCTTCTGCGACGAGACGCACGCCAACGAGAAGCTGGACGGCCCTGGCCCGTATGACAGCAAACTTCACCACTTTGTGCTTATCCAGAATGCCAAGGCGGTCATCACACGCTATGAGGACCAGGACGCGGAACCCAACATCTCTTTCAACATGAACGTCATACGTCTGGGTGACATCGCTATCGCCGACAACCCATTCGAGCTGTACCTCTACTACGGCCAGAACATCAAGGCGCGCACGAAGTCCCAACAGACCTTCTTGGTGCAGCTGGCGGCGGGCGCCTCGCGCGGCGCAGGCTATTTGCCCAGCCCCGATGCTGAGAAGTTCGGCGGCTATGGTGGCTGCATTATCAATGGGCAGTGCGGGCACGACGCTGGTTTCAAATTAGCCGATCTTACCGTTGCTGAAATCAACAAGTTGTTCTAATATCAGTTGATACTTTTCAGTATAAAGTGCTTAGTCTCTGTTTGGACGGAATCGCCACATCTGCAATCTTCATGGGGATTCCGTCCTTTTTGTTACGTTCTGTTTCCAGAGAGGGAAGTTATCTAAACATAATAATGTCACTTGACTTTGAAAATAGTAGTAGTTGTATTACGTTAAAGTGATTGATTTTCATCTTCTATTTCAAAATACGAACAAGCCATGAAGAAATTACTGTTATCATCATTGTTGGTTTGGGCTGGGCTGTTTGCACAGCAGATCGTCTCATTTGAGCCTACCGAGAACCTGAAAGGACGGTTTTTCGGTGGCGCCAAGATGGAGATTGTCAAGGAGCACGCCACGGATGGCGAGCATGCGCTCAAGGTCTTCTACAAGGGAAGCGTGGAGGACACGTGGCCCGACCTCAACATCATCCTGGTGCCCAGCCTCTTCGAAAACAATTCGGGCAACAATGCATTTTTCTTCGATGGCTGGCATGACGAAAAGACGGCCGTTTCGCTGAACTACCGCATAGACTACAACGTGGGCGCATCGGGCTGGGGGGGCGTTAAGCTGTATCCCAAAATCAAGAGCACCAGCGAGATTCTCTTTGACACGGTACCCATGGAGGACGGGAAGCGTCGGATACCGAAGCGGCTGGTCATCTACCGCAGGATGCCGCGCAATGACGTGACCGTCTGGCTGGACAATTTCAGGATCGGGAAGACAAAGCAGGACTTTAAGCCCATCTATTACAAGGCCCCTGCTGGGTGGCGTCAGCCGACCGCCGATGAGATGTCGCGTGGCTTCCAGCTCTTCCAGCGTAACTGGATGGAGCATGTCTTCCAAAACGTGAAGCCGCAACCGACGGATGCCCCAGAGGTCACATTGAAGGCGATTGCCTGCCCTGGCGAGGCGGAACCGATGACTGTCTCCATCTATGCGTTGAAGAGCTTTTCCAATGTCACGCTGGGTATAGCCTCCCCGCTGAAGAGCGCGTCGGGGGATGTTATTCCCGCCGAGGCGTTGCAGGTCATGAATATCCTGTGCATCAACAAGCGTCCGAGCTACCCCTCCAAGACCTATTATGTTGATGTGCCGATGGTACTGGACCGTTCCAACAAGATCAAACTGTCCGAGAACACCTCCAAGAGTTTCTGGGTTGATGCCACCGTTCCGAAAGATGCGAAACCTGGGCTTTATACAGGCTCCGCGACGCTCACGATGGATGGTGCGCGCTTCGAGCTGCCGATTTCCCTCCAGGTGCGCTCCTTCACGGTTCCCGAGGCGGGGGACAAGCTGTTTGGCGAGTACCTGACACCCCCAAAGGTCTCACAGACGAAAATGAAGGAGACGGTCGAGGAGGAGTTCGCCTATATGCGCGCCCTCGGCATGACCTCGGTCGGCATCTGCTATGGCTTCGACACCAAGGAGTTCACCTACGAGGATGGTAAATGCGTGGTCAAGATGAACGAGGACGACCTCTTTGTCACCGCCATGAACGCATACGTCAAGAACGGCTATCCGCAGCCAGTCGTCCTGTTGAGCGACGTGGGGCAGGGCTTCGCGGGTAGAACCAAGAAGGGCTACAAGAGTCCTGAATACAAGGCGTGCTACCAGGCCTTCTGGAGCGCGATGCAGCAGGAGGCGAAGCGGCGCGGGTGGCCCGAACTCATCGTGCAGCCTGTCGATGAGCCCGCCTGGCAGGATGTGGAGGCCAAGGAGCGCAATAAGACCCTGCTGGCCTATCTGGCGGAAATCCCTGGCATGAGGTCGGAACAGGACGGCCCAGGCGATGGCTACTTTGTCAACGAGGCAGGCCCCTACGCGCATGTCTGGAACTACAACGGGCGCGTTGGGTCGCCCGAGCAGATGGCCATGCTCAAGAAACAGGGCAAGCTGGCGGTCTTCTACAACTGCGACGTGGAGAGCTACCGCACCGCCACCAGCCGCTACATGGGAGGCTTCTTCCAACTGCTTTCCAAGGCGGATGGCTGCTTCAACTGGGCGCTCAAGAGCTATGCGGGAGATGTCTTCGACGACCTGGATTCCAAGAACGGTGACACCACCAACTTCTTTCCTGGCAACGCCAAGTATGCGGGCGGCCCTGGTATCGGGCTTGTCGCATTCCGCGAGGGCATCGATGACTACAACTATGTAAGCTACCTCAACTCGTTGATAGAGAAGTACCCAGGCCCAAAGGCTGATTACGCCAGAAAGGTTTTGGATTCCATCTACCAGAGTCTGAACTACAGCGTCCAGTTGCGCGACACCGCCGATTTCGAAAAGGCGAGCAACGACGAAGAGGGCAACAGCCAAGTCACGGGCGTCTGCAACATTAAAAACGGTTGGAAGCTGGAGGACTACGCATGCGCACGCGAAATCATCGCCAGGCAGATTGAAATCCTGCTGGCGGGCGACAAGGCGGTTGACAAGTCGGAGCCAGTTGCACTGAAGCTGGAGCCACGCAAGGCGGAAGCATCTAAAGTGCAGGAGGTTGCCACTGCCAAAAAGAATGCCTACAGCGTTCTGGTGCCCATGCTGAAGATTCCCCCGAAAATCGATGGCGTGCTGGATGACCCCTGTTGGGCCAGCGCGGGTGTCATGCGCGACTTTTCACTTCACGTAGGCGAGGGCAAGCCGCTGGCACAGACGACCGCCCGCATCCTGACCGACGGCGAATGCCTCTACCTCGGCATCGAGTGCGAGGAGGAGTACATTGACAAGATCATCACCAACACCACCGCGAACCAGGGCAACGTCTTTGAGGATGACTGCGTGGAGATTTTCATCGACCCCGCCCACGACAACCGTGGCTACAAGCAGATTGGCATCAACGCGCTCGGCTTCTACACCACGTTGCGTGGCGACAGAAAGGAGTGGAAGCCCGAGCTGAATTCGGCTGCCACCCGTGGCAAGGACCGCTGGTTTGTCGAGATAGCCATCCCCATGGGTGAGCTTCAAATCAAGGGCACGACTTTTGGACTGAACGTCTGCCGTGAACGCCGTCCCATTGAGATATTCGAGCTCTCCTGCTGGTCGCCCACAGGCGGGCCTTTCGCGCAGCCCGCTCGTTTTGGCGCCGCCAACTTGGGCATGGCGTGGTTCCGTGCCACCTCGGCGGATGATGTTGTGCTGGGCAAGAGCCCCTTTTATGCGACCATCGTCAACCCCAAGCAGGATGACGAAAAGGTGACCGTGGAGGCCGCCTGGAAGCTCACGCAGGGGAAGAAGGTGCTTGACAGCGGCATGTCCCGTATGGAAGTGGCACCAGAAAAGCGTGAGGAGAGGCTTTGCTTTAACGCTGTTCTGAAGGAGATCGGCGACTTTGAGGCCATCATCTCCGTCAGAGACAAGTCAGGCAAGATACAGGAGAAGCAGACGGTGCGACGCAACATGCCGCAGCCTGTCACGTTCGATGACTTCACCTCGTTTGCGGGGGACAAGTGGCGTGCGCGGCTGAGCGTCCACTACAACTCGCCCACCAATGCGCCACTGGAACTCCAGGTGGCTGCCGCCTCCAATCCGAAGCAGGTGTTCAAGCAACCTGTCAAGCAGGACCGCCACTTCAAGTTGGCTGTCGCGGAAGGCAGCTTCGCCACGCTGGACAGGGTGACAGTTTCTCTCGTCGAGAAGAAATCTGGCAAGGTGATCTACGCCGTCACCAAGCCTGTTTTCGCGAAGTGAGGCAAGCAGGCCTTGCGTTTTCCGAGTTTTCTCTGTCCCATCGTCCCATAGAAAGCTAGCTAGATTATATAACCCAAAAAAGAGAGACAACACAATGAAAATCAAGACACTGTTGATGGCGGGAGCCTTGACGACGGTCTCCGCATTTGCCCTGGATTTGACATCTTTTGAAGATGCAAACTGGGCGAAGCGGGTACCCGAGGCCAAAAAGCAGGACTTCACGATTGTGCAGGAGCATGCCAGCCATGGAAAATCAGCGGCGAAGGTTCTCTTCAAGGGAAGCCTCAAGGATAGCTGGCCTGGCTTCAAGCTTGTCTTTACAGAAGATGAGATAAAGGAGAACAATACGCTGCTCTTCTCTGCATGGCAGGAGGATAGCGGACGGCTGGAAATGTCTATCCGCATCGACTACTACGAAGGTGAATCCACCTTCTCTGGTTTCTCCATCTCCCCAAAGACACAGCAGCCCATTGAAATCCCGCTCTACTTCAAGAACGCCGATGGTAATGTCAAGCTTCCCAAGGCGGTTTTCATCTACCGCCGCTGCCCGAGGAAGGATGCGACGGTGTGGTTTGACAACTTCAAGCTGATTAACGGGATGGCAAAGTTCAAGCCTATCGTCTATGTCCCGCCGAAAGGTCATCGCGCACCAACGGACGCGGAAAAGGCGTTTGGTGCCCAGCTCTTCAGTCGCACGTGGATGGAGCACATCTTCCGCAACGTGAAGCCGTTGCCCTCGGATGACCCCAATCCCGTTCTGAAGGCGGCTGCCTGCCCTGGCGAGGCAGAGCCTGTCATGCTCTCCCTCCACGCCCAGAAGGAGATCGCCAGCGCAAAGGTCACGGTGCCTGCCCCGCTGAAGAGCGCCGATGGCGGTGAAATCGCGCCGTCTTCCTTTACCATCCAATATCTTGGTTATCTGGACAAGCGTCCAACCTACCAGTCGCTCAGTTACTACAAACAGATTCCAATGCTGCTTGAGAAACGCGAGTCCATCGCCGTCAAAGCCAATGAATCGCAATCCTTCTGGATTGATGTTGACGTGCCCGCAGACGCCAAGCCAGGCCTCTACAAGGGCAGCGTGCAATTGACGTTGGACGGCCAGTCCAAGAACATTCCCTACGAGCTGAAGGTGCGATCCTTTGTGGCACCCGAGGCGACGGACATGATGTTCGGCGAATACCTCACCTATCCGCGCGGCCTCGTCAAGACATTTGAAGACAAAGTTGCCCAATACGAACACGACATGGCGCTCATGCGCAAGCTCAACTTTACCTCCGTTGGATTCTGCCATTCGTTTGACATCTCCAAGTGCGTTTACAAGGACGGCAAGGTTACCATCAAATTCCTGGATGACGAGATGTTCGTCGTCTTTATGGACCTCTATGTCAAGCACAAGTACCCATGCCCTGTCATTCTGCTGGCGGACCCAGGCGACAAGTTTGCCCTGCACTTGGGCTTCAAGGAGTTCTCGCCTGAATACAAGACCTGCTACCAGACCTTCTGGAAGGCGATGCAGGCGGAGTGCAAGGCGCGCAACTGGCCCGAACTGATTGTCCAGCCCGAGGATGAACCAGGCTGGCGTTCGTCGGAAATCCAGAAGCGCAACGTTCAGCTCCTGAAGTACTTGAAGGAGATTCCTGGGATGCGTACCGAGGAGGATGGTCCTGGCGATTCCTACTTCTACACGCAGGCTGGCCCGTACTCCGATGTCTGGAACTTCAACGGCTGCGTCGCCGCCCCTGAGAAGATGGTGGAGCTGGCGAAGGAGGGGCGTCTGGTTGCCCTCTACAACAACGATGTGGAGAGTTACCGTCCCGCCACCAGCCGCTATGTCGCGGGCTTCTTCATGGCGCGTTCCAAGGCGAATGGTGTCTTCAACTGGGCGATGCGCAGCTACGGCGGTAGCCCTTTCAATGACTTTGACAGTCGCTATGGCGATACAACCAATTTCTATCCAGGCGACAGCACCCGCCCTGGCGGCCCAGGCATCGGCATGCTCTCCTTCCGCGAAGGCATTGACGACTTTCGCTACATACGCTATCTCCAGACTCTCATCAAGCAGAAGCCTGGCAAAGAGGCCGACTATGCGCAGAAGGTACTAGACGAGATTCTCGGTAGCATTCGCTACTTCACGCAGATTCGCAACGCAGGTGCCTTCAAGACGCTGCCAGTCGCTCCCAATGGCGACAACCAGGTGACGGGTGTCTTCAACCTGAAGACTGGGTGGACATTGGAGGACTATGACCATGCGCGTGAAATCATCGCCACGCAGATTGAGACCCTGCTGGGCGTGAAGGATGCATCGAAAGGCGCGAAAGCACCCGTACTGAATCTTGCCGCCTCGGACAGCGCGCCTGTTTACGCCGATGCGGCACCGACAACACGCAACTCCTACAAGGTGGCAATCACACGTTGCAAAAACGCCCCTGTGATTGATGGCAAGCTGGATGACGACTGCTGGCAGACCGCTGGTCTCATGCAGGACTTCAGCATAAACATCGGCGGCAAGCCGAAGGCGCAGACGAAGGCATGGATTGCCACCGACGGCGAGAAGCTCTATATTGCCACGGAGGCCGAGGAGGAGTTCATGGGACACATCACCGCCAACATCTCCGAGAAGAACGGTCCCGTCTATAACGACGACTGCGTGGAGTTTTTCTTCGACCCGACCTTGAAGATGCAGGGCTTCTACCAGCTCTCCGTGAACCCGATTGGCGCCATCTACTGTGGCGGGACGCTGGGAGGCTGGAACCCCGATGTTAAGGTTTCCGCGCTGAAGGGCACCGACCGATGGTTCGTGGAGCTGTCCATGCCCCTGAAGGACCTGAAGCTGGCGGGCAGCTCCTTCGGCTTTAATGTCTGCCGCGAGCGCAGGCCGCTGGAGGTCTTCGAACTATCCTGCTGGTCGCCGACAGGCAGCTCCTTCGGACAACCTGCCCGCTTTGGACTCGCCAGCATGGGCTCCACCTGGATTCGTAGCGTCAACGTCGATACCGCTATTGTCGGCAAGGGCAGCATCAACGTCAGCGTCATCAACCCAAATGCCAACGATGACGAGCTGACCGTCGAGACTGCCTGGAAGCTCTTGGACGGCAAGACGGTGCTGGCCGAGGAGAAGACCTCCAAGAAGGCCGTCCCTGGCAAGAAGACCGCCGAACTGAGCTTTCCGACGCGCCTGGCGCAAGCGGGCGAGTTGGAGGTAATGGTTACTATCCAGAACGCTAAGAGAGAACAGCTTGAGAAACAGGTTGTGCGTCGCGACGTCAAGTCGCCCGTGAGCATATTCGTTTCGTCGCCTTTCGTCGGGGATGATTGGAAGGCATCCATGACGATTGACTACCTGCAGGACGCTGGCGAGAAGCTGGAGCTTCAGATATGGACAATCTCCAACCCCAAGCAGATCACCAGACTCAAGACGGGTAGGAACTCCCGCTTCGACGTGACTCTCTACAAAGGTGCCTTCTCGCCTCTGGATGGCCTTTGCGCCAAGCTGGTTGACCTGAAATCCAACCGCACCATCGGCACCACCGAGATCACGCTCTTCGCAAAATAACTATTGCGTTGCGAATCGCAAGCTCTGCCTTGCGAAATCGTGAAGATGCACAAGTGCCACCTTGTGCAATAACAATAATAGGAGACACACAATGGCTCATCATCTGAGATTCCGCCAGATTCACTTGGATTTTCATACATCTGGGAATATCCCTGGCATTGGGCTTGGGTTTGACAAGGATGAGTGGATACACACTCTCAAGGACGCGCACGTCAACTCCATCACGCTGTTTGCCAAATGTCATCATGGCTGGCATTACCACGACACGAAGATTGGCAAGATGCATCCATCCCTTGGATTTGATCTGTTACGTGCCCAGTTCGACGCCTGCAAGGAGGCTGACATCAATGCCCCCATCTATATCTCCGCTGGCTATGACGACATCACCATGATGGAGCACCCTGGCTGGAAGAACATCTTTGTCGATCCAAAGACAATGGAGGTCAGAATCCCGAGCAACCTGCGGGCTGGCTTCCATCGTGCCTGTTTCAACTCCCCCTACTTGGATCATCTGATTGAAGAGATTCAGGAGGTTATGGAGCAGTTCCCAAACTGCAATGGTATCTTTCTGGACATTGTCAAGCAGCCCGTCTGCGCCTGTGAACACTGTATGAAGGTTATGCGTGAAAACGGGCTTGACCCGACCAAATACGAGGATCTGGTCATCTGTCAGCAGATGGCACAGGAACGCTATTTCAAGATGACGACCAAGGCTGTGATGGAAATTGACCCCGAAATGCCCCTTTTCCACAATGGAGGCTTTGTGAAGCCAGGCAACCAAGCTCTTCTGAACGAGTACTTCTCGCATCAGGAGATTGAGTCCCTCCCGACAGGCGGTTGGGGGTACGACCACTACCCGCTGGCGGCGAAGTACGCCCAGACTGTCGGAATGGACCACTTGGGCATGACAGGAAAATTCCACACGACCTGGGGCGAATTCGGCGGCTACAAGCATCCGAACGCCCTTCGCTATGAGTGTTCCGCCATGCTGGCATACGGATCAAAATGCAGCATCGGCGATCAATTGCATCCATGTGGCAAGTTGGATTCCTCCACCTACCGCATCATCGGCAAGGCCTATTCTGAGGTCGAAGCAAAGGAGGCATGGTGCGACCATGTCAACAGCATCGCGGACATCGCCATCCTGCCCAAGCAGGCGGTTGAAAAGGACACCAATCGTGACGAGTCAAGTGACGTGGGGGTCGGGCGGCTTCTCCTGGAAGGGCATTTCCTGTTTGATATCATTGACCTGAATGCCGATTTCGGCAAGTATCGCCTCCTTATTTTGCCTGATGCCGTCTCCATTGACGCAAAGCTCAAGAAGCGCCTTGACACCTATATGGCCAAAGGAGGCAGGTTGCTTTTGACGGGAACAAGTGGCTTGGACAAGGACGGCCAACCGTTATTCGAGATGGGAGCAAAATTTGATGGGAAAAATCCCTTTGCGCCCGATTATCTGCTTCCCATTGAAAAGCTTCAGCCCCCAGATGTGGATTCCCCTATGGTCATGTATCTACCTAGCCAGCGGATGAAAGTTACCAAGGGAACAAGCCTTGGCGTGACATACGACTCCTATTTCAACCGTACCGACCACTACCATTTCTGCTCGCATCAGCAGACACCGTACCCGCCAGATCAATCTGGCTACGACTCGGGTGTGCAGTTCGGCAACATCGTCTATCTGGCTCATCCGATGTTCGCCATCTACCGTGGCTGGGGATGCGTGCCAGTGGCGCAATATCTCCGCAAGGTGGTCAGCCTGGCCCTGGGCGAACCGCCTCGCCTGACTTGCAACCTGCCTTCCGCCGCTCGTGTGACGATGATGGATCAGCCATCAAAAAAGCGCAGCATTGTGCATCTGCTCTATGCGGGGGTATTGCCACGGGGAGGCGCAAGCACGGTGGATGGTGTTCAGGTGCGCGGAAATGGCATGGTCATCGAAGAACTGCTGCCTCTCGTCAATACGACAGTTAAAGTCAAGCCCCTTAAAGCCGTTCGCAAGGCAACGCTGGAACCACAGGGTATCCCAGTCCTGTTCGAACGCGAAGATGACGGCTATATCTCCTTCCGTGTTGATAGCTTCACCTGCCATCAAATGGTGGTGCTGCATTACTGAATACCCAGGGCTAAGGCTCTGTGCATAGGGCAGACGTTCTGAAGCTTGCGTATTCAGTGTGCGGCGTTTATCCTAAGGCGCTGTGTCGGAGCGGAGATAGGGCAACCTAAAGGTACCTGCGCCAATTCTCGAATCGGTGGAAGGTCAGGCGATTGGCATCGTGGAAATTGTGGGCGCCACGGTAGGCGGTGCGGCTTAGGAGCATGATGTCATCGCCGTCGAAGTGCCAGGCGCAGTACTGGAAGCCCGTCAGGATGGCGGAGTATTGCGGCATAAGGCCTGTGTCGTCGAAAAGCATCTCCTTCACGCGGCGCCAGTGGCGCAAGTCTTTGGATACGGCCAGCGAGAGAAGATTGCGATTTGTCGGATATTTTTCGCCTTCTGTCACATAGTTCGTGAAGGTGACATAGAGGCCAGTCTGCCCGTCAAGGCGGACAGTGAAGCGGCTATGGCCTCCGATAAAGTCGATAATGCCATCCTCATAGCTGAAGTCAAGCTTCCTGCGGTCGTCGCTCAAGGTCAGAAAGCCAGCTTTGTTGGGCTTTTGGAGATGCATTCGGATTAGCTCATGGATTTTGCCGTCAGGTCCTGGAACGGGCGTTCCCTCCAGCCAGCCATTGCCTAACGTGGCGAGGGACGGGTCTGGGCATTTGGTGTAGTCAAAGCGGAGCTGTTCGGTGATGGTCCAGTTGGAGGCGTCGAGCAAATCCGTGTGGATGTCAGCTGAGATGATGCCAGTTGCGAACTTATCCGCACGCCATTCAGGGCCGTTCGGCTCGATGATGTGCTTGTCGAATCCCTTGTATAGGATGCCGTTGTGGACGAGTTCGGTGCCTGAGGTTTCAATGCGGAAATGATGTGGCTCGTTGGCGGGGGTACCGCGCATGATGATTCCGCTCTTCTCGTCTTTGGGGATGGACCAGGTAAAGCCGCCGTCGGTGCTTTTGCGCACGGTCATGTCGCCATAGTCGCGGGTTACTCCGAGGAGATAGACGGCATCTGGCAGGGAGACCATCGTGCCCCAGTAGGCGTTGATGATATGGGTGATGTTCTCCCAGGTCTGTCCATTGTCCTCTGAACGGTAGATGCTGGTCAGGCCGTTTTCGCCCTCCAGCGTGCGAAGCTGTCCGAAGTAGTCGTGGCTGGCGAGCAGGGCACCGTCTGGCAGACGGACGAGGCTGGGGCTCCCGATGTAGGCTTTAGAACGTTCTGGTTGGTATTTGACTTGGGAAAAATGCATGATCCACTCCTATCTGATTTCAATGACATTTTTGTCGGCAAGGACAAATGGTGAATCAGCGCAGGGGATGTCAGCGAAAATGGTCAATTCTCCACAGGTATGGACGGCAGCCTGGGGTATCTGGTAAATGGCACCCGATAGGACGTCGATAAGAACAGGATTTACAATTGGGAAAGTGCGCATCAAGATATCAGCCTTGCCCGTGGTCAGCTCATCGGTTGGCGTGGCGGAACGGTCCCAATAGACGGCCATGTTGCCGTTGGGGTGCTTGAATGTGAAGAACTGAGTTTTGTTCTCGTAGCGGATAGTTCCTGCTCCAGCAACGGGTTTGAGCAGGTCGTTGAACAAGGTGGTCATGTTCTGGATGGCTTCATAGACCATCTTCGGGCGGAGCACATTGTGGTTTTCATCCGCCATCAGGAGTCCTTTTCGATTGATTTGGCGGCCTATGTGGTTGAAGTCGCATGCCGTGAAGACAGAGGTGTTGACACCTGTGCAGTAGTCGCCGATAAAACGGCGCAGATCCCACTTGCTTTGGCTGATTTCCGACCATGGATAGTTGCGGAGGGCGAACTTCTGGGTCTCCTCGGAAGGACAGCCATTTTCGCCTTGGCGAAGTGCACCGCGTATGCTGTGCTTCTTGAGGACACCCTTCAAGAGCAGTCCCATATCGGATGCGTCGTCGGGGTTGTATCTATAACCGTGGTAGATGTAGGAGTCGAAGAGGTTGTCCCCTCCTTTTTCCTTGAGTTTGAAGATGCACTGCTCGAAGTAGGAGGCGTCTGAACGTGCCAGGGAAAGTCCTGCGATTTTGGCGTTGGGCTGAAGTCTGCGGACGATGGTTGCCGTGCGGATGTTGAAATCGACAATGGCATCCATAGAGTTTTCCTTGGAGATGTCGGGTTCGTTCCACATGGCCCATTCATCCACTCTGTCCCTGAAGTGGAGGACGAGGTTTTCAACCCAGGCGTCCCAGGCGGCCAGTGCCTCCTCGGATGTTGGAAAGCCGCCAGCGAGGTCCCAGCCACCGCCCCCTTCATAGATGGGGTTGCCGTAGTCGGTTTCCAGCAGACACTTCAATCCCAATTCCATGGCGTCGTTGACGATGCTGTCCAGCCAGGAGAAGTCATAGACACCCTTGCTTTTTTCCGTCTTGGCCCAGCCAGACTGAAGGCGGATCAGCGGGATGCCGAGGGCAGGGAGGTAGTCCTTGTATTTCTTGAAATCCGCGAAGTCACGGTCCAGGGTTTCACAGCCCAGCATCCAGCAACTGCCGAATTGCGCTGCATTGGGGTTGAGTTTCAAGGTTCCGATTCGTTTTAGATGTGTGTTTAGTTCCTGTGCCATGGAGAATACCTTGTGAGAAAATGCCATAAAAAAAGAGTTGGCTAATGAAGTATTAACTAGAAATACTATATTGATCTATTTGTAAAAAGCAATGCTATTGTCTATTTTTGACTTGTAAAAGCCAAAATAAAAGTTATGTTCTAAAAAAAGGCCCCGATGGACCTAAAGGATCCAAACGACGCAAAGGGCATAAGAAGAAAGGGCAGTGGGTAATGTGCATAGTTTTGTATTACTTGCGTCATTTGTGTCGTTTAGGTTGTTTAGATTGTTTTGTTTGTAGAATTATAACAAAAGAGGCAATGGCATGAAAAGTTTGTTGACGGCATTGATGTTTCTGGCGGTTTTGTCAGTAGAAGCGCTTGACAGCCAGGCAAGGTGGATATGGCGCAAGGGAACGGCCATGAACGGTGAAATTCTTTATGCGAGGTATGTGCTGACGCTGGATGCCGTGCCCGATGGCGGATTCATCAATGTCGTGGGCGATGACCAGGAAACCTTCTACCTCAACGGCGAGATGCTTTTCAGCAACGGCTTCGGGACAAAGACGGTTGATGTCAAGAAGCTGAAGGCGGGCGCTAACATCCTGGCGTCTCGCATCCGCAACGACACTTCCTGCGCGGGGCTTCTCGTCTATGGCGAACTGCAGGTTGGTGGAAAGACCGTCATCGTGAAGACCGACAAGAGCTGGAAGGTCAGGCGGTCGGTTATGATCACGGACGGCTGGGAGAAGCCTGGCTTTGACGACAGCAACTGGGAGAACGCTGTCGAATTGCGTGGAGTCACGGACCAGTTCGTCTGGCGTAACCTCATCAAAGTCGGCGACTTCCTCACAAAGGAGGAGTTCCAGATTGTGGAGGCCGAACGCATCAGGGTTCAGACGCTGATTGACGGCGACCTGGCGGCGCTTCGGGCAAAGCTGGCGATGGAGACGAAGCCGATGAAGGCTGAGTTTGTCCGTCGCAACAACGTGCCTTTCATCAGCTTGGACGATGGCAGAAAACTGCTTGGCGCACCCTACATCAACACCTGCGCCATCAATACGCTCAACGCGCTGAACTACGAGCGGGTAAAACGCTATGCGGGAGTCGGCTACCAGGTCGCGATGGCAAGTACGGCGATGTGGAAAGTGTGGAATGAAGACGGCACGGTCGATACACGCGAACCTGAAAACAGGCTTTTGAACCTCCTTGCCGCCTTCCCCGACGCCTACATCATTATGTGCATCAGGCTCGACCCGCCGAATTGGTTTTTGGACAAGTATCCAGACGAGCTCATCGGCTATGGTGCCAGCGACAAGCTGTCGGACAGAGGCGATGTCATCAATACCCCCGTCCGACGCCCCTCGATGGCCTCCAAGCTCTGGATGGAGAAGGCGGGCGATGCGCTCACTCGTGTCATTGAGAACTTCGAGCGCAACGAATGCAGCAAGCGAATCATTGCCTACCATATAAACTATGGTGTTTATGCCGAATGGCACTACTATGGCATGGCGAACCAGATGCCTGACACGGGAAAGCCGATGCAGGACGCCTTCGCAGAATATCTCCGCGAGAAGTACGCCGATGACAAGGGCATTCAGAATGCCTGGAAAGATGAGGCCATCACGCTTGTGACCGCACGCATCCCAAACCCCGAAATTCGCCTGAAACAGACGGACGGCGTGCTTGTCCGCGTTGGCGAAGACTGCCGCTGTCAGGACTTCTACGACTGTGTCGCCAAAGCCGTCAACACCTGCCAGGCCTTCTTCAACACGACGGCACGCAAGGCGAGCGGACGCCGCGTCATCATTGGCAACTACACGGGCTATTTCTTCGGGATGGCGTATCCAGCCGTCGCCTACCAGACACGGACACCTGAAATTCTGCGGATGGACGTCTCCGACTACCAGTCTTCGCCGTTTAGCTATTCCTTCAGGAACAGCGGCTCTAGCGGTCTGCCAAGGGCAGTGTTTGAGTCATACGCGCTCAATGGCAAGGTTGGGCTCTTGGAAGCGGACAACAGGACGCACCAGGCAACCATTCCCAGCTCCTGCAAGACGAAGGAGGATTCTCTTGGCCAGATTACGCGCGAGTTCTGCAACGCACTGACAAAAGGCGCGGCCATGTGGTACTACGACTTCGAGAATTTTTGGTATGACTACCCTGAATACTACGAGCTCTTCCCGAAGTTTGTGAAAATCTGGAACGAGCAGCCCGACGCCACAAGAATCTCCGAAATGGCAGGCGTTTGCGACTTCGACAGCATCCCATTCCACACCGCCGCTGTGAATCCGAACAAGTTCACCAATGATATTTGCAGCAAGACTACGCATGAGATGTACTATGCAGGCGCCCCCTTCGACACCATCCTGATGGAAGACCTGGATAACCCGAACACCCCAAAATATAAAATTTACGTCTTCTACAATCTCGTCCATCTCACCGAGAAGAAGCTCAACGCCGTGAGACGCCTTATTGAGCAGGGGGCGACGCTGGTCTTCATCTGCGCCCCTGATCTGGAACCGATGCTGAAGGATGTGCCGAATGTCATGTTCGCAGGCAACAAGTCCCTCACACGCTATGATTTCCACAAGCTACTGGTTGCAAGGGGCGTCCACTGCTATACGGATGACATAGACGCCGTTCTTTTCGCATCGCGCGGTCTTGTCGGCATTCATCGCAAGGTAGCTGGTCCCGCGAACATCTGGCTTCCGAAGGTGCCCAAGAAGATCGAGCAGCTCCTCCCAGAACGTAGGATACTCCAACCAACCGACGTTATCTCATATGACCATCCCGAATGTGGATCGTCTCTCTTCCGAATAGAAGATTGACGGGTGACGACAGACTGGGGATACGTCTGTTCTTTGTACTGCACTTCAGTACGGCGAGGGGAAGGAATGGATGGAAATGCAATTAACCACTATTCCATCATAAGCCAGCCGAATGCGGACGGGGCTTTGGAGCCGAAGACGCCAGGGGTCCACTCCAGCCAGCCGTGAAGGCCCTTGCCATCGTTGTCAGCGACGACGAAGGAGAAACCGTATTGCATGGAGGCGGTTGCATTCGGGAGGCCGATGTACCGCCACGGGATGGCAGCCTCGTAGGTGATGCCGTCTTTTGTGAGAACGGAAGCCACCTTCAGCTCCTTCTCGGCGGACTGCTGTCCGCCCGCCCAACTATGGATGAAGGCGCCTTGGGCATCGGCTGCAAAGGCAAATTCGTTGATGCCATCGGGACTGCTGGTTATCGGGGCTGGGCCGTTGCGTCGCATTGCAAACTGGATGCAGTCACCGTTCCAGATGCTGCCGTCGCGCGCAGGGGAGTTATGGTGATTGTCCTGCACCTTGGCGGCAACATAGAGGAATTGCTCGTCCCAGGCAAAGTGTAGCTTGGCTGAACAGTCCTTGTCTCCATCGTACTTGTCGGTGAAGTGCTGTTGCGCGGGGGTGTTCTCGCCTAGGGTGATAGCGGAATAGGACTGCCATTCGTCCAGCTTGCCATCGATGACAATCCCCTTGGCGCGTTTTGCAACGATGCGCGGGCGTTCTGGCTGCACCGTAATGGATGCCTGGGCGCCGTGGGTAATGAGCATCGCGCGGATGGAGGCGCTTGTCTGTGTCCGACTTTGCGCTGGGCGGAATGTAAACGAGGCGATGCGGCGTTCGCCTCGTTTTAGGCTAGTGAAGCAAAAGTGACAGGCAGGTGCAACTGTCCATTTGTCAGGAACTTGAAGAAGAATTTCCGCATTCGTGGGGCTGGAGGAATTGTTAGTGATGAACAGGGTACCTATCGCCTCCTCCCCTGCAAAGATCTGAGAGGGTGTTTCCACCGCCAGTTCAATCGGCTCCTTTTCGACGATGGTTATGGGGATGCGTTTGGAGAGCTTCTTGTCAGAGGTACTCAACTCCACGTAGTTCTTCAGCTTGACCGCATCGCTAGTCGTAATTGTCTCGGAGAAGAAGGAATCCTTTTTTGCTGGAAGAGTTTTGATGTTTTCGAACCCATCTGGCCAGGCGACGAAGAGTTTGGTGGCGGTTCCGTTGTTGCGGATACTGTAGTCCAATTTTAACGGTTTTCCGCGAACTTTGTTTATGCAGGGAGGAATGGAAACACTGATGGGAACGGCCTCGTTGAAGAGGAATGCCTGTGCCGTGCTGACCAGCCGTGCATCGTGTTTGCCTGTGAGGAAGGTCTGTGCCTGCTTTGAAATCTTCTTTTCATCGCCTTTTGCCAAGGGAGAAATCACGAGGGCATAGACTTCTCCTGGCTCAAGGCGCAATGTCCAATTTGTTTTCGTGGAATCAAGGACGGCCAGAGGAGCTTTCCCGTGACCCGTCACGCGCGAATAGAGGTAGCGGCCTTCACTCAAAGACGGCAGCGCATAGGTGAACTCCTGAAGCCTGTCGCTGCAGTTGACGATGACCTGGCAGAGGTTGTTCGTCTTGTCCCTCCAGAGCTTGCCCTGAATGCATGGCAGCGTGGCGGAGTGTGGCTTGCGGTAACCCCAGGTGACGGTCATCAAAGGTACATCGCACAGAGGCTTCACGTCAGCGATGAGCTCGCCATAGACCATGAAATCCTTAAGCGCGAGGCGATGCTCCGCCAAATCCATCGAGAAGTCGAACATCTTACGATGGGCGTCGTCATGTATCCACACATGGTTCCAGCCTAGTTGGCAGCCCCAGGTGAAATCGCGCCCCTGCATCAGGCGGAAGGCATCAAGGTCATCGTTTTTGTTTTGGGGCGAGGTGAAATAGGTGGTGTAGCCTGAATAGACGGCGGGGAGGAGGGGAAGGTCCGTCTCGAAGCGCTCGTTCCAGGCGAGGAAGCCCTGGATGTTGTCCATATAGGGCTCAGAGGTATTTTCCGTGGTCAAGAAAAAGCCCTTGGTGGCTGCTTCCTTGTGGATGGCGGAAAGCATCTTGCGATAACCATCGACCCAGTGCGTACCGCCGCCGAGAGGATGTCCGTGCTCCTTGTTGTAGCATGGGATGGGGCGTGCCGCGCCAATCTGGTCAAGGTAGATGGCGTTGACGTGGCACTCGTCCATCAAACGGTGGCAAATCTCCTGTATCTTGTTCTGCCATAGCTCTGTATAGGGGCACATGGGAACCAGGTTTCGCTTGGATCTGTAGATTTCAATCTTGTACTTTCCATCGGGCATCATCGCTGTGTAAGGCTTTGCAGTCTCGAAGGATGGGATGTCCTGATCCCAAAGGCGGCCATTGATGTAGGGCATGACGACTTGTCCACGTGTTGTCATGCGCTGCGTTGCCTCGGGTACTCCCTCCTTGGTGGGGAAGTATTCTGGATAGCTGTTGTCGAAGGGTATCTCGTGCCAATTGTACCAGTGGACACCATGCGGGACAGTTGCGCGTTTATAATACGCCTCATCCATGGTTGTCTCGACGGTGGCAGGCGGTCCTGAGAGCAGATACCAGAAGCCGAGGTCGGTGATGCCTTTGGGGTAGTTTGGATTATCGCGTATCAGTCCCTGGGCAGTCCATGGAGCGGTTGCAACCCAGGTTCGGTAGAGCTTGGCGGCATCCCACCATTCCCCTTCAAACAATTCGGTCACAACGGGAAAGGCTGCCTTCTGACCACTGCCTGGCACGCCTGCGTTCTCTGCAAGCAGGCAGACACTTGCGCTCTGGTTTCCCTTGAGGATGAGGTTCTTGGGGCGTGCGCCACCATCGTGCGCGGCAAAATAGAAGCCGTGGCTGTTGCGGAGAACTGCCATCATCTGCAATGGACAGTTCGTCGTGGGATAGTTGCCGTTGTAACCACTACGGTTGTTGCGACATAGCTTGCCACCCCAGTTGCCAGTGGGCAGAATCACATCTGCCGTGCCGCTCTCAAGGATGGGTGGCAGAATGGGGTATTCGCTTTCATACAGGCCATAAACGTTGCTGTGGTTGGCGATTTCCAGCGTCCATTCGGCGCGTCTGCCCGCTATGCGGACCGTAGCGGTGACATCAACCGTGCCGCTGTTTTTGACGGGCACATCCTTCCAGCGGAAGATGATACTGTTGCCTTGCTGCTCCATTGTACCGATGGTCTGCGTGGAATCGACGAAGAGCTTGGTGGGGCTGCTGGGATTTTCGGCGAAGGAAAGCATCCAAAGTGGAGATAGCTCGGTTGCTGCGTCGCAGAAGAGCGGGCCAGAACCATCTTTGGACTGGATGCCCTGGATGGCAAAGCCCTTGTCGGCCCCTGCAAAACCGATGCGCAGTCCGTCAGCCTCAAGCAAGTGCGTTGCTGTAAGGGGGTGCGGCTTCTCCTCATCGTTCTTGCCAGTGTGAATGGTGATGGTAGGGAAGGCGGATGGCGAAAGCCAACTGGCGTACCAGTTGGGGGAGTTGCTGGCGGGGCCGAGATAGATGTACCCTGTAAGCGAAGCAGATTTTTCCTGGAAGGTTGTTTTCTGCATGGAGCGGATGTAATAGACGAACTGGCTGGAGGCGTCCCAACAGCAAACCTTTCCGCTGACGCCAATGGCGTCGCTGCTGTTTGCCATCACGCCCCAGTCACTGCCGCTGTGGTCCTGCCTGTCGTTTGACTTTGGCGGCAGAAAATCGTGGATGACGGGAGGAGCGTCGGGAGCGTTGCCGATGACGAAGCGGTCGAAAACACGCTTGGGGTGGACGGGGTGAAGGAAGTGGAGCTCCTTCCATAGAGCCTCGTCCTCGCGTTCGATGAATGCCTCTACTTTGACACGCGGCGAAAAGGCGTAGTAGGTGTAACGGTAGGTGGCTTTCAGATTGCCTGGCGCAGCTTCGCCCGATGACTTGTAATAGCCTGTCTTTGCCTCCAAAATCACGCTCAACGGCGTGTTGGATACGAGTGAGACGGTGGCGTTCACGTCATAAAGCGTGTAGAATGTACCTATATCCCTGGTGTGAACGCGATCGTAGAAAGCAATGCTCTTCTCCAGATTGCCTGAATTGGCGAAGCTGACTTCCTGTGGCTGACCGCCGTGCCCCTTCTTGTAGTGACAGAGAGAGAAGTACTGGTTGGAGATGCGGTAGGAATCATCATCTTCCAACACCGATATGCCGCCCTCCAAATCCATCGGCTTGCCAGGCTTGAAGACGAATGAGCGCTTCGCCTCTGCACGAGTCAGGCCAGGCATGAGCCAAGACACTACAACACTGCTGTCATGTTTTTTCCAGATGTTGCAAGGCACAGGCTGCAATCTGCCATCTTCGGTCTGCTCATAAAGAACCTCTCCTTTCACTTCTGCGTAGTGTTCGGGTGAAAGGGTGGTATTAACCACCTCCTGCATTTTCTCAAACTTGCCGTTTTGGACCTCGAGACGGAAGGCGGCTTCCGACAAAAGAGCAATCAGGCTTATTACAGCAAATAATCTAGTCATAGTTCTTGATATCTTATTTGATTCCCTTCTTGACGCGATAGAAGTGATAGACGAGGAGGTCTTCGGGGAGATCGGAGCCGTGGGTGCCGTGGCCGTTGTCGCGGAGGTGCGAGCCGTGGTCGGGCGACCATATCACAAGACGGTTGTATCCTTTCCAGATTTCATCGGTGAGCTTGACGAGCCTCTCGAATGTCTCGATGCAGATTTCATATGCGCGGATGGCCTCTGGTGCAAATGGGGCGGTCTTGTGCATGATGGAGTCATAGTCACCCATGTAGTCCAAAATGAAGTCATAGTCGTAGTTGCGGAGGAGCATCTCGGTGAAGTCGGCGCTTTCCGCATCCGTTCGCGAGGAGATATAGGTGACCTTGCGCTTGCGGAAGATGGTGTCGATGCTGCAGTTGTTGGTGGAGCAGATGGCGGTCTTCTTCTCGCACTCGGGGAAGACGTTGAAAAGGGTCTCGCAGGTCAAAACAGGCTTGGCATATGCCTGAATACCATGCACCTCTGGCAAGGCGCCAGAATACATCGAGGCAAAGTTGACTGGCGTGACGCTCGGCATAACGGAGCGGATGGGTACGCGGACTGGCGCAAGGTTCTGGACACGCGGCAGGTTTTCTGGATACTTCTCCCATAGCTGGATGCCGACGGCATCGGGAGCGAATATCAGCATTTTCTGGACTGGCTCGTCGCCGAGTTCTTTCTTGGCAGCGTCCAGTACAGCCTGGATGGGAGTGTCGTTGTTCTGAGCTGGCAGGCGCACACCGAACAGTTGGCAGACGGTGGGGGTGAGGCAGGTGATGCAACGGAAATCAGAGTCGTTTTCAGGGTAATTCATGTTTAAGACCTTATATGTTGATTGTTATGATGGAAGGCAGAATGCTACACAATATCTATTCATGTTGTTTCAGGAAACGCTCAAGAGTGGTCATGTCTGGTATGGCAGTGCGTCCGCCAAGGGCTGTGCATTTGATAGCGGCAGCGGCGGCTGCACGTCTCATGCACTCTTGGGGAGGGAGGCATTTCACGTATGAGGCGAGGAAGGCACCGTGGTAGGTATCTCCTGCACCAGTGGTGTCTTTGACATCGACTTTGAAGCTGGGTTGGAAAAAGAGTTGTGCACCGTCATAGCCAAGGGAACCTTTTTCACCAAGCGTGATGCCCGCAAAGTTCGTGAAGCCTATTTTGAATAGGATTTTGACGGCCTCCTTGGGGTCGCCAGAGCCTGTGACGGTGGTAGCGAATTTTTCCGAGGCGATAATGATGTCCGAAAGCTCCAACAGCCGTTCGATATCGGGTACGATGGTGCCAGCGTCAAGGGAAACGTGTGTGGCAGTATGGGAGGCCAGCTCTGAAGCTTCGAGCGCAGCATCGCCTTGGTGCCCGTCCAGGTGAATGGCATCTGCGTCACGAATGGCTGCCAGGGGAATTTCTCCTGGTTCCAAGGGAAGGGCATTACCGTGTGTCCAGGCTATACTGCGTTTGCCCGTTTTCTGATCAACCCAGCAGAATCCCAGTGGAGAGGTGGAGTTTGGACGTTGGACTAGATAGTGTGTGTCGATGCCGACATCATCCAGACCTTTGCGTATGATGCTGCCTGCCATATCATCGCCGACCACCCCGACGAAGGCGGTCTTGATGCCAAGGCGTGCTGCGGTAAACGCGGCTGTAGCGGCTGGCCCACCACCTTGTTCCAGATATTCGTCGATTTTGACCTTGTCATCTATGGGAATGTGCGGGAGAAGGCATAGTCTGTCCAATCCACAATAACCAATGGCTATGATGCTAGTGTTCATACAGCACCTCCTTTACTTGATGTGTTTTTTGGGGGCTACTCAATTTCCATTCATAATGACATAAACCCAGTTAGCTGCAATTGCCAGAGCGGCAAGAAACCAGGTCAAGGGGTGGTGGAAAGCAACTTTCAGAATATGTTTTACTCGCTTGGACAATACAGCTACCAACGCTACTGGGATAGATGCGACGGCTAATGTCATTACCAGTGGCTGAAGCATAAAGGCACCGCGAAAATCACCGTGCAAGGCTCGAAGAACAGCACGCGTGGAACCACAAGTCGGGCATGGTATGCCTGTGAATCTCTTAAGAGGACATAGGACGATTCCGAGCGAATATGCCAGCAGGATGATGGCTGCCACGAACAACAGTGCGGAAAACAAGCGCGCCGCCTCCCGCCAGCAACTCTGGCGGGAGGCGGCGTGCTTGGACTGGTTGTGTTCGTTTGTCACAACGCGGGTGGTGCAGGAGATGCTGCGGCGGGAACGTCAAGTTGGGTAGAATCGCCATAGACCTCCTCGTAGGCGGCTGCAACCATACAGAAGCTGAGCGGCATTGTAAAAAGAACGCCGATACCGCATGCGATACAGCCAACCGCGCCAAGCAGACCTGCAACGAAAACAACAAGCATAACCGTCCAGAACGGCTTTTGGGTGACTAGTTTGAGGGGCTCGACAATGGCCTCGCCGATTGTCGCGTTCTGGTCTTGGACAAAAAACAACGCCCAGAGCATTACTGCTGGCAAGATGAAACAAGCAATTACGATGGCGGCAAGCTGTCCGAGAATTGGAATGATATTAACGATCTGGGCAACGAAACTGATGGCACCGAACGCCAACATGGTGACGAAGGCAGGCAGGAATTTCTGGAAGCCGTTGAATAGGTCACTGACCTGCGGCTTGGGATTATTGTTGCGCAGCAGGGACAGAAGAATACCGATAAAGCCGCACATCATCGGACCGCTGCAGATGCCACAGGTGACACCCGAAACAAGACATGCTATCAAATAGCCGAGAAAGATGAGCACGAAGTTTTCTTTGTAGATCTGCAATCCCTTGTTGAATGCCGAGCCGATGGAAGTGGAGCCAGTTAGAGGTTTGATCATGGGAGGTCCTTTGGTTTTGGTGTGAGGAATGTTGGTTGATTATTTCAAATTGCTTAAGAGTACTAATCCCTCAGTGAATGATGCATTAATATATACCCAGCTATAATTTTGCAACCCCATTGGGAGTTTTTTTATCCCATGTTGCTTTTAAAATTTCATCAGTGCATTATCTTATTTTGCAAGGGTCATCAACCATCAATCAAAACAATAAATGGAGAATTTTACGGTGAAAAGAAAAGTCAGGTTAGGTGTTATTGGTGTCAGTGGTCGTGGAAGAGGTCTTCTTGGATTGCTGCTGGAGATGGAGGATGTGGAGATTGTCGGTGTCAGCGACCTCTATCAGGACAGGGTTGATACCGCCGTGAAAAAGTGCCTCGATGCGGGAAGAAAGGCTCCGAAGGCCTCGTTGGATTACCGCGACATCCTTGAAATCAAGAACTTGGATGCCATTCTAACACCTTCGTCCTGGACATCCCATGTACAGATTCTTATTGACGCGATGGATGCTGGCAAATATGCGGCCACGGAGGTTGGGGGGGCTTGCAGTGTTGAGCAGTGCTGGGAGCTGGTGCGTACGTCGCATCGTACGGGGAAACCTTGCATGCTTCTCGAGAACTGCTGCTACGGACGTGAAGAGATGACCGTCCTCAACATGATCAAAGAGGGGCTTTTCGGCGAACTCGTCCATGCGGAGGGTGGCTATCGCCACGACCTGCGTGATGAAATCAGCCTGGGGCATGTGAACCGCCACTACCGCCTGGACAACTACCTGAACCGCAACGGCGATGTCTATCCGACGCATGACCTGGGGCCCATCGCCAAGTACCTGAACATCAACAGGGGCAACAGGATGCTTTCATTGGTTTCCATCGCCAGCAAGGCGGTCGGCCTGAACGCCTGGAACAAAGTCCACAAGGGGGCCGATCAGGACTATACGCAGACACATTTCGCCATGGGCGATGTTGTTACCACTATCATCAAGTGCGCCCATGGTGAAACCATCACCTTGTTCCATGACACTACCTTGCCACGTCCCTACAGCCGTGCCAATCTCCTTCAGGGTACCAAGGGCATCTGGCAGGAGGACAAGCATGGAGTCTATTTCGATGGCATCAGCCCGAAGCATGACATCTGGGAGAACCTCAACGACTACTATGAACGGTATGAGCATCCACTTTGGGTCAAGTTCAGAAACGACGGCGTGAAAGGGGGGCACGGCGGCATGGACTGGCTGGTGCTGCGCGCCTACGTGGAGGCTGTCAAGAACGGAACGGATACGCCGATTGACGTCTATGACACCGCCGCTTGGATGTCCATCACGGCATTGAGCGAGGATTCCGTCGCGATGGGCGGCGCGCCTGTCCCGATACCCGACTTCACCAATGGCGCCTGGATCAACCGCGGGAAATCGTTGAAAGGCAAGTATTCCCTTGACAACTGGGAAGTGTAGAGCCTGCGAGACGGGGAACATGGAACGACAGACGCATCCCATGCTCCAAAATTCAAGTCAGTTGACTTGGGGGCTTATTTTTCAGATTAATGCTTGCCATAATAAAAAAATGTTGTATAATAATGTTGAGGTTAACATAAGTTTAGTGATAGAATCATCCAGAGATAACTCCAAAATCTTTTTTGGGGGGGTATCTCTCCCAAAAACAAAAAGGAATTAAGTATGAAAAAAAGTGAAAGTTTGTTTACCTTAATTGAATTATTGGTGGTCATTGCTATCATCGCTATTCTGGCGGCGATGTTGCTTCCTGCGCTGAGCAAGGCGCGCGAGAAGGCGCGTTCCATCTCTTGCGTGAGCAACCTGAAGCAGAATGGCCTGGTCTGGGCCATGTACACGGATGACTACAACTCCGTCAACCCGCCTTGCGCTGGCTATGTGACTCCTGAGAATCTGGCGCACAAGGAGTGGTTCACCCTGTTCAATGAACTCGGCCTGGTTGATCCGAAGTGTTTTGACTGCCCTGCCGCCACAGCGAGTGGCGTTCAGACTGGCGGCCAGACCTCTTCCAAGGCGGATTTCGGCTACAGTGTGAACTATACCCGCAATATTTATCTTGCTAGCAAGTCTATGGTCATCGTGAAGGAACCTTCTGGAGTCATCAATCTCCTGGATGGACGCAACAACTACTCCCGTTGGCTCTGCAAGGCCGACTGTGGTTTGAAGAGTCAAGGTGCCAATTATATCTGGGAGACCAAACGCCACAGCGGCGTGAACACGAATATGCTTCATATGGATGGTCATGCCGAAACCGTCAAGACCGACTGGGTCAATGCCAATGCATATGCCATTAAGGCCCACTACTATCACCCTGAAGGCTATTGCAATTAGACACTTGTTTCATCCATGCGTAGTTGAGGTGATAAGGCACAGGCTCCTTCTATAGAACCTGTGTCTTTTTTAGTGCTTGGTGGACAGGGACTAGGAATAACCGCCAGATAACTAGCCCCTAGCCATTAGCCTCTAGCCTCTAGCCATTAGCCCCTAGTCTCTTGGAACCCTACAGATGAGTTTAAAAAAATCATTCCACTCATTTCGTTTGCATGTTGTTTTTTTTGCTTTTATTGTTTCACTGACCATGAACGCCGTTGACTTGACCACTGATGAACAGCAGTTGCTTCAGAAAAGCATCCCCGAATACCTGAGCACCATCTACCCGCCAGAGATCCCCCGTGCCTTTGACGTGCATCGCCTGGGGTGTCCTGTCTGCGGCGAAGGCATCAAGAAGCATGGCAGTTACAGCTGGATTATGGACCCTGCCAAGCCCTTCAAACTCCAGTGTCCCGAATGCAAGAGCGTCTTTCCCGACAATGACTTCGAGGCTTACTGGAAATCGGGGTTCAAGGACAAGAGCCTGCTGACAGGCAAGGTGGTCGATGATGGACGCGGCTGGCGACCCAAGCCTGGCGAGCCGAAATACTGGTTTGTCGCCTATTACGCGCACTGGGTATTCAGCAAGGACAGGAGCTATGAACTGAACTCCATCGCCTACCAGCGCACTGGGGAGGCGGCTTTCGCACGACGTACTCTTGCGATTCTATATAAATACGCCGAACGCTATCCCGACTTCAACTACAACACGCAGTCGCGCTATGCAGAGGAGATTAATAGAAGTTACAATGGGCGCATTCTCAACGCCATCTGGGAGACTGGACTCTCGCGTCGCCTGGCGGAAGCCTACTATCGGGTCATGCCCTACCTGGAGACGCCCGATCCAGAATTGGAGCAGATCCTTGGAAAATCCATGGCACAAATCAAGCAGACCATAGAGGAGAACATGCTCCGCGTCATGGCCAGTGACATTATGAATGAAAACGGTAAGAACCGTGGCAACTACGGGATGCACCAGACGGCCCTCCTCGCCATCGCAAAATGTCTCGGTGACGAGACGATGAAGAACTGGGTAACGGACTTCAGCACGACTGGGCACAGTTGCTCCGCTCCATTGAACTATGCTCTCACCACCAATATCTTCGGCGATGGCGCACCCATGGAGTCCCCAGGCTACAACTGCGGTTGGCTAAACAATATCGGCAATATACTCATATCGTTGATGGAAAATGACATTGATACGTTGTCCCAGTTTCCAAGCGCAAAACGGCTCTACACCTACTCCGCCAAGATGGTGCTCTGCGGCAGGTTCTCGGTCTCTTCGGGTGATACAGGCAGTATGCAGAACACAGGCATCTACTGCGCCAACTCCAATGTGCAGAGATTCGCCTTTGAGCACGACCCAACCCCGCAGGCCGCCAGCCTTCTCTTATGTAGAGAAAAAAGTGCCAAGGATGCCAAGAATCTGGCCGACACTAACTTCGGCTATGAGAGCAACCTGCTGAGCGCATACGGCATGGCCAACCTTCAGAACGGAAATCGTGAACACCCTACAGCAGTGGTGTTGGCCTTCCCTGCATACCTTGGACATCGCCACTCGGACAGCCTGGACTTGCAGTTTTTCGCGGAAAACGTGCCTTTGGTCCCCGATTTCGGCTATCCCGAGTCCGCCTCGGGCGACGATCCCACGCGCGGACCGTTCTATGCCAACACCGTTGCGCACAACACGGTCGTCGTCAATGCTCATCGTCAAGAGGGCCATCCAGGAAGGCTACTGGAGTATGACCGCGGTCCCGTTATCCAGCGGATGGTGGCTGACTGCACGGGCGTGTATGAAGAGGCAAGCCTCTATCGGCGAAGCGTGATGGTTGCTGAGGCTGCACCAGGCAAGACCATTGTCTTCGACGTGTTTCGTGTGAAGGGAGGCCACCAGCATGACTGGTTCATGCACAGCTGTGGCAATAAGTTCCAGTGGGAGCAGAAAGTGACCAAGCAGCACACAGGCACGCTGGCTGGCGAGGATGTCCCATACGGAATGTTCTTCGACAGTCCCAAACACGAAGCGATGAAGACGAAAAGCAGTCGGGATTATGCGGGATACCGCGGCAGCGGCTACCAGTTCCTGACGGATGTATCCAAGGGCGAGGCCCTGCCTGGAACTCCCATCGTCTTCCAGGCGGCCAGCAACTCGCGCTTCAAATCCAATCCTGGCGCGGCTCTGAAAATCTATCCTTTGGACAAGGATGAAACCATCTTCTTCAGTCATGGAATGCCCCCGCGGACGCAGCGGAATCCGCAGAAGCATGTGGTCTTTATGACGCGCCGCAGAACCGCCAAGGACGAGAACCTCCAGAGCATGTTCTCCACTGTCTGGGAATCCACCTCCGATGAGATTGCCCACTATGACATTGAGAGGGTGGAGCCGATTTCCACGCAGGCCAATGTTGCCGCCGCCAAGATAACCTTCAAGGACGGACGCCTGCTCTACTTCTTCGATGCGGAGGAGAACATTACTTTCTCCTACGACGGAATCGAGTTCGGCGGAAAGGCGGGAGCCCTGCTGGTTTCAGACAGAGTTTTTGCCTATATCGCGGGTTCGGGCAGTATCGTGTATCGGGGAAGGAGACTGGAGCAGCCCGATAAGGGATTTTCCGCCAAGGTGGCCGAGGTTGACCTCTTCAAAGAGACCATCACGTTGGACAGGGAGGCACCCTCCGAATTGGCGGGACGCATGTTCCGTGTCGGAAACTATGCCTACATCGCCGACAAAATCGAGGGCAGGGTGGTTAAATTGAGGGATCAGAGCACCATTCGCGGACGCTTCCGACTATTTGCCTATTCTAAAGGCAAGGACAATGAAGGGGCCTCCCAGCCAAATATCGTGCTGGCGAAGTCTGGAATGTCGATCTACTCTGAAACGGGTGAGTTTGTCAGCCGTCTGGAAAGGGATAAATCCACTGTAAAATCCGAGAAGCCATTGGAGTTGAACAAAGACTACTGGGTTTCCGAGTGCGGCCCTGGCGACGAGGTTCTCTTCCCAAGTGCCTTCTCGGTTGATCTTCCAGCCGATTAGTGTCAAGAGGTAGTTATATAGTACTTATATAGTACCTTGCAATCAAGTATAGTACCTTCAATCAAGGAGGATATATGGGCAGGTTGTTTCTAGTTTTTTGCGTTAGTTGCCTGGTGTTGAGTGCTTGCAGAAGTGTGCCGAAGGATGAGATAACGGCACGGCAGGAATTTCGTAGAGATTTGGATGGGCACCCTGAAAAGGCAACACTCTATCTGGCCTCCCCCGATGCGGAGATCCGCAGGTATGCCCTTTATTGTCTCGCAAAGCAGAAGGGTGCGGAGGCGAAGGCCACCTATAAGGTCTATCTCAAGGACGCGAATGAACAGGTACGCTTGACGGCCCTTGGTGCTTTGCTGCATTTCAGCAAAAGCGATGCTGACGTGCAGGAACTATTGACTGAAGTGGCCGCCAAGGACAAGAGCCGCCAGGTCGCCAAATTGGCCGCCGATGCGGCCTGGCCTTTCCATCGTGATGTGCTTTTGATTCGCAACGACCCGAACTGGGACCACGAAGTCGTGGTGCTCAACAAGTTCCAGATTCCTGACGACCAGTGGAAATTCAAGTTGGATCCACGCGGAATCGGACACATGTCGAACAACAAGTGGTATCTGGAGAAGCTAAATGACGCGGATTGGGCACCCATCAAACTGGGAGAATGGGAGAAGCAGGGCTATGACTACGATGGGTTGGCCTGGTATCGAATCCGTTTCACGATGCCTGAAAAGGTGGACTGCAACGCCGTGGAGTTGGCCTTCTCCGCCGTGGATGAATCAGCGTGGGTGTGGCTGAACGGCGTCTATCTGGGCTGCCATGACATCGGTCCTGGTGGCTGGAACACCCCCTTTGCGCTGGATTGCAGGAAGGAGATTCGCTGGGGCGAGGAGAATATAATGGTGGTGCGTGTACTGGATACAGCAGCCGATGGCGGCATCTTCAAGCCCGTCCATGTGGAAATCCTGAAATGAACTGATTAGAGCAGAGGTGAACAGTATGAATATGGGTAGAATTATAGCGTTTGTTCTGGCGGCTGTTCTTTGTGCCTTCGCGGATGAGTATCCCAAACTGGTTGCGGAGTGGGATTTCTCGAAACCCGACGTGCTGACAGCGGGACCCTTCCCCCTAAAACTCCGCAAGGGGGCCAAGGTGGAGGATGGTCTTCTTAATTCGCAGCCGACAGAGTTGAATGTACCTGGCGGTGCCACCACCTACAAAATACATCCAGAACTGGACATGAAGGGTGCCTTCAGTGTTTTGGCGGAATTCGAGGTGGATGATATGAAGGCAGTCCATTACAAGATGCTCTTCGACAACAAGTACAACTACACTGACACGCCTGCAGGAGGCTTTATGCTGGCCTTGCGGACGCTTGGCAACGACCTGTATTGCCCATTTGCTTCTTTTGGCTTCGGGGCGAACTGCCCTGTCCTGGGGACTACGGTCAAGCTGGAAAAGGGAAAGCGCCATACCTTGAGAATGCTTTTCACGGGGCTTGGAAGCGTGCAGTTTTTTGTCAACGGGCAGGGGGCAGGGCAGGGTAAGGTGATGCTTGGAAGCATTGCGAAGGCGCGCCATGTCGCTTGTGTCGGCGACCGCTATTCCTCTACCTGCTGTCATTTCGGGAAAGGCATTGCGAAACTTGCCATCTATGAGGAACGTTCTGTTTTATTCACGGTCTATGCCAATGCCTTGTATCGGAAAGCCTTTGAACGTGGAGAGAAGAAGGCGACGCTTCATTATGTTGTCTTCAACAACTCTGGCGAGGATTTAAGGAATGCCAAACTGACCTTGCAGAACAATGACGAGATGACCACGGTGACGATAGACGAACTGAAGAAGGGGGAAACCCTGGATCAGGAGATTCCTCTGGATACTCTATTGCTTCCAGGACGCTATGAAGTCCATGGCACGCTGTGTTCTTCCGATGGGAAGGAGCTTTGGTCGGGCGAAATGCCCTATTTTATCGCGCCCAAATACGGCGATTTCCTGCCTGTGGCATTGACTGGCTGGGGAAAACCAGAGAAAGTCAAGGAGTTTGGCTTCACCCATTTCCGTTCTACAGGCAGCTTGGTTCCTAGCCGCAACGGCATCAATGAGGCGAATCGGATTAAGATGAACGAGGGGCTGGATGCCGCGCTTGCCCATGGCCTCTACCAGGTCTTCTATATTAGACCCGTCTCTTTCTTCGGGAAAAGCAAGGAAGATGCCAAATACTTGCGAAAGAACCGCAATGGTGAACTCTATCCGAACAATCCGCTGGATGTGAGCAATCCTGAACTGGTCAGGGAAATCTGTGCCTTGACAGAGCAGTGCGCAAAGGAAGTAGGTGAGCACCCTGGCTGGGATTTGGCGGTCATCAATTCCGAGGTGCGCGACAGTATGCAGCCCGCCTTCGGTGGAGTGGAGGAGGAGAACTTCAGAAAATATGCTGGCTTCCCTGTCCCCAGGGAGGTAACTGGCAAGTATCCTGAATCCTACAAGGGAAATCCCAACTTCTCGTGGGAACATGTTCTGCCTGAAAATGACAAGCTGCTCACCTACTATCGCTGGCTCTGGGGCAATGGCGACGGCTGGAACAACGTCCACTCCCTTGTGAGCGACATCGCGCACAAATACCTTACCCACCACCATACGACCTTCTTCGAACCAGCCGTGCGCAATCCGCCGCAGTGGGGCTCAGGGGGACGCACCGATACCATTTCACAATGGACATACACCAACCCCGACCCCATCAAAATCAACCAGGCCTTCGATGAGTTGCGCGCCATGGCCGACGAGCATGAGCATCAGGAGATTTTCAAGGAAACGCAGATTATCTGGTACCGCAACCAGACGGCTCCCATTGGGGAAAAGCCCGCAAACATGCCTGACTGGGTGGAGCGGGAACCCGATGCCAAATACATCACCATTCCGCCAGACTGTTTGCGCGAGGCGATTTGGTGTGACATTTCGCACCGCGTCCAATGCCTGATGTTCCATGGTTCTGGTTGTCTGTTCCCCGACGAGCCGACCTCCAGCTACCGATATACGAACCCTGACACCAAGTTTGCTTTCAAGGAGATGGCTCTCAATGTGCTGAGGCCCCTTGGCCCCGTCATCAAGCTCATTCCTGAACGTCTGCCAGAAGTGGCCATTCTGGAGAGTTTCACCTCTTCCATCTACGCGCCAGAGCATGCGACGTCTGGATGGAGTAAGGGATGGGCGGCTGATTTGCATCTGGCACTCCAGTGGGCGCATATCCAGCCTTCCGTTATTTACGAGGAACACCTTTTGACGGGCAGGAAGATGGAGAATGTCAAGGTCATCCTGCTGCCTGGGGGCGAAGTGCTGGGCGAGGATGTGCTCAAGAAACTCAAGGAGTTGCAGCATAAGGGTGTCATCCTCGTCGGCGATGAATACACGTTGCCCGCCTTGATGCCTGACGTGAGGATTGAATCTGTCAAGCGTCTCATCAATCCGCAGGAGACCAAGGAAAAACTCCAGAAACTAGGACTGGAGATTGCAGCTCTGCTGAAGGGGCATTATGATTCCCCTATTACTGCAACCGACCAGGACATTATCCTGCGCCGCAGGGGAACGGATGATGCGGACTATCTTTTCATTGCGAATGACAAGCGCGTTTTCGGCGATTATCTTGGCCCTTGGAAGAGGGTGATGGAAAAGGGCGTGCAGACAACTGGCACCGTGGGCATCGACCATCCTGTTAAGGCCGCGTATGACCTGGTCAGGCATTCTCCGCTGGAGTTCACGAAGACGGGCAAGGGCATCTCTTTTGATGTCGATTTGGCTCCTGGCGATGGACGGATGTTGCTGCTGCTGAAGAATCAACGGATTGCCTCTGTGACGCTGAAACTGGCGGCGACAGAGTTGGTCAGAAAGAGCACTTTTTCCATTGAGTGTGCTGTGCTGGATGAGAAAGGAGGTGTGATTCAGGCAGTGGTTCCATTGGAGGTTTCTCTGCTGGATGCCAATGGAAATCCCCTGCCAGGGACTGGTTTCTATGCCGCGCAGAACGGACGGCTTGTCGTCCAGGATGTCCTGGCTCCGAACATGAGTCTTGGCAAGGTGACGGTCACAGTCAAGGAGTTGGCCTCTGGAAAGGAGGCACAGGCGACTTTTGTTGTGCAATAGTTGACCGACCGATTGAATTAGCAATTATCAATTAGCAATTAGCAATTTGCAATTTGCAATTGAGCAGCAAAAAGGAGTGAATGTTCTCCATAGGTGAATAGTTCCAATTGTCAATAGTCAATTGCTAATTTCTAATTGCTAATTCAATTGGTGAGGCATTGCAGTTGATTAAGTTTTAAGTCTGGGATAATCCGCCTTGTTTGTTTGAAACTTTATTAGAGGAGTGTAAATTATTCAAGGTCCTTAAAAATGGAGTAATGGCATAATGGACAAAGAAAACACATTGTATCTGGATTTGAAGGATGGCCGCGTGGTCATCGAATTGTTGCCGAAGGTTGCCCCGAAGCATGTGGCACGCATCAAGGAACTGGTGCGACAGGGCTTCTATGACGGCATTGTTTTTCACCGTGTGATTGACGGCTTCATGGCACAGACTGGCGATCCCCTTGGCAACGGAACTGGCGGCAGTGGAAAGAAACTTCCTGCAGAGTTCAACAATGAGCCGCATGTTCGCGGCACGGTTTCCATGGCACGGGCAATGGATCCGAACTCGGCGGACAGCCAGTTCTTTATCTGCTTTGCTGATGCCAGGTTCCTCGACCGCCAATATACGGTCTGGGGAAAGGTCACCAGCGGAATGGAGTTTGTTGACAATATCAAAAAGGGCGACCCGCGCGCAAACGGCTCTGTCAGTGGACCTGACAAAATCGTGAAGATTCAAGTCGCCGCAGATGTCAAAGAATAAGGTTAGTTTAGTCGTAAAGGAGAAGAAACGATGAAAGATGGTAAGTTTCAAGCTGGCGTGATTGGACTGCGGATGGGTAATTCGCATTGCATTGGCTATCGGGACAACCCGCATTGCGAGGTGGCGGCTGTCTGCGACACGACACCAGCCCTGTTGGAGCAGCGCAAGAAGGAGTACAACGCACGTCTCGCCACCACGAACTATATGGACATCGTCAATGATCCCGACATTGACATCATCTCCGTGGCCTCCCCCGACTACTTTCATGCCGAGCACTGCATCGCCGCGCTGAAGGCGGGCAAGCATGTGATGTGCGAGAAGCCCATGACACTGACCATGGAGCAGTCCAAGGGCATTATCGCCGAGGTCGAGAAGGGCAAGGCGAAATTCATGATCGGGCAGGTCTGCCGCTACGCGCCTGGCTTCATGCTGGCGAAGCGTCTTATCGATGACGGAATGATTGGCGAACTCTACTTTGTCGAGAGCGAATATGCCCACAACTATGGGCATGCTCGTGGCGTTGGCGACTGGCGTGTGGATGCGCGCCGCGAGCCGATGGTCGGCGGTGGCTGCCACGCCGTGGATTTGCTCCGCTGGATTGCGGGCGACGCAATCGAAGTCTGTGGTTTTGCCAACCACAAGTGCCTGAAAGACTGGCCAGTCAACGACTGCACCATTGCCATCATCAAGTTCCCGAACAATGTCATCGGCAAGTCCATGACCTCCATTGGATGCGTGCGTCCCTACACGATGCGCAGCGTCTTCTATGGAACGCAGGGAACCATCATCACCGACAACACCAGTCCCACCATCCAGATCTGCAGCAACAAGCTCATGCAGGGTAAACTGGATTGGGCGACGCTTCCCGTCAATATCGCCAACCACAATGTCTCGGCGGAAATCAACGAGTTCGTCGATTGCATCCTCAACGACAAGCCAGTTCTGACCAATGTCTATGAAGGTGCCAAGACCGTTGCCACCGCGCTGGCGGCTGCCAAGTCTGCGGCCCTGGGCGGTCAGCCCGTCAAGGTCGAGGATATGTTCAAATAAGCAGCTGCAGGGAGTAGCAAGGTCGTCACGGCTTTGCTACTCCCTGCGCTAAAGCGCAGGGTACAAAACAGGTTGAGTCGCCTTGCGTGGGGAAGGGTTGTCTTTTTATATCCCAGATTATTTTCCCATCCCGTCGTCTATTTTGGCATATCTTTCTCTGACGACCTGTGCTGCGAGTTTCGGGCGGCGATATTGGTCATAAACACCTGCCAGATTCTGCGCCAGGGGTTTGCAGCGGATAATGGAGCCGTAACGGTGATAGCTTTTGGCGTCATTCATCTGCCATAAGGAAAGGCCAGTAATTTCTGGTGACGATATGACGGTATCGATGACTTTAGCGAGATAGTCCGCCTGGAATTCCTCGGTCCATTGCGCTGCCGCTTCATCATGTTGCCCGAATATGCCGCAGCATCCCATTTCACTGACAATGATTGGCTTGTCTTTGCCGTGAAGCTGTCGCAAATGCTGCAGGAGTTTTTCCTGGTTCGGTTCAATTTCAACCAAGGGGTCCGCATCCTGGTTAGCTTGAATCCAGCCAGGATATGTATTGTAGGTCAGCACATCCATGTATTCCAGGGCGCGGTCCTGATAGTTGGTGCAGTTTGCAAAGGTTACCAGCCTGCCAGATTGTTCAGCGCGTATGGCATCTGCCAGTTTATGGCAGAGTTCAACTGATTCGTCCCATTGGGAGGCAATCTCATTTAGAAACGCGAAGATGATTACGCAGGGATGATTGAAGCTGTTGCGCACCATGAGGCGTGTCTGCTCTAGCTGCAATTCGCAGAATTGACTGTCCTGCGCCTGCTCTTTTCGGTTTCCCCAACCCAGGCTTTCCTCCCAGACGAGAAAGCCCATTTTGTCGCAAAGCTCCAAGAAGGTCTGGGATTGAGGATAGTGGCAGCCTCTGATGAAATTGGCATTGAGGGACTTGAGATGCTGCAAGTCCACCAGCATTTGCTGCAGTGTGGTTGCTGCACCGCATATTGGGGCACTTTCGTGCCTATTGAAGCCCTTCAGATAAATCCTCTTGCCATTCAGGAGTAGCCTTGCCCCTTCGACGCGTATTTCACGGATGCCAAAACTCTCCCTTACGAGGTCAGTCCCAACTCGTGCACTAAGTGAATGCAAAGCAGGCGATTCAGGAGACCATAGGGGCAAGTCTGGCCGTTCCAATTCCATGCGGCAATGACTAATTTCGTATTCTTTTTCGGGCTCATTGTTGATTGCAAGGCGAACGGTGAAGTGTTCAGGAGTTGCGTGCTTGAAAACGAACTCCAGCTCCAGTTTTCCAGTGCGGTAGTCCAACGTTCTGACCAAAATGCGGTCAAGCGGATTTTCCTCCTTGCTCAAGCGCAGGGAGACCCCATGATAGAAGCCGCCAAATGCATAGAAATCGTAATAGGGCCAGAACAGCTTCATTTTCTCTGGGTCGAAATTATTGTCAAGCAGTGCCGTTATATGATGCACGCCAGCGGACAATGAACCACATTCCAGTTCAAATGCGGAATAGGGCAGGGCGCATTCACCCAAGGGGCGGCCATCAATATAGAAAGCGCCGCGAAGTCCCATGCCATCGATGCGAAGCCAGCAATTCCGCCAGTCTTCCTCCAATGTGAAATCCCGTGAGTAAACCGCGCATCCGCGTTGGCAATAATGATTCGGCAGGCTGTCAAAACAGCCAGGCACGCACATCAATTCTTCAAGTCGCTCTTCCGTGAGGTCTATTTCCTCCAGTTTTTTCGCGTCATGGAAGGCAAAACGCCACATTCCATTCAAATTTAGATTATCCATTCGTTTGCTTCTCCCTATTTATTTGATAGTTTTTGCGAGCAATTTTTATTCGGAGTCGGTAGATGGCACGTCGATACGGCTATCGCCGTTATCTTCTATTTCCTATGGTTCCAGATTTTGAGGTTGTCAAAGGCATCGTTGAAGGTAAAGCGTCGATCGCCTGGATAGGCGGCACCAAGGGTGTAGAAGGCGGTGCTGAGGTTGGGGACGGAGTAGGGGGCTTTACTTTCAACAAGAAGCCTGCCATCGACATAAAGCTGGCGCAGACCTGGCTTCCAGGCCAAGGACGGGAGGGACAGGAGGGACGGGAGGG
>JAFXUD010000076.1 GCA_017535315.1 Victivallales bacterium | reverse complement strand
GGGGCATGGCCTACAGTCCTTTGAAGTTGTGCCCCTTGCGTCGCTCCCGTCGCTCCCGTCCCTTGGAAATCTGCTTTTTCCTGCGCCCCTTGCGTCGCTCCCGTCCCTCCTGTCCCTCAAGTCCCTTAAAAATCATAATACCAACTTGAAATCGTTGATTTTAGGGGTATAATGTAATAAGGAAAAATAGCACCCCAGAACATATTCAACTACGAGGATTGCCATGAAACTACTACAATTCACCCTGATTGAGCTGCTGGTGGTGATAGCCATTATCGCCATCCTGGCGGCGATGCTGCTGCCAGCCCTGTCGAAGGCGCGTGAGAAGGCGCGTTCAACCGCCTGCCTGAACAACCTGAAGCAATCGAGCATGAGCTTCCTCATGTACACGCAGGACAACGACGGCGCCTATATGCAGCAGAGAAGCTACCATTACCTGAGTTCAAGCTACCCCTGGTATCTCTTTAGTTGGATTGAATACCTCTACGCCTTCGACTTGTATGGGAAGCATGCAGAGACTAGGGCAAGGGTTCTTCCTTTCGCCAAGTATGCAGAAGATAAAAATCCCGCGACCTACAATCTGCCGATGTTTCTTTGCCCATCGTGTACCAGCCATCCTGGCTGGTGGGGGGCCAAGCCCATTGTCACGGACTACGTCTATAATGCCTTCGTGGGCGTGAACTCAGGGGTGACAGGGGTTTCCCCGCTGCCCCATGAGGCAACCGTCAAGCGCAACCTCTCAAGTACCATCATGTACGCGGAGGACTGGAAAGGGTACATCGTCCGCGAAGAGAATGGACGCACTTCTAATAATCCTATCAGCCTGATTTCAGGGTTCAACATCAGCAACTCCTCGAAATCCTCCAACTCCTCCAACATTGGTCCCACCTACGGGGCGCACGGCAAGGCCATGAATGTTTCCTATTTGGATGGACATTGCGCGCCTATCACCGCCATTGAAGTCAACAAGGACGGCGTCTTCTTTAATGTCTGGGACGAGGGTACCATCACATCCAAAACGAACAATTGAGGCTGGTGCAACAGGGGATGGCGGCTGGTAAGAGGGATAAAAGCAATCGCCCATCCCCAAAAATGCAACCTACTGACTTGCACGAACGAAAAGATGTTGTATATTATAAGCTGTCTTTGCAAAAAGACGGGACGGTAGCTCAGTCGGTAGCAGCATCGCACTTTTAATGCGGGGGTCCCGGGTTCGAGTCCCGGCCGTCCCACCATCGCCTTATCGAACCCGTGCAGGTCACGGGTTGTTTTTTTAAAACAATTGAATACATCTATAGCATTTGAGGTAGTGAAATGAGCAGAGTTTGTGAGATTTGCGGAAAGCACAAGACTGTTGGCGGCCACATCACCCGTAGAGGTCTTGCCAAGAAGAAAGGCGGTATCGGTATGCACGTCGTGAAAAACACGAAGCGTACATTCAGCCCCAACCTTCAGACAGTCAAAATCAACGACAATGGCACCATCAAGACCATCAAGGTCTGCACAGCCTGCATCCGTTCCAACAGAATCGTCAAAGCCTGACGCCTTTCGTCGATTCGCTTCCCGACAGTCAACTGTTTTTTCAAAATAAGGCTGTCATTTTTGCTGGCGTCTAATTGATAACATGACATTGGATTATGCGAAAACGTCGCTGGAAGATGTGATGCGCAACACAAGAATCCACGGCAAATGAACGCATGAACGCATGGACATGACAAGGCAAACAGATTCTTTTTCCATTGGACGCTGAAAATCAGGACGGACACGCTTCTTTGTGTCCGTCTTTTTTTTTAATTGACCTGGCAATAAAAATGTCTGAGACAACACATAACAGTTTTTCCACCTTGCCGCTGAGCGGCCCCAAAGGCGTCTATCTGGCCCCATCTCTGCTGGCTGCCGACTATTCCAAGTTGGCGGAGCAACTTTCCGATGCGGAAAAGGCGGGCGTTGAAGTGGCGCATCTTGACATTATGGATGGCCATTTTGTGCCGAATCTGGCGATGGGGCCAGGGCTGGTGAAGAGTATCCGCCCCGTCACGGGAGTCTTGTTTGACGTGCACCTGATGATATCTGAGCCGATGCGATATGTCGAGGCCTTCGCGGATGCGGGGGCAGACCATATCACCGTGCATGTGGAGTCAGAAGGAAACATTTCCGCCGTGATTGACAGGATTCATGAACTGGGGTGTTCGGCGGGCATCACGCTTCGTCCAGGCACGCCTGTCGAAAGTTTGTATCCGTTTTTGCCGAAAGTTGAGCTGGCGCTGGTCATGACGGTTGAGCCTGGCTTTGGCGGGCAGTCCTTCATGGAATCGCAAGTGCCGAAAGTGGCTGCTTTGCGTGCGTGGGCAAATGCCCATGGCCGTCCGCTTCACGTGGAGGTGGATGGCGGCATCAAGGCCTCCAACGCAGCGGTTGTTGTCAACGCGGGGGCGAATGTCCTGGTGGCGGGAAGCAGCATCTACAACAAGAAGAGCAGCGTTGCCGATTCGGTTGCCGCTCTACGGGCGGCTAAATAAGCATCATAGAAAATCAAACAGAAACAAATACTGATTCAAGGAAACACCAATGATTATTTCGCGTTTCAACAAGTATGTCGAGAAGCACGGGCGTGTCACCTACATCGTGCTGGGCATCATCATCTGCTTCATGTTTGTCATTTTCGTTGGCAACGGAAATGATTCCATCGGCGGCTGCAGCGGTGCGAACAGGAATGCCAAGGTTGCCAACATCTATGGCAAGACCATCAGGCTTGGCGAGTTCATGCACTACAAGCGTATGACGGACATCAAATGCTTTTTCCGCTATGGCATGTTCCTGTCGGACTACAATGACACCTACCTGAACCGTGAAACCCTGAACCACATCCGCATGGTAACGAAGGCGAAACAGGATGGTTTCTACAAGCAGGTCACGGATGAGGATGTGGCGAAAGCCATCCAGGAACTTCCCTTCCTCAAGGGGAAGGATGGCAAGTTCTCGATCGAGAACTTCACCAACTTCAAAAACGGCTTTCTACGTAACTACGGTCTGACCGCCAAGGACTTCGACGAGCTCATGCGCCAGGACCTGGCCATTAGCAAGATGACCGAGAAGGTTACGGCAGATGTCAAGGTCGATGAGGCGGAAATCGACAAGGATTTGGCAGAATATACGCTCAAATACGCGGAAATCAATCTGGATACGGAAAACGCCGTCCAAGTCACCGACCAGGAAGTTAAGGATTTCTTCGAGAAGCGCAAGACTGAAATCCCGTTGGACAAGTTGCGTTCTGCGCTGGTCGCCAGTGTCTCCATTGACGAAGTGAAAAAACTGGCTGCCGCAGCCGATGCCCCCGCCGAACTGAAGGTGACGGATGCGGACATCAAGAATGCTTTTGAGAAGGGCAAAAACAGCCTTTACAAGGGCCAGAAGCTGGAGCAGGTGAAATCCAGAATCGCCGCCCAGCAGGCTATCAATAAGGCGCAGACCTTTGCGCGCGCCAAGGCGAATGCCGCTTTTGCAGCAGTCAAGCAGGCTTCAGAGAAGGGCGCGCTTTCCGCAGAGGATTTCACAAAGATTGCAACCGAAAAGGGTGCGGCTGTCATAACGACAGGCGATTTCTCCGACGGCGCGGAAATCCCTGGCATGGAAGGGAAACATCCCCTCCTGGCGAATTCCATTCGCACGCTTGACAAGAAGGGTGACCTGACCAAGGGGACCGTTCATGATGGAAATGGCTTCGCTTTCGCCATGCTCAATGACATCAAGGACGCGACGCTCCCCAGTGAACTGGATGAAAGCACCACTGCAAAAATCAAAAAAATAATCATTGATGACAAGGCAATCGCCTACTACAATGCGAAAATCGCCTCATACGCTTCTGCGGCGGCGGGTACCAGGTCTGCATGGGATCTTGGACGCAAGGAGATGGAGGCCATCCGCAATGATGCCGCCAAATCCGATGAGCAGAAGCAGAAGGAGATGATGGAGATCAATGATTTCATCCGCGAAGAGGTGCTTCCCTTCTACCAGCAGGAACTTCGCTCCGCCAGCGTGGCAGCTTTCAACTACAAAGGATATGAAAAAGACGTCATTCTGACAGAGGACGACATCCAGGCTGGTTTTAATGCACACAAGGCGGAATATGACAAGATCAGCGTCCGCATTGCCAAGATTCTGATCAAGGCCTCTGCGGAGGATACGGACGAGCAGAAGAATGCTGCAAAGGCAAAGGCGGATGAAATCTTCAAGAAACTGACGGAAGGCCAGGAATTCGCCAAACTTGTTGCCGAATTCTCCGAAGACGAGGAGACCAAAGCGAAAGGCGGGGAAACGGGCCTGGTCGAACTGGACAAATTGGATCCCGCCATCAAGAAGCAGATTGAAAATATGCAGGTCAACCAGCTTTCCCCTGTCATTGGCACGCCTGACGGCCATGTTATCTTCAAACTTCTGGAAAAGACCGCTCCCAAGACACTTGCCGATGTTCGTGCACAGCTGGTCAAGACCTTGACCGAAGAGGCCGCGAAAAAAGCGGCATCGAAGGATGCCGACCTGCTGGCTACCTCCATTGCATCTGATTGGGATGAACAGGCTCATGCCGCCGACAAACGCCTTGATATCTTCAAGTCGCATACGAAAGGAACCAAGGCGGCGGTCACGGAACTGCCCCTCTCCAGACAGTATTCGTATGGTGCGAAAGGAGCTGCAGGAGACGGGAAGATCATGTCCGCCATTTTTGAGGCGAACCTTGACAAGCCCTTTACCAAGGCCATTGAGGGAACAGAGGCGGCATACGTTGCCTGCCTGAATGAAACGAAGAGCGCCTATCTCCAGACGGCAAAGGAGAACCTCTCTGCGGCTGCCAGGGTCTATAAGCGCAACGTCGCTTCAGAGCAGGCCGCAAAAAAGGCGGCTGACGCGGTGGCGGCCATCAATACAGCCCTCAAGGGCGATTCAGACCTTGCCAAGGCGGCGGGCGAGCTGGCTTTCAAGGATGCCACTGCAACGTATTCCAAGCAAAATGCATACCAGTTCCCCGATTTCCACCTCAAGAATCCGACCGTGTTTTTGGATGTTCTAGGTAAGACAGCGGTCAAGACGGTTGCCGAACCTCAGAAAACCTCTGGTGGCTTCCTGCTTGCGTATGTCGATGCCAAGAATGTTCCCACAGGGGATGATGCCAAGGCCACGCGGGACAATGTCCGTGAGCAGTTGCTCAACCAGAAGAAAAACACTGCCCTTGGCAAGTTCCAGGCTGATGTTGAAAAAGCTTCTGACACAAAGGTGTTCATACCATCTCTTCTGGATAAGGACGCCAAATAAACGGATATCCTAAATGTCATGTGGTTAGAGGACGTGAAAACGGCTTCTAACCACATTTTTGCATTTCCAGCCTCACAAACGAGGCAAGTTATTTGCCTCAGACGACTTAACCCTTGGAGTTGACAAATGGCCTTCTTCTATTCAGAACCTTCCCACACATTCAGCGAATACCTTCTCGTTCCAGGGTATTCAGGCGCTGATTGCATCCCCGCAAATGTCTCCTTGCGCACGCCTATCGTCAAGTTCAGGCCTGGAGAGAAATGTCCTCTGATGATGAACATTCCGCTTGTCTCCGCCATCATGCAGGCCGTCTCCGATGACCACATGGCGGTTGCTCTTGCGCGTGAAGGCGGCATCTCTTTTATCTATGGCAATCAGACCATTGAAAGCCAGGTTGCTATGGTCAGGCGCGTCAAAAACTACAAGGCTGGATTTGTGCCGTCTGACTCCAATCTCGGCCCCAACGACACCCTTCAGGATGTGCTGGAGTTGAAGGAGGTCAACGGCCATTCCACCATTGCTATCACCGATGACGGCTCTCCCAACGGGAAGTTGCTCGGACTGGTCACCTCACGTGACTACAGGCTGGACCATACGCCGTTGAACACCCCCTGCCATTGCATTATGACTCCCATTGACAAATTGGTGTGGGCTGACGAGGGGGTTACGCTCCAGAAAGCCTATGACATCATCTGGGAGAAGAAAATTAACAATCTCCCCATTATCGGCAAGGATGGCCGCCTGAGGGCATTTGTCTTCCGCAAGGATTATGATCAGCACAAGGAAAACCCACTGGAGCTGGTTGATCAAAAGCACCGTTTCGTGGTCGGCGCGGGTGTCAATACCCGCGATTTCGAGGAACGCATTCCAGCGTTGGTGGATGCGGGTGCGGATGTCCTTTGCATCGACTCCAGCGAAGGATTCACGGAGTGGCAAAGCAGAACCATCGCTTTTGTACGCAAAACCTATGGCGATGCCGTGAAAATCGGGGCGGGAAATGTCGTTGACAAAGATGGCTTCCGCTTCTTGGCGGATGCAGGCGCCGACTTTGTGAAAATCGGCATTGGTGGCGGCTCCATCTGCATCACCCGCGAGACAAAGGGCATCGGGCGTGGGCAGGCTTCCGCCGTCATCGATGTCGCTGAGGCGCGCGATGAATACTTCAAGGAAAAGGGCATCTACGTCCCGATCTGCTCTGATGGCGGCATTGTGCATGACTATCATATTACCTTGGCGCTGGCCATGGGTGCGGATTTCTGCATGCTGGGGCGCTACTTCTCGCGGTTTGATGAAAGCCCAACCCAGAAGGTCATGATCAACGGCAGTTTCATGAAGGAGTACTGGGGAGAAGGCAGTGCCAGGGCGCGCAACTGGCAGCGGTATGACATGGGCGGCAAGAAGAAGCTCTCCTTTGTGGAAGGCGTCGATAGCTATGTCCCTTACGCTGGTCCCCTGCACGACAATCTGCAGATTACGCTCAGCAAGATTCGTTCCGCCATGTGCAACTGCGGAGCCCTCACCATTTCCGAACTTCAGCAGAAGGCCAGGCTGACCTTGGTCAGCAGCGTCTCCCTCGTGGAAGGCGGCGCGCATGACGTCATGGTCAAGGACAACCTCAACAACCGTAATCTGTAAGCCAACAAAAAGGGTGGACTCGCCTTCTGAATAAATACGTTTTGGTTTTGTCGCATCGGTCCCCTAAAACAACAGGAGCTGACAATGAAAAAGTGGATGTTTTTGGCGTTGCTGGTATCGGGTCTTCTTCTGGCGGAAAACCTGGTGAAGAATGGCGGTTTTGACGAGGGCGAGGTGCGGTTTGACGAATTGCCCCCCGCATGGAGTGCGCAGGGGGGACAGTTCGTGGGCTGGCGCTACATCAATTACGATGGTGTGTCGGAGGCCAGTTGCATCCAGGCTGTGACGGGCAATGGCGATGTGACCCCCCTCATACAGGAGGTTTCCTGCGTCCCATCCACAACCTATACGCTCAAGGCGGCGTTCAAGGTGGATGGCTGCATCCCTGCGGTCACAGTCCTCGCCGCAGATGGAAAATCGCTTGTACAGCTCAAGGCGGATGCCAAGGAGGCAAAGGTCTGGAAGGAGAAGAGCATTGCCTTCAAGACAGGAGCAGGCGACAAGAAGCTGTCAGTCGTCCTTTCCGTTGAAGGGCAAAAGGGAAGCGCCAATATCGATAGCATCTCCATTGACGCAGCCGCTGCAACAGCCACCGTTATCGCCCCCTTTAAGACGGACAAGGAGAACATCGCCTTGCATAAGCCATACACCTGCCTCACGAACGCCCGCCGCTACGGCCTCTGCACCGACCCTGGCGACAAGGTGCAACTGACCGACGGCATCTACACCAAGGGCTACTTCTGGACGCAGAAAAGCACCGTCGGCTGGACGACGAAGAACGCCGTGGAGATACGAATTGACCTGGGGAGTGTCCAGCCGATTTGCGGCTTCTCGTACAATCTAGCTGGCGGCAGGGCAGGGGTTGAATGGCCGAAATACATCAATGTCTATGTCAGTGATGACGGTCAGGCCTGGCGTCGCATTGGCGACCTGTATGGGAAGAGTTGTGAGGAGCGTGGGCGTCCTGCCAAGGATGTATATGCGATTTATCGTGCGGCGACGATAAATATGCCCGCCAAGGGGCGTTATGTCTCTTTCGTGACCGACCAGCAGCCATACTGCTTTATCGATGAAATCGAAATCTACAAGGGAGATGAGCAGTTATTGACCCAAGAAAACGGTTTCCCCTGCAAGGAACCGATGGATGACTGCAAGGACGCCTTGTTCCAGGCGTGCATGAATGCTGAGCTTGATGCCTTCAAGGCTGGACTCGATGCCTCCTTTCAGAATAAATTCAAGGCGGATTTCGAAGCACTTCGGAAAGAATTGTCCAAGAGCGGTCTGCCGCCTAATTCCTCTGAACTGTTGACGATTATCCCTTTCAGTCCATCGCAGAAGATGCTGTATGCTCTGAATGCCAAGGTGCAGCGTGCAAAGGGTCTTCAAGAGCCGATGATTTGGCGCAACAACCGCTGGGACAACCTCTCGCCGATTGCGCAGCCTCCTGCTGGTAAGCCTGAACCCCTTGTGGTCGATATGATGCGCGGGGAGATTCGCGGCGAAACCTTTAATATCCTCAATCCGACGGACAACGACATTTCCTGCAAGGTTACTGTCGAGGGGCTTCCTGCTGGCTCGGGACTTGATTGCCGCGAGGTGCTTTTTACGGCAACCAAGCAAATGGTCTGCGTATCGGGTGCGTTGAAACCTGGCGACGGTGACAGCGTGAGCCTGACGGTGGAATCTGGCGTCAGCCGCCAGGTCTGGCTCTCATTCAAGAAGCCGACGCTCCCCAAGGGCAGCTACAATGCTCAGGTGAAGGTGGCGGTGAATGGGAAAAACACGTTGACCATACCATTGACGCTCAACATCCACGACGTGGATTTCCCGCAGCAGCCTCGGCTGCACGTCGGCGGGTGGGATTATGTACAGGGCAAAGCGGACTACTATCGCGCGCCTGGCAACTTGGAATCCAACCTCGCCATGATGCGCAGCATCTATGCGGACAGCCCCTGGGGGACAAGTTCCGTTCTGCCGCAGGGTGCGAAGTTCGACAAGGAAGGACATCTGACCAATGCAGCCGAACTGGACTACAGCAACTGGATTACCTGGGAGGAACGCTGGAAGGGTGCGCGCCAGTGGTGCGTGTTTGCCAGTGTTAAAGACAGTTTCCACGGCGAAAAGATGGGAACCCCGCGCTTCGAGACGATGATCGTCGAATACTACAGGGCCTTTTTGGAGTTCTTGAAGGGACGCGGCATCAAGCCCAGCCAGTTGATTATCCTGTTGGTTGACGAGCCCTACGGCCATGAGCGGGATACCGTCATCATTGGCTGGGGAAAGCCATTGAAAAAGGCCCTGCCAGAGCTGGTGCTCTTCGAAGATCCCATCTATGCCAAGCCCGAAGAGGCCATCATGGAGATGTACGAGGTCAGCGATATTCTCTGCCCCAATACGATTAAAACCGTTCGCAGTGGTCACAAGCCTTTCTTCCTGAACTACAAGGCAAAGGGAAAGACGCTGTGGCTTTATTCTTGCTCGGGACCTGCGCGCCTTCTAGACCCCGTGGCCTATCATCGTGGCCAGATGTGGCATTGCTTTGAGATGGGCGCTAAGGGAGCCTTCTACTGGGCGCTTGGCTGCGGCGGCGGCATCGGCGATTCGTGGCATGCCTTCAAACAGCCTGGCGTGGAATATTCCCCCTATTTCGTCTCTCAGACCGACACGATGGATGCCAAGCAGAGCGAAGGCGTGCGCGAGGGCGTGCAGGACTATGAGCTGCTCTGCATGCTTCAGGATCGAGTCGCGGCTTTGAAGGCCGCTGGCAAGGTCAATGCAACCGTGACGGCGGCGGAGAAGCTGCTGACGGATGGTGTCGCTAGCGTCCTTGAAAGTATCGCGCCGCCCGCTGATTTGGAAGGTGTGAAAGGCTGGTACTGGTCGGAGCCCAAGGACCGCTCCGTTATGGACAAGGTGCGTGTCCAAGCACTCAATCTGCTGGAAAAACTGAACTGAGAAAAGTGGTTAGTGATTAGTGGTTAGTGACTAGTGATTAGTGATTAGTTATTGGTACCCACTAGCTACTGTCCACTAGCCACTAACCACTAATCACTGGCCACTGTCCACTAACCACTAATCACTAGCCACTAACCACTAAGGAGAAGTATATGGCATCAAGATTTGACATTGTCATCGGCGTTGACATGGAGACAGACGTCGGCAGCTTCACAGACTACTACAACGGTATTCAGAAGGGGATGCCGCGCCTGCTGGATATTTTCGCTGCGCGCAAGGCGACCGCCACTACTTTCTGGACAGGACATGCTGCGCAGAACAACCCCAACATCGTGAAAATGGTCTGTGATGGCGGACATGAAATCGGCTGCCATTCCCTCTACCATGAAACCCTGGGTGACCCGCTTTTTCCGCTTCCCAACAACTGGCCTGTCTGCGACTTTGAAGTGGAGGGGCGTATTCGCGAGGCAACGCGAATTGTGAAGGAAATCAGTGGAGTCTCACCAAGTAGCTTCCGTTGTCCGCGCCTTTGGGGCAGCACGAAGGTCTGCAACGTGCTGGAAGCCCTGGGCTACAAGGCCGATGCTTCTCTTCCGCTCTATTTCTATCGCACGAGCTTCAAGCCATACCATCCCTCCTCCACGGACTGGACGCACGAAGGGGATTTGAAACTGGTTGAAATCCCCAATTTCTGCGACCTTGACATGGAAAGCAATGACCCCTATCAGCGTGACCGCGACCAGTGGCCGCTTTTCCGCACAAAAGGGGCGGACTATATGCTGGCCAAGGCGGAAGGCTTCGTGAAATACGTGGAAGCGCGCAAGGCGCGTCCTGTCCTGTGCTTCTATATTCATCCGTGGGAGTTCGAGGCGATGCCCCGTGGTCCCATCGACTATGGTGAAGCCAGTGTGAAGCCATTGGATTTCATCACGCTCAACTGCGGTGATGTCGCCTGCAAGGAGTTTGACAAGTTGCTTGCTGGTATGCAGGCCCTCGGAGGCGTTACGCGCACCGCCGCGCAAGTCGCCGCCGACTACTGAGCTATTACGATCGTGGTTTTTATATAAAAAGGTAACTATTCAGAAGGGGAGCATATTGGCACAGGTCGCCAGCTTTTCTGTGCCGTGCCGCTTCGCTGCGCTACGCGGCACGGCACAAAGGAACCAGGGGTGTCGCCACCCCGTGGGTTTCGCTCGCGCTGTAGGCGCTCGCTTCACCCACGGCTATGCTCTTATCGCCGCTACGCGGCTTACTCTTCTGAATAGTTACATAAAAAGAACCTAAAGGATGCAAGTGATTAGACCTTGTATCCTTTAGGTTCTTGTATTTTGTGCCCTTAACGTTATTTAGCTTCTCTTCCTTCTTGGTTCTCTGCTTTACTCTGAAAGTTGAATCATCTCCTCCAGGCGGGCGATTGAATTGGAGCCGAACTGCGAAATTCAGGTGGCGTTTCACCCTGGATGTCCCTTGACTTCAAGGAGGACTTGTCCGTCAGGCAGATTAGTTTCTCAGGCAAGGTTTTAGAAAAATCAGCGAACGAAAATATCAGGTATCCAGCCTAAGCTGCCCCATTCGCCGGCGTTCATGCTGACTGCATGCCCGTCGCCCATAAGGCAGTTGGCGCGGTCGCCGTGGTAGAGCGGGATGCGCTCAACGCCGCCAATCGTCCCGTTGGTGTAGCGGTTCACATAGTAGGTGCTCATTTTATTCGATGTCGTGAAGCTGTCGAAGATGATGGCGGACTCGGTTGGTTGAAGCGGCGTGCCGCTGGTCAGGTTGTTCTTGGTGGGAGTGAAGGTGCTAATGGCGCGCGTGTCGGGGTTCATATAGTATCTCTTGGTACCATTGTTGTAGTTCCAACTGTCCGTGAAGCCCGACATGCGCCAAATACCGTAGCCTGCGCCCGATGCCTCGCCCGTATAGGAACCGACATTGTGCTGGATGGAGGGGCAGCCGAAGATGCCGATTTTGCTCGTTCCAGGGGATTCAATGCAGCCTGTGTTCACCAGCTTCGCCTTCCAGTTGGTACCGCCCGTCTCGACCTGGTAGCTGTTGATCATTGGTGTGAAGCCCTCGTGGTCATTCATGTAGATGTTCAGGCAGACACCGATGTTCTTGAGATTGGAAATGCATTGAACACTGCGAGCCTTCTCGCGCGCTTTGGCAAGCGCAGGCAGAAGCATCGCCGCCAAAATCGCGATGATGGCAATTACAACAAGCAGCTCAATGAGCGTAAATGAACGTTTCGTTTTCATGTTTTTCCTTTTTTTAATTGCTGATTAAAAATGAATTAACTAAGGAGATGTAACAAAATAAATGCAACATATTTGATTAGGGGATTTGGAATGATTTTGCTATGCAATTACTAGGCGCATAGTAAACCATGTAACGTGTAATTGTGTAGGAAAGCACCCAAATACGCAATCAAATGTTGCAGTTATTTTGTTACATCTCCTAACTCAATCCAACTGATAATGGAAGGCCTTGCCGTCAACGGGCAGGTCGGCCTTGCCCGCATCCGTGATGTCTAGGCGCAGCTTCTCGCCAAAAGGCGAGCCGTCCTGGTTTAATAGGGTGGCGTTTTCGCAGTCAAGCCCCTTGATGGTCTCGGCGGCTATGAAAGGGACAGGCGTTAGACGCGTCTTATCGTCCATCTGGCGCAGCAGGTAGGCGCGTGCAGCCGTCATCTCGGGGAACTCGGTCAGCTCGCCATTGCCGTTCACGTAGGTAAAGTGCTTTCCACGCGAGTAGCTTACCTTGTGGCCATTGACCAAAGCCGTGTATTGCAGCAGCTTGTTGGGGACGATGGCCACGTGACCGCAACTGGGCGGCAGCTCGAACTCCTCGCCATCGGCGTTGACGGTCCACTTGCTGTCGCTGCGGTTCACCCACGTCTCCAGTCCATTCGGGTACTTGGCATAAACACGCCCGACAGAGGTCTTGCCGCTCTTGAGCATCTGGCTTGCCGTCATCATTTTACCATCGATATCGTAAAGGATGCTCACGGGCGACTGTCCGCTGTAGTACTCCTGCACCTGGCGTATCATGAAGTAGCTACGCAGGACATGCTCGTAATCTTTCATAACAGCCGCTCTACCCTGCCAAATCATGCCGTTCTTCTCACCGCTTTGGCCCAGGTGGCCAATGTTGCCAAAGAGAATCTCCTGCGCAATCATCGTGTCGTTGCCGTCGGCGTTCTGCGGACGCAGAATAGGCCAGTCAGCTCCCGTAAAGTTCTCCAATGGGTTGATTTTGCGAAGCTTGAAGTCGGCAATCAGGGGTAGCCCCTCCTTCGTGTCATTGCTGACGGCGTAGTCAACGTCCAACAGTCCAGCCCAGAAGAAGGCGGAGCATCCCTCGCTCCAGACAGGGCCATTCAGCATCTTCTTCTGCTGCAAAGCCACCAAGCCATAGTCGCGCAGGACAGTGGTAAACTTGCCCGCGCCTGGTGCCTTGGCATCGAAATCGACGTCCGCCCACGGCGGTGCATTCGTGGTCTCGTCCATATACTGCGCGTTCACTTGAGGGAACTTGGCAAGCAGCAATGGGATGTAGTGACGCTGCTGCGCCAGCTGCACGGAGGGCTTCGGGCGGAACTGTCCGTCCCAGCCAGGCGTGTAGGCGCCGTTGCCAAACTGCGAAAGCATGCCGTAGTTGAAATAGACGGGGTCGTTCAGCGGACTCACGACGCGGTTGTCGCCATAGAGGCCGAGCCGCTTTACATACTGGCTCACCTCGCGGACGAGCCGCTTCGGAGCCTCGTCGTTGCCATTCTGGCGGCAGCCATGCAGTTGGAAGGAGATGTCGTTAGATTCGATGGGCGTACGGAGCAGCCCCGTGTGGTAGCGAACATATATATCCGTGGCACCGTAATCGTGGATGCGCTTCCACATCGCAATCTCCTCATCCAGGTCGTCCTTGCGGCCCTGCAACGGGTAGGCGCGTGTGCAGCAGACGAGCTTCCCAGTCTCCTCCAGGAAGCGCGAAGGCGGGTTCGCGATATTGGGCATCACATCGTCCAGCTCGCCAGATACGGTGATATACATCTTTTCATAGATGGGGTTGCGGCTCCCGTCGGTCAGCGTTGCGTAGCTGCTGCCGCCCATGATGCGTGCGGAGTTTTCGTCATAGACGCGTGCACCATCGATTCCATGGCCGCCACGTCCCTCCAGCAGCTCTGAGGAATTGGAGAAGTACCAGTCGAGGAAGACAGACATCAGGTAGTCGTCCGTCGCCAAGAAACGCGGATAGTTCCAGCGGTTATTGAGGTAGGTCAGCGCGAAGAGGTGTGGCTTGGGCGTCTTCTCGGTCTTGCCACAGTCGAAGGCGAAGCCGCCGTTGGTAAGGGACTTGACCTCTACCGCCAGCGACTTCCCCTTGATGAAAAGGTTCAGCTCAAAGCGGAAGGACGCACTATCTTTCTCCCACTTCCAGGTGGTATTCACTTTGTCACCCGCAAGACTGGATGCCTCCAGTGTCGCCTTGATGGAAGAGTCACTTGGCTTGAAATCAACCTCGTTGACCTTTGCATGGATGCCACCATTCACGGCTGGGCGGAACTCCTTGCCGTTGAAGGTTGCGGTTATATCGCTAAACGTCCCTGTGGCTGGAGCATAGCGGTAGCTCACGGTGGCATCATTACCCTTGTACGAGAAAACAAACGCATCGCCTTCCTTTGCAACGGAATTGGAAGCCCCCGCCTTCATGCCAATCGGCATGACGCCGTCGGGAGTTGTCGGGAAAGGAACGTCCTTCATCTTGCTTGAATCCACCATCTCCACCTTCGGCACCTGATAGGCACCCAGGCGGTCGAAGCAGAGGAAGTCATTCTCCACACGGTTCGATAGCTTGTTGAACTGAATGGAAAGCACCTTCAGTGGGAAGACCGCCTTTTCGGGAAGCAGGGCCGCGCCGCATCCCCACCAGCGCGTCTTCGCCCAGCGGCTGCCAGTACCCGACAGCGTCACCTTGTGGCGGACGCGCTTCGCGTCCTCCAGGACAATCGTCGTCGTTGGCGCAGGGCCTGCTGGTCCGAAGAGCCACAAGTCGATGCCCGCCACCTTCTCCGCAATCACAATCGGCGCAGGTGGTGTCAATGTGACGGCGCCATTCGGGGGTAAATCCAGCCGCGCGACGGTTTCGCCCCACAGCTTGGTCTTATCCGTCAGCGACAGTTTGCCCCCCTCCGAAACCTGCCACTGCCCCAAATCACCCTTTGCGCAATCCCAGAGCAGCGCAGAATGCGGCTGCAATCCCATGATAATCTCCAGTGGGCGCACCCGCCATTCCGATTCGTCATATCCCATGACACACAAACCACACATCAATGCCACAACAACCATTAACCAATTCGATTTCATCGCCTGTCTCACTAAGATTTAGAGGTAATTTCAAAACTGCGCAGCATTTGTTTTGAAATTACCTCAATTATACTATAACCCCCTATAAAATCAAGGTATTCTGATTGATTTCCTTACATTACTCCAAGCTGAAAAGCCGAATCATTTCCTCCAGACGGGCAATGGAATCGGGGCCGAACTTTACCAGAGAGTGGCGAACTTCAGATAGTGTTTTTTCCCGCATGTCGCCCGACTTCGAGAAGAACTTGTCTGCCAGGCAGATCAGTTTTTCAGGCAGGGTTTCAGGAAAGAAATCCTGCGGTGGAAGCGGGAGTTTCTGCTCAAGGATTTCCTGTTTTGATAGTCCAGAGCCTGTGTGCCGCTCGCAGATGCGCGCGTAGGGCTCCAGTGCAGCGTCATACGAGCGCAGCATTGCCGCTCCAATGATACCGTGAGCAATGTAGTTCTCCGTGCCAACGCAGAGAATGCTTGGCGCGTGGCAACGTCCAATGCCGATGTCGTGCAGCATGGCGCCGTTGGAGACCATTTGAGCATCTAGTTGCAGCCCTGAAGCCGTTAGAATCTCCAGTGCTTTGTTCCGCACCTGCTCGCTATGCTTAAGAAGCAGACGACGCAAGGGGGTGTCTGCTGGGTAAAAGTGATATAGGATATCAAGTGCGTTCATAATATGTTTCTCTAGATTGTCTAGAAGCTCTAGAAGCTCTAGAAAAAAGGGCCGCCCTGTAAAGAGCGGTCCTTACTTGTCCTGTGCCCGAAACTTCAGCCTCAGATCTGTCCTGTGCTTGAAGCTTCAGTTTCGAGTCTAGCTATTACAGTCCCATCTTGGCGCCGCGTTCCAGCTCGCCGAGGGTGCGGTTGGTTGCGGGGGTGTAGCCCTTGAGAGGCATGATGCGCTCGTGGATGGTGTCCAGGATCCAGCTGGGCTGCGGGAAGTACTCCTTCTCGTGCTCGGCGGCGGGGCTGACCCAGTTGTGGGAGCCGACGACGGCGGGCGGAGCATCCAGATAGTCGAAGGTGAACTGCGTGAGGTTGGCGGCGATGTTGTGCATCGCATTGCCGCGCTCGACGGCCTCGTTGACGAGGACGACCTTGCCAGTCTTCTTGACGGAGGCGATCAGCTTGTCGTAGTTCAGCGGGTTCAGGCTGCGGAGGTCGATGACCTCGGCGCTGAGACCGTACTTCTCCTCCAGTTCCTTGGCGGCGTCGAGGGCGACGTAGAGGGCGGGGCCGAAGGTAATCAGGGTAATGTCCTTGCCTTCCTTCTTTACATCAGGTTCGCCAATCGGAATCTCGTAGTAGCCTTCTGGCACGCCTTCCTTGTGGAAGAGCTCGCCCTTTCCGTAGAGCTTCTGGCTCTCCAGGAAGATGACGGGGTCGGTGCCAACCAAAGCGCTGTTCAGCAGGCCCTTGGCATCATACGGCGTAACGGGATAGACAATCTTCAGGCCAGGAATGTGGTTCATCAGAGCGGACCAGTCCTGCGAGTGCTGCGCGCCATACTTGAAGCCGACGGAGATACGCAGGACGACGGGCATCTTCAGCACGCCGCCAGACATCGCCTGCCACTTGGAGAGCTGGTTGAACACTTCGTCACCAGAGCGGCCCAGGAAGTCGCAGTACATCAGCTCGGCAACGGCACGGCCACCGCACAGCGCATAGCCGACTGCGGCGCCGACGATACCAGCTTCCGCGATGGGGCTGTTGAAGAGGCGCTTGTAGGGAATGAGCTCGGTAAGGCCGCGGTAGCACGCGAACGCGCCGCCCCAGTCACGGTTCTCTTCGCCGAAGGCAACCATGGTCGGGTCGATGAGGTAGCGGTGAGCCATCGCCTCAAAGACGGCGTCCGTGAAGGTATAGGCAACCATCTTGGAGTAGGGCTTGCCGTTCTCGTCGATGCCGTAGCGTTTCTTCTTCTGGATTCTCTGGTACTGCTCGTTGTCTTCCAGCTTCTGCAGGACTTCAGGCTCGCGGTCGGCGAACTTCTCGACCTTCTGGTTGCTGAAGGTAACAGTTTCGATGTACTTGGAATCGGCGGTTTCGTAGGGGGAGATGGCGGGGTCGATGGCCAGCTTGAACATGTCGAAGACCAGCCCCTGGACTTGCTCGCGGGTCTTGTCCAGCGTGGCGGCGTCGGCCAGTTTGTTATTGACCAGGTATTGATAGAAGGTACCCTTGCAGTCGGCGTTGACAGCGCACTTGCCGCCGACGGCATCCGCCTCGAAGAAGCGCTCCAGCTCTTCCTTCGTGCGGTAGCTGGATGCATCGGACGGAGAGTGACCGCCCAAACGGTAGGTGACGACATCGAGCATGGCAGGGCCCTTGCCTTCCATCAAGATGGCTTTCTTGCGGGCAACGGCGTCAATGACGGCCAGCGGGTTGTAGCCGTTGACGCGCTCGGAGTGCATCTCTTCGGGGTTGACGCCCGCGCCAATGCGCGCCATGAACTTGTAGCCCATGGTTTCGCCGTTGGTCTGGCCGCCCATGCCGTACTGGTTGTTGAAGCAGTTGAAAAGGATGGGGAGTCCAGTGCCCTTGCCATTGTCCCACAGCTCGCGGTACTGGTCCATCGCGGAGAACATCAGGCCTTCCCACACGGGGCCGCAGGCGAAGGAGGCGTCGCCGATGTTGCAGACCACGATGCCCTTCTCGCCGTTGACGCGCTTGAAGAGGGCCGCGCCAGGGGCAACAGAGCCCGAGCCGCCGACGATGGCGTTGTTGGGATAGATGCCGAACGGGGTGAAGAAGCAGTGCATGGAGCCACCCCAGCCCTTGTTGAAGCCCGTGGTACGGGCGAAGATTTCAGCGTAGGCGCCGTAGATGAGGAAGTGGCGGGCCAGCTCCTTGACATCCTTGCAGCCGCACTTCTCGACGACCTTCAGGGTGGCGCCGCCGAAGAAGTTCTTCATAATGTCCATCAGCTGGTCATCACTCAGCTTGCGGATGGCGGAAAGACCCTTGGCGAGGATTTCGCTGTGGGAGCGGTGCGAGCCAAAGGTGTGGTCGTTGACATCCAGGCTGTAGGCCTGGCCGACTGCGGCTGCTTCCTGTCCCATGGAGAGGTGGGCGGGACCAGGATGGTTGTATTTGACGCCGTTGTATTCACCGTGCAGCTTGAGCTCGTTGATGACGGTCTCGAAGGTGCGGAGCGTGACCATGTCGTGGTAGATGGCGACGAAGTCCTCTTTCTTGAAGAGCTTCTTCTCTTCCTGCGGGGTCTTGTTGTAGGCATTCACCGCAATGGGCTTGAAGGTGATTTCATCGGCCGCAAACAGCTTCTCTGGATAGATTTCCAACGCTTTTGTCATTTTTCAGTTTTCTCCTTCTGAAAGGTTTTATGTAACATTCAACTAAAGATGCCAATGTGCATTTTGTTGAAAGGCAACAAGCTAGAGCGGGTGTTTTGTTGCGCCCTTGCGGGCGCGGATTCTAGTAGAGCTTTTTTCCGCAGGCTGCGCGCCCTTGCGGGCGCTTGCCTGCGGTTACGCATAGTTGCGCCCTGACGGGCGCTGCCGCTACGCGGCCCAAATCCATTTGCTCTGTTGCCTTCAATTATGCTTATTATCTTAAAGCTCGATGACGGCGGACTTGAGGGCTTCGCAGTTGGTGGGGTGCGGGAAGACGATGCTGGCCACATCCGAGGTGCGGTACTCCATCTCGACCATTGCGGAGGCGCTGGCGATGAACTCGCCGCAGCAGCCGCCAATCATGTGGACGCCAAGAACCTGTCCGTACTTCTCGCTGACCAGAACTTTCACCGTGCCAGACTTGCCGTCGTTGTCAACCATGAAACGTCCTGCAATCGCCATCGGCAGAACGGCCTTCTTGTAGGCGATGCCCTTGGCCTTCAGCTCATCTTCCGTGGCGCCAACCTGGGCAACTTCGGGATGCGTGTAGATGACGGACGGGATGGCGCTGTAGCGCATGCGGTCAGGCTTGCCGAACATGTTGTTGACGGCGACGATGCCCTCGCGCGTGGCAGCGTGTGCCAGCAGGCAGCGGCCTGTGCAGTCACCGCACGCCCAGATGCCTGGAACATTGGTCTTGCCGAACTCGTCGGTCTTGATGCCCTTGCGGTCGAAGACGATGCCAGCCTCTTCAAGGCCGATGCCCTTCAGGACGGGGCTGCGGCCAATGGCGCTGAGCACGTACGTGCCTGTGATGGCCTGCTCCTTGCCAGCGGGGTCTTGGAAGACCACCGTGGAGCCTTCGATGCGTAGAACCTTGCAGGAGAGGTTGAAGACGACGCCAGCCTTCTTCATCTCACCCATCAGCTTCTTGGAAATCTCTTCATCCACTACGGGGGCGATCTTCGGGAGCATTTCGATGATGGTCACCTTGGTGCCGCAGGTCGCGAAGAAGGAGGCAAACTCCAGACCGATGACGCCGCCGCCGATGATGACGAGGCTCTCGGGAATATCTTCAAGTGCGAGGATGCCAGTAGAATCCAAAACCTTCGGGTTGTCGCGAAGACCAGGGATGGGCGGGCAGGCGGGGACAGAGCCCGTCGCGATAAGGATGTTGGCGCCTTCGTATTCCTTGTCGCCAGCAACCACTTTGCCACGGGCCGCAATCTTCGCCTCGGCCTTGATGACCTCGACGCCCGCGCGCTTCAGCATTCCAGCAACGCCCTTGATGAGCGTGCCGATGACCGCCTGCTTGCGAGCCTGCACGGCCTTCATGTCCAGCTTGGCGTCACTGGTTGTCACACCATAGCGGGAGGCCTCGCGGCACTCCTCCAAGGTCTTGGCGGAACGCAGCAGGGTCTTGGTGGGGATGCATCCCACGTTCAGACAGGTGCCGCCCAGCTCGTTCTTCTCAAACAGCGCAACCTTCTTGCCCAGCTTGGCTGCGTATGCAGCCGCTTCATATCCGCCAGGACCCGCGCCGATAACCATTAAATCGTACATTTTCTTGCCTCCAAAAAGTATCTATGTTGATAGGGGTTAGGGATTAGGGACTAGGGGTTAGTAATTGAATGCTAATTGCTAACCACTAACTAATCCCTAACCCCTAATCCCTAGTCCCTAATTACTCAGCCTGCGATGCAGACCAGTTCAAAGTTCTCGATGATGTCCTTCAGGGTCTGGAGGAAGCGCGCGCCAGGCGCACCGTCAATCACCATGTGGTTCATCGTCAGCGAGAACTGCATGTAGTCCTTATAGACGATTTCGCCCGAGGCGCTACGCACGGGGCGCAGCAGCGTCTTGCCGACGCCCAGGATGGCCAGCTGCGGTACCGTGAAGACAGGCGTGAAGTTCGTGATGCCGAACGCGCCCAGGTTGGAGACCGTGAAGGTGCCGCCCGTCATCAGATCGGGGTTCAGGTTGCCGTCGTTGGCCTGCTTTGCCAGCACCTTGACGCGCTTGCACATTTCCGCCAGGCTCATCGTCTGCGAGTTGTGGAGGACGGGGACCATCAGGCCGCGGGGCGTGTCGCACGCGAAGCCCATGTTGATGGCGCTGTGCAGCTTCACGACGTTGTTGGAGAACTCGCCGTTCATCTCGGGGTGCTTCTGCAATGCCTTGATGACAGCGTACATCACCATGTCGCCAATGTTGATGTTTGCCAGACCGAGCTTTTCGCCCTGCGCCTTGATCTTCGCGCGGAGAGCCAGCAGGCCACTGACGTCCGCTTCGGACATGAGGGTATATTGCGCGGAGGTCTGCAGGGATTCAAGCAGCCTCTTCGCGATGATCTTGCGGATCTGCGGGAAGGGCTTCTCGGTGATGACGTCGGCTGCGGGGGCGGCGGCAGCAGGAGCAGCAGTTGGGGCAGCGGCAGCTGGAGCGGCAGCGGGTTTCGCGCCCATGTCGGCAGCGGTAATCATGCCGTTGGGGCCAGTGCCTGCGGCGGGGGCAGCAACGCCGTCAGCCATCATGGCAGCGGCGGTGGAACTCAGGTGCGGGCTGGTTTGATAGGCGGCGGCGACATCCTGCTCCATGATGCGGCCATTCGCGCCGCTTCCCTGGATGGAGGGCACCACAAACGGATGCTCGGCGACGAACTTGCGGGCACGGGGGCTCATTGGGCCATTGTCCGTGGCGGCAACGGGGGCGGCAGCGGCAGGTGCGGCTTCGACTACAGGGGCGGCTGCAGGAGCAGCTGCGGGGGTTGCTGGAGCGGCTTCGGCGGCTGGAGCGGCTTCTCCGCTGGGCTTCAGGGCACTGAAGTCCTCGCCAGGATTGCCGACGGCCATGATGTTGACCAGCACGGGAACCATGTCGCCTTCGTTGCAGAAAAGCGCCAGGACAGTACCGTCCTCGGTGCATTCCACTTCGATGGACGACTTGTCCGTCTCGATGTCCGCTATGATATCACCTTTTTTGACCTGGTCGCCAACCTTGACGCGCCATTTGGAAAGAACGCACTCTTCAACGGAATTGCCCGCTTTGGGCATCACCACTGCTTTTGCCATAATTGCTCCTTGTGTTTAATGTTGTGTGGATATTGTACTTTATTCCTTAATGTCTCCAATATAACTTAAGATAATACCTCATTGCCTATTTTCAAATTGGAAAGCGATAAATGAGAGTAGCAACGGCGTCCGTGCCGTCGGAAAAACGTACTCACACCAAAGACTCCTTGCAACGCGACAAACAAGAGGTAATGACGATGCTCTCGTTCATTGGAAGGGGTGTAACGATAATGGCCCGTCGTCGGAAAACCATGCCTACTTCTGACCAAAACACCATTATATCCAGCCAAAATCGCGTTTTTTTCTTCTTTTTGGCTGGCTATTTTCAATTATTTCATTTGCTATATTCATATTTTATACTATGTTACTAAAAGAGTTGTGAAAAACTAATCATTGAAAAAACAAGTGATTTTTCGATATGAAACAGAGAATAATTGGCAGGGGAAAAGAGCTGCAAATTCTAGAAGCGCTATACCGTTCCGATGCATCGGAGTTTGTTGCCATCTATGGGCGTCGCCGCGTTGGAAAGACCTTTCTAGTGCGAGAATGTTTTGAGAAGCATTTTACCTTTGCCGTCGCTGGGCTGGCAAACTGTAGCACCGCACAGCAACTTGAAAACTTCCAAAACGCACTGCAACGCTCTGGGGCGAAGCTACCTTCAAAAATCAAAAACTGGCAGGAGGCCTTCGAGGCACTGATAGAGTTTCTGCAGAAAAAACAAAGCAAAAGAAAAGTCGTCTTCCTGGATGAACTGCCGTGGATGGACACTCCAAAATCCAGTTTTATTACTGCACTTGAGGGGTTCTGGAATGGCTGGGCTTCTGGAAGACACGACATCATGCTTATTGTATGCGGTTCAGCTACCTCTTGGATAATGAACAAGCTGATAAACAACCATGGCGGTCTTCATAATAGGTTGACGCGGCAAATCTTCCTCAAGCCTTTTACTCTAGAGGAGACAGAGTTATTTCTGCGCAGAAAGCACATTAGCCTATCCGCTTACGAGCTGGCTGTCTGCTATATGGTATTTGGCGGAATACCGTATTATCTCAGCTTGTTAGATGAAAGCTTAAGCCTCTCACAGAACATTGACATTCTTCTCTTTAACAGAAATGGCGAACTTCACTATGAGTTCAACAATCTCTATGCAGCTCTTTTCAATAATTCACAGGATTACGTCAAGATGGTTCAGGCACTTGGCAATCGACGAGACGGCATGACACGCAAAGAGATTCAGACAACTTGTGGCTTCTCATCGGGCGGCAGTCTCAGCACCATATTGGAGAATTTGGAGCACTGCGGTTTCATCCGCCAATACGAAATGCTTAGTGTAGGACGCAAGACAACCATGTATCAACTCGTTGACTTTTTTACTCTTTTCTACTTGCATTTCCTCAAGGGCAAGAGCCAGAACAACGTAGCCTATTGGCAATCCATTCAGGGGTCATCCAAATTCTATGCATGGGCTGGACTGACTTTCGAACTGCTTGTACTCAGCCATATCGAACAAGTCAAGCTGGCACTTGGCATTCAAGGGGTCACTAGCCAGGAATATGCCTACCGAGTTCAAGAAGAAGGCAATTGCAAGGCGCAGATTGACTTGCTAATTGACAGGAAAGACAACACCGTTTCCGTCTGCGAAGCTAAGTTCACAGAGGAGAGTTATGCGTTTAATCATGAGGAGGAGCTAAAGCTCCGCAACCGCTTGCAAGCCATCCGCTCATGCATCGCAAAGCACAAATCCCTTCAGCTTGTTCTAATAACGACCTTCGGCATCGCAGGTGGCAACAAAAGAGGTGTCGTGAATCAGGAGATTACGCTGGATAAGCTGATTATTACGCCATCGGAAAGGGGGTAACGGCGGCGAGGTGCCCCCTGCATTGGGTAATTTTCCCCAATAAGGTTGCAAGCGGAAGAATATACATTAGATTATGGAAAACGCAAAGCAACCAAGGAATCACACAATGGTACAGACATACAGCTACAATTACCCTTGGAAAAAGTTACCCTTTGAACTTTATCCGCGTGTGATGCGCGAGTATCTCGACCACGGAGTCGATACCTTCGTGCTTACGTTCGAGCTGGTGCTGGAGATGATGAAGAACCCAGAGCGGTTGGAAGCGATGAGAAAGCTCACGCGCGAGATGGGCGTGCGTTTCGTCTCCGTGCATGCGCCTTGCGGGCGTCCATATGACATCAACATCCCCGAGAAGGAGCAGCAGCCGATAATGGTTCAGGCGCATATCCGCTGCATGGAGATAGCGGCGGAGTTCGGCAGCCAGACCTATACCGTTCACGTGGGAGCTGCCCACTACTGCCACGACCACCATCCTCTGGCGCCACTGCGCGAAAACGCGCACCGCACCTTGGAGAAGCTGCTTCCCGAGGCAGAGCGCATTGGCATCATCATCGCCGTCGAGAACAGCTTCGAGCCGCCCAACACTCCGCAGGAGGTGCTGGGCATCATCACGCCATTTCTTTCCTCCAAAAACATCGGGGTCTGTTACGACACGGGGCATGCCAACGTCATGGCCCCCGCGCCATGGAAGAAGATGGAATCTTACGAACCCTATATGGCACGTGCCTGGTGGGAGGGGCTCGTACAGGAGCCCAATGCGTTGCTCATTCTTCACGAGCATGTCGTCACAACCCATATTCACGACAATAACGGCTATGGCGACCTGCATGCCATGCCCTTTGACGGCACCATCAACTGGTCAGAGCTCATGCCGCAGTTGCGTGCCTGTCCGCGTATGCTAGAGTTCCAGACAGAAATCTGCTTCGACACAGGCACCAACTGGGCGGGACGTCTCATGGCCCCTGTCGGTGGATACTCCATCACCAGGCAGATTGAGACATTTAGAAAACTCGGATTTAAATAAATAATTAGCAATTAGCAATTTGCAATTTGCAAGTTGCAATTTGCAATTTCCTTAATCCCTAGCCACAGCATTAGTAAAAAACGTTTCAACAGGTGCTGACGTGACCATGAAAAAACTGACGACATTTTTAGCATTGATGCTCTTTCCTGTATCCGCCATGCTTTTGGCCGTTGAAGTCAAAAACGGGGTATTCGAGGCGGAAATTAACCCATGCGGGGCGGTGCTGACCAAATTGTCCGTACAGGGTAAGCAGTGGTGTACCTGCATTGAAAAACAGTCCTGCTTTGACGACCAGTTGGGGCAGAACCAAGGTGAAGACACCCAGCTCATCGAGTACACCAAGCAACTTGATTACGCCTTGCGGGAAATGACCTTTGACAACCTAGGCACCAAAGTGGCCTTTTCTCTGCGCAGCCTGGCCTATCCTGGGTTGAGACTGGAGAAGACCTATACCTTCTCCAAGACAAAGCCTGAGATTACGCTTCAATGGGAGTTGCGGAACACAGGCACAAAGCCCTTGGACGTTTCATTGAACACCCGCGCCTTCCTGCTACGCGAGAATACAGTCAACAATTATCTCCATCCCACCAAGGACTCCTTCAAGGAGTTCGCCTCTGATGAGAAGTCTTTTTTCACCCAGGCTCCTGAGCGTCCATTCCTTGCCGTGCGCGATGACAAGAACGATGGTGCCGTCATCATTTTGCCCGAAACTGAAACCGCTGGTGTGCTGAATTGGATACTGCGGGGACCGTTTGGCGGTTACACGCAGGAGTTTTTCAGCATGCAGCACCAGCTTTCGCCAGGCGAAAGCCATACATTCGAAATCAAGGTTGTCTTCACTTCGGATGTTGCGGGATGCGTGGCGAGCGTGCCCATACGCAAGACCCCTCTGCAGGGTGTGCTACCCGTGCAGGTGGAGCGATTGAACAAAAACAAACCCAAGGCCGTCATTCACCCTTTCAAAGGCGGCATTCGTCCACTTGAGAAGTTCATTGACGTCTGCTTCAACCGCCAGTTCAACGACTCCTGGCGTAGCGTCATCATGCCAGCCGATATACGTGATCAGCCTCTTGCCGTCTATCAAATTGAAAACGGCTGCCATTCAGTGGACCGCCCCGTGGAGTTTTTCCGCCAGGGGGATTACCTGATGCTCAAAGTTTCTGGTCTGCTGCCCGATGGTGGCATGTCCCAAAACAAAGGACGTGCCTGGAATGTGATTGAAAACGGTTATCTCGTGCAGAAGATGGAGCCCTTCCGCACCTATGGTAAAGTGGCTTTTCCCTGCCGCATCGCCATTGGCGATAAAAACGGAAGAGAGGTCAAGGCGGAAACTCTGCCTGATGGAGGTTCGCTTTTCCTCAACTCTGGTTTTGAACGCGCCGATTCGAAAAAGACCAATTTGCCTGAAGGAGCTCTTTTAGTTGGCCGAAAAGAGCTTGGCAGTGCATGGCTTGAATCCGCGCCTGGCACGGAAGGTCGCGCCCTCAAGCTTGGTTCAGCCTTCTGGGATTTCATTCCAGAGCCAGGCGAGGAATACACCATCAGTTTCCGCGCAAAATCCATCCAGGGAGGCGACATGTCCCGTGCAAGCGTCACTTTCTTCAGCGCGGATGGCCAAATTTTGAAGGAGCTTAGAAAGAATCTCTTAGCCTCGGACCGCCCTTTTGACTGGAGGAGAATTGAAGGCAAGTTCCGCATGCCCGAAAATGCCGCCCTCATTCGGCTTTTAATCCGCAACGGAGGCAAGGAGCAGCAGGAGTTGCTGCTTGATGACTTAAACATTTGTTCTGCACCACGTTCCACCGCCAAGCAAAGCATTCGCGATACAGCCAAGAAGGAGCTTGAAGAAACCTGGCGCCTTCCCCTTTCCCTGCTGGAGCCGATTTCCATGGAAAATGGTTCGCCACATGAGACCTGGTTCAAGCCCGCGGCCCAGCAGACTGGCGAAGTGCTTTTCCTCACCAACGTGGATACCAAAATCACAACGGGCATCGGAAGGCGCAAGCTTGTGGAATTGGCCCAGCGAAACGATTTGACGTTCCGTCACATCCCCCTCATCCGCAAAATACTCTCAATTTCGCACGGTGACAAAGGAGCCTATTCCGTTCAGGGAACGACGTTTGACCATCGCCTTTCGGACTACACCCTTGCTTGCCTGAAAGAGCTATCCCCCCGACCAGGCATTGTCTGCATTATGGAGTTCAATTTCGACGATGCAGGCGAAGAGTTCATCCCCATCCTGCGCGCATGGCAGGCGCAAGGCACGAATCTCTATCTCTTCCATTGCCTGAACACCCCCCAGGAACTGCTTGGCCAGAAAGCGCGCGACGCCATCTCCCCCCTGATTCCTATGATGCGCACCACCAATCCCAAGGGCTTCAGCATCCAATGGCACAAAAACGGCGACTCCCTGATCGCCGTCCGCAACAAAAACTTCCCGAACTTTGCCGCCTTCATCCCTGCCCCCTTGTTAAGCGCAGGAGGGATACCAAACCTATATGGACGCGACTTCCCGTGGTATGAGTTCGACCACCAGATCGACATGGCGGTCCTGCGCCGCCTAGGAGGCATCATCCCAAGCACCTTCCTACAAGGAGCCAGCCTCAACGGCGTGGAGATGACCAGCGCAGCTCCCTTCAAAGGCTCTCTAGAACTTGCCTTCCACACCTGCAACCGCGACAAACTGGCTGTGAAAACCGTGCTTGTTTCGCTGAAAGGTGGCACCGAAACCATTCCTCTGCCTGTCGATGGACTGCCCGCAGGGGAGCTTCTTCTGTACCTTCGCCTTCTCTCTGAAGACAACAAGGTAGTGGATGCGGGCGGTGCCAAGGTCGTGCTTCCAGGCGACGCCGCCCCCGAGGTTCTCTTTGACGCACCAGACCGCATTTTCCGCTGGCCTACCCCTGTGAGCTTCAAGGTGAGGGGCATTCCCGCAGATTGCAATTTCACGGTGGAGATTGAAAACAGCCATGGAGAAGTGGTCTTCCGCGAAAACTGCGTGCCTGGCGGAAACACGGCCTTCGCCGTCAACCTTCCAGACCTCCACACGCTTCTGAACTATGTCCGCGTCAGAACCTTCAGGCAGGGGAAGCCCGCTGCATTCGGTTGGGGCGAGTTCTCCGTTACGGGGCTGCCTGTGGATTTACAGGAGTATCACGGTTTCATCAACCATGGCCCCGTCGCCACCGAGGCCATCCGAGGCCTTGGCTTCGACTTCATCATCTCAGGGGACCCGCGTCGCACGCGCACCTCTCTCTACCGCAACTTCCGAAGCAACAACCTGATTCCCATACCCCGCCGTGGCGACGACAAGACCTGGTTCAGAAAGTATCGTGGAGATGTCGAAACCGAACCAGTCCGCACCCCCTGCTTTTCCTCCCCCGAGTTTAAAAAGGAACTCCATGACGACACCGTCTTGATGGTCGAGCAAAACAACATGGTGTACTATGATGTGAGCAATCTCTGGGCAGGCGATGAGATGTTCCTTGGCCAATCGGTCTGCTGCTCCCCCACCTGCCTGGCGGAGTTCCGTCGTGATTTGGAGGCGCAATACCACACCATCGATGCACTGAACAAGGAATGGGAGAGTTCATTCCACAGCTTTGACGAGGTCGTGCCCAAGCAGCGGAATGAGCTGGTCTCCCTGGACAACCTTGCCTCCTGGGTGGACCACAAGTTCTTCATGAGCAAATCATTCGCCAGAAACTTCTTCGGCACCATGCGGGATGAGCTGGCTGCCCTTGTGCCAGACGCGAAACTCGGCCTCACGGGCACGCAACGTCCTGGATATGGCTACAACTGGTGGGAAATCATCAAATACTGCCATAACATGGGATACTATGCAGGTGTCCAAACCACTATGATCAACGACTTCGGCGAAAGGCAGTTGCTGGCAGGACAGTGCGGTGGCGGCTACACCCACGGCCACATCGACTACGAACCCTATAACTACGATACCATGTGGTTCACCTTGCTCAACGGAGGCAATCTGGCCTATCACTGGTATGGATGCTCCATCTGCGGCGACTGGAAAATCACCGACAACCTGAAATACTACTCCCGCTCCTTGAAGGAGATTAAGAGCGGCATCGGCAAAATGTGGCTTGAGGCACAAAACACCCCCGACGTCGCCGTCTTCTTCTCCATGCCCTCGCTTTTCACGGCCATCTGCACCATCGGAGAGCAGGTCTGGCAGGATACCCAGACGTCATGGATGAAACTGCTAGGCGACCTCAAAATCGAATCCCGTTTCCTCGCGGGAGAGGAGATTGTCGAGAACGGCATTCCGCCTCAATACAAGGTGGTCATCCTGCCGATGGCGCTGGCCCTTTCCGACAAGGAGGTCGATGCCTTTGTTCAATTTGTGGAACGCGGCGGTACAATCATAGCCGATGTCGCGCCTGGACGCTTCGACGAGCATGGCAAACGGCGCAATTCCGCAGCGTTGAACAAGCTGTTTGCTCCTTGCACAGACCGCATTGCGCCCAAGTTTATCAAACTGCCTGGGCGCGATGCCCTTTTTGAAACCGCTGAAGCTGGGCTTCCAACCTGCCAGTTCAAATCCTGCGGCAAGGGGGGAGCTTTCCTCGCCAATTTGCTCATCAGCCGCTACAGCAGCATCCAGATGGGCGGTGAAGGTGGCGAGGTGGCATCCGCCACCGAAGGCGAGGCGCAGTTCCAGGAGCTTTGGCAAGGTGTTATCGGCGAAAACCTGCTCAAGGCGGGTGTCCCCCCATTTGCACAGGTCAAACGGCAGAATGGCTCCCTCTACGGCTGTCACGCCAGATTCCGCCAGGATGGTCCCAACCGATTCTATGCTTTTCATCAGCCCGCCAGCAGATACGTTCCTGGACGCTTTGACTTCAGCAAGGGAGATGATGTCATCGTTCAGATTCCAGCCAAAGGACATGTTTATGAAGTGCGCTCTGGAAAATATCTGGGCTTCACGGACACCTTCCATATGAAGATGATTCCTGGCTGGAGCATGATCTACGGCGTCCTTTCCAAACCTGTTGCCGATGTCACGCTGGCAGGCTCAAAAGAGGCAAGCTGCGGTGAAAAGACGGTTTTCCGCTTTGCCGCAACTGGCCCAGAGGGTGCTCAGACCTTCCATCTCACCCTCTGCGGCCCTGATGGCAAGGAGATTGAACGCTGCGCAAAGAATATCCGCACGAAGGCAAACGAAGGAGAGCATGAGCTTTTTATTCCATTCAACGCCTCAAAAGGAAGCTACCATGCTGAAATCACCCATACAGTTTCCAAGCGGAAAGCTTCTGTGGATTTCACGGTTAAATAGGAAGGGATTCACTTGGACTTCATTTAGAATAATCTAGAATAACCAAACAAGGAGACCATCCATGACAAAGACAGCAGTAGTGGCAGGTCATATCTGCCTGGACATCATCCCCAGCGTGGACCATCACTTTGATTTGGTGCCTGGGCACCTCTATGAGGTCGGCGCACCGACCATGGCGACAGGTGGGGCCGTCTCCAACACAGGGCTCACGATGCACATCCTCGGAGTGCCTGTCACCCTTATGGGCAAACTGGGGGACGACAACTTCGGCACCATCATCCAAAACGTGCTCAAGAAGCGCGCACCTGGGCTGGAGAAGGGAATGACCATCGACAAGGAGAGCATCTCCTCCTACACGACCGTCATCAACATCCCTGGAATTGACCGCATCTTCCTGCACTGCCCTGGCGCGAACGCCACTTTCGCTGCAAAGGACGTAAACTGGGAGGCCGTCGCCAAGGCGGACCTTTTCCACTTCGGCTACCCCTGCTTCATGGCGGCCACCTACGCCAACGAGGGAATTGAGCTGAAGACGATGTACCGCAAGGCGAAGGAGCTAGGCGTTACCACCTCTATGGACCCAGGTATGCCCGACTCCCATGGCCCAGCTGGCAAGGTCAACTGGAAGAAGCTCCTCTCTGAAATTCTGAAGGACGTGGATGTCTTCATGCCCAGCGCGGACGAGCTTCTCTATATGGTCGCACCCGAGAAGTTCGGTCAGGGCGACAACCTGAGTACCGCAGACCTCAAGGAACTGGGAACTCTCCTGTTAGGGTATGGCGCTGCCGTTGTCGCCGTCAAGATGGGCTCGCGCGGCATGTTCATTACTACCGCCGACAAAGAGCGTCTTGCCAAGATGGGCAAAGGCGCGCCTGAAAACTTGGAGGCGTGGGCCAACAAGCAGGAGATATTCCCATGCTTCAAGCCCGACAAGTTCATGGGTGCTACGGGTGCAGGGGATTCCAGCATCGGCGGCTTCCTGACTGCCATGTTGCGCGGTCTCCCCTTCGAGGAGGCAGGACTTTTTGCAGCCGCCGTCGGTGCCTGCAATGTGGAAGCCCCCGACTCCCTGAGCGGCATCCGCGACTGGAATGCCACCAACGCCCGCATCAACTCTGGCTGGCAGACCAACGCCATCGATATCGCTGATGCGGAGTGGACGAAGGACGCCAAAAATGTCTGGCACGGGCCGAAGGAGAACTAGGTATTAGTTTTACTAGATTGTCTAGATTGTCTAGATTAGAATCACCCATAACCTCAAGGTTTCAATTATGAAAAAGAATTGTTTGTTTACAATGGCTGCTGTGTCCGTTTTGTTGTTTGGCGGCTGCATCAGTTCTGCGCCGAATGATGAAAAGGATGCGCTTAACCCAGACAATGTCTATGAGAGTTCGGAGCATCTGGTTTGCAACAACAAGACGATCCGTCTTGCAAAGGTATCAAAGAACCTGCTGGAGGACAATTTTGCCGCCCCCTCCTCTATCTGGGAGGATTTCATCAACTTCGAGAAAAGAATCACCTTCACATACGGGGAGAGGCTGGGCACAAAGGGCCTTGTGCTGACCACGAACATCGGCGGCGACACCGCGTTTGAACTTCGCACCAAGCCCTTTACCGTGAATCCAGGCAGCGACTTTGTTTTCCGCATCGGCGCACGGGGCAGCATTGACCTGTCGCGTGCCAGAGGTCACCAGGAGCTCTACCACACTCAGATAGTCTGGCTTGACGCAAAGGGCAAGCAGGTTGATGTCCAGCCCTTCTCATACGAGACAGCTCCAGAAAAGGTCATTTTCACCACGATAACAGGCCAGGTGCCCGATAAGGCGGAAAAGGCGGTCATCCGTTTTGGCGCGGATTCGCCAAACATCACCAGGGGCAATTATGTCACCTATACCCATATCTCCTTCCAATCCACGGAAAAGGATAGTCAGCAGTGGCCTACGGGCTATTTTATCTCTCGTCCATTCCTCACGCCTGACAAGGGAAAAATCATTTGGGATGCCGATGTGCCTGCAGGGACTTCGCTGGCCGTCCAGCTTGCCACTGCGCCCGATGACAATGGCATCCCTGGAGTGTGGACACCCTTTGGCGGCGAGGAACTGAACCCCGCCAAGGCTTTCCTGAAGAGCGGTGCCAAGCTTCCGCCATTCCCCAATAACCATCCCTGGATGCGCTACAAGGTTACCTTCAATGGCACCAACCTCAAGAGCCCTGTCCTGAAATCCATCCGCATCGGGGAGATTTTCGACAACAACTGGCTTGGTGAAGATACGACACCGCCTGTTATCCAAAAGCAATTCCCCACCATATCGGAAAATGCCAGCCTCCCCGTTGTCTTTTCCGTCACCGACCAGACGCGTGTCGAATGGCGCACGCTTGAGCTGCTGATGGACGGCAAGGACATCACCTCCCAGGTGAAGCGCAGCAGCAACACCGTTACCTACACGCCACAGACGCCTATTGCCCCTGTAACGCCACAGTTCACCGACTTCAATGACTGGGATATTCAGAACCTGGCAAAGAGACTGACCATCACCACAACCAGGGAAAATGTTCCAGGGCTTTTCGTCAGTCGTGATGACGAAGAGCTCGACACGATGTTCTCGGCGACCTCTCCTATGCAGAGCATCCAGGCTGGAGCCGAATACAAGTTCACTGTGGAAATCCGCCACAACCTTCCCATCTCGAAGAGCGGTGCCGCACAGCATGCGCCTCTCAAGATTCTGTGGTTTGACAAGAATGGCAAGCCCGTCGGCGAACCCGCGTTCCTCTATACGCCAGACTGCCTAATGTGGACCCCCTTCACCCTCACGGCAAAGGCCCCCGAGGGCGCGGAGCGCGCTCAGGCCTTCATCAGACTTGACACCCCCAACATAGCCAACAAAAAATATTACCAGTGCAAGAACCCGAAATGGGAAGGACCTGTTGGTACTGCGCTTAAGAAGACCCCGAACCTGCATCTTTTCAATCTTAAAATCAGCGATGCTGCTGGCAATGAGATCACTGGATCCTACAGCCTGTTGATTGACAAACCCCTCACGCGTAACGTCGTCACCCTGCGCGACGACGGCTTCGTCCTGGTCGATGGCACTCCCTTCTTCCCCATTGGCATCTATGCCGTCTGCAAGCGCGAGTTTAATGGAAACAACCTTGACAAGGCGGTCTATGACCTGAAGGAGGCTGGCTTCAACTTGATTCACACATACGGCTCACGCCGCGACACCAACTTCAAGGAACTGGTTGCCGCTGCGGAAAAATATGGCATGAAGATGTATGTGGCCTCCCGCCATGGTGCCAATTCCCTCAATGAAGAGGACTACCTCAAGGACATCGCCAACGAATACAGGTCCCCTGCCGCTTTCGCATGGTACCTCGCCGATGACACGTCAGGCTATGTGAGCCCTGAGAAACTGCGTCGGTTGCACAGTATCCTTCGCGAACTGGACCCCTACCACATCACTGTCCAGGCAGATGGCGTGGGTACACCCGAGAACTCCCACTACCACGACTACGTCCATTCGACGGATGGCTATCTCCCCGAAATCTACCCTGTGCGCAAAAGCCTGCCCAATGAGCAAAGCGTGCCGAAGGTCATTCAGGATATGAAGGTCATCCAGGCGGACCTCGCGGCGGCGGGCAATCCCGTCAAAACCATCTGGCCCATCATCCAGTATTTTGAAGGGTGGAGTGGCTGGGACCGCTTCCCCACTTTTGCGCAACTTCGCGCCATGAGCTACCTGGCCATCATCCACGGCGGCCATGGCATTACCTGGTACACCTACGGGGGCTTCGACAAGAACCACGGCATCACCCACACGCCCGAAATCTGGAACAACATGAAGACGGTTGCCACCGAACTCAACGCCCTCTCTGAAGTCTTCCTCACCCACTCCAATGGCAAAACCATCGCCGCCCAGATTCAGGGCAAGGTCAAGTTGGATGCCCTCGGCTTCGATGCTATCAGCGTCCTTTACAAGCAACTCGGCAACAAGTCGTTCCTCATCTGCGCAAACTCTTCCGAGGCAACCATCACAGCCAAGTTCGACACAAAGGAGGCGGGCATTTCCCCCGATGTAGCGAAGGTCTGGTTTGAGGATCGCACCATCAAGTTGCAGAAAGGAGTGTTCGAGGATACCTTCGAGCCGAATGGCGTGCATGTCTATGAATTGAAGGGACTCTTCGACTGAGCAGGAAGAAGCCAGGCCATTCCCACCTGGTCAACTCGACCCAGATATTGAATATGACAAGGCAGACCCAGGAACTAGCCAGGCTTCTAGCCCTGCGCGCCATACGCCAGGCGGATTCTGCTCTCCTGGGTGCCTATCATAGTCGCTTTTCGGGTGAAGGACTGGAGTTTTCCGAATTGGCAGACTATGACGGCGGGGATGTGCGAACCATCCACTGGCCCCTTTCCATGCGCAAGGGAAAATTGCTCATCAGCCGTTTTCAGGAGGAGCGGGAGATGCCCATGTTTTTCGGGATGGATGCATCAAGTTCCGTAATGGTGATGAAGGATTCACGGGAGGTCGCGTTTGAGGCAGCCGCCTTGTTTGCTGCATGTGCTGTCCACCACAATGACTCGCTGGGCCTGCTGATGGCCACCGCACAGACCGAACAGAGGGTGCCTGGCGGATATGGCATCAGGCAGATGACCTCCATCCTGAACATCTTGCTTGAACTTCCTTGCCAGAAACTGAAGCGCACCACAAATCTCGCGTTTCTTTGCCGAAGGCTTATGGAGACGCTTCCGCGTCGCTCACGTGTCATCCTGGTCAGCGATTTTCTAGATACAGGATACGAGAAACCACTCAAGGCTTTGGCTTTGAAGCATGATCTTATCGCCTGCTTGATTGTCCATCGCAAGCTCACCATCCCTGTCGGGAGCGAGTTGGAGGACAGTGAAACTGGAGAGCCAATCATCGTTGATGGTTCCTCCCAGGAGACAACACATGAGACCGTAAAGCTTCTGGAAAACGCAGGTGCGCAGCCCATTGTTCTCCCCTCTGGTTGCGACATTTACTCCACCCTGCTCTTCGCTCTGCGGAGACCACGCCCATGCTGAAACGCTGTGTTATAGTCCTTGTGCTGTTTGTCGTCTTCGCATTCTTTGCCTGGCTGGCATTCTGCGCATCTTGCACGGTTCCTGAATTGTATCTTTCAAAATGGCAATTCCCTCCAAGATGCGGTGTAGGGCAGCCTTTTCGACTGGAGTTGCGTGCATGCGGTGGCCTCACGCCGCCTGGCGATGCCCTTTTCTTCTTCCATGTCCCTGAAAACGCTGATTGTCAGCAATCCCTTTCCTGGCATCCTGTGGGTATCTGTCGCAAGGGTTTTTGCTGGAAGGCGACGCTCCTCGCCTGGCCCGTCAACGTGGGGGCATTTGGCGGAATCATCGCAACGTATCTGCCACAGAAAACGGAGATAGCACTTCCAGATGTCATGATTACCCCCAGCGGTGAGCTGTCGCCAGTCTGGCTAGAAATGCCACAGAATAACCATTTGGTGGATATCGCACTGGGTACAACCCTACTCTTCTTCGTGCTGCCTTGTTTAGCTCTGTGGGTTAAAGCCCTCGGCACTCGACAGGCGAACTGCTGCCTGGATGACGCCCTTCTGGAACGGTTGCGCCGCATCCAGCACCCTGCCACCCCCTGCCTTGCGTTTTTTCTCTTACGCCGCAAAATCGTAACTTATTCCGCCACCAAGGCAAACCTCAATACTTTGGAAGCTTACTGCCGAAAACTGCTTTGACTGCTATGGATAATCATGCGAAAAAAAAAGATATGACCCCATTGCGGAATGAAATCCGTGCATTGCTGCCCGTCAAGAACACGGACCCTGCACGGACGGTCGAGCTGAACGAGTGCGTCTCCAACCTTAAGACGCTACTGGACGACTATACCGCTGCACACCAAAACTATGACGCCCTGGAACTGCGCCGCCTCTACTACTCCTACATCGCAGACGCGGCACCGCTCTATATTTACCGCAACTCGCCCTTCTACTACGAGGCTGCCATCAACGGAGGGTGGTTTGTGAACAGACCAGCAGCTATTCTCAAACAATACACGGCCAAGTTTATGCAGGTGCATATTCCGCAGGAAGAGCGGGACACCTATCAGGCGCGCCGCTCGCAGCGCTACATCCTCTGCTGTGGTTTCTTCACGGATGAAATCCACCACATCCCACCGCTCCAGAACATCCTTGCCCATGGTTTCAAATACTACCACGACAAGGCACTTGCCGAGCTTGAAAAGTGCCAAGATCCAGTCGAACGCGATTTCCTCCGAACCGCTGCTGAAGGGCTTGAGGCCGTCCACCGTCTCCAACTTCGCTTTGCTTCCATGGCGGAGGCAATTCTTGCGGAAGAGCATCTTGAACCGCGCCAGACCAAGTTCATGCAGATGATTGCAAACTCCGCCAGACGCTGCCCCTGGGAACCGCCACAGACCTTCTACGAGGCGCTCAACACGCTCTGGTTTACGCGCGAAATCCTTGCGCTTGTCGATAGCCTTGCCGCTTTCGCACTTGGTCGCGTCGATGCCTTCCTCATCGACTTCTACGAAGCCGACCTCAAGGCAGGCCGCCTTACGCCCGATGAGGCCTACGACCTTCTTTGCCGCTTTCTTACTGTTGCAGACTGTCACTACGATGGCATGTCCCCCGTGGAGTTGTACAGCGACCACGAGCTTGAAATCCCCATCACGCTGGGTGGTTGCGATGAGAAGGGGAATCCTGTCTTCAACGACATCACACGCATGGTCCTCAAGGCGCACCAGGAGCTTGACATCGTCTTCCCGAAGTTACACTGCCGCTTCGACGAGAACTCCCCTCACGAGTACCTCGCCACCATCGCCAAGATGACCTGTGACACGCACTGCGTCTTCGCGCTGTTCAACGATAGCCACAACATTCCTGCGCTCGTGGATACGGGCGTCCCACTTGAATGGGCACGCACTTACATCGGCACTGGCTGCTGGGATGGATATGTCGATAGCGTCACCGATGTCGATACCGCGAACTACGTCAGTGTTGCGCGTGCCCTCGAAGCCGCCATCTACCAGGACGCTGACCTGGAAAAGGCCGCAAACCTTCATTTCCATCCGCTAGACGACTGCCCCGACTTCGAAACTCTCCGCGACCAGTTCTATGAGGACTTCATCACGTTCCTTCGCGACCAACTTCGCCAATACACCGAATACGGAAAATACACGCCGCTCTACCATCCGCATCCTGCCTATTCTGTTTGCATCAACAGTTGCATCGAAAACCGTCGCGACGTGACGGCGGGTGGTTGCGACCAGAAGCCGCGAATTATCACGCTGGCCTTCACGGCAAACGTTGTCGATTCGCTTTGCGCCATCAAGACGATTTGCTTTGACCGCAAGGTCATCTCCGTGCGGGGACTTCTCGATGCCGTACGTCGTAATTGGGAAGGTGCAGAGGAGCTCCGTGCACAGGTGCTTGCCTGCCCGCACTGGGGTGATAATACCCCGCTTTCCAATGAACTCATGTCCTTTTTATTCGATTCCGTTCACCGCGACATCAAGGAGCTGAAGAATGACCGTGGAGGTCCCTACCTCATTGCCGCCTGGATCTACCGCGAGTTCCGCTTTTGGGGCGAAAAGATGCGTGCCCTGCCCGACGGACGCCATGACGGCGATTACCTCTCGCAGGGGCTCGTGCCATCCGAATTCCGCAACAAGGAGGAGATTACGACCTGCCTGAATGCCATCGGCAGCCTCGACCACCGCAACATCTTCGCCTCCAACTGCAACATGTCCTTCGACAGCAGCACTGTCACCCCCGAGATTCTGGAGGCCGTCTTCAGGGTCTTTGCGGCCAAGGGAATCCATTTGCTCCAGCCAAACTGCTTTTCGCGCGAAGAGCTCCTTGATGCGCAAGTTCATCCCGAACGCCACCAGAACCTTGTTATCAAAATATGTGGCTTCTCCGCACGATTCGTGGCATTGAGCCCCGAGTGGCAGGCCGAGGTTCTGCAACGGCACCAGTATAAAGCGTAGTTTTTCTAGACAATTTAGACAATCTATTCTTTTTTGGGGGGAATTATGTACTTTAGTTGCCGATTAGACTTCACCAACAAAGAAGAGCCGCGTAAGCGGCGGCAGGAGCATAGCCGTGGGTGGAGCGAAGCCGCGATAGCGGCGAGGCGAAACCCACGGTCAGATGACCATCCCAGTCCCTGTGCGCCGTGCCGCGTAGCGTAGCGAAGCGGCACGGCGCATCTTGGTCATCGACCAGTGAGGGACAATGTCATCAGGAAACTCAAGTATATAATTCCCTTTTTTTCTTCCCCATCCTTTTTTTGGGAAAATAAATTGGTAGAATTACAAAACAATCACATATTAGAATTATGTGAGAAAAGGAGAGGGAAGTTTTATGCAGGCTTTACGGCTTGCAACACAAACGGTTATAATGAAGAAGATATTAATATTAGGTGCGGGCAACAGCGGCAGAAGCGCTGCCAAACTTGCCAAACAGCAAGGCGACTCCGTGACCCTTTTGGATTCGGGCTCGCCAGAGATAAAACTTGATGGCGTGGAGATTGTCACAGGCAATGAGGCAGAGAAATGGTCTGGCCAGGCCGACCTGGTCATCTACAGCCCAGGCATTCCATTGGGCAGCCGCCTGGATGAAATTGGCATTGCCACTGGTGCGCCACGTATCAGCGAGCTGGCCTACGGTGCCTCTTTCCTCACCTGCCCCATTCTCGCTGTAACAGGTACAAACGGAAAAACTACGACTGTCGAGATGCTTGAACACTGTCTGAACGCGGCGGGACACCGCACGATTGCAGCAGGAAACATCGGTCTTCCCATCTCAGAAGTCGTCGCCTCGGGGACTACCCCCGATATTCTTGTGGCCGAGGTGAGTTCCTTCCAGTTGGAACACCCTGGTGGCTTTGCTCCGACGGCCGCGACCATCCTCAATATCACCCCAGACCATCTTGTCAGGCATCATACGATGGAGAAGTATATTGAGGCAAAACTCTCCATTTTCGCGTCGCCTGCGACAAAATGTTCGTTAAATGAGGAGACATTACAAATAAAGCAAATATCCACTTCGTTACATAATAGGATAATTGTGTCTTTTTCAGCTGCTTCCAATAGTACGGCTAACTTCCACGTAGAAGATGGCTGGCTGGTGAAGGCGGCGAAGGAAGGCACAATCTTCAGGCTTGTCAAAGTCTCCGAACTGCCTTTTTCGGGCACGCACAACCTGGAAAATGCCCTCGCCGCATTGGCACTTTCAGACACTGCTGGCATAGACGCGCTGACGCTTGCTCCTCATCTGAAGACCTTTCACACTGGAGCGCATAGATTGCAGAAAGTCGCACAAATTGGCGGGACCATTTTCATAGATGATTCGAAGGCCACCAACGTGGATGCCTTGATCAAGGCATTGCAGGCTTTGAAGGATAATCCCGAGACTGCTTTCAGGAAAATCGCTCTTATCGCTGGTGGTGTGGACAAAGAGTGCACGCTGGATGAGGCGATTCCATTCCTGAAGGAGAGCGTCAATGACGTTTTTCTCATTGGCCAGTGCGCCAAAAGGCTGCACGCTAGTTGGGGACAATTCGTCAATACCCATGTCTGCACGTCAATGGACGAGGCGGTGCGGTTGGCGTATGCTTCCTTGGAAGATGATGGAATCGTACTGCTCTCTCCTGCTTGCGCAAGTCAGGACATGTATCGGGACTATGCGCAAAGGGGGGATGACTTCAAGGCTTCCAGCATGAACGTTAAAAACTAACTTTTTTAATAGTGGAAAGGGATGAGGCGGGTTATCTCCGCCTCGGGTTTCAATGGAGTACAAACAAAAAATGAACACGAAGCAAATCAAACAAACCGTATGGATGGCAGGTCTTGCTGCCATCGTCGCCGTCAGTGCAGGTTGCCGCGCAAAAAAATTGTCCCTTCTTTCAGATCGTGACATTATTCCACCGCCTTACAAGTCGCCCCAGGTGACCCAGAATGCGCCTGCACCAGCCATCCGTGAACTCCCTGCAATCCCTGTTACGTCCACATCAGTAATTCCTGCAGGGAATGATCAACCAGCTCTCCCTGGCGACAGTCCTATCTTTGTGCAGGCAGGGCCGCAGGATATCGCAGTTCCTCAAAAGCATTTTGATACCCCTGAAGATCTTTCCCCTAAGACGTCAGACGAGCCGAAAAAGACTACACCCGCCAAACCAGTTCCTCCCCAACCAAAACGTACCTATACGGTCGTCAAAGGTGACACGCTTTCGGACATTGCCTACATGTATATGATTTCCTGGCGGGATCTGGCTGCGGAGAACAACCTTACTGAAAAATCCGTTTTGAAGGTCAACCAGAAGCTGACCCTGCCGCCCAATGCAGCGGAGAAACCGAGGCCGCGCCAGCAACATAAGGCCGCCCCTGCCAAACCTGCCTCGAAGAGTACAGCCCCTGCCGCAGGTGCATCAAAAGCCCCTGCTTCCACTCCTTCTACTTCGAAGTTGCCTCTGCCGCCCGACGGCATTTATACCATCGTCCCTGGCGACAACCTGTGGGTCATTGCAAAACGGTTTGGGCTAAAGAGCGAGGATATCAGGGCTGCCAACCCCGATGTCAATTTCGACAACCTCCAAATCAACCAGAAGATTAAGTTGTCGACGGCTTCCGCCAAAACAGGCAGTGTTGCACCAGCCAAGGCAGATCCGAAGAAAGCTCCAAAGCCAATTGACACCACCGTGGTTCCCCCCATGCCACCTGCTGCCATTGAGCCTCCTCAAGCGAATGCAGTTGTTCCCGAACCAGTCCAACCTCCCATGCCAGTACCTGCTCCTGTTGCAGTGCCAGCACCTGGAGCTGTCCAAGCGCCCGCGCCCGCACCACAGCCTGTCCCGTTGGTGCCAGCCACGCCAGAAATACCTGGGCTAGCTCCTCAGCCAGTTACTCCGCAGCCGCAAGTCCCCGCAAACTGACTTCGACTTTTTGTAGGACGGATTGCGATTCTCCTGCAGTCTGTGTCCCTAAAAGGCTTTGTCACCGATGTGGGGCACAGACATCGCTGCCAAATGGAGTGCAGTTAGATGGTTGCAGGCAAAAAAAGTTTGACGGCTATGCGGAATGGTGCATGGCTGCTGTGAAAGTTGAATGAGGAGTTTTTATGTTATCAGATAATGATACCATGAAATTATATATGCAGAACATCGGGCAATATCCGCTGGTCTCGCCAGAAGAAGAGATAGAGCTCGCTGCAAAAATCAAGGATGGGGATGATGATGCAAAGCAGAAGTTAATTCGAAGCAATTTGCGTCTGGTTGTAAAGATAGCTCACGATTTCAAGGGTCTTGGACTTCCCCTTTTGGATTTGATTTCCGAGGGCAACATCGGCCTAATGAGGGCTGTCGAGAAGTTCGACCCCTCCAAGGGGGCCAAGCTCTCCTCGTATGCCGCTTGGTGGATTAAACAGTCCATGCGCCGTGCCTTGGCGAATCAGGCGCGTACCATCCGTATTCCAGTACAGTCTGCCAGCAAAATCTGCAAGATACAGGCTGCCAAGGTCAAATTGACCGAGGAGTACGGACGAGACCCCACTGACCGTGAAATCGCCAGTGAAGTCAATCTGACAGAAAGAACTGTCACGGGCCTCAGGCTTGGCAAGACTACCACCATCTCCCTCCATGACCCAATCCAGCACGGTGAAGACGGCGAATTCAGGGATATCATTCCCGATGACAAAAGCACCGCTCCCGATGAACTTGTTCAGGACGAGGAGACCCTCAGCCACATGCTCAAGCTGACCGAAAGGCTGGAGAAACGCGAGCGCATCATTCTCAATTTGCGCTTCGGCCTCAATGGCGACCGACCCAAAACCCTGGAGGAGGTTAGCCAGACCATTGGGCGGACGCGTGAACGCGTCCGTCAGATTCAGAACCAGGCTTTGGACAAGCTGAAGTCCTTCCTAGAGGAAGATGGCTTGATTGAAAATACGCAGCCTAATTCCGCAGCCAAGAAAAACAACTCGGTTGAACCAGACGATGGTTCCGACGATGATCTGGATGATTCCTATGACATTAAAACCGACAATAGAGATGAGGACGATTACGAGGAAGAGGAGAAATCCGAGAAAAATTGACAATTCTCTCAATTAATTTCTTTCTTGTGATGCGAAAAAGTCAATAAGTCGGTTATAGTATTAGGGATTAGATGCAAAAAAATCTCGTGGTTTCACGATACAAAACGAAGGAAAAATTCAAAATGAAAAAGCATTTCATGCAAGTATGCGTTGTGGTTGCATTGCTTTTCTGCGCGTCGCTTGAAACAAAAGGACTGACCCTCAATCCATTTAAGCGTAGTGGGCGCGTGAAGGCTTCCAGTCTCATTGTTGTCGGGAATTACTTGGAACCACGTCTTCTGGCCGAAATAGCCCAGTATTACAGCAAGCAGCCAGTTCTGGTTATCTCGCCTGACGCGGATGGGGCCTATCAGCTTTTCTTTATGCCCACCACCTCCAACGCTACCACGGACAATGCAGACCAGTTCATTGAAATAGTCAGGCACGTCAATCCCAAGCGAATCATCGTCTTGGGGAATGAGAAATATGTTCCTGCGACTTTTGTTGATCAAGCACGCGCTAACTACTCCGTTATCACCCTTGACAGCGATGACTGGAGCAAGAATGCGGTTGCCTTGGAGGAGATTCTCAGGGTCGGCAAACTGAAGGCCAATTTTGAGAATTACCTGGTAAACATCAAGGCTATAGCCAAGTGAGGTAATTGCAAACGGATGTAGCCAGGTGTTCTGTGCCTGGAGTATAATCCTCGTTTCCTCTTTCATTAGGGAACGAGGATTCCATGTTTTGCAATTACCTGAAGCAAATAAGGCATTTTCAAGCAATGTTCACAGCTCTGTATCAAATAGCGAAAAACACCTTTCGAGAAGCGCTCCGTGAACCGATTTTCCTTTTGGTTCTCCTGAGTGCGCTTTCCCTTATTGGTCTGTTTCCCGTTTTCAGCATGTTTGTGTTTCGTGCGCAGGAAAGGCTTGTTGTCGATAGCGCAATGGCCACGACCATGTTGTTCGGCTGGGGTGTTGCCGTCCTGATTTCCAGCTATGCGATTTCCAGGGAGATAGACAATGGTACCGCGCTGTTGCTTCTCTCCAAGCCAGTTCAACGTCCCGTGTTCATTGTTGCCAAGATTCTGGGCATCATCTGCGCGGTCACGGTGTTTTGTTTTCTCACCTCGATTGCCACGCTCATCAGTCTGCGCATTGCAGGCGACCAGTTCAGGATTGACATGCCGCTTTTCTTCATGTACTTCGGGGCCATCATTCTGGGACTGGTCATAGCGGGTATCCACAACTACGTCACCCGTTCCTCCTTCCCGATGATGGCAGTTCTCGTGCTTTGCATCACGGTCCCAATTGTCGCGATAGTGGGGCAGTTCCTCAAATACGAGGGGGAGGTTCCAGGGCTTTCATGGCACATCGTCCCTGCTCTGGTGCTGATACTCTACTCTGTCTGGGCGATGGCAAGCCTGGCGACCACGCTGAGCACCCGTTTCAACCTTATCAGCAATCTACTGATTTGCACGGTTCTCTTTCTGGTGGGGCTGATGTCCGACTATCTGATTGGCAGACATGCAAGGGAGCCTTGGGCGGACAGCGTACCGCGTGGAAAGGAGCAGCTCTGGGTCTCGACATACACCTTTGCTCCGACGGAGATGGGCGTCCAGAAATGGAACAGGCCCGAGCGTATTGATTCAGGCGAGGCTTTCATCGTCTGGAGCGACAATGACAAGGTGATTGAACTGCTGGACATGGGAGACAATCCAGAGGCGACTTGGAAGGATGGAAACGGCTGGAAGGACAACGTCTCCGATTTGGATGAACGGCCTGTCTTCATGGCAAAGTACGATAAGGAAAAGCGTGAGAACAAGTGGACTGTCACCCGCATCATGGATGAAGTAAAGGATGTTCCCGCTGGTGCAAAGGGGATGGACGCCCGTTTCACCTCATACGTCTTTAGGCGTTCGGTGAATCCACCCAACACGCCCTCTGGCGGAACCTACACTCACCCCATACCCGATGGCGGCAGCTACATCGCCAGCGCCATTTATGCGGTTGTCCCCAATTGGCAACTCTTCTGGATGGCGGACGCGTTGGCTGCCAACAAATCCATTCCAGGTTCCTATGTGTGCTATGGAGGAGCCTACTCCGTGGTCATGGTGGCCTTCCTTATGGTGTTGGCAATCATTCTCTTCGGAAACAGGGAAGTCGGCAAACAGATTATCGAATAACATAGGAGTTATTTCAGGTCTTCGTTTGCCGCAAAGCGGACGAAGACCTGTTTTTTGTTTGTAACCATACAAAATATGAAGAACAATTTTCTTACGATAATAGGGCACTTATGTCGAATGCGTTACCCCAGGCTACCGTAGCCTGGGGGCCATAATCCATTTTAGAGCTTCTAGAGATTCTAAATTCATCAAACAACAGGAAAAGTTATGAAATCATTTTATATCACCACACCCATCTACTATGTGAACGACAAGCCCCATATTGGGCATGCCTATACCACCATTCTCGCGGACGTGCTTGCACGTTTTCATCGCCTGCTTGGGGTGCCCACGCACTTCCTGACAGGGACGGATGAGCACGGGCAGAAGGTGCAGAACGCTGCCGCCAAGCACGGCATCACACCCATTGAGCACTGCGATCAGACCGTTGTTCATTTCCAGCGGCTCTGGGAGCGGCTGGGCATCACCAATGATGATTTCATCCGCACTACCCAGCAACGGCATATCACTGTTGTCCAGAAGGCCTTGCAGGACCTCTATGACAAGGGACTCATCTACAAGACATCCTACAAGGGATGGTATTGTGTCGGCGACGAACGCTTCTTCACCGAAAAGGACCTGAAGAATGGACGCTGCCCTGAATGCGGGCGCATGGTCGAGGAAATCGAGGAGAGCAGCTACAACTTCAGGATGGGCAACTACCAAGAGCAGCTCATCAAGTACATTGAGGATCATCCGAAGTTTATCCAGCCTGACCACTTCCGCAACGAGACCCTTGGCTTCCTGCGCAAGGGCAAACTAGAAGATCTCTGCATATCCCGCCCGAAACGCCGCCTTTCCTGGGGAATCGAGCTTCCCTTTGACAAGGACTACGTCACCTACGTCTGGTTCGATGCGCTGGTCAACTACATCAGTGCTGTCGGCTATCTCTCCGACGACGAGACGTTCAAGAAGTGGTGGCCTGTAAACTACCACCTGATTGGCAAGGACATCCTCACCACGCACTCCGTCTATTGGCCGACGATGCTTATGGGGATGGGCGTCGAGTTGCCCCAGACCATTTTCGCGCACGGCTGGTGGCTTACCAACGACGAGAAGATGAGCAAGTCCCTAGGCAACGTCATCAACCCGATGGACATGATCGACAAGTATGGGGTCGATGCTTTCCGCTACTACCTCATCGCCGCCATGAGCCTCGGACAGGACGCCAACTTCACGGAGAAACTCTTCAACACCCGCTACAATGCGGAGCTGGCCAACGACCTGGGCAACCTGGTCTCCAGGGCTCTTACGATGCTTGACCGCTTCAATGGTGGCTTTGTCCCAGAAGTCACGATTGACGAGGATGAAGCCTCTGCAACGCTCAGGAAGCTCTGCAAGGAAGCCGTCGATACCACCCCTGTCAACATCGACAACATGAAGCTGGATACAGCTCTGGCGACCATCATGAATGCCGTCCGCGAGGCCAACAAGTACTGGACTGACCAGCAGCCCTGGGTACTTGCCAAGGAGGGCAAAAAGGAGGAATTGGCCCTTGTCATCCGCAACTCCTTGGAGTGCCTGCGACTGGTTTCTGGTCTCCTCTACCCCGTGATGCCCACCAAGATGACGGAAATCCGTCGTGCGCTGGGCATTGCCGAAGAGGCCATCGCGCCAGACTATGCACGCCTCCAGAACTGGTTTGGCCTGAAAGTCGGTGCGAAGACAACCGTCCCGCCGCCGCTTTTCGTCAAGGTCAAATACGAGGAGCCGCCAACGGAGAGTCTGCCGCCGCCAGCCAAGAAGGCGAAAAAGGAGGTTGCTCCTGTCGAGATGCCTCCTTGCACCATCGAAGATGTGGGTAAAGTCCAGCTGAAGACTGCTGAGGTCATCGCCGCTGAGCCCGTTCCCGAGACAACCAAGTTGCTCAAGCTCCAGCTGAAGCTGGGTGACGAGCAGCGCCAGATTGTCTCAGGCATTGCCCAGTGGTACAAGCCAGAAGAGTTGATTGGCAAGACCATTGTCGTCATCGCCAATCTGAAACCTGCTACACTTCGTGGTGTCGAGTCCAACGGCATGCTCCTTGCAGCCAAGGCGGGCAACACCCTCCGTCTCGTCACCATCGACGGTGATCTCCCCTCTGGTGCAACCATCGGATAGGGACTAGGGGCTAGGAAATAGGGGCTAGGGATAAGGAGGATAGTCTTACTAGCCCCTAATCCCTAATCTCTAATCCCTAGTTCCTGATTCGCAATAACCTTACAAGGAACAACTATGCAAATCATTTCATCGCAAATTGAATCGTTCCAGAAGAGCTCCTCCTGGATTCGCAAAATGTTTGAAGCAGGCATTGAGCTGAAGAAGAAGTACGGTGCGGACAATGTCTGCGACTTCAGCCTCGGCAATCCCGATTTGGTTCCGCCCGCCTCCATTGTCGATGCCTTGCGTGCACTGCCCGAACAAGTCAACTGCCCAGCGGGGATGGGCTACATGCCCAATGCAGGCTACGCGGATGTCCGCGCGGGCCTGGCAAACTACCTCTCGAAAGAGCAGGGTGTAACCTTCAAGGCGGAAAACCTGGTCATCACCTGCGGCGCCGCAGGCGGCCTCAACTGTCTGTTCCGTGCCATTCTAACCCCTGGCGAAGAGGTGCTCTGCCCAGCTCCTTACTTTGTGGAGTATGGCTTCTACACGAGTAACTTCGGTGGTGTTCTGAAGTCGGTGCCATCCATCCCCGAAAATGGCTTCCATCTGGATTTGCAGGCCTTCGAGGCGGCCATCACCGAGAAGACGCGTGCCGTCATTATCAACAACCCCAACAACCCCAGCGGTGTCATCTACACTGCCGATGAGTTGCAGGCTCTGGGCAAAATCCTTGACAAGGCAACGGCCAAGTACGGGCGTCCCATCCTGCTTATCTCCGACGAGCCCTACCGCTTCCTCGCCTTTGACGGCGCAGTGGTGCCGCCTGTCATGCCGCTCTACACCTACACGGTCATCGTCGGCTCCTTCTCCAAGAACCTGGCTTTGGCGGGCGAGCGCGTCGGCTATATTGCCGTGAATCCTGCCATGCCCGAAGGATCTGCGCTGGTGGCGGGCGTCACGATGACCAACCGCATCCTCGGCTTCGTGAACGCGCCATGCCTGGGCCAGCGTTTGATGTTGGCTGCGCTTGGCACCCAGGCCGACCCCTCTGCCTACATCTCGCGCCGCAAGAAGATGGCGGCTGTTCTCACCGCCGCCAACATCGAGTTCACCATGCCAGCGGGTACATTCTACTTCTTCCCGAAGGCACCGAATGGCATGAACGACATCGATTTTGTCAATAAACTTGCGGAAGAACGCATTCTGGTCGTCCCAGGCAGCGGTTTTGGCTTTCCAGGCTATTTCCGTATCGCGCTCTGTGTCGATGAAAAGTTCATCGACCTCTCGGCAGAGGGCTTCAAGAGAGCTGCGAAAGCATAACTTTCGAGGTTTTGCTTTCAGCAGAAACCCATAGGAGAATTGTATTTTGTCGGGTATATTTTCAAAGATAGCAAATTGGTTCAGCCAGATATTTGGCCGCTCTGATGAAATCACCGAGGAGCAGCCCCAGGCGCAAAACTCCGTCTATCTGCCAGAACAGGAAGCAAAAAGACGTTCCAAAAAACGTCCCGTAAGTAACGACAACGGCTTATCTTCGCGGCGTGCTAGACATGAGCAGGCAGGGAGTAACGATGATGGCTTGTCGTCGCGTCGTGCTACCCCAGGCCAGCAGAAGCAGGGTGCGCGTCCCCCCAAGAAGGCAACGCCAGCAGGAGCTAACGGCGATGTCTCATTGTCGAAGTCAATGGAGGGCTGGATTCCCCCCGAGCCTGTCCGTAAGGCGGATGACGACCACTTCTTCCAAGAGTTAGGTTTGGACAACCGCATTTTGCGCGCCCTGCTGGAGGACTTGGGGTTTCGTTGCTGCTCCCCCATCCAGGCACAGGCGCTCCCGCATTCCCTTCAGGGCAAGGATTTGGCTGGCAAGGCACAGACTGGCACGGGAAAGACAGCCGCCTTCCTTATCACGGTCTTGCAGCATTTCCTAAATACCAACAAGGAGGACCGCGATCCGTGGCAGCCGATGGCCGTCATTCTCGCGCCCACGCGTGAACTGGCGATTCAGATTGCCACCGATGCGGCGAACATCAGTGCCTATTGCCCCGACTTCAGCACGGTCGCCGTGTACGGCGGGATGGATTATGACAAACAACTTTCGGCTCTTTCGCATGGTGTCGATTTGGTTGTCGCCACGCCTGGTCGTCTGATCGACTACATGCAAAAGCACGCCGTCGATTTGGGTAAGGTCGCCATCGCTGTCATTGACGAGGCGGACCGCATGCTGGACATGGGGTTCATCCCTGATGTCAAGCGCATTATGGCCTACCTTCCCCAGGCGGAGAAACGCCAGACCATGCTTTTTAGCGCAACCCTCACGCGTGAAATTATGACCCTTGCCTCCCGCTGGATGCGACCTAATCCAGTGGTGGTTGAAATCGAGCCTGAACACATTCTAGCCGAGGGCATCGATGAAACGGTCTATGCGGCAACGACCGAGGAAAAGATGGCCATCATGCTCTGGCTTTTCAAGCACGAAGACTGCCACCGCGTCCTTATTTTCCGCAATCGCAAGAGGGACGTGGAGTCCCTGCATGCCCTGCTTACACGCTGCGGCGTCCAGTGCGAGATGCTCACAGGCGATGTCGAGCAGAAAAAACGCCTCCGCATCCTAGATGACTTCAAGGATGGCAAGGTCAAAATAATCGTGGCTACGGATGTTGCTGGGCGCGGCATCCATGTTGACGATGTGACGCACGTCATCAACTACGACCTGCCTTACGAGGCGGAGGACTATGTGCATCGCGTCGGCAGGACTGCCCGCGCAGGCCACAGAGGACGCGCCATCAGCTTTGCAGACGAAGACTGCGCCTTTGTCATCCCTGAAATCGAGAAGGTCATTGAGCGTCCGCTTCCGATTACGCAGCCTTCGGACGATATGCTTGAGATGCCACCGAATCTGCGCAATCTGGGCACTGCACGCTCCAGCGGTAGCCACCGCCACGATTCCGACAGCCACTCCTCCTACGGGCGCTCTGGTTTCTCCAGGCGGCCTAGCGGACCGCGTATTCGCCGCAGCGGCCCCAGGAGATGAAATGGAATTCAAGGTGCGCCTAGGGGATAGGGAGTCCGTCGAACAGCCTGGCTGGATGCCAGTCGTGCTGATACTGGACAATCTGCGCAGTGCCTACAATGTCGGCAATCTTTTTCGTGCGGCGGAGGCGACGCGCGCCATGGGTATCGTCACCTGTGGCTATACGGCGACGCCGCCTCACATCAAGCTCCAGAAGACCGCGCGCGGCTGCGATGAGACGGTGCCTTGCGAGCACTTTGAGCAGACCACCGACGCTATTGCTGCCATGAAGGAGCGCGGCTTCACCGTCTATGGTGTCGATACGGTGGAAGGTGCCGCCATGTACTGGGATGCTGAGATGCGATTCCCCTGCGCATTCGTCATGGGGAACGAGGCGCTTGGCATCTCCGAAGAGGCGTTAAAGCTGTGTGATGGATTTGTGAAACTACCCGCCATCGGCATGAAAAACAGCATCAATGTTGGAAACTGCGGAGCCGTGATTTTGTTTGAATGCGTGCGCCGATACTGGCACCAGTTCGGCGGAGAGGGGGGGAGTCAATGACTTCCTTCAAGTTACGCAAAAGACATCTCACAAAAGCCAGGCTGCACAATGACAGTTGGCAACCCTGGCCGCGCCCAGATGCTCGCTTCGACGTGAAAATGGCTTTTTGCAGAGATTGTCCGCAATTTCCCCGCGTGGATATGGAGGTTGTGGCAACCCGCAAGCGGATGGAAGGCGAATGCAGCCTTGTTTTCTTCTCCGATTTGCACTGGAACGGCAAGATGGCCAAGGAGTATGAAACGCTCTCCGAAAGCATCAATCTCTTGGAGGCAGACTGGATTGTTTTCGGTGGTGACTTGAGCGTCTATATGGATTCCGTGGATGGAGCTTTGGAGTGGTTATCCCGCCTGAAGGCAAAACGTGGGAAACTGGCCGTATTGGGCAACCGAGAATCCCCTGTTTTCTGGCTTGGCAGGAAAGACTGGAAAGAGGTATATGCAAAGGCGGATTTCGATTTGCTGTGCAACCAGTCGCACGATGGAGGAAACCTGCTTTTCTATGGCGTTGATGACAGGCGTTATGGTTCCCCTGACTGGACGCCTCTTCATGATGACCCGCGTCCTGTCATCTCCTTCTCCCACAATCCCGATGCCGTGGCGGACGCATCAGACGAGACCTTTGTTGGTGACTTGGTTCTATGCGGGCACACCCATGGTGGGCAGCTTTGTCTGCCGTTTTTCGGTCCAATCTACACCTCTTCGTACTATGGCCGCCAGTTCGTCCATGGCCTCCAGCAACGCCGTGACGGCATCCTCTGCCTCACAGCCTCAGGTGTGGGCGAATCGGGCTTCGGATTATTTCATCGACGCATCTGTTGTCCTAGGGAATACGTTTTCCTCAATATCATGTAACTTTATGGGACGGGAGCGACGGAGCAAAAAGACCTAAATAGGGCTGTCTCTCCCGTTCCTCCTGTCTTTCCCGTCCCTTTTTAGTTAGGATTCTTAACGAGCCGTCATCACCACTCCTTTTCTGTGGCTTTTCATTTGCGCTGGGGGTGCGCAGCATTTTTCCGACGATGAGCCGTCGTCGTTACCCTTGCCCATCGTATAAATGGGTACAGAACGTCTTTTTCTTCCTTGTATAATGGTATTTTTGACACTTTACGTTAAATTATATTATTTGGGTATTTGTTTTCTTGTGGACTATCCCCTGGAAGAAAACCTAGCCCGTAGGCAATCTAGAATATCTAGAGCATCTAGATAGTAGAAACGTATGAGGAACAGAACATGAGCGACGAACAGACAGCGATGGCTCCAGAGGAGCAGAACGTCAAGAAGGAAGATATTCGGGCGCAGCGCCTGAAAAAGGTCGAGGAGATAAAGGCGAAAGGTGGGAATCCATACGGACACCGCGTGGATGGTATTGTCAGCAGCACGGTTGCCAAAGCGGCGTATATTGACGAGGAGCATCCTGTCAATGTGAAAGTTGCGGGACGCCTTGTTTCGTGCCGTCTGATGGGCAAATCGCTGTTTGCGCACCTGCTGGACCAGGAGGGCAGGATACAGCTCTACGTCCAGAAGAACGTCGTGGGCGACGACGAATATGCCGCGTTCAAGGCGCTGGATTTGGGCGACATTATCTGCGCGGAGGGTTCCGTGTTCAAGACGCGTACGGGGGAGGTCAGCGTGAGGGCAGAGAAGTTCGAGCTGCTTTCGAAGTCCATTCGTCCGCTGCCCGAGAAATACCACGGCCTGGTGGATATGGAGCAGCGCTACCGCCAGCGCTACCTGGACCTCATCTCCAACGAGGAGGTGCGCAGGACGTTTGTGCTGCGGAGCCGCATTGTCTCCGAGATTCGCAACTATCTTGACAGCAAGGGGTTCATGGAAGTTGAGACCCCGATGATGCAGCCTTTGGCGGGCGGCGCGGCTGCGTGCCCCTTCACGACACACTACAATGCGCTGAATGCCACGATGTACCTGCGCATTGCCACAGAGCTTTACCTGAAGCGACTGGTTGTCGGCGGCTTCGAGAAGGTCTATGAGATTGGCCGCAACTTCCGCAACGAGGGAATGGACCGCAAGCACAATCCCGAGTTCACGAGCATTGAAATCTACCAGGCCTACTCTGACTGCCGCGGCATGATGGAACTCATTGAGGACATGGTCTGCACTGTTGCGATGAAGCTCTTTGGTAGCCTGGTCTTCAAGCGTGAGGACGGCGTGGAAATCAACCTGACGCGCCCCTGGCGCGTGGCCCCCTACATGGACCTCATCAAGGAGAAGATGGGCGACGACTGGTTTGGCCTGCCGACAGCCGTCAAGCGCGAGAAGGCGCGTGCCCTTCAGCTCCGCATCCCCGACGAGCTGGAGGACAAGGACATCACGCAGGAAATCTACGACAAGGTGATTGAGCAGACGCTCATCCAGCCCACCTTTGTGACGCGCCTTCCTGCATTCCTGGTGCCGCTTGCCAAGCGCTGCGAGGACAATCCCGAGCTGGTGGATGTCTATGAGCTGGAAATCAACGGGCAGGAAATCTCCCCTGGGTACTCCGAGCTCAACGACCCCATTGAGCAGCGTTCGCGCTTCGACCAGCAGCTCATCGGGCGTGGCGACGTCGAGGGCGAGGTCAACCGCATCGACGAGGACTTCCTCACGGCTCTGGAACATGGCATGCCCCCGACGGGCGGCCTTGGCATGGGCATCGACCGCATCGTCATGCTGCTGACAGGCGCCCCCTCCATCCGCGACGTCATCCTCTTCCCGCAGATGAAACTGGAAAACAAATAAGTTTAGGAGTCTAATATGAGAGTACTTGTAACAGGTGGCGCAGGCTTCATCGGAAGCCATATCGTGGAGCATTTTCAAGGCAAGGCGGAGGTGCGCGTGCTGGACAACCTGCGCAGCGGCTTCCTGCGTAACATCGAGCCTTTCAAGGTGGAGTTCATCGAAGGCTCCGTGTTGGACACGGAGATTCTCAAGCGCGCCATGGAGGGCGTTGACTACGTCTTCCATCTGGCGGCCATGATCAGCGTGCCCGAATCCATGGGCAAGCCCGTGGAGTGCGTCCAGATCAACACCATCGGCACGCTGAACGTGCTGGAGGCGGCGGCCCAGGCGGGCGTCAAGAAGATGACTTTGAGCACGTCGGCGGCCATCTACGGCGACAACCCCATCGTCCCCAAGCGGGAGGACATGTTCCCCGAGCCGAAGAGCCCCTATGCGGAGACAAAGCTCTCGGGCGAGTATTACTGCGGCATCTACACGAAGGAGGGGCGTTTGAATACCGCCTGTCTGCGCTATTTCAATGTCTTCGGCCCGCGTCAAGACCCGAAGAGCCAATATGCGGCGGCCATCCCGATCTTCATCTCCAAGGCCCTGCGCAACGAGCCCATCACCATTTTCGGGGACGGCGAGCAGACGCGCGACTTCATCTACGTGAAAGATATTGCCGCCGCCAACGCCTTCTTTGCCACGGAGTCGCCTGAAACAGGCGTCTTCAACGTGGCGTATGGCGGGCGCATCACCATCAACGATTTGGCGAAGAAAATCATCGCGATATTGGGTTCCAAATCTGAAATTGTCTATAAGCCTGTGCGTGCGGGAGATGTGAAACATTCGTCAGCCGCCATCGACAAATTACGCAAGGCTGGCTTCAAGCCGACCTCGGACTTTGACAAGGGGTTGGAGGCGACGGTCGCCTTCTTCAAGGCACAGATGTAAGGCGGGGGGTATGGTACACATCATCTTTGTCTGCGAATCGAACCGCATTGCCAGCAAGATGGCGGCAGCCTATCTGGCGGGCAAGCTGAAAAGTCTCGGTGCTACTGAGTTTGACGTGCAGTCGGCGGGGCTTCGCGTGCGCAAGGGTGACGGCATGCCGCCTGCTGCGCAGCAGGTTATCACCGAGCTGGGGTATGACTGCGGCTGGCTGGGTGCAAAGCCACTGGATTTGAAAGACGTGCGTGCTTCCGATCTTATTGTCTGCCTGAGCGCAGCCGTGCTGAAAAAGGTCTCGGACAGCTTCTTCTCCGCACGTGGCAAGCTCATCCACATCATGACTCAGCTACCTAACCGTCCTGAGACGCTGCGGGATGTATTCGAGCCGCGCTCCAATCTGGAATCCTGCAAGAACTGCCTCGCCATGATGCGTCCAGCGCTGGACAACATGGCGGAAAAACTCAAGGAGTGACAGTTATGACCACCACCATCAAGAACACGAACTGCAATTTTGAGCGTGAGCCACTCATCCGTCCCTTTGGATTCAAGGGCGGCTACATGTCGGAGATATGGCAATCCATCGCGGCGATGGAATCAACAAATGGCGTGCGCTCCATCGGCCTGAACACGCAGAGCGTGCTCTGGTCGGATGCCAGCATCTTCACCTCCAACAGCGAGTCCGCTGGCAACGCCATCATGTTTGCGATGACGAGCTATGCGCTGAAGCTGGCGAAGGGAATGTCATTCGAAACGCCGTTTGACCTTCTGGAGCAGTTGCTTCAGCCTGTCTGGGAGTATGGCAAGGTTTTGACGGGGAACAAGAACCTGCGCCAGACCTTTGCGCTGAACTCGTTGGTGGGTGTCGATGCTGCTGCATGGTTGCTCTACGCACGTGAGCACGGCTTCAAGAGCTTTGACGAGATGATACCCGCGCAGTACCGTCCGATACTCTCTTCGCGCCACCGTAAGCTGGCCTCCATCCCGCTTATGGCGTATGCCATTCCGATGGAGGAGATTGTGCGTCACGTCGAGGAGGGCTACTTCTTCCTGAAGGTCAAAATCGGTTCCGACCCCGACAAGGACGGTGACCGCGAGAAGATGCTTCAATGGGACATGGCGCGTGTCGAGGCTATCCACAAGGCCATCGGCAGCCGCGAGACCCCCTATACCGAAAACGGCAAAATCCCCTATTACTTTGATGCCAATGGGCGTTATGATTCCAAAGAACGTCTGGAGCGGTTCCTTGACCATTGCCGCAAGATTGGCTGCTTTGACCAAATTGCCATCATCGAGGAGCCATTCCCCGAAGACTACCTCGCCAATGTGGGCGACCTTGGCGTGCGCGTCGCAGCCGATGAAAGCGCGCACTGTGATCATGACGTTGCCCAGCGCATTGAGTTGGGCTATTCCGCCATCGCGCTGAAGCCCATCGCCAAGACCCTGAGTATGACGCTGAAGATAGCTGAGGTGGCTGCACGCAGCAAGGTTCCGATGTTCTGTGCGGATTTGACTGTTGGCCCTATCCAGGTCGATTGGAACAAGAGTTTTGCGGCTCGCATTGGTGCCCTGCCTGGTATGAAGGTGGGCGTGGTGGAGACCAATGGCCACCAGAACTACAAGAACTGGGCTACGATGGGCAGCTACCACTCCCACCCGAATGCGCCTTGGTCCAAGGTGGAGGGCGGCTGCTTCTCCCTCAACGACGATTTCTACGCCGAATCTGCAGGCATTATGCAGGATACGCAGCATTATACGCAACTGGTGTTCAAATAAAGCGGTTTTTCCGCGCAACCACAAGGAGTTCAACATGTATTTCACAGGTTTTGCAGATGAAGCATCCAAGGGCCTTGAAGGGCAGATTAAGGCGACAAAGGAACTGGGGTGGACCAATATCGAATCGCGCGCCATTGACGGCGTGAACATCCACGACCTTCCCGAAGACAAGTTCAACCAAGTGGCGGACGCTTTGGATGCCGCTGGCATCCATGTCAACTGCTTTGGTTCGACGATTTGCAACTGGGCCAAGAAGATCACGGATCCCTTCGACATCACACTTGAGGAAATCAAGCGCGCCATCCCGCGCATGCAGCGGCTTGGTTCCAAGCTCATTCGCATTATGAGCTATGCGCGTATGGATGACCGCGACCCGCACGACCAGATGCAGGACGAGCGCTTCCGCCGCCTGCGCGAAGTCACCAAGCGCTTCCTGGACGCGGGCATCCAGCCTGTCCACGAGAACTGCATGAACTACGGCGGCATGGGCTGGCCCTTCACGCTGGAGCTGCTGGAGAACGTTCCTGGCTTGAAGCTGGTCTTCGACACGGGCAACTGCGTCGGCAACGATGACAAGGCGAAAGCGAAGCCCTATCCCAAGCAGTCCAGCTGGGAGTTCTACGACCACGTCAAGGAGGCAGTCGCCTACATCCACATCAAGGACGGCCACTATAGCCCCGAGCGCAAAGACCTGATTTGCACGTGGCCAGGCGAAGGCAACGGCGATGTGAAGAAGATTCTCACCGACGCCTTTGCACGCGGCTATGACGGCGGTATCTCCATCGAGCCCCACATGCAGGTGGTCTTCCACGACGCCTCCATCAAGGCGGACCCGCAGGCGATGTACGACAACTATGTTGAATATGGCAAGCGCATCATGGCGATGGTTGCCGAAATCAAGAAGGCGTAAACAATGAGCATCGAAAGTGGTCTCGCAGAAGTCAAGGCACGGCTGGCCGCCGCATTGAAGGCGGCTGGTCGCGCTGAAGGAGACGCACGCCTCATCGCGGTTAGCAAGACCTTCCCTGCGGAATGTGCGGCGGAGGCGTATCGCTGCGGGCAGCACGCGTTTGGTGAAAATCGCGTGCAGGAGCTTTCCGAGAAGGCTCCAAAACTGCCAGCGGACATCGAATGGCATCTCATTGGCCATTTGCAGCAGAACAAGGTACGTGCGGCCCTGGAGCACGCTGCCTGGATTCACTCCATTGATTCGCTGGCGTTGCTTCAGCGCACGGTCAGAATCGCGGGCGAGCTGGGCGTGTCGCCGAAACTTTTGCTGGAGGTGAACATCTCTGGCGAAGAGAGCAAGTTCGGGTTAACGCCCTCCGATGTGCCTCTCGTGCTGGAAGGCTGTCCGACTCCAATGCTGGCTGGCTTCATGACGGTCGCGCCGTTAGGTGCTTCCGAAGCGGAGCTGCACCGCATCTTCGGCGGGCTTCGGAAGCTGCGGGACGAGATGGAGGCTAAAAGTGGTCTTCGCCTGCCTGAACTCTCCATGGGGATGTCAGGTGATTTCGAGATAGCTGTTGCCGAGGGGGCCACGATGGTTCGCGTCGGCACAGCCATTTTTGGACACAGGGACTACTCCAAATAGCTTTTTAGAGGGGAAGGAATGGAAGATGAAAAACTGAAAAGCCTTCATCTGAAGAGAAATGGCTGGCTGTCACGCAAGGACAATCGCCAGGCGGGGGAGTTCTATGGAATTCCCTCTGCCCGAGAACGTGAGCGCGAAGCTGTAATTGAGGATTGGGTTGGCGAGGAACGGCGCGCCGAGGTCTTTGCATCGTTTCGTCCCGAGCCCGTTGCCATCGGCAGTGTTGCGGCCTCTATTGTCTCGTCGGTCTCCGTACAGCAAATCAGCCTTCTTGATAGCCTGAAGAAGGATTGGGAAAGCATTGTGGGGGCAGTGAATGTTAAGCAGTGCCAGCCTTGCGCTATCAGTGGAAGCCTGCTGAGAATCGAGGTATATGCATCAACATGGTTATATATACTGAAGAGCCAAAGCAAGATCATCCAGGGGAGGGTGGAAGCCTACAGCAATGGCGCCATCAAAGCGGTTGCTTTTATGGCGGCTCGTGCGAATCGAAAAGAAAGAGGTATTTTCAAAAACTAGCGCGAAATCCATTGTCAACGTTAATGTGTTCATGGCGATGCGCATTTTGATGGGAGTATTGAAATAACCTCGTAAAATAGGAAACATCAATGAAAAAGACAATGGCCTGGATATTCGTCCTTCTCCTGTTTGGGAGTTATACTAACCTGTTTTCACAGCCAGCCGAGGCGTTGCCGCCTGTCGTGAAACCCCTTCCGCCTGCTGAACAGCAGCCGATGAAGGTAGTCGATAACACCTCGTCGGAGAGGAAGCTGACTGTGGAGGAAATACTGGCCACTCCTATTCCAAGATACACCCCAACCCGGTCTCAGTATATTCTAGCAAACTCCTGTGTTGATTTTCTGCGTCGTTTTCACTACAAGGCACAATCCATCACGCCTGCGATTTCCAGCCAGTGGTTCAAGGAGTATCTGCGCCTTCTGGATTCGCAGCACATCCTGTTTTTGCAAAGCGATATTGACGAGTTCATCTCGTATGAAACCGTCCTGTGGATGCCAGACAGGCGTATGGTCAACCTCCCTTTTGCCTTCAAGGTCTATGCGCGTTCTCTGGAACGACTGAAGGAGCGTTCACAGTTTGTCGTAGATGAATTGAAAAAGCCGATGGATTTCACGGTCAAGGAAAGCATTGTTTTGGACCGCAAGGATGCACAGCCTCCCAAAACTGTCGAAGAACAGCGTGATCTTTGGCGAAAATATCTGAAAAATGATTTGTTGCAAGATTTGATCGACAAAGAGGTCGATGACGCAAAAATAGCGGCGGGAAAGAAAAAACCGCCGAAAGAGGTCAAGACAGAGGAGGAAAAGCTGGAGGAGAAGGCAAGAATGTATGCGCGGGGCTTTATGCGCCGCTGCGAGATGGAAGCAGGCGAGGTACTGGAATTCTTCCTTTCCGCGCTGTGCGGGGTCTTTGATCCGCACTCAAGCTATATGGCGCCGCGCACAAAAGAAGATTTTGACATCGACATGCGGCTTTCGCTCCAAGGCATCGGGGCCACCTTGACCACCAAGGACGGATACACCACCATCGTGGAAGTGGTACCAGGGGGCCCCGCCGACAAGGACGGACGCCTGAAAAAGGACGACCGCATCATCGCCGTCGCGCAGGACGGCAAGGAGCCCGTCGATGTCATTGAAATGCCACTGAACCGCGTGGTTTCCATGATTCGTGGCCCAAAGGGAACGAAGGTTCACTTGACCGTGCTGGAGGAAGGCTCCCGCACGGGAAACATTATCACTATCGTTCGCGATGAGGTGAAGCTCACCGAATCTGAGGCGAAGTCGGAGATGCGCACGATACCGATAGAGGGCGGCAAGGAGGCCCATGTGCTGATTATGCATCTTCCCTCCTTCTATTGCGACTTCGAGGGGAAATACAAGCGGAAACCCGACTACAAGAGTACCACCCGCGACATGCTGGCGCTGCTTCAGAAGGCTGAAAGTGAGGGTTCTCTGGACGGCATTATCATGGATTTGCGAAGCAACGGCGGCGGAGCATTGGACGAGGCCATCAGTCTGGCAGGGCTCTTTGTGGAGGATGGTGCGGTTGTCCAGGTGCGCAATGCCAATGGAACCATTGACAAGCGCTATGACAAGCAGTCGGAATCCCATCATTATACGCAGCCTCTTATCGTCATGGTGGACCGCTTTAGCGCCTCCGCATCGGAGATTGTCGCGGCAACCTTGCAGGACCACAAGCGTGCGTTGATTGTGGGGGACAGAATCACGCATGGAAAAGGAACCGTACAGAATGTCTTTGATTTGAGCAGGGTCATTTCAGGCAGACAGTTGCCGAACATCAACAAGAAGGAGTTTGGCTCCATCAAGATGACGATTGCCAAGTTTTACCGCATCAATGGCGGCTCCACGCAGGTGGAGGGTGTCAAGTCGGACATAGCCTTTGAATCCATCACAGACAAGATGGAGCTGGGGGAGGCGCGTCTTCCGCATGTGCTTCCTTGGGATGAGATTCCCGCGATGAACTACAAGGAGTATCAGGATGTGGAGGCTTTGCTTCCCACCTTGAAGGCCGCCTCAGAGAAACGGTGTGCTGAAAACGGCGAATTCCAGACCTATCACAAGGAGATCGAGCTGTACGGCAAGTTCCATGAAATCAAAGAGCTTCCTTTGGATTTGGAGGGACGCCGTGCATTCCGCAAGCAGCAGGACGAGGCGGAAAAGATTATCAAGCAATTCCGCAGGAAGTCAACAAAGAAAAACAGCAGGAAAACAGCGAAAAAAGACGAGGACGACGAAGATGAGGATAATTCCAACAATGACTTCATCTTGGATGAAACCGTCAATATCATGGCTGATTACATTCGAGAGATAAGAAAATAGAGGAGTGATGAAATGAAGCTTTCATTGTCAGGTCGAATCGTCGAGTTGGATGGCAAGACCAGCGCAATTTCCGTCATTGAGTTTCTGGAAATGGCTGCTCGCTGCGGTTATGAGGCGGTGGATTTGCGTGCCTCGCAGGTGAAGCCGACCACTTCAGCAGATGAATTGCAGGAGATTAAGACATCCCTCACCAGGCTTAAACTCGATGTTTTTGCAGGCCAGTTCAATGGACCTTTGGTGACGGCAGAAGACGAACAGGGCTTTGTCGCCTTCGCAAAATCGTTAAAGAACCTTGGGGCCCACGGCATCCGCATGGCAGCCGATGTGGCTGTTTTGAAGCGTGCCTCGCAGCTTGTTGCACCGCTTGGGCTTCGCATCCAGTACCAGATGCATACAAACAGCCCCTTTGAGACAATTGTTGGAGGGGCGGAGGTGGTTGCTCAGATTGGCGAACCCAACTTTGGCCTTGTACCCGAACCTGCCAACTTTGCTTTGGCGGGACTGGAGTTCACTGAGAACATGCTGGAGCCTCTGCGCGGGGCTATCGCTGGTGTTCATGTCCAGACGCTGACAGTGTGTCCTGGCGGGGTGAAGACCTTGAAGTTGAAGGATGGACGTTCTGTCAGCTACACGCGCGTCCCATACGACGAAAACGACTGCATTCCCTTTGGGACCTTCTTCAAGGCTCTGCGGAATGTCGGTTTCGACGGCTATGTTAATGAACTGGAACCACGCCCGACGGACGGACGCTCCGAAGAGATGGCTCTGGAGGCCGCGAAGTTCCTGAAGAGATTTGTTTAGTGTTCTGTTCCCCATGAGGAGGGGGCCTAGATTGTCTAGATTGTCTAGATTATTAACCCTTCTTTGGGAAAAGAGCGTTGTCTGATGTGTTTATGTTAATGCCATGAAAAGAATCCTGCCATTATTATTTACCATCGTCGTCTGTGCATGGAGCCAGCTGGACACGGCGATGCCTTCGCGCCCCTGGTTTGACCACGTGCGTATTCCTGCAGGCCTAAGCCAGCAGGAACTCTGCGACTTGACATCCGCTCTCCGTGAGGCACTGAAGGGGAAGTCCGATGCAAAGCAGATTGGTTTGCTTGCCCCTGAGGACAATCTGGCGCGGGTTGTCTTTATTACCATCGGAGGTGAAAAATGGCCTGGAAGAACCTATTTTGGCACGGGGCGCAGCTTCCGCAATGCTTTAACCAGCGCGGTGGATATTCTTCTGTCCAACGAGCCAGTGTTTGCCAGTGAGACAATCAAACTGGCAGATGCGACAATAGGAGATATGCAGAAAACAGGGCAGACTATTCCGCAGGAATGGCTGGAACGGAAGGAGAATCCCACGCAATGGAACTGGCTGCGACTGGAAGTGGTACAGGCAGCAAAGCCCACATTTGGGTTTTCCGTGAGGCGTTCCCGCATCGCGCTAGGCTGTCTTGTCGGATTCGCCTTTGGACCTGATTTGGGTTTTGCATTTACGCCAAGCCAGGTGACGGCGCGCAACATCCTGGACGACACCGCCCATATCAACACGCAGCAGGTGGGGAATCTCATCTCCGAGACTTACAACTGGCCAGCCCTCAAGATGTGGATGAAGCTCTGCGCCGTCGATGCAGGGCACCGCATTTGCCTCTTTGAAACCGATTCTTTCTATAGCGATGGTGCAACCACGGTGAGGTTGTATCGTGGGCACACGTTGCAGAATGAGCTTCCCACGACTGAACTCTGCGTGAATCTGGCATCGCGTTGTGCCGACAGGATTGCTGCGCGCCTGACGGACGAGGGTGCTTTCCCGCCACCGGTGCCAGAATGGCTTTCGACCTATCGTGAAAAGAACATGACCAAGAGCGAAAAGAAGAAACGCGCCAAAGAGGAGACGGAACAGGGAGGAGTGCGTGGAGACGAATCGCTTGAGGTCAAGGCTGAACTGGCCATTGCACTTTGCCGTTTAGCACGTGTAACCAATAATCCTGCTTACAATGATGCTGCTCTTAAGGCACTCAAACCCATTTTAGCATCGATGAGAAAGAGCAGAGATGGACGTGTTGCTGTTGTGGAAGACGAGGAGCTTCCTGAAAGCTCTCATCAGCTCCCAGACAAGGTGGCGCTTCTTTCAACGAATGCGTTAACATGCCTCGCACTTCTGGAGATGAAGGAAAACGGAATCCAGACGATGGAGGCACAGGACACAGTGATTCTGAACCTTGCTTCCCATCTTGCCGCTCAATTGGAGACAGGTTGCGATTTCGCCTACGCACGCTACTGGAAAACAGGCAAAAACGCATTGGATGAAAATCAGGAGATGTTTGCCAATGTCGAAGAGACCGCACTTGCCATTCTGGCCTTGAACAAGACCGCAGAAGCCCTTGGAAAGCCAGAACTCAAGAAAGATGATGCCTTGAATACCCTGATGGAACTGAAATTGGCCAAGCCCCCGATGGAGAGCGTCAATACCAGTCCCTGGTTTGCCGAGGCGCTGGCCAGTTCAGACCGTACAGACAAGGAATATACCTTGTCGCTTCGGAAACTTGGCTTTGCCGTAAGTACCGCCACCGATACAGCCCCCCTTTACCCTGATTACTATGGCAGTGTGAAACGCCGTCCTGGTTGCACGACGGCGGCAGAACGCAGTTGGCTCTTGGCAGTCCTGTCGCGAAAGCTGCGAAGCTATGATAAGCCAATGCTGGCGCAAGAGCAGCTCCAGGAGGCAATGCCCGTGCTGATGTTCCAGGTGCAGGCTTCCATCGACTTTCCCTCCTCGTCGCTTTTGCCGAATCCTGCTGCATACGTTTCCTATTTTCGTGACAATCTGGAAAACTACTGTTTCACGATGTCTGGGCAGGTTGCACAGATGATGTCACTGATGGCCGTTGCCCAGGAAATCAAGGAAACAGGGAACTTCAATGGTACAAAGTTCCTGCCAAAGCTGATGGCCTCCCGCAGGGAAACCGATGTGCATCCTGGACCTGTCTCGATTGATTTGGTGCTGACTTTGGACAATGACCCCGATGCCAACGCGCGCGACCTCATGGGGGGATTCTCCAAGACTAGGCAGGTGCGCCGCCGTAGCAAAATCAAGGGGAAATAAGCGACGATGCAAGAGATACTGCTAGTTCATGCACTTGTCATCGACCCCCTGAACGACTATGTGGGGGTGCGTGACCTTGCCATCAAGGACGGCGTATTCACTCGTCCTGAAGAACTTCATTCGCCTATTCGCCTTGATATGCGGGGGCTCGTTGTCTGTCCTGGCTTCACTGATGTGCATGTCCATCTGCGTGATCCAGGACAGATCTACAAGGAGGATTTGCAGAGCGGAACCGCTGCTGCGGCTGCGGGCGGCTTCACTTCCATTCTTGCCATGCCCAACACCGTTCCAGCGATGGACTCGCCTGAAGGCGTGCGCGACATCCACAGGCGTGCCGCCAACGCGCCTGTCCATGTCTATCAGGCTGCCTGCTTCAGCAAGGGGCGTCTGGGGCAGGAGCTTTCACCAATGGAGGCCCTGGCTTCGGCGGGCACCCCTGCCTTTTCTGACGACGGCAGTACCACACAGAGCGATGCATTGATGGAGGAGGCGATGAGACGTGCTGCCGCATTAGGATTGCCGATTATCGACCATTGCGAGGAGACCTCCATTTCCAAGCCAGGCGTGATGCATCGCGGGTTTGTCTCAATGGAGATGGAATTGCCTGGCCAGCCCCGCGTCGCCGAGGAGATCATCGTGGAGCGCGACATACGCCTTTCACGCAAAACAGGTTGCCGTGTGCATTTGCAGCACCTGAGCTCAGGCGGTTCCGTCAAAATGCTCCGCGAGGCAAAACGGCAGGGTGTGAAAGTGACGGGGGAGGCTACGCCGCACCATCTTTTCCTGACCGACGAGGCCTGCCGAAAATACGGCACTAACGCCAAAATGGCGCCCCCCTTGCGCGAAGAGGTTGACCGCCAGGCGCTTATCCAGGCCCTGCAGGACGGCACCATTGAGATGATTGCCACCGATCATGCTCCGCACACCGCCGAGGAGAAGGCACACGACTGGGCCTCCGCGCCGTTTGGCATTGTCGGCATTGAGACGGTGGTACCTCTCTGCATCTCTCGACTGTATCACCCTGGTCTGCTGTCATTGATGCAGCTGGTTTCTCTTTTCACCGTCGGTCCACGCCGCCTGTTGAATCTTCCCATCGGCAGTCTGGACATCGGCGAACCTGCGGATTTGACGGTTTTAGACCTTGAAAAGAACCACACCATCGACACTTCCAAGTTCCGCTCACGCGGACGCAATTGCCCCTACAACGGCTGGGAATGCACGGGAGCAGTCCACAGTACGTTCCTTTCGGGAAAGCATATTGTGGGGTGGGGTATCAAAAAACTATCATCGTAGTGAAATAAGCTGTTTTTCAACAAGTTACAAGGCTTGCCATTACAGTTGTACGCATATTGCCTTTTTCAGCGAACAAGGCGCTGTCCGTCACCACGGCTGCATTTTCGCCAAACGGCGCGCAATGGAAATTGCCGTATCTCGCCTCAATGCCATTGTGGTTCTGTCGCGGAAAAACTACCCTTTCGCTGGCGCGGAGAAGAGAGGCGTTTTCAACATCTGCCTCTGCAATATAGAGTGGTGCACGAAAACGCGCGATCGTCGCATTGCTGCCATTGTTTCTCGTATAGACAAGATATGCCTTATTGCCGAGGCGTATCCAATGCTGCTGCGTGGATGCGGTCTCAATGGGGCTTCCGTCGTCCCAACGCCATGGGCGCATGTCGCGCCATGTAAGGCCATCTACGCTAACTGCGCGGTACATATTGCCGTCCTCCGCACGCATTGTCATCGCAAACGTCGAATCCGCAAGGCGTATGGCCGATGGTTCTACGCAACCGCGTAGAACGGGCAGCTCCAGCAGGTCGCTTTGTGCTTCCCAAATCAACTGCGATGCCTCAATGCGATAGATTGCCGTCATGGATGCAAAGCACGGAGAGGTGTATCCATGGAAATCGCAGATTTTGCCGCTGTCCAAATAAAAAGGCAGGAGAATGCGATTATTATCCAGCAGAACTGCCTGCGTGCAGGCTGTGCGGTAGGAGCGCGTTACACTATTGAGTTCCAAAATGCCATAACCGCTCCATGTTCCCGTATCAGGCGACCAGATGCTATAGACAGCCTTGCCTGACGGCGGTTTTTCAGTCTGCTCTTTGTCCCAGAAGGCATTGCCTTTTGCCGTGTAGTGACTGGTGCAGCCAAACACGGCCACCCGTCCATCCTGCAACGTGAATGGACGCACATCGGCGACTCCTTCTGTAAACGGCGTCCCCTCAAGAGTTCTGCGTTTGAAGGCAGGAATCTCCGATGGTGCAGACCATCCTTCCTCCAAGCCGTTGCTCAGGGTGAACATCGGTGCACCATAATGGTCGGAACCATTGATTTCCTGCATGGAGGCAAACACTCTCCCGTCATGCAGGAGCGTCGTCGAAGGATGGAACCAGGCAATTTGACTCGTTCCGAAATTTTGGAAGTCAAGCGATTTGAGTTGCATTGTAGTATGGTATGGGGCAAAACAGGCTGGATTTGTGTGAAATAGGTAACTATTCAGAAAGGTAAGCCGCGTAGCGGCGGCTAAGAACATAGCCGTGGGTAAAGCGAGCGCCTTTGGTGCGAGCGAAACCCACGGGTAGGTGATACCCCAAGTTTCTTTGCGCCTTGCCGCGTAGCGTAGCGAAGCGGCAAGGCGCAGAAAACCTGGTAACAAGCACTATTTATTTCTTTTCTGAATAGTAACAGAGATTGAACATAATGCATGAATAATGGAAAACAAGCTGATTGAGTGTCATTTCCATTCATCGGGTGGCAAGACAGGCTGGATTTGTATAAAATTGAACATAATGCAATAACTCTTATTTCAGCAGCATGCAGTCGCCATAGCTAAAGAAGCGCATTTTGTTTTCAATGGCCATCTTGTATGCGGCCATGATTTTTTCCTTCTCAGCGAAAGTGCAGATTAGCATAAGCAGGGTTGACTGGGGCAGATGGAAATTGGTTAGGAGGGCGTCGGGAACAATCGCCTTGTAGGGGGGATAAAGGAAAATGGAGGTGTTGCCCGTGCCTGGCTTGACTTCGCGTGTCCCAGGGATGACGCAGGTCTCCAGCACGCGGACCGTGGTCGTTCCCGTGCAGATGACGCGGTGCCCATTTTTATGGGTGGTGTTGATGGTTTCAGCAGCCTCAGCGGGGAAAATATAGGTTTCCTCGTGCATAATGTGGTCTTCGATGTTCTCGACGCTTACGGGCTTGAAGGTGCCTGCGCCAACGTGAAGGGTCAGCCGCGCGATTTTCACACCTTTCGCCTCAATTTCAGCCAGAATCTCCTTGGTGAAATGCAAGCCTGCTGTGGGCGCGGCCACGGCACCAGGGTGGTTGGCGTAAACGGTCTGGTAACGTTCCTGGTCTTCCTGGGTCGGCGTGCGGGTGATGTAGGGGGGCAATGGTATCTGCCCTGCCTTTTCCATCAATTCAAGGACATCAGGCACGTCAAAGCGCACGACAAAGGTGCCGTCTGGCCTTTTCTCCATTACCGTGAAGGTGCCGAAACCAGCCAGTTCAACTACAGAGCCAGGAGGCAGACGGCGACCTGGTCGCAACATGCATTCCCACAATTTGCCTCCGACCTGCTTCAGGACAAAGGCCTGCACACGACCGCCTGTTCCCTGGCGCGTACCCCAGAGACGTGCACGCAGAACCTTTGTGTCATTGATGACGAGGCAGTCACCTGGCTCGAAGTAGTTGATGATTTCCCTGAATCCATGGATGGAGCAGTCGCCGCTTTTTCTGTCCATGACCAGCATGCGGGAATCCTCCCGATGCTCGGCTGGATATTGTGCAATGAGCTCTTCTGGGAGATCAAAGTTAAAATCAGTTACCTTCATGATAAGCAAATGATACGCAAACAGAAACTACCTCTATTGTCGTTTAGAGATGGCGCGGCGCATTTCGATGTCATCCATTTTCTTCTTGAGGTCTTCGCGTTTGTCAACGGTGTTTTTGCCGCGGCAAAGTGCCAGCTCAACTTTGATTTTGCCTCTGTTTCCAAAATAGAATGAGAGGGGAATGAGCGTGAGCCCCTTGGCCTCGATGTTCTTTTTCAGGCGCAGAATTTCGCGCTTGTGCATCAGGAGCCTACGCTTGCGCCGTGGTTCGTGGTTGAAGATGTTTCCCTGGGCGTATGGTGCGATATGGACGCCTATCAGGTTCAGTTCGCCTCCCTGAATGGCGGCATAGCTGTCCGTCAAGGTGACGCCTGCGGCGCGGCAGGATTTCACCTCCGTTCCCGTCAGCTCGATGCCCGCCTCATAGGTTTCAAGAACCTGGTAGTCGTGCCTGGCCTTGCGGTTGACGGCAATGCTCTTGCGTTCTTCTTGTTTCTTTTTTGTTGCCATTTTTATCTCTACGAGGTAATTTCAAAACTATCATCAAAATGCGCGGCGACATGGACACATTGGTGTTGACAACGTCTATCGCCGCACGAAAGTGCGGCTTCGAGCCGTTGCTTTAGCCACAGTGCCCATCTCTTAGCGCATTTCGCGCTAGTTTTGAAATTACCTCTCTACGAAAAAAGCCATCGCATTTGCGATGGCTTCTCATATAAATGGTAGCGGGAGTTAGATTTGAACTAACGACCTTCAGGTTATGGGCCTGACGAGCTGCCGGGCTGCTCCATCCCGCAATATTTCTTTGATTATGTTTATAATATATTGGATTTTTAAAAAATGTCAAATGCGTTTGTCAAAAAAAAGGATAAAAGGGAATAGGATGGTCAGAAAGGAAAAAAGCCCCATTGAAATTGCACATAGAAAAACACGTGATAGATTAAACATACGAAACCAATAAAACTACACTCATGAAGAGATTCATAAATATCATCCTGTTTGCTAGCCTTGTGGCTTTGACAGGTTGTCTGACATTGGAGCAGAGCATGCGTTTCAAGGACGACGGTACGCTTCTTGTCACTTATACATGCAGCTACCCTGCGGAACAGGAGGAGGCCATACAAGCGGCCATGGAGGAGCTTCTCGCACTCAAGGGTTTTCCAAAGGCCAGTTTCACCGACAAGGCTTCGATGGAGGCCTTTTATGCGGCGCATGGCGCAGAGATGACCCTGCATCGGAAGAGTGTTCGCGATGGCACGGCAAGCATCCAGATGATGGTCATTGCCAGGCAGACCACGAAGGCGCTGGCGCAAGGCGCATTTGGGGAGATGCTTTTGAAGCCTGTCGATGAAAAGGTGCGTCTGGAAATCCCCCTGCCTGAAATCTCTCCCGACTTGAAGCGACGCGCACAGAAGCTTTGCAAAGGCTTCAAAACCACTCTTGTCATTGAGACGCCTGGCAAGATAATCGGCCATAATGGTAAGCAACTGGATTCCGACAAGGTTTCCTGGACATACGGTGTGGAGGACACCCCGCCCCGTGAACTCTTTGCAGAATGGTCTGAATAGATGATTGTCTCTATGATTTGCACTAAATAAATACTACAACAAAGGAGAATGACAATGTACGTTGGAAGAATCGTAGCCGTTGGTTGCAGCAAGGCTGGTCTGGGTGCCGCCCTTTACCGTGTCTCATCCCGTTCCTTCCCGAATCGCATGGCCGTGGAACTTTCGCGTGGCATTGCCATTGTGCCGAAGCCAGGCTTTGAAAATGACATTCAGAAGAATCCCTATATCGCCTACAATTGCCTGCGCATCGCACGAGGCATGGCGGTCGTCAGCAATGGTTCGCAGACCGACCCCGTTGCAGAAAAAATCGAGTCTGGCATGGCCCCCAGGGATGCCCTCGCCTATGTAATGCTCTCCATGGACTATGAGCACGACAGCCTTGACACCCCCCGCATCACAGGTGTCGTGACGCCAGACGGCAAAAAGGGTTGGTTGGCCATCGTGCGCAAGGATGCGCTGCTAGTTCGCGAATATTCCTTGCAGCCAGGACAGGCCTTCTATGTCTGCACATACGAGCGCAATGAACCCTGCATTGCCCAGATAGACAATGGCTTTGATGCAGCCTCTGCTGCTGATTGCTGCGACTATATCCTCGGCAAGGGGGTTTTCGCCGACTTCGAGAAACCCGTCTCAGCCGCCTGCGCATTTGCCAAGGCGGATGGTAGTTTTGAGACTGCCATGAAATAACAGTTTTTTCTCCATGCAGCCTGTGGGCTGCGTGGAGTCATATTCCATGCGCAAGATACTCGCCATTCTTCTAGTTTTTCTCTGCAGCTTCGCCTATTCGCGCGGTTGGATAGCTTTGTTCGGCTCGTATGACTGTGCGGATTGCGCATCTGTGAAAGAAGAATGGTCGGAGGGCTTTAACCGTCCCGATGACCCTGTTCTCTTTTTCCTGCCCATTGAGCACCTGCCCAACTATAATCTCTTGAGCCGCATAGAAACGACTTTCCAGGTGAAGGAAAAGGCAAACTCATTCCCCATTATTCTTCTTGGTAAGCAGCTTATCAGTGACGTGGAGGAATTCTGGAAGTTTGAGGAGGAGTTCAACAAACTCGCAGCAGAGGCACCTCGCATCCCAGAAACAGAGCTGTTCTTCAAGTTGGCGGAGACAGCGACTACTCCCGTCGTCAAACTTGAACTAGAGGAAGAAACAGCAGGCAAGCAACCGCCGCAGCCTCCGCCGCAGGAGGCAAAGACGCTTCACCTTGCCTTCTTCCGACAGAAAAACTGCGCGAAATGCTCCAGGCAGGACAAGGAATTGGAGATTCTCAAGCAAAATCTTCCCGACCTGCAAATCGATGCCTTTGATGTAGCCGAGCTTTCCTCACAGGCGATGCTGACCCGTTTCCACAATCACTTCAGTTTTCCGCGTACGAAGCAAAGCATCATCCCGCTTATTGTCTGGAGCGATGGTTACATTACAGGACGCCTAGCGGAGGTCGCCGAACTGCAGGAGAAACTGGTGAATGCCCAGGGGGAGTGCTTTTGGCTGTCCCCCATCACCACCGAAGAACTGGAAGCCGAAAAGAAACGGGAACGCGGTCTGCTGGATACCTTTGTCACCATCGAAGTGATAACTTCGGGGTTGGGAGACGGCATCAACCCCTGTGCCTTCGCAACCTCTCTCTTCCTCATCAGCTACCTGCTGATGCGCCATAGGCGCCGACGTGAAATCGCGGCTATCGGCGGCGCATTCTGCCTAGGTGTCTTCGGAACCTACCTGCTTTTCGGCATCGGGCTTTCTTTCCTGATTGATTTTCTAAACCGCTTTTCCTGGGTAAAGAGCGGTCTCTACATCCTCTTTGCAGTCATTTCGGCTGTATTGTCGGTGCTTCATCTCCGCGATGCCTTGATTTACCGCAAGACAGGCAAGGCGTCAGATATGGACATGGGCCTCTCCAAGGAGACGCACCGAGGCATCCACAGCAAAATCCGCGAGTTTATGGAACACCAGTCCTGGCTGATGATACCCGCAGCCGTCGTGTTGGGAGCTGTAGTCTCCTCGATGGAATTCGCCTGCACAGGGCAGATCTACCTGCCAACGCTGATAGCCATCAACAGCGCGGGCGTCAATGCCAAGTCGTTTTCCCTGCTTCTGCTCTACAATATTTGCTTCATCCTGCCGCTTTTGATGGTGACGGGGCTGGCCCTCTTCGGCACTGGCCTGAAGGCGGTCACGACCTGGGCGCAGAACAACGTCTTCTCCACCAAGGTTTCCATGGCGGCTATCTTTGCCGTCATCGCCGTGATTATGATTGTTTTCGTACTGATATAGTTTCAACCCCAAACCGAGAGATTGACAATGAAAAAGAATGTTTTGAAGATTGGCTGGGCAAAAAGAGATGTCTCTACAACGGAACCCATCAACCTGCCAGGACAGTTCTACATGCGCATTTCAACAGGCGTGCTTGATCCCGTCTATGCCACCACGCTATTCATCGAGGACGGCAGCGACATGGTCTGCTTCGTGACGCTTGACTTGGTGGTCATCCGCAACTTTGTTGTGGATGATGTACGCCGCCTCGTGGCGAAAAAGCACCCTGAGATGCCTGTCGTGAAGATTATCCTCAACGCCACCCACACCCACGCAGGCCCCAGCCACTACAAGATGACCACCAAGCCCGCTTCAGACAAAAAGACAAAGGCGACCTCTGAAGCTGCTTTCCTCGACACGAACCAAATCCCCACAAGCATAAAAATCGCTGACAGCGAAAAGTACCGCGACTGGCTGGTGCAGCAGATTGCCGACGCAGTCTGTGAGGCCTACGAAAAACGCGCACCTGGCGGCTTCGCCTACGGCTATGGCTATGCGACCGTTGGCCACAGCAGGCGCGTCACCTACTTCGACGACACCTCCAAGCGTCCTGGTGAAATCCACAACTCCATGGCCGCCGTCCACGGCCACGCGCGAATGTACGGCAACACCAACGACCCGAAGTTCAGCGGCTACGAGGCGGGCACCGAGTCCTTTGTCAACCTGCTCTACACCTTCGATTCCAAGAACAAGCTGACGGGCGCCATCATCAACGTCCCCTGCCCCTCGCAGAACTCCGAGGGCATCTACCAGATCAGCTCTTCCTTCTGGCACGACGTGCGCCAGCTACTTACCAAGAAGTACGGCGACATCTTCATCCTGCCACAATGCGCCGCCGCAGGCGACCTCTCGCCACGCATCCTCCACTACAAGAAGGCACAGGCACGCCGCTTCGCCCTCAAGTACGGACGCGACCCGAAATACACCGAGGAGTTCGAGCGCAAGGACATCGCCGAGCGCATCGTGTGCGCCTTTGACGAAGTCCTCGCCTGGGCGAAGAAAGACATCATCAAATCCGCCGTCGTCAAGCACGATGTCAGCGATGTGCGCCTCTCCAGGCGCATCATCACCGACGCCGAATACGAAGAGGCGAAGCAGGGGCTCGAAGCCCTGAAGGACGAGAAGTTTGCCCCCGAAGACGGCGACCCCGTCGCCACCTTGCGCAAGAACACGACGCTTATCGCGGGCAGAGGCCGCTACCTCGGTCTGATCAAAAAATACGAAGACCAGAAGAAGGACAAGAAGATCACGATGGAGATGCACGTCATCCGCCTCGGCGACGTTGCCTTCGCAACCAACCGCTTCGAGCTTTATATGGACTACATGCACCGCATCCAGGCCCGCAGTCCCTTCACGCAGACCTTCATCATCCAACTGACGGGCATTCCAGGCGCTGAGGGCGGCACCTACCTGCCCACACGGCGGGGCTTCAACAACCGCGGCTACAGCGCCAGCCGATTCTGCAACCTCTGCTCGCCCAAAGGTGGTCAGGAACTCGTCGAGGCTACTCTTAAGAAGCTCAACGAACTGGCGGATTAGTGGTTAGGGATTAGTGGAACCTGTGCCCCGTGCTGTAGCGCGGGGGAAAAAGGAGGTAGTATGTCAAAACGTGTTTTAGTGATAGGTGCGACAGGTGCGATGGGACAGTATCTTGTCCCGAAGCTTTCAGAACTTGGTTATGAGATTGATGCCCTCGCGCTGGACGACCCTCGCCAGAACTACCCCAATGTCACCTATTACAAGGCAAACTTCAAGGACAAGCAGGTGCATGACGCCTTCCTGGCGAAGAACTATGACGGCATCGTGGATTTCATGACCTACCGCACTGCCGAAATAGCGACGGAACTGCCGCTGCTGGCCTCCTGCACGGGACACTACATCTACCTCTCCAGTTGCAGGGTATTCGCGAATGAGGAATGCCCCGTCAAGGAAAGTTCGCCACGTCTGCTGGATGTCTCGAAGGACGAGGCGTTGCTGGCCTCCGACGACTACTGCATGTACAAGGCACGCGGCGAAGAGATGCTGCGCGGATTGCCACAAAAGAGTTGGACAATCGTGCGTCCCTCAACCACATTCTCCTTCATGCGTTATCAACTGGTGACCCTGGAAGCGGCAGATACGGTGGGGCGCGCTTTCCGCGGCAAGACAGTCGTTTTGCCAGTTCAGGCGTACAACATCCCATCCAGCATGACATGGGGTGGCGATGTCGCCTCCATGCTGGCGAATATTCTCTTCAACGAACGGGCTTTGGGCGAGGACTTCAATGTTACCTCCGCAGAGTGGCATCCATGGAGCGAAGTGGCGGACTACTACAAGGAGATCTGCAATCTGCATGCCATCTGGGTCGATAAGGAAGAATACCTGCGCATTCTAGACCCGAATCTTGGCCTGCCAAAGCGTTGGCAACTCGAATATGCGCGGCTTTTCAACCGCGCGTATGACAATACCAAGATGCTGGAGGTCACGGGCTTGAAGCAGGAACAGTTCAAGGGCCTTTTTGATGGGCTTTCCTATGAAATCTCCCGCTGCCCGAAGGACTACCCATTCCGAAATCTCAATCGAATGGACGACTACCTGGAACAGCTAATCGCCACCCCGCACTAAATAGTGGCTTGTAGGGGGCTAGGGATTAGGGGCTAGTGCCATGCCCCTCTGTCCTATGCGCACCGCAAAGCGGGGGCGCGGGGGGCGTATAGCCCCCGTCCTTTGGACAGCCCCGCGCTAAAGCACGGGGCACAACAGGCCTCTCTGGGGAGCGCAAGCGCTCCCCCATTTTTTTTACAGCGGATCCTGCAGGACGGTGACGGTGTTGAGGCCCTCGGAGATTCGCTTCTCGCCTGCGGTGTTTCGCGTTGTGCCAAAGTGCCCAGTAAAGGGGTTGGTGCTCATGAACTTCTTCGTGGTGGCGGGAATGGCGTTGAACATCGAATAGACATTGCTCGGGTAGCAGGATTCATCGGAAAAGCCTGTGCATACGTATGTTTCACAGGTAATCCGTCTCGCGAAGTTGATGCCGTCGTGATAGGCCATGGACTTTGCGAGGGCGGGGTTTTCAAGAAGCTTCTTGGCGTTTTCAGGCGCGCGGAATACGCCTTGCGGCTTCCGACCAGATGCCTGCGCATTGTAGTCGCAGGCGGAGGGCACACTGATAAAGGCGATAGTGATGTCCTTGTCCAGAGCGGCGGCGCAGAGGTTTTCGATGCCTCCAAGGCTTCCGCCACGCGTCACGAGGTCCTTGCCGTTCCATTCAGGACGGGTCTTGACGTAGTCTAAGGCACGCAAGACGCGGTAGAACATATCGTGCTGTACCCATTTGAGGGGGTCTTCGGCATTGTAGCGGCCACCTTCCAGATAGAATTTTTTGCCTTCCTGGACATACCAGTCGGCAGGGTGTCCCGTCTCCATGCCGTGCCAACTGACGGAGAGCGCAATGGCCTTTGCATTGACGGCAGTCCTGCAAGCGATGTATTTGGGGGCATCCTGCCACACCATGCTTTCGTAATCGACCACTGCAGGAAGCGACTTTGGCTTGGCATTTTGGGGAATAGCCAAATAGCCCGTAACAGGGGCGCGTCCCAGGCAGGTCACCTCGATCGCAAAGCAGTCGATGCCTTTATACTCGGGATCGACAGGCAGGGGAACCAGTTTTGCCTTCATCTTGCACTGGTTGAGCTTTGCGCGTTCCGCAGCCCAGAAGGCGTCGAAGTCGTCAGGCTCATTGGAGACCGCGATGATTTTCTCAGGCGAGAAGATGGCGCCGAATTCGGTGGCGAGGTGTTTCTTTTTCAACTGACGGCATCCTGTCCCAGGGTTCTGGATGACCTTGTCGTTTGCGTCCAATAGATAGGCGCAGCAGTAGAACCAGCCTGGTTTGTCGCTGGTATAGGTGATTTCCACGGGTTTGCCATCCGTAAGTAACGTTTCTTTTTTCAGCACAGTTGCCTCCCATTTAGTGGTAATCACCATTTTCTGGCCTGAAATGGGTTGTCCGTCCTTCTTCAGAAGTATGGAAGCCTTAAAGGTTTCTCCAGACTTCAGAATGGCGTTTTCAGGTGTCAGTTTCACATCCATGGAATAGTTCAGGGCTTCTGCTGCTTCAATTTCCATCATGACCTCCATTAAAATCAAAAGCAAAAACAAACTCTTTTTGAACATGGCGAATTCCTTTGGGTTATTATTGTTGAAGAGATTTCCCGAATGAATAGAGTGCTATGGCTATGGTCATCAGCAAGGCGGCGACTCCACGCTGAATCCACTTTTGTTTGCTGATTTTGGAATCCAGAGCCGTCAGACCGAATAATGGAAGCATTGCTCCGAATGCTACGGAGAAGATACCGCGGGTTGCCAATATCACGTTACCGAAAACGGGCTTGAGCAGGGCGAAGCAGGCAAAAAGAGCGACTTGGGATGTAATCCAGATAAGCGAATACGGAAAGACCTTGCATGCCTGGTCCCAGGTTGGCATGAAGCGATAGATGAAAGGGAGTGAGACGACACCAAGTGCTGTATAGGCCATCGCCGTCGTGGCAAAGGAGCTGCGAAGCAGGCTGTAACCACTGTTGTGCACGCGCATTATCAGACCCGTTTCGCTTATATCCGCGAAAGAGTAGCAGACAAGCGTGGTGAAAAGCAGCAACCACCCAGCAAGGCTTGAACGGGCTGCGCCGCTCCAGTTGAAGGTCATACCTGCTATTGCGGCCAGCAGGACAGCCAGAACCTGCCAGAAATTCAGTGTTCCGTGTCCGCCAACCACAAACACGACTGCAAGAACGATGATTTTCAGACCCAATAGTGAGGAGAGGCGGCTTGCCTCGAAAAAACGCTGCGCTGCGAAGAAACAACCTTGCCCCAGAAGAAACACGGTCACCCAGAATGCCAGCAGTCCAGCGTACTCCAACGGTCTTTCGATTTGCCTGAAAGGAAACAGCCAGAGCAGAAAGGGGAAGGCTAGGAGCATCATGAATACTTGCGCCTGAATCAACAACTGCAGAGGTGACTTGTGGTGCAGCAGGTATCGTGCACTGACAAGATAGCCTATCGAGTTTAAGATGGCAGTGGTGAAGCCAAGTAGTATTCCAAGCATCATGACTAAATGATTGTTTCAAAAAAGCAGGGAAATGGAGCACTGAATCAGGCAAGGAAAACCTTCAGTTTTTCCAGTGTTATCGGTTTGAGAAGAACGTTGTCGAATCCTTTCTTCATATAGGTATTCTGCATTTCCACGTCAGCGGTGATGGCATAGACAGGTAGTTTCTCAAGTTCTGGAATCTTGCGGATTTCACGGACCAGCTCCTCGCCATCCATGACGGGCATGAACATGTCTGTGAGGACAATTTCCACATTCCTATTCTCAAGCAGTTTCTCCAAGGCCTCCTTGCCATTGGAGGCCGTCACGATGTTTTGGATGTTCAATCGCCCCAGCATCGCCTTCAGGACCGCCAGATTCAACGGTGAATCGTCCACGATAAGAATCTGCTTCTCCTGAATGGAGGTATCCAATTCAGGCGATGTTTCCTTGTGCTTGGAGCAAGTCTCGAAATAAGCCTTTGCATCCTTTTGTGAAAACGCAATGACCTTTGGCACACGGAGTGTAAACGTGGAGCCTTGTCCCAGTACGGAATCGACCTCCAAAGTGCCTTTCATCTGGTTGGCCAGTTGCTTGCAGATGGCAAGGCCCAGTCCTGTTCCGTCGTTGTTGCCGCGTCCCCTTAGCTGGACATAGGGTGACATCAGTTTTTTCTTGTCTTCATCGGCGATTCCACAGCCTGTGTCGGTGACAGACATGGAGAACTCCTCGTTCTTGTAAGAGGCCCGCACGATAATGGAGCCCTTCTTGGTGAATTTCACCGCATTGCCGATGAGGTTGAAGAGAATCTGGCGGATGCGCTGGGGATCCAGTTTCAGATAGGGCATCTCCTCCACCTCTACGCGAAGCAGCACGCTGTTTCTCATGGTGGCAATCTCAAAGGAAGTTGTCACGCCTTTGACCAGTTTTGCGATATTGGTGGGTTCAGGGTGAAATTCCATCTTGCCCGCCTCCAGTTTCGAGAGGTCCAGCACGTCATTGACCAGCTCCAGCAGTGTGTGGCCGCTTATGACGATGGAATCCAGTGCTTTTTTCTTCTCTTCTGGATTGTCTATGCCCATTTGCAGCATTTCGGAAAAACCGATGATGGCATTCAGCGGTGTGCGGATATCATGGCTGACGGTCGAGAAGAAGAAGCTCTTTGCATTCTCGGCGGCAATCGCCTTGTCGCGCTCCGCCTGAAGCTGCTTGTTCATGTTCATGGTCTCGTTGGCCTGCCATGCTATCAGGCGCGTATTCTCGCTACGACGACGGAGGATAAAGCCAAATATGGCTATGACCAGGATTGCTAGGCTAAGGCCTTCAGCTATCAGCAGGTAGTTCAGTTTTGTGCGTAAAGCACGATGCCTTTTCATAACAAGGACACTGGCTCTTTCAAGTCCACCTGACAGGGAACTGTAAATCTCCTTTTTGGCGTGGATGTATTGCTCTGACCAGAGGAGATTCTGTGCCATTCTGCAGCGTTCCTCATGGGTGGCGTTTTGCTCCTGGGGCGTCAGGCGGTAGTGGTTGACCTCTTCATATACATACGGCGAGCCACTGCCCTCGTTGACGAGATGCATTGCATGATATTCGGTTTGCATCAGATTTTTTGAGAACCTCATCGCACGAGAAATGTAATTCTTGAGTTCCTGGTCAATTTCCAGGTCTTGAGTCCTCTCCAGAGCCTTTTCGCGATGGCGTAGTTTAAAGAATTCCTCAAAATAGGCATCCATGTATTTGATGTCTTGGGAGAAAGCATAGCGTCTAACGGCATCTGTCAGCATATCCGAGCCATAGCGGAAATAGTCGTTGGCAATGTGATACTGAAGATGCGAACGGTAGTTGATGCTTTGGTTGAGCAATACATTGTTGATGTTGATGGCGCAATAAACGATTACACAGACGGAAACTACAAGCAGTATGTTGAGGATAATCAACATCTTGTAGGATTTGTTTGCGGGAGGTTGAGTTGACATCAGCTTCTAATAGTTGAAAAAAAGGTTTTGCAATTACCTCTTTATTTAATCAGTTGGTGTGCGACCATGAAATAGGTGACGAGGGCGAAGGCATCGACGATGGTGGAAATCATCGGACTGGCCATAAGCGCGGGGTCCAGCTTCAGCCGTTTGGCCGTCATCGGAAGCAGGCAGCCGATCATCTTTGCGAAGGTCACCGTGATGAAAAGCGCTACATTGACGACGATAATGATGCTTGGACTGACCCCACGTGCGAAAATCAGCATTCGCACGGTGTTTGCCAAACAGAGGGCCGCACCGACCGTCAGGCCAACCCGTATCTCCTTCCAGACGATTTTGAACCAATCGACCAGTTCGATGTCCCCAACCGCCATACCACGGATGACCAGTGTGGAGACCTGTGCCCCGCAGTTGCCCCCCGTGTCCATCAGCATCGGGATGAAGCTGGCCAGTATCACCTGTTCCTGCAGAATCTTCTGGAAGTGGGAGATGATGGCCCCCGTGAAGGTGGCGGATATCATCAGAACCATCAGCCAGACGATGCGGTTGCGTGCCAGCGTCAGCACACTGGTCTTCAGGTATTCGTCGTCGGATGGGCGGAGGGCGGCCATCTTTTCGAAGTCTTCCGTGTTTTCAGCTTCGATGACGTCAACCACGTCGTCGATGGTGATGATACCGACGAGCCTGTTTTCCATATCGACGACGGGCATGGCCAGCAGGTCATATTCCTTGAACTGCTCAGCAATCTTCTCCTGGTCGTCCATCGTATGGGCGTAAATGACAGGAGTGGCCATGATGTCGCGAATGAGGGTGCCCTCCTTGCTGAGCACAATTTCGCGGAGGGAGACAGCACCCGCCAGCTTGCGCCCCTTGCTGACGGCATAGCAGTTGTAGATGGTCTCCTTGGTGCGTCCGTTGCTCCGCACATGTTTCAGGGCCTCCTCGACGGTCATGGTTTCAGAAAGCATGATGTACTCAAGGGTCATCAGGCTGCCTGCGCTATTGGGCGGGTAGTTGAGGATGTCGTTGAGCTGCTTGCGCTTGTCTGGTGTTGAGTTTTTCAGGAGGGCTTCCACTAGGTTGGCGGGGAGTTCGTCCAGCAGGTCGGCGGCGTCATCGACGGGCATGGTGTCAAAGAGCTCCTGGAAGTCCTGCTTGATTTTCTCGTTGACCTCAGGTTGCGCGACACTTTCCACAATGTGTACGCGCAGATCGCTATCGACGTAGGTGAAGATTTCGGCGGCGGTATCCTTGGAGAGGGAGCGGAAGAGTGCCAACTGCCTGTCAGGGGCAAACAGTTCCATCGCCTTTGCCGCATCGGCAGGTGGGATGTCAGCGAGAATCTCCCGTATCTCCTTTAGATTGTTCTGTTCGGAGAGGGTGAGCAGTTTGCTTGTGAGCTCTTCGGAGAGGCCGACATCGGTGTTTTCAATTGTATTATCCATTGCTGCAATTCCATATCTGATTTTTGATTTAGAACGCAGCAAACTATGGATGCTGCGCTCTATGGACGGCTTGGGGAAACTTGTTCCCCAAGGACCAGCCAGACAGGCAAAGGGACATACTGAATGGAAGCTTCCTTTTCCGCAAAGACGACAAGGTTGCACTGCTTGTCTTTGAAAATCAGCGGGACTGTAAAAAAATGTGGCCCATCTGAAGCGAAATAGGCTGCCTGGCTGCCATTGACGAACGCAACACATCGGCCGCGGAAGGCACTGAAGACAGCATACGTGTCTTTGCCTTCCTGCACCTCGGGTTGTTCAATGGTCTGCATTAACCAGATGGGAGAATTGCTGTTCTGGGAAACCTTTCCCAACTCTGTCAATTTCAAAGGAGCGGGCTTGGCGGCACGCCATTGCTCAACGGACTCCTGAGCCAGGTTGGCATCGAGGGGGGCCTGCCGTGCCATCCAGAATTCGGGAAGGACGGCCAGGGGCTTTTTGTCACGAAACTGTGCGCATAGACGCAGACCGCACCAGTCACCGTTCCCTTGTTCCCAGGCTTCAAGTTGGGGCAGCCAGTCGGCAAAGCGCGTTGCATTGTCCTGGCGGACGGCTTGCAGACGAGCGGTCGCCAACAGGAGTTCCTCCAGTTGGTCGCGGTTTTGGATGCCTTGCTGCAATGTGTCGTGCGCCATGGCAATCAAGGCTGTGTGACCTAAAATGATGCTGTCTTCCTGGAGAATCGCCGTGTGGTCGCTATCTTTTGTCAGCATGGCGTTGACGATGGCCTGCGCCTTTAGAAAGTGTTTTGCCTGGACTTCTTCCGTACCCTTGAAGATGCTGTTCAAGTAGGCAATGGCTTCGTCGGCCCCTTGGCAACCGCCCTTCAGGGGGGCGTTGAACCAGGCAGGACGCTCCACGGGCTTCTGCGGCAGCCGTTGTCCTGCATCCTGGGCAGATGTTGTCTGCGGGGAGCCTGTCGTCTGCGACTGGCATCCCGCAAACAGCAACGCTGCAGTGAATATGACTATTGGCAAGAACACGTAAAAACTCCTTTTCAAGATCAAGGTGATTTCAAAATCACCTCAATGAATAATATAATCTTCATAAGTGTTTTTGCACAAAGTGAAGTTGGATATTTTTAGGGAATAATGCAGTTAATTTCCCCTTTTAATCGTGCAAGTGGAGAATTACGTAGGGGCATTTTTCGGGGAGGGAGATGGCAAGGGTATCTTCTGAGGTTCGGGAAACGTTTGCCCCTTCCTCTTGGAAGGGTGTGAATACTTCTAGGGAAAGGGTGGTGTGGATTTTGATGACGCGTGAAACGTCAATCGGCTCTGCCTTGACAATGATGTTGACGCGCGTGCGATGGGTTCGGATTTCATCCAGATGGTGGTCGATGTCGGTGTCATACTCTTTTGCAAGCAGATGGATGACATAGCCATGGGCCTCTTTGCGGAAGGATGTCAGATAGCCATTGGTCGCATCCAGTTGGACAGGAAGGGGGCGGAGATATTGTCGGACGAGTTGGAGGAGAGACTGAGCAAGGGCGTCATTGGGAAGCCGTCCAGGGTGGTAGAAGAGACCAGGTTCGAGTTCACTCCATTGCGCCTTGGAAAGGTCAGGAGAAGGAATTTCTTCGTAGATCCATTGCTGGAGTTGGGGGGATTTGTTGATGGTTTCAGGAGTGATTTTCCAGAAGTCGTCGCCGATTTTCTGGCGCACACTCCAGGGGGAGTTTGCACCTGGGAAGCCGCATGGGCCAAACATCAGGACCTTACCTCCTGCAGTGGTGAACTTGCGCAGGGCTTGTACCTCGCGTTCGGTCATGAGTTCCGCGCCTGGGACGAGAAGAAGTTGGTAGTCGCGGGTGTCCATCGGGATTTCAATAGCCGTGCCGCAGGCGATTCCTGCTTCGGCGAGGAGGCTTTGCGTCTGGGCAAAGTCCTGGGGGAGGCCTTTGTGCAGGCAGCCATACGATGAATGGTCGCGCGTTTCATGGGAAAAATAGATTCCAGCCTGTTGGATGGGGGTGGAGTCGAATAGTTCTGGGTGGCTTTTCTCAAAGCGGTAGGCTCGTCCGATGGGGTCGAAGTCATTGGGGAGGGTTGCCAGGTCGGCGGATGACAGTCCAAGTCTTCCTTTGAGGGTGGAGAACCAGCAATCGGCCCCCAGGCACTTGTTGAGCGCCCAGATGATGTTGGCCGTGGGCTCGGTGAAGCCGTAGCCGCCGCCCACACAATGCGCGCCAGTGCGTGCGGCTGCCGAAGCGTTGTAGGATGCACCGACATAGTGATGCAAGATGGGATTATTCCAGGTGACGGGATCATGCTTGTAGGGAGGCAGGTTTCCGCAGAGTTCGAGGTTCTGCAAATTGCACCCTTGCAAAAAGTCCAACGCTTCGTTGCCCTTGGGAACAGCATAAGCGGTGGTGCTGGGGCCGCCGCAACTCATCGTGGGGAACTCGGGCGGAAGGACAGAACGGACTGCGCGCTGGAAGATGGCGCAGGATTCAAAGCGCAGGGCAAGCCATTCCTTCCAGGCGGGATTCTCCCAGTTTCCCCAGAATTCAGTGTCGTCGGCCAGCGGCAAATCCATTCCCGTGCGCTCTTTGAGAGCGGCGCGGCAGACAGGGCAGGCGCAGGAACGAAAATGCATATAGTGTACCGTGTCGTCATCCATCAGGCCATCGATTCCCGTGTCGGCAATCAGTTTTTTGACGTAGGCGCAGTATGCTTCGATGAATTCTGGATTGCGGTGGCAGAATCCTTCAGCCGTGTATTGCGGGTAATAGAGCGGCTTTCGGGTTACGGTGTCAAACATGCGCCAACTGTTGAGTTTTGAGCCATGGTATTCCCAGGTGGCGGCGGCTTCGCGGGAAGGCGAGAAGGGGAGATGCGGTTGGCTATGCAGGATGACGTTCCGCATTTCGTCGCGCGTGTCATAACGGTGGACAAGATTGACGGAATGATGGTCATAGAGTTTCAGACCGCGCTGATGGAGTTCATCGGCGACAGTGGCGAAATAGTCGTGGAGAATCTCGAAGAAGGGCATCCAGTCCCAGCGGAAATGAGTGCCGAAAATGATGGCGGCGGTGGCGTCGTTTTTTGCGATGAGGTCTGCGCGTGCCTTGATGCGGTCCAGGTTGTCTGCGTTGGGCCAGTTGAGGTCCTCCCATTTGATCCACCAACTTACAAAACGCTCGCATTTGCGCGTATTGCTTTCGTTATTCATAATGCTCCTTGGTTGTTATTGATTCAATTACCTCTCTAATGAAAAAACAAGGATTCTGCCTGTGTAGTCGGGGACGTAAAGATGTCCGTCCGCCCAAGCGGGCGTCCCTATCAGCGGTGCGCCGACATCAAACCTGGCCAGCACCTTGCCATCCGCAGGATTGACGGCATAGAGGATGCCATCTGCACCTGCACAGATGAGCCGCCCGTCAACAATCAGAGGCGAGGCCTCCATTTGAACTTGCGGCCCACGATATTGGACCGTCGAGAGAATGGAGGCCCCCATCGTTTCCTTCATATCCCAACGAAGTGTGAGCGTTCTGGCATCAAAGGCGCAGCACCCGACTTCGCTGGCACCGCAGAAGACCATGTCATCCGTGACTAGCGGGATGGATGCTGTATGCATTTTCACAAATGGTTCCATTGTGCGCAGGAGTTCGCCATTTTCAGGATGGAAAACAGCCGTGCCCAGTTGCCCGTCGCAGCGAAGAATCATACCGTCTGGGAGGATCGCCATTGTTGGCTGGAAAAGCTTGCGTTCGGTTCCGCATGTATTCCAGATTTCCTTGCCAGTGGCTGCGTCAAATGCCTGCAAGTAGCCCCAGTTTGAGACCAGGAAAAGCCTGCCCTGGTCATAGAGGGGGGACATTGTGGTTCCGAAGATTCCGTGCCCGTCCGCCACCATCCACAGCGTCTTGCCAGTTTCCATGTCAACTGCCCGCAGGGACTTGCCGCAGCCTGCATAAATGCAACCGCCGCCAAGGCATGGTGCGGAATGGCAGTTGTCATCGATGACAATTCTGTCTGGCAAGTTCATCCAGATTTCCCTGCCGTCAGTCGCGTTTAGTTTGAAGATTCTATTTCTGGCATCGACTCCATACACGAATTGTTCGGAGGCGACAAGTGAATTGCGCACGCTGAAGCCCGTCGTATATCGCCAGGCAATTCTGCCTGTCGCAATCTCCACCGCACATACACCGCCCTCACGCGAGTTGTTTTCGTCCTCGATGCCGATAATGGCAAGCCCTTCCATGATGACTGGCTTTCCGAAGAGAGTCTTTTGCGGAAGACACAGCGTGTTTTCCAGGGTGAACAGATTGTTGGTGTCATTCGTGTGGATTTTTGCCGTCACTTCGCTTGAGGTATTTGCGGTACGGAGCGTCATGGTAACTGCCCCGTCGCCAATGACAGCACCTGAACCGAGAGTCCAAAACCAGGAGGTGCGGCGATCCATCGGCAATTTCTTGCCATCGATGTTGGCCGTTACCGCATCGACAATGCAATTTGACCCAAACGCCGCTGCTGTGATGGTGCCCTTGGCATCACGCAGTGCTGCGAGCCGTGGGGGGGCAATGTTGCTTTCTACCAGTTCCGTCGTGCAACTTGCATCTTCTCCAATTCGAAAAATGCGGTATGCGCCAGGCATATTGCCTGCGCCACCACTGCGAGACTGCCCCGTATTCCACAGTGGTATCGGCAAATCGACGCTAGCCTCATACCAATGCGTGTGCCCGTATGCTGCGCCGATGACCTTCCAGGGAGTGAGGTCAAACGAGTTCTCCTGCCCAATTCCGAGTTCTGCTGTCAAACCCAAATAGGGGGAATAGTAGTGAATGAAGAAAAAAACGGGTGCGCCTTTCGGCCACGTGTCCAGCATGGATTTCACAAACGTCAGGATTTCAGGGACAGTGTAGGTCGGGTGGCGTTTGGCATTTGCCGCCATCGGCAGGACGATGAAGAGCACGTCGCCTTCCACAAATGCATATCGCGTTGGCCCGCATAGGGATTCATAGAACAGCTCGTCGCTTTGTTCGCCGACAAGGTCGTGGTTCCCAAGCGTAATGTATGCGCGAATGCCGCCAAACGTCTCCGCTGTCATCTCTTTTGCGGACATCCTGATTCCATCGACATCGCACAGGTCACCAGTCGAGATGACGAATGCCGCGTCTTCCGCCAAAGCACGGTCGCGTAGTTGATGATAAAAGTCAAGGCTGCTCTCGCGTCGTTCCTGGTCTGAGATTTGCAGAAAGCAGAATGCTTTTCGGCGCGTGCGCGATGTCAGACGGAAATCAATGCCAGTTGTCTTATCTACGGCAACCGTTTGCCAGAAGGTATCTGTTTGCCTATCGGCGGACACGACGACCGACACGATTCGTGTCTTTGGATTGCGCTCCAGCGAATAGGCCCCGTCCGCATCTGTCAGGGCAACCTTGAAACCGTCAGTCACGCGGATTCCAGCCAAGGGGTTTCCCGATTCATCCGTCACGTGCCCTGAATAAAACGCAGAGGCATGGGGATTTGACAATGATTGAAGGACGCTTTTCATGGGGTGGAGCTTTTACTGGCGAAATCCTCATCAGCCATTTTGCTGTATTCCTTGATAATGGCGATTTCCTTTGGGTCATACGGACGGTAGTTGGGGCGCATGAGGTCGTGCTGCCAGCGTGTCAGGTCCCAGTCGGCGGGGGCAGTGCCGTTGGCGACCATCTCCCAGATGCCTTCCCAGGGTTCGTAGGTCTGATAGAGACCTGCAACAAAACCCCAGCAGTAGCAGCCGACGTGTTCCAGGAAGTAGAGCGGGAAAAGTTCCTTGACGTCGCAGTGGCGGATGCGGTGCAGCCATTCGGAGTTGACGATGGGGCGCCCCAGTTTCTTCAGTTCGTGAAGCACCTTGATGTTGATGTCGTAATTACCGTACAAATGGTAGTTTGTGATGTCGGATAGTTCAAAGGCCAGTTGATCAACGGGCGGGCATTTGATGGGATTTAGGCTGCTGGCGGTCAACGGCTGGTCTGGGCGGATGTCCCAGCCGATGCTGAAAATCTCCTTCATGTTCGGGATGGTCACCTCGCCGCGCAGGCAGTTGCCTGGCTCGTTATAGAGGTCCCAGATGCAGACGCGCGGGTCATGTGCATATTTGGTCATGATTTCGGCGGTCATCTGCCAGAATTTTTCGCGCGTGACGGGGTCGTCCAGCACATTGAATCCCATCTGCGGGAGCTTGCGGTGTGGGGAGTTCTTGACGCCGCCGTGGTAGCCCCAGTCGTAGGTCTGGGGCCCGCAGTGCTTCGGCACATAGAACTCGTCCTTCGGAACGCAGCAGTCGTTGCCGATGACAATCATGGCAGAGATGCCGTGCTTGGCGCAGGTGGCCAGATAGCGCTCAAAGCGCTCCATGAAGCCGTCGTGCTCTTCGTCCCACACCTCGAACTGGAGAATCAGGCGCACGGTGTTGAAACCGATGGAGGCGGCGAGTTCCAGCTCCTTGTCCGCTGTTTTCAGCCGTTCCTCGAAGCCCAGCTCCTGCCACTGGTCAACACGGTTGGCGCAGTCGCTTCCCATGAAATTGCATCCACGCAGCCAGGGCATTGAATCGTACCACTCCCAGGCCTGCTTTTCACTCCATCTACCAGACATTTTTACACCTTTTGTTTTATGTTGGGGAATAAACTTGAACGTTCGTATGTGCCGTCAAGAAACTTTCATATTTTTTGACGATGGCCTTGTCAATGAAATCTGCATGGAACACATCAGAGCGTCCCAAGCGTTGTGCCTTGCCCTCGCCAAGCGGATGGTATGGCTCGATGTCTATCCTCTGGCAACCGCGCAGGGAGTTGGCCAGTTCAGCAATCTGGAGCAGGTGCTCCTCCGAATCGTTCAAGCCATGTATCAACGGACAGCGCAACCACATTTTAGCTCCTGCCTCGTCGATCATCCGTAGATTGTCTAGGATGGGCTTGTATTCAACGCCCGTGAACTGCTTGTGCATCTCTGGCGTTGCTTTCACATCCCATAGCCACAAATCGACGAGCGGCAGCAGGGCGCGGACTTTTTCGGAAGGCGCGTAGCCACATGTCTCCAGGCAGGTATGGAGGCCCGCCTTTTTCGATGCATCAAGCAGCTCCCGCGTGAATTCAAACTGCGCCAGAGGCTCGCCGCCTGAGAGGGTGACGCCCCCGTTGGAGTTGTCATAGAAGAGCTTGTCGGCCAGGACGCTTTTCAGGACCTCCGCCACGCTCATGCGCTTTCCAACCACCTCAAGTGCCTCTGCATAGCACTTGGATGCGCATCTGCCGCATGAGATGCATTTTTCACGGTCAAACAGATGGCGTCCCTCTTGGATGATATGGCACTTCTGCGGACAGGCCGAAACGCACCAGCCGCAGCCGATGCATTTCTCTGGCGTGAAAAACAGTTCCGTCTTGAATGACTGCGATTCGGGGTTGTGGCACCACAGGCAGTGCAGCGGACACCCCTTCATAAAGACGACTGTCCTTATGCCTGGCCCGTCGTGGACCGCAAACTTCTCTATGTCGAAAACAAGGGCTTCCATATGTGTCTTATTTTGAGAAATCAATCTTTTTTATGTAGATTTCTCAAAATATAAAATTATAATTTGAGAAATCCAGTGACATGAAGGTCAAAAAGCTTTTTTTGTACGCAATGTACAGATGGCAAGCTAGGAACCTCAAACAACTGTTTGCAAAATCAAGTCATAATATTACATTATATCAGAATAATACAGTGTAATCAAGCTTGACTAAGGAGTTAAAAAAGATGAAATCACTACTAACTGGGGTGGCGTTGAGCCTCTTGTTGCTGTCATTTGCTGAAGCTGGACAGATCAAATTAGCGGAAGGTGGCAAGGCGACAGCGACGATTGTCACTCCAGAGAACGCCAATGTGAAAATCGGGTTGGCGGCCTCGGATTTGCAACATTACGTCGAGAAAATCTGCGGTGTCAAGTTGCCGATAAAGGCGGATGGCAAACGTGTGGAAGGCACGGGGCTCTATATTGGCGAGTGCGAGGGTTCACCTGCTTGTACGCTGGCGAAGAGTGGTGCCAGCTGGGAGGGCTATGTGATTGAGGAGAAGGATGGAAGCCTCTACTTCACTGGGTTGAACCCCACCCCCATTGCGTTCGGCGTCTATTCCTTTATTGAGGATGATTTGGGTGTTCGCTGGTTTGCGCCAGGCGAATTATGGGAGAAGGTGCCAAAGGCCGCGACGCCTGGTTCGCTGTCGGTGGAAGTTCGCTCCCGCACGGTCATTCCGCAGACCTCGCCGCGCGTCTGGTCGGGCCACAATTGGGCTCCAATTTGGGAAGATTGGAACAGGCGAAACAAGACTGGCCTGAGCGAAGTCATCTCCAAACGGAATTTCCAGAACAAGATACATCAGATTTTCCCCGTGGAGAAGTATGCCAAGGAGCATCCCGAGTACTATCCGCTCATGCGCAATGGCAAGCGTTTTTTCCCACCTAAGCCAGCCCCAAATTCCAGGGCAGACCGCCATTGGCGTCCCTGTGAATCCAACCCAGAAGTCCAAAAAATCGTCATAGACTATATACGGAAGTTTTTTGACGAGAACCCTGACCAGGACAGTTTCTCCGTCGGCATGGACGACATTTCGCATATCTGCTGCTGTCCCAACTGCTGTGCAATGGATGACGCGCCCGATTCCTACGAATATCGTCGGTTCTCTGACCGCCACTACAAGTTCGTCAATATCATCGCGAAAGAGATAGCCAAGACCCATCCAGATAAGTATATCGGCACGCTTATCTATAGCATTGCCCGTCAGTTGCCGAAGGATGTCCCTCAGCTGGAGCCAAATGTCTTTGGATTTATCACGGAGACCTGTGCAGCGTGGTGGATGCCAGGATTGAAGCAGAGCGACCATGAACTGACCGCCGAGTGGCGCAAACGCGTCCAGCATCTTTCCCGCTACGACTACTATGGCTTCGCCTCCTTGGCCCCGCGTTATTTCCCGCACAATGTCGATGAGCAGATGAAGTTTGACAAGTCCCTGGGTCTGGAGGGGATGTACATTGAGGTTTACACGTTCCTCCCCCTGACCACGCCGATGATCTGGCAGATCTCCAAGTTGCAGTGGGATGCATCTCTTGACACCGACAAGCTACTGGACGAGTTCATGACCATCTACGGTGCCGCCAAGCCCCAGATGGCCCGCTTCTGGGACCTGCTGGAGAAATCCTACCAGGTTGACCGTCCTGGACGCGGCAAGTCGGAGCACCGTAAAATCTTGAACCAGGCACTGGCCATTTCTCCAGAGGATTTGGACAAGGCATTTGCCATTCTTCAAGAGGCAGAGCAGGTTGCCGACAATGCCCAGGTGAGGGAGCGCATTGCCATCCATCGGGATGCTCTGAAACTTTCCGCCTATGTCGTCAGACCATACGCTTATAATCTGAAGATTCAAAACATCGAGGTGAACTCCCAGGCGGAGGCCGACAAGGTCATCGACCTGGCGGATAAGTTGGAGGCCTCCAAAGTGGGGCGCGACGAATTCGTCGCTGGTCTTCAAAAACGGAAGGATTTGCTGGGCCTGAATGTCCAAGGTTTCCAGAAGCGTGGCAACATGATGCAGTTCGGCTCCTTTGCCCTTTTGGAAAACAGCGCATTGACGGGTTTTTTCCAGGCGATTTACTGGTATGTTCAGAACAAACCCGCCGAACTGCAATCCCGTACCGACTCCATCGCCAGCTCCACTCTCAAGGAGATGGTGGGCGGATTCGCGAAGATGATTTCCAGTGGCCAGACACCCAAAAACCTGCTTGTCAATGGTGATTTTGAAATACGCGAAGAGGAACGGGGTGTTCAAAAAGATATGGAGGGATGGAAGAACGCTGGCTGTCCGAAGGGGTGGCACTCCTGGGGACGCTCCGAGAAGTTAACCGTGCAGGTTGTACCAGAGGGGCGCAGCGGAAACGCCGTGAAAGTGTCGAATTGCAGTTCAGGCGGGGCCCTGATTCAGGCAGTCAATGCGGAACAGGGCGGACTTTATCTGCTTTCCTGCTACATGAAGTTGAAAGGTGGTCGGGCCACCTTGGGTGTCCGTTTCCGCACGAAGAGGGGGAATTGGTGCAAGACGCGCGACGGAGAGGTCAGCACGATTGCCTCCCCGAAAAATGAGGGGGAGTGGACACAGGTCATGCTGCTGGTCCCCGTGCCAGTTGGAGGGGACGCTGGCCAGATCTCCGTCATGCCTGGTATCAATAACCAGGCAGACGGAGACTATGTCCTCATGGATGATTTTGTCCTTTACAGGTTGAAGTAGGGTTATTTGAAATAGTTTTTTCACACTTGAGGTGAATTCAAAACTAGTGCCCGCTAGTTTTGAATTCACCTCACTTAGCAAGGAGCATGGTAAGATGAAACGAATGTTGATTGGTCTGGTGCTGTCAGGGCTGCTGTTGTGGTCAAGTCAGGCGGGAGAGTTGAAGCTGGCGGAGGATGGCAAGCCGATGGCGACGATTGTCACGTCCACGAAAAAATCAGAGAGGATAAGCAAGGCTGCTCAGGATTTGCAGAAGTATGTGGAGAAAATCTGCGGCGTCAAGCTGCCCATCAAGACGGACGGCAAGCAGGTTGCGGGCACGGGGCTCTACATCGGTGCATGCGAAGGCGCGCCTGAATGCACGCTTGAGAAGGCAGGAGCCAGTTGGGAGGGCTATGTGATTACGGAGAATGATGGCAACCTCTACTTCACAGGGCTGAACCCAACGCCCATTGCGTTCGGCGTCTATTCGTTCATCGAGGAAGATTTGGGCGTCCGCTGGTTTGCACCTGGCGACTTGTGGGAGAAGGTGCCAAAAGCAGCAAAGACAGGAACGCTCTCCGTGGCGGTGCGCTCGCGCACGGTGATACCGCATATCTCGCCGCGCATCTGGTCTGGCCACAACTGGGCGCCGATTTGGAACGACTGGAACATCCGCAACAAGACCCCCTTGAGTGAAGTCATCTCCAAGCGTAACTTCCAGAACAAGATACACCAGATATTCCCTGTCGAAAAGTATGCGAATGAGCATCCCGAGTACTATCCGCTCATGATGAACGGCAAACGGTACATTCCACCCAAGGGCGACCGCTACTGGCGTCCCTGCGAGTCCAATCCCGAAGTCCAGAAGGTCATCGTCGATTACATCAACGATTATTTTGACAAGAACCCGACGCAGGACAGCTTCTCCGTTGGAATGGATGACATTTCCCATCTCTGCTGCTGCCCGAACTGCCGCGCGATGGACGATGCACCCGACTCCTTCGAGCACCAGCGCTTCTCCGACAGGCACTACAAGTTCGTCAACATCATCGCAAAGGAGGTCGCCAAGACTCATCCCGACAAGTACATCGGCACCCTCATCTACTCCATCGCACTCCAGCCGCCGAAGCAGGTTCCAAAGATGGAGCCCAATGTATTCGGGTACATCACGGAGACCAGCGCCGCCTGGTGGATGCCTGGCCAGAAGCAGATTGACCACGACCTGACCACCGAATGGCGCAAGCGCGTGGAGCATCTCTTCCGCTATGACTATTACGGCTTCGCCTCCATGACCCCGCGCTACTATCCGCACTACGTCGATGAGCAGATGAAGTTCGACCATGCTCTGGGCGTGGAGGGGATGTACATCGAGACCTATACCTTCCTGCCGCTTACGATGCCGATGATCTGGCAGTTCGCGAAACTGGAGTGGGACACTTCCCTTGACACTGACAAGCTGCTGGACGAGTTCATGACCATCTACGGTTCCGCGAAGCCCCAGATGGCACGCTTTTGGGACCTGCTTGAAAAGTCCTATCGGGTTGACCGTCCTGGACGCGGCAAGTGGGAGCACCGCAAAATCATCAATCAGGCGCTTGCAACCTCCCCCGAGGACCTGGACAAGGCCTTCGCCATTTTGAACGAGGCAGAGCAGGCTGCTGGTGGCGACGAGCAGGTGAAGGCGCGCATTGCCATCCACTGGGATGCTTTGAAACTGGCTTCCTATGCCGTCAAACCCTACGCCTACAATCAGCAGATTCAAGAGATTGAGGTGAAGTCCCAGGCGGATGCGGACAAGGTGTTCGAATTGGTCGCGAAGCTGGAGCAGAGCAAGGCGGGGCGCGATGAATACGTTGAGGGTCTCAAGAAGCGCGACGATATGCTTGGCCTGAACGTCCGTGGACTTCTTGAGAACAAGGGCTACATCCTGCTTGGCTCTTTCTCCATGCTGGAAACCGAAGCTATGACAGGGCTTTTCCAAGCACTTGCATGGTATGGCCAGAACAAACCAGCCGAACTGCAGACACGTTTGAACTCCTTTGACAACCCCAAGCTCAAGAACCTGGTGCAGGGCTATCTGAACTTGGTGACGAGCGGCCAGCCTCCCAAGAACCTGATGTCCAACGGTGATTTTGAGATAAAGGATGCGGAGAAGGAGGTCTCCAAGGAGATGATAGGCTGGGACAAGGATGGCTGCCCGAAGGGCTGGAACTCCTGGGCGCGCGATTCCGTCAAGGTGCAGGTTGTGCCCGAAGGGCGCAGCGGCAACGCCGTGAAGGTCTCGCAAAGCATGGCAGGCGGCTGCCTCATCCAGGCTGTCAATGTGGAGGAGGGCGGAGTCTATATCCTTACAGCCTACATGAAGGTGGTTGGACCTGGCAAGGCTTCGCTGGGTATCCGCTATCGCACGAAGGAGGGGCGCTGGTGCGATGATCACACAGGTGAAGTCAGCACCACCGTCGCACCGAAGAGCGAGGGCGAGTGGACACGCATCGTGTTGCTCGTTGAGGTACCAGTGGGTATCAATGCAGGACAGGTCACCATTATGCCCGGCTTCGGCGGTATGACCGACAACGGTGCCATCCTGATGGACGACTTTGTCCTTTACAAGGTTAAGTAATCTCGAGAGGTAATTACCTCTTCGATAGAGATAATAGCAGATGAACGAGAAATTGAGAATCGCTTTTATCGGGTGCGGCAGTTTTGCGAAGAATTTCGTATCATTGTTTAAATTGCATCCGTTGGTTGAAAAGGTCTATGTGTGCGATCTCCTGGAGGAGCGCGCGGCTGCCTTTTCCTCGAATTTCAACGTGGAGGCCATTGCCAGTTTCGAGGAGGTGCTGAAGCGGCGGGACATTAACTGCGTGGCCATTTTTGTGCAGCGCCACTTGCACGGACCGCTTGTTCTGAAGGCGCTCTCGGCAGGAAAACACGTCTATTCTGCCGTGCCGATGGCCAGCGAGGTCGGCGAATGCCAGGCCATCGTCGAAAAGGTGAAGGAGACAGGACTGACCTATATGATGGGGGAGACTTGCTACTATTACCCCAGTTCGATGTTCTGCCGCTATCAGTATGAGGCGGGCTTTTTCGGGAAATTCGTCTATGGAGAGGCGCAATACCATCACAACATCACCCATTTTTCGGCTGAGTTCCGTGCAGACAGGCGTTCGGCTGGTGTGCCCCCCTTCTTCTATCCGACCCATTCGACGGCGATGCTGCTTGCCGCCGCCCATAGTTACTGTACACGTGTCGTGGCCTTTGGCTATGAAGACACAGAGGGCGACGGCTTTTTCGAGAAGGGCGTGAACCAGTGGGATAATCTCTTCTCGAACTCCTATTCGCTCATGAAACTGGCGAACGGGGGGACGGCACGCATCAACGAATGTCGCCGCATCGGTTACAAGGCCCCCTCTTCATACGTCTCTTCGTTTTATGGGACGAAAGGCGCATACCAGTTCAGCAATGCACAGCATATCCTGACCTCTCTGACGGAAAAGGGCGTTGATTTGCAGGACGTGTCAGACGAGGTGAACCCCATTGAGATGACAGCACACAAGGGCGAGCCTGATTTCAAACAAAAGGTGGCGAATCATGTATGGCAGTGGACTGGATTCTCGCCTGTCCAAAAGCGTGAATATGATCGCCTCCCTGAGAGTTTCAAGCAAAACCCCTCCATCAATGGACACATGGCATCCCATCAGTTGCTGGTCGATGATTTTTGCACAGCAGTGTTTTCGGGAAAGAGGCCTGTGGTGAATGCCTGGCAGGCTGCGCGTTGGACGATACCAGGACTGATGGCCCATCAATCCGCCTTGAATGATGGACAGGCGATGGTTGTCCCTGATTGCGGCGATGCCCCGAAATAAACGAAAAACGCAATAAATCTGGCCCCAATAGGGATGGTTTGGACTACAGCCTTAATTAACTGGTGGGCGCACTCTAACAGGAGTGCGCCCACCATATTTATGGCGCAAGGAAGTTTTCGTCGGCCTGATGCTCGGCAGTGGCGAAGGAGCGTGTGCCATAGACGGGGGAGGCGATGCATCCGCGTCCCCAGGCAGGAGGTTGCGCATCGGGTACGTCACCGATAAGTTCGTCGCTCTTGGTAAAGAGCGTGAGCCTTGCGTGCGGGCGCAGAGGGGAAGGATCGCAGGCGAAGCCAATGTCGTTGCGCCCTGTGGCAAGAGTTGGGATGGTGCCAACGGGCTCCACTTCGCCCAGCAGGTTGCCCGTTCCGTCATAGACGCTTGCCTTGCCCTCGCCATAGTATTCGAGGTATTGACCTGCTTTCAGAGAGACGGGGAACATAACGGGGCAGCCATTCACGAACACAATCGGCTTGACGATGGGCTGCGCTACCAGCGGCAGAGCCTTTATGGGGCCAATAGCCAGCGAGACTTCGCCGCCTTTGGGGATGTTGTTGAGCCATAGGTCGAAGCCCAGCGTGCGCTTGAAGTTGAATTGGTTACGGTAGATGCCGTAGTGGCAGCGAGAGAGGGGCCAGGAGTAATCCTCGAACTCCGACGTGATGGACTTGAGCAGCTCCACATAGCGCCAGCCCGTGAAGTCGATTTTCACGTAGAACTGCTTGTAGCACCATCCGTGGGAGCGTCCAAAGAGGACGATGTTCGCCACTTCGCCCTTGCCGTCGCCGCGTATCCAGAGACCGACGCCCTGTTTTTCCGTGAGATCAATTTCATCAAATGCGATGTGCTGGCAAGTCCAGGAGGCCTCGTGCAGGGTGTAGTTGCGTTCAAAATGGTCGCAGAGGGAATAGGTGTCGTCAGGTGCGGAGGTCAGCACCAGGCCATTGGAATTGTCCCGTTTGCCATGCCACAAGGCGAAGCGTTCCACAGGGCCGTCACCGTGGCCTTTGGGTGTCAGGGAACTGGAGGTGCCTGGCGCCGATGAGGGGTAGGTGTAGAGCTTTCCGCTGTTGAGGATGGTGATGGTTTCACCTGGGTCGCTGATGACGTCGTTGCCATCGAATTGGACGAGCGTGACACCCTTGTCGGAGTCATATTTCTCCAGCGAGGGAAGTGCCTGGATGCGGAGTGCCAGCTTCTGGCGCTTGAATGGATTCGTGTAGCACCATGAATCGGTGATTCCCTCTGTATCGTCGATTTGGTGGCGTTCTGCGTGGATGGGCTGGAAGTTCCATTTGTTTTCGCCTGCAGGGCAAAGACGGAACTCCTCCTTGGTATTGACGAGCCTTTTGAGCACAGCTTCTGGGAAGTGGTGGCTTTGGCGAAGCCCCTCATAGGTCTTGATGGCAGGAGCCAGGTCGGCCAGCCAGGCACCATTGCGAAGGGAGGCAGGCGTCAGGCACTGTAGCGTGAAATTGGCGTTGGTGGCAAGAGATTTGCTGTACATGTATTCCACGTCGTCCCAGAAAGTCGGATCGGTTTGCTGGTCAAGCCATGGGAAGAGGGCAGCCCAGCCCATGTGAAGCGGCAGAAACATCTTGCGCGCGAAGCTGTTGGAATAGACATGGAGGGCGTGGAAACGCTTGTGTTCCAGTTTGCCGTGGTCCCAAGCCTGCATGCGCGTGCGCACATACCACAGATGGTGGTGGAAGGTCGCCATCTCCATCATGATGGGATGGTCCAGCCCTTTGAACACCTCGAAGGTGAACTTGGCGCCATAGTGCCAGCGGGCTTCCTCACCGCCGATGATATGGGAGCCGTCCAGGCCGTCCAGATAGACGAAGTCGAAGTTGCACTTGTTGACGGCATTGGAAATCTTGTTTGCCACTTCCGTGAAGAGGGTGGATTCGCCGTCTGGCGCAAAGCATCCCCAGCACTCTTTCAGGTGGTGGACTTTGGCTCCTGCCTTGTGTGGGGCGGGAACCGTCCCGCAGGCGCCGCGCTTGCATTCAAGTACTGCGTATGGAGCATTGTCCTTGACAAGATTGTACTCAATAAGCTCGTCGTCGATTTGTAGGGTCATGCTGCGGCGGATGTAGTAGCTGATGAGTTTGGGCAGGTCAGAGGTATCCTCCACAATCGGGACAGTGTCGGCAGTGTCGTCAAGGTCGGCGGCCAGCGTGTAGGAGCGCTCTTTCGCCAGGCGCGGGTCGGGTTTCGGTGTGACCCAGGCGCAGTTTTTGGCGATGGAGAAGGACATGGTGTGAAGGCCAGCCATGATGCCTGCTTCATGCAGCTTGTCAACTAATTTGCGCACGTCGGCGTAGCCGTTGGGGAAGATGGAAGGTTTCGGCTCGTAGGAACCATAGTCCAGTGTGCCGCCGAACTCGATGGCGCCGACACCCATCTGCTTGCAGAAGTCGATCCATTCATCAGCATCCTGCAAAGTCGGTGCCTGCATGACGTTGGAGATAGCTGGAAGTTTGCTGTCCATCGCCCAAGGGCCGCACAGCGGAGAGTGGGGGACGCCTGGCGCATCGCCAACCATCTGTTTCATATACTCGCGCATCGCACTGAAGGAGGAGGCGACCAGCCCCGTCTGGGCTCCCTCAAAGCCGAAGCTTCTGTAGGCGGCTGTCCAGAGGTGGGTCTGCGGTCCTGGCAACTCCTCCACGTTGGACTTTAGGCTCAAGGCTATCAGGGAGGCGCTGAAGGGCTGGTCTGGCTCAGGTGTCAGGCTTGTGGGAATGTTGACAAAGGTCAGTTCATCGAAATCCCCCTCTGCGGATAGCACTGTGAAGACCATATAGCCTTCGGTGATTTTCACCCCGATTCTAGCATTTCCTGCGTTTCCTGCAAATGTCAGCGAAAGGGTGCCGTCTGTATAGGTGGCGCTGCTGCAATCTGCGCGCCAGCCATCTTTTTTGACGTATGCGCAAGGGGATGGCGGGGCGAGGAGGGCGTGATTGGTTCCAGTCCTGTTGTCGAAGAAGCCAAGGTTTTCACCGTTGTCGCCAATGCGCCACTCGCAAAGGCTATTCATAATGCGGATTGCCATTGTTGTTTTTTCCTTTGGGCTGGTATTATTCTCTACGACTCAAAAAAGCCGCACATCCATAAGAAGAATGTGCGGCTGGGTATTTTATCCTTCAGTTTCTTTTGGCGGAATCTTGATGGAGCAGAGGAATTCTGCGTTGGTTTCGCTTTTTTTCAAATGTTTGAGGAGGTCTGTCATGGCCTCTACGCTGTCCAGAGAGCAGTAGGCACGGCGAAGAAGCCAGAGGCGTTCCAGTTCGTCTGGATGGACGATGAGCTCTTCGCGGCGCGTGCCGCTGGCTTCGATGTCGATGGCAGGGTAGATGCGCCTGTCAACGAGCTTGCTGTCAAGGTGGAGTTCCATGTTGCCTGTACCCTTGAACTCCTCGAAGATGACCTCGTCCATCTTGCTGCCTGTATCGATCAGAGCAGTGGCGAGGATGGTGAGGCTGCCGCCTCCCTCAATGTTTCTGGCTGCACCGAAGAAGCGCTTGGGCTTCTGGAGGGCGTTGGCATCGACACCACCAGAGAGGATGCGTCCGCTGTGGGGTTGGAGAGTATTGTATGCACGCGCAAGGCGCGTGATGGAATCCAGCATGATGACCACATGATGGCCGTGTTCCACCTGGCGTTTTGCCTTTTCAATGACCATTTCAGCCACTTGCGCATGGCGTTCAGGGGATTGGTCAAAGGTGGAACTGACCACCTCCGCATTGACGGCTCGCTTCATGTCGGTGACTTCCTCTGGACGCTCGTCAATAAGCAGGATAATCAGCTCGACATCTGGGTCGTTTTCCAGAATGCTGTTGGCAATCTTCTGCATGATGACGGTTTTGCCAGTGCGAGGGCCTGCTACGATGAGACCACGCTGGCCACGTCCGATGGGGGTGACGAGGTCGATGACCCGCGTGGAGAGGTCTTTGTCCTTCATTCGTTCCATGAAAAGCCGTTGGGTGGGGAAGAAGGGAGTCAGGTTTTCAAAGGTGGTGATTCGCTTGTTGGAGTCAGGTGTATCCCCGTTGAGCGTGACTATCTTCATGAGGGTGAAGAAGTTCTCGGTGTCCCTCGGATGGCGGACTTGTCCGACAATGGTGTCTCCTGTACGCAGGCCTAGGCGTCTGATGAACAACTGGGTGACATAGACGTCGTCAATGTGCTGGGTATAGCTATGGTTGAGAGTGCGGAGGAAGCCGTAGCCTTCCTGGGCAATCTGGAGCACGCCTGTGACGATGACCGCATTGGAGGGGTCCAAGGCGTATTTGTTGACGATATCCAGAAGGACGTCATGGCGGTTGCGTGTATCAATGCCTTCGAGTTCCAAGGTCTCTGCCAGTTTGTTGAGGTCATCCAACCCCAGCTCCTCCAGCTCGTTGAATTTGATAACCTTTGGGTTTGTGATGACTGCCTCTTCAATGCGTGCGCGTTCCGCATCAGTGTAGTGGTCAATGTCTCTGACGTCGCCTATTTTGGGATTGCGGTGTTCGTTGTTGTCGCGGTAGTTGTCTTTTCTGCGTTGCCGACGTTGATTGTTCTTGTCGTTTTTGTTTTGGCGTACTCCATCAAGACCGTTTTGCTGAGACTGCTGGTTGTATCGGCGTTGTCTTTTGTTCTGGAAGTATTCTTGCTGGGGAGTTGCATCCTGTAGCTCTCCTACCATGCTGTCACTACTTCCTTGTTGTTCTTGATTAGTAAACCGTTGATAACGATTCTGCCGATAGTTCTGTCGATAATTCTGATATTGTCTGAAGTTTTGATTGTCATTATGCTGTTGGTCAGGTGACTGGTTTTCCTGAGATTCATTTTCAGGGAGTTGTTCCTGCTGGGACTGCTGTTCATTGTTGAATTGCCTGCCATAGCGTCGGTTGTACTTGAAGAAACGTGGCCTTTGCAGCCAGCCCTCATTGTTTTCAGAAGAGTCCTTGTTGCCCTCTTGATAGGAAATCTGGGATTCTTGGGGAGGCATAGATGCTGGAGCCTGAGAAACTGGTTCAGGAGCAGGCGGTTCGGGTGGTAAAATAGGCATTTGCTGCGCAGCAGCTTGTGCTTCGAGCTTGCTTTTCAAGGAAGGACGCCCCCTGCGGCGGCGTAAGGGTTCTTCTGGAGGCAGTGTTGAGAGTTCGTCGTTTTCCATAAACGTACTAAATGTGGATGTTCTTTTAAATGAGGTAATTTCAAAACTAGCGCGAAATGGGCCAAGAGATGGGCGCCGTGGCTAAGGCAACGGCTCGAAGCCGCACTTTCGTAGGGCGCGAGGCTTTGCCAACGCCAATGTGTTCATGTCGATGCGCATTTCGATGATAGTTTTGAAATTGACTCAAATGTGAATGTACATGTTCGCCGTTACGTGGGAATAATCAGTTGAGGTAATTTCTTCGGAGAATGTACAGTTTTGTGTTTAGAGATGAAATAGCAAAGGAAGGTTATTTCAAAGCTAGCGCGAAATGCGCTAAGAGATGGGAGCAGTGGCTAAGGCAACGGCTCGAAGCCGCACTTTCGAGCGGCGAGAGGCTTTGCCAACGTCAATGTGTTCATGTTGACGCGCATCCCGATGCTAGTTTTGAAACTTCCTCAAGGTTATTACTGGGCAAGTTCTTCCTTCTGCCCTGAAATAATCAGCTCAAAGATTTTTCTGCATTGCCTGGCCAGGCAGTCCCAGGAACAACTGGTGACCACTCCATAGTCCGCATGCAAAAGTTTGTCATTCATTGAAACCTGTTTCGAGAGGCGGCGATCTATTTCATCTTCAGACCAGCCGCGTGCACGAAGTCGCTGGCGCTGCACATCAGGTGGACACCAGGCGGCGATGACGGCGGCACAGTCTCCTGACCATCCAGCCTCATCCAAAAGCGGAATTGCGCAGAAAAGCAACTGGTCTGCTGCTAGACGATTTATCTCACTGCGAACAAATGGATGAACGACCCCGTTTAACCATGCAAGCTCCTCTGCATCCTTGAAGACGATGGAAGCCACTGTCTTGCGGTTAATCTGTCCATCGTCATGCAACACGGAATATCCCCAACGCTTCAACATGCTATTATATGCGTCGTTTCCTGGTTGATATGCCGAATGGGCAATGTCGTCTGCATCTGCTGTGGCTGCCCCTAGGGCTTTGAACTGGGACGCCAGTGTAGTCTTGCCAGCGCCAATGCCACCTGTGAGCGCAATCAATGTCATATTTTTCTGCTCAACTGCTTTTTAATTTATTATGCAATTAATATTTTTCAAGTAGGTTGCACTGTTTTTTAAGAGAGGTAATGTTAAAAGCGGTACATTTGCACCACTTTTGCAATTGCCTCAAATGTGTGCTTTTCGAAGGGTGTGTGCTTAGAGAGCTAATTTCAAAACTATCATCGAAATGCGCGTCGACATGAACACATTGGCGTTGGCAACACCCCTCGCCGCACGAAAGTGCGGCTTCGAGCTGTTGCCTTAGCCTCTGCGCCCATCTCTTAGTGTATTTCGCGCTAGTTTTGAAATTACCTCTAGAGTTTCAGCATCCCCTTGTACTGTTCGATTTCGCGGAGGGTGCTTTCAAGCTGCTTGAGTTTCCAGTTAAGGTGCCATTCGTCGCAGACGTATTCCATGGAGGGTTCCCAGCCCAGGCGGGAATCAGCTTGCACGGCGTCGAAGGTGTCCTTGACGTTTTCTGCCTCCTTCTTGGCGAGCTTCTCGATTTGGCTTAAGATGGTCAGCATATCCTTTGAGTTGTCCTGCGTCTGGAGCTTCATGTTCAGCAGCCACCATTGTTTGATGTGGATGGTAGTGACGATGGAGTTCCGCATGTACTTGCCCATGGCATAGAGGAGTCCCGCGTTTTCCTGGTTGTCGGCTTTGGGAAGAGCCTTTTTCAAGGTTTCAAGTCCTGTTTCCCAGAGTTTCAGCATTTTGGAAAGGCGTTTGATTTCCTTGGGATAGCGGATGGGGCCAGGGGTCTGGTTGATGTTTTCGTAGGGTTGGTAGAGGCATTTGACGATGGAGCTTCCCTTATGCCGCGCGTATGGTGAGGTGGGGAACTCCAGGTCGCGGGAGCCCATCGTGCGGGTGATGTTGGGTTGGAAGATGAAGGGATAGGCAGGGCCGACGCGCCAGGGACCATACTGGTCCTCGTTGGTGCCCACGTAGAAGTCCATGGCGGTGCTCCAGTACTGCCATGTCGCGTAGATGTCGTCCGCCGCCTTTTCGCCATAGTCGCGTTCGGCGAGTTCGAGGAGGAAGGCGTGGAGGTCAGTGCGTCCGTCACTGGAGAAAATCTCCTTGGCGAGGTCATTGCAGGGGTTGGGCCACCAGCCATAGTGGTGATTGTCGTAGAAGCTGTTGACACCACACTCCTGCAGGTACTTCTTAAGGGTGAGCATGCGCGTGATCCAGCGTTGCGGCACGGGGATGTAGGGGACGGCACCGAAATCCCATGTGAGGCCCGCCAGGTTGCTGGTGACGCGGATGTTCTTAATGCCCAGGGCGGCGGCGGTCTCCGCCTCGCTCGTGAAATAATAGCCTGGCTCGGCGGCGGAGATGCTGTAGTCCATCGTGGGGCAGTGGAGTCCGTCGATGATGTTCTGCTTGAAGATATCGTAGGTAATGTGCAATGTGACCTCGCGCGGCATTGTCTCCAGGAATTTCTTGCGCATTTCAAGAGACTGCCATCCCCAGTTGTAGGTGTTGAAAATCACCTCGACGTTCGGATTGACCTTGTGGATGGCCTTGCAGATGCTTTGGATGTACTGCGGATAGTCGGAGCAGGGGTACCACCCAGGGCTGGGACGCGTGTCACGAATGCCGTAGTGGATGCTCTCCCGCCATCGCTTGCCCGTCGTGTGTGGGTCCTTGCTGGGGAACTCCAGGGATTCGCCGACGAGGTGAATTGCCTTGACCTTGGGGTAAGGACGCATCAGGGTACCGTAAACCGAATCGAAGAACTCCTCTGCATCTGCGTCGTCAGGGTGCTTGAAACTCGTGACATAGTTGTAGAAGACCACGTCCAGGCCAAAGGATTCAGCGCGCTCAATGATGTCATTGATGTTGCAGAACCCCTTGGTGGTTACATCCACGCCGCAGACAAAGAGGTCAATGGCAGTGAAGCCAGCATGCGCGATGGCGTTCAGTTGCCAGTCGGGGAAGTCATCCATGCCGCTACCAGAGTGGATGCTTCTCATGCGCGTAAGAGCTGTGCGTGTGGAAGAACCCTGCTTGAGGTAAGGTGCGCGGCGCAGGTTCATTAGGTCCTCCAGATGGATGGAGCCGCGGAAGACTTGGCGGGCATCGCAGCCAGTCACGGTGATGCGCTTTGAAGTGACAGCCAGCTTGAAGGAGTTTTCAGGGAGCTTGCCAACGGCGTAGTAGATGCACTTGTCGGCAGGAGCATTTCCTTCACGCAAGACAAGCGAAACACCCATGCTGACACGCAGGTAGTCCTGGAAATCCGTGGCTGCGCGCTCCACTAGCTTGGGGGCATTCTTCGGGATGGTAAGGCACCAACTTTCGTCAATGGCCGTCTCAGTGGATTTGGGCATTAATGAGCCATCGCGGCGGTTTGGCTTGTGGATGACTTGGAAACGCTTGAGAAATTCGTAGTTTTTTTCCATGTTTTTGGGGTGGTTGAAAAATAAAACAAAAAGAATAAAATAAATCGCAAAAAAACTCGTTTACTGTCAAAATGAAAAAAGATTTTGGAGACCTGGCGTGTGTTTTTCTCCTTTCTCCCCTCCTTCACGCGTCGGGTCTCCTTTTTTTCGCAGGGCTAAAGCCCTGCGCACAGGACAGGAGAGCTTTGGGGGCTGAAGCCTGCGCAGAGGCTGAAGCGCACCTGTCCTGTGCCCAGCGCTTCAGCGCTGGGATGGCGGCGCACCTGTCCTGTGCCCAGCGCTTCAGCGCTGGGATGGCGGCGTTTCCAGCGGGAAGCCTTGAAGGTGCATTCCGCCATCGACGTAGATGGTCTGCCCTGTGATGGTTTCGGCGTTGGCCAGGAAAAGGCAGGCCTGGGCTACCTCCTGTTCCGTGCTGCGGACGCGCATCGGCACCTTTTTCAGCAGGGGCTCTATCTTTCCAGGTGGCACTCCAGGTGGCGAAAGCACAAGGCCAGGTGCCACAGCGTTGACGCGGATGTCAGGCGCCCAGGCCAAAGCCGCCGCCTCCGTCGCATCACGGAGAGATTTTTTAGCCAGGGCATAGATGCCTGCTGCTGGATCCACGCTGGATGTCCGCTGGTCGGTGATGTTGATGATGCAACCTCTTTTCATCTGCTCAGCAAAGAAGCGCATAAGCTGGAAGGGGGCAAACATGTTCACATTATAGATGGCGGTCATCTCCTTTATCGAGGTCTGCTCCAGAGGTAGCCTTGAATAGCATGAGGCGCTGTTCACCAGGCAGTCGAAGTGGAGGCGGGAGCATTTCAGATTATCCAAAAAGGCAATGATGGTTTCAGCGGTGGAAAAATCTCCCTGAATAATGGAATGACCTTTGCCAGGCAGATTACGGCGCAGCTCCTCCGCCTCGGCCAAGGATTGGTTGTAGTGTATGATAACGCTCCAGCCGTTCATGGCGAAAGCGGTGGCAATGGCACGCCCGATGCGTTTGGCCGCGCCTGTGATGAGAACTGTTTTGCCTTGTCGAGCCATGATTGCGTTATTTAGTCGAGTAGAGCAGGGCGCCGCAGGAGTTACAGAGGACGACCTTGCCCTTAAGGGTGTCATTCGCTTCCTGCGAGGTTACGGAGAGGTGGCAGCGCCCGCAACAACCGTCATCTACGGAAACAAAACAGGGCTTTGTCGGGTTGTTGTTGCGGGCTGTACGGAGACGGTCATAGCGCTTCAGAATGGCTGGCTCCACTGCTGTGGCGAGTTCAGGACGCTTGGCTGCCAATGTTTCCAGCTTCTTCTTGCAGTCGGCTTTTTCGGCTTCCAAATCTGCAAACATTCCTTCTGCGTGCTTCTGGGCTTCTTTTAATTTGGCGTCCTTTTCTGCCAGGATCTTTTTTGCCGTCTCCAGTTCGTCCATGGCGATGATTTGCTTGTCCTCGTCCACGGAGATAGCCCTGTCGCACTGTTCAATCTGCAAGAGGGCGGCACGGTACTCGTCGTTGTTCTTGATGAGGGAGGTCTTTGACTGGAAATTCTCCTTCTGTCCCTTCAATGTATTGATTTCGCCTTCCAATTTGCGTATGGTTAGTTCAACCTCCTGGACGGACTTTTTGGCTGCGGCGCAGGCATCGGTTTCAGCCTGATACATCTTCCGCGTCTCCGCTTCCTGTACGGGAATCGCGGCTAATCTTGCTTCCAGCTTAGCGGCGCTGACATCCAGTTCCTGAAGTTTCAACAGAGCCTCTACCCATTCTACCATAGTGGTGTTCCTTTTTGTGTTTGCAAGAGCAAAAAGGCGGCATCGTCTATGCCGCCTTTTCTGATTACAGTGATTTGGTTACGATGGATGCGTGCATTTCCGCTTCTGGCAGGAACTCCCAGATGAAGCGTTCTGCCAGTTTTAGACGATTTGGTTCAAGTGTAGCCTCTTTCAGCAACAGCATGGCTGCAAGGACGATGGTCTGGCCACGGACGATCCGTCGGGAAAGAAGTTCCATGCTGTCCTTGGCGTTGGCTAGGGCGTGCTGCGCCTCAAGCACAATCTGACGCACTTTGTTGACTTCCTGAAGTTGCTTTGCCGCTTCGTCAGAATATTGGAAACTGTCCAGTTCTGCGAAGATATCATCCAGACTGTTCTTGAAGATGCCAGCTGTGGCGGCGATGACCTGCATCTGGGTGGTTCCTTCATAGATGTTCATGATGCGGGCGTCGCGGTAGTAGCGCTCGACGGGGCGCTCTGCCATGTAGCCTTTGCCTCCATGGCATTGGATGCAGTCATACGCGCACTGGTTGGCTGCTTCTGTATTGAATGCCTTGGTCATGGGTGTCATCACGTCAGCCAATTGCGCAAAGTGTTTTGACTTGCTTGCTGCTTCAGCATCGCCTGTACGTTCCGACTCTTTGTTCCAGCAATCGCGTAGGTCAACATATTTGCAGGTGAGGTAAAGCAAGGCACGTGATGCGGCGGTCAGCGCATCGATGCGCGTCAACATCTCCCAGACGGGCTTGAGCTCGCATAGCTGCTTTCCGAACTGGATGCGGTTGCTGCAATACTCCCAGGCAGCGGCACGTGTGGCCTCCGCCAGGCCGACAGCCTGTGCGCTGATGGCCAGGCGCGCGCCGTTCATCAGCGACATGACATAGCGTATGAGCCCCATTTTACGTTTGCCGACCAGCTCGGCTGGAACGTTATTGAAAATCAATTCGCAGGTGTGGGAAGCATGGATGCCCAGTTTGTGCTCGATGCGGTTGACAACTAGTTCAGGGCAGGGGTGAACCAGGAACATGGAAAGGCCACGCCCGTCTTTTGTCCCTTCTTCAGAACGTGCCAGCACCAGCAGGACTTTTGCAGTTCCATTGGTGATGAAGTGCTTTTTTCCATTTATACGCCAGACGCCGTCCTCGCCAAGGGTCGCCTTTGTCTGGACGGATTGTAAGTCGCTGCCCGCATCGGGTTCCGTCAACGCCATGGCACCGTCCCATTCGCCAGCTGCAAAGGGCGGAAGCACTTTTGACTTCTGCTCTTCTGAACCGAACATAAGCACGGTTTCCGCAATGCTCTGCAGACCAAAGAGATTTTGGAGGGAGGCATCTGCTCTGGAGACGATTTCAGTCATCATGCTGTAGATGGTGGTGGGGAAGTTGAGGCCGCCGTACTGTCGTGGGAGGGTGACACCTGTCAGGTGCGCCTCCTTGATGTCCTTCAGGTTTTGCTTGACGGCTTCGGGAATGAGGACCTTATGGTCAACTTGCGAGAAACGTGCCCCGACCAGATCCGCTTCTTTTGCACGAGGTTCGATATTTTCAGCCGCGATTCTGCCGATTTCATCCAGCTTTTCGCGATAAAGGTTTCTGGCTGCATTGTAATCTGCGGGGCCACCTTCATCGGTATAGTTTTTTTCACGCAGTCTTGCTATCTCCTCGATGTCAAGATTGGCGAAATGAAACTGCAAATCCGAGTTGTCTGCAAAAAGATTTTGTGCCATAAAATAAAAAGAACCTTTGATATTCGATATTTTTAAGTTATATTGTTGAATAATATAGAGCATCTTTCCAAAATTTTCCACACGGCAAAATGAAAAACAAAACATTTGACAATCTGACGCCAACTGGCCGCAAACTGGTTTTCCTGTTTTTCTTGGTGGTAGCCCTTGTCATTGCATGGTTTGCGGCTTGCAGCCTTCCTGTCGGGAGCGTTTCCGATAAACCCATCGACGAGGTTCTTTTGAATGAACTAGTCAGCAAGGCATCTGCAAAGCATGGGGTATCTCCCCAACTTATCAAAGCCATCATCTGGCGGGAAAGCAAGTTCAAGCCCAATATGCGCGGAAAGGCGGGTGAAATCGGTCTGATGCAGATTCGTCCCGAAACCGCCGTCATCGAATGGCAGAAGGGTAACAATATCTCCGATACACCCTCTGAAAAACAGCTTTTTGACCCTGAAACCAATATCGATATCGGTACCTGGTATCTGGCATGGACTGGCAAACACTGGGATGGATACAAATCCCAGCTCATGCTTCAAATCGCTGAATACAATGCGGGCTATAGTAATGCAAAAAAATGGAAGCCTGCCAAGCCAGAAACTGAAATGAAATTGAAGAGCATCACCTTCAAGTCAACACGCGCCTACGTGGAAAACGTGATGAAGAAGATGAAAGAGTTTTAGTGCTTTCATAGCTTTATTTTTCGTGTCGGGCGTCTTATCAAACAGCCCATCCTGAATCACGATTCAAAGCCTTCAGAAAAGAGGCGGGGCTAAGTCAATCGGAACTGGCTTCGCTTAGCGGTGTGCCGCTTCGGACAATTCAACAATACGAGCAGCGCAACAAGAACATCAATGCCTCTCGAGCAGACGCGCTTCTGAGCCTCGCGCAGGCTCTTCACTGCCTCCCGACAGACATTCTTGAGCCAGCATAAAGATTTGCAATTAGCAATTAGCAATTAGCAATGTGCAATTAGCAATTTGCAATTTGCAATTCCTTTGGCAATTAGCGATTACAACAATTGCTAATTGCTAATTGCTAATTGC
>JAFXUD010000075.1 GCA_017535315.1 Victivallales bacterium | reverse complement strand
AGGTCTGCTAGGGTAGGTCTGCTAGGGTAGGTCTGCTAGGGTAGGTCTGCTAGGGTAGGTCTGCTAGGGTAGGTCTGCTAGGGTAGGTCTGCTAGGGTAGGTCTGCTAGGGTAGGTCTGCTAGGGTAGGTCTGCTAGGGCTACTAGGATAAGTCTGCTAAGTCTTCTAAGTCATCTAGGGGGTAGGTCCTCTAGGGTAGGTCTGCTAGGTTTATAGAAAAAAACACACAGGAAGGAAAAATGAAACGCTTTGCAAAGACGCATGAGTGGATTGAAATCAAAGACGGCGTAGCGGTTATGGGCATCTCACAGTATGGTGCAGACGAGATGAAGGAGTTGACCTACGTCGAACTGCCCGAAGTCGGACGAAAATATGTAGCGGGGGAATCCTTCGGTTCTGTGGAATCGACAAAGGCTGCTTCAGAGATTTTTGCGCCCATCTCAGGTACCGTCTCCGAGGTGAACACCGAACTGGAAACTGATCCCGAGGCGGTCAACCGCGATGCGGAGGGAACTGGCTGGATTTGCAAGTTCACCGATTTCGACGAGGCGCAGTTGAACGCGACCATGACCCGCGAGGAGTATATGGCACTGGTCAAGTCGGAGTAACAGTAAGAACATCACAGCATTATTAGGTGTACTATGAAAGCTTTATTTGTTGGAGCGGGCAAGATGGCGACGGCATTGGCAACGGCAGTCGTCAAGAACAACGTCATTCCTGCAGATGAAATCATTGCGGCGGACATTTCGGAGGCGGCACGGGCTGCTTTCACCGCTGCTACAGGCGTAAAATGCACGGACAATGCGGCAGCGTATGCCGCTGATGTTGAGGTGGTTTTCCTGGCGGTGAAACCGCAGGTGGCCGAGGCGGCGGTGAAGGCGCTGCCCAAGAGCAGGGCGCTGGTCATCTCCATCTGTGCAGGCATTCCTTTGGCGAAACTTTCTGGCTGGTTTGGAAGTGAGCGCATCATCCGTGTGATGCCAAACACTCCGCTGATGGTCGGCAAAGGAGCCAGTTGCTTTGCCCTAGGCAAGGCGGCGACTGCCGCGGACGGTGCATTTGCGAAGAAGGTCCTGGGCACTGCGGGCATTGCCTTCGAGGTGCAGGAAGGGCAGTTGGATGCCGTCACGGGACTGAGCGGTTCTGGTCCCGCATACGTTTTCGAGCTTGCAAAGGCTCTGGCTCTGGCGGGAGAGGCGGTAGGGCTGTCGCCTGAACTATCGCTTGAACTCGCCATCCAGACCATCGTCGGGGCAGGGGAGATGCTTGCGCGCAAAGTGGGCACGCCCGACCAGCTGCGCGATGCGGTGACCTCGCCGAACGGCACCACCGCCGCTGGTCTTGCCATTATGGCGAAGGACAACTTCCGTAAGACCATCGCAGATACTGTCATCGCCGCTCGCGACCGCTCCGTGGAACTGGGTAAGTAGGACAGCAACCCGTTTAGGCTGGAAATAAGCCATTATGATAAAGAAATTCCAAGAGACCTTCAAGCCCAACGTGGGTGCGGGCAACTTCTTCTTGAGCATCCTTGTGTGGGGTATTGCGACGGGCTGTTTTGCAGCTGTCCTGAACAACTACCTCTCCGATGTGAGGCACATTGACGAGATGGAGCGAGGCATCCTGGAGTTTTTCCGCGAGATGCCAGGTCTTCTTCTGGTCTTTATCATCGCCATCATGCATAAGTACACCGACTGGAAGATTTTGAAGGTTGGTACGCTGGTTTCGATGATTGGCCTGGCGGGGCTGATGTTCGCCTCCAACAAAATCCTCATCACCGCCCTGATCATGGTATGGAGCGCGGGCGAGCACATCATCCTGCCCCTCCGAAGCTCCATTGCGATGCACGTCGCGCGGGAGGGGAAGCTGGGGAGGTCTCTTGGCATGGTGACGGGAGCCGCGAATGCGGGCAGCGTCACGGGAAGTGCCATCGCGGCACTCATCTTCTACCTTGGAACGCGGCATTGGACTGTTGAGAATGAACTGACGCTCTATAACCTCTCCTGGGGGCTGATTCTAATACTGCTCATAGGAAGCCTGATTATCATCTGCACGGCAAAAACGGACGAGGTGAAGACGAAGCGTCCGCGCCTCTATTTCCACCGCAAGTACATGAAGTTCTACGCGCTGGAACTTTTCTACGGTGCCCGCAAGCAGATTTTCATCACCTTCGCGCCATACGTGCTCATCCGCATCTACGGGATGGACACCAAGACCATGGCGGTCCTTCTGGGCGTTTGCGCGCTCGTCAACATCTACTGCGCCCCCATGATTGGGAAGCTTACCGACCACATCGGCTATAAGAACGTGATGATCTACGACACGGTGGTGCTTTTCTTTGTCTGCCTCATCTATGGCTACGCGGATAACCTGTTTGCGAAGAACATTGCGATATGGGTGGTTTGCGTGAACTTCATGCTGGACGCCATCATCAGCACTTCTTCCATGGCCTCGAACATCTATGTGCGGGACATCTCCGCCAACGAGGAAGAGATCACCGCTACGTTGACGACAGGTATCTCCATCAACCACCTCATTAGCATTCTGGCGGCCCTGCTGGGGGGCATCGTCTGGAAGTATGTCGGCGTAGGGTGGCTTTTCACTTTTGCCGCCATCATGGCACTTGGCAACAGCGCTTTCGCATTGACTATTCCTGCACCCAAAAAAAGGTAATCTGCACGCTGCACGTGTACCAGTTGCATTGAGTTTTTTTCAGCACTTCTGAAAAAAAGGGGCAGGGTGTATTTGCAGATGATAAAAACGGTGTTATATTATACATTGTTTTTGATAATGCGGGCGTAGCTCAGTTGGTAGAGCGCCACCTTGCCAAGGTGGCTGTCGACGGTTCGAGTCCGTTCGCCCGCTCCATTCCGCATTTACCAAATGCGGGCGTAGCTCAGTTGGTAGAGCGCCACCTTGCCAAGGTGGCTGTCGACGGTTCGAGTCCGTTCGCCCGCTCCATGTTTTCTTGGCAGGAGCTTGTTGAGAGTTTCCTGCCTTTTTTGTTTACATCTTACAAGGCATAGGCGTAGAATGAAGGACAGATACGACATCGTGGTCATCGGCAGCGGACTGGGTGGTTTGACCAGCGCAAACCGGCTGGCGAGAGCAGGGCACAGCGTCCTGCTGGTCGAGCAGCACAGCCAGATTGGCGGCCTGGCCACCTACTTCCGCCGCAAGTCGCATATTTTTGACGTCGCGCTGCACGGCTTTCCCGTCGGGATGCGCAAATCCCTGCGCAAGTACTGGGGACGGGAGTTTTCCGACCGCGTGATTCAGGTCAAGTCCATCCGCTTCGACAACCCGCAGTACACGCTGGAGAGCACCTTCGACACGGCGGACTTCAGCGCAAAGTTGACAGAGCATTTCAAGATTCCGCAGGAGACCGTCAAGGCCTTTTTTGACGCACTGGCCGCCATGAACTACTATGACCAGAACACGGAGACGACGGGTGAGCTCTTCAACCGCTTCTTTCCTGGACGCACGGATGTGTGGCGTTTCCTGATGGAGCCCATCACCTACGCCAACGGCTCGACCCTCAACGAACCAGCCATCAGCTATGGAATCGTCTTCGGAAATTTCATGAGCGAGGGCGTCTATACCTTCCTAGGCGGGACGGACTGCATGCTCAAGATGATGGAGCAGGAGCTACTCAAGAATGGCGTCGATATGGAGAAGTCGTGCCGTGCGGACAAGGTGCTGGTGGAGGGCGGCAAGGTCACGGGTGTCGTGCTGAACGGCAAGGAGGTCGGCTGCAAGTCGGTGGTATTCAATGGCAGCATGCCTCGCCTGGTGCATGAGGTTGTCGGTGACGAGTGCTTTCAGCAAGATTTTCTGGATGGGCTGTCGAAGGTGCGTTTAAGCACCAGCAGCTGCCAAGTCTATATGGGCATCAAGCCTGGCGAGAAGCTGCCGTTCATCGGCGACCTCCTTTTCACCTCGACCTATCCGACGTTTGACAGCGACGCGCTCTGCGCGCGGACTATAACCAGCCGTACCTATTCGGTCTATTACCCCGAGATACGCCCTGGTACGACGGGGTACAGTATCGTCGCCTCCATGAACGCCCGCTATGAGGATTGGGCAGGATTGTCCCGCGAGCAATACAAGGCCGCCAAGGCGGCAATGGTGGAGGACACGCTGAACGCGGTAAGCCGCTATGTGCCGAACATCCGTGCCATCTGCGACTACACGGAGGCGGCAACGCCGCTGACCTTCAGCCGCTACACTGGGCACCTGAACGGCGCCACCTTCGGAACCAAGTTCGAGGGGCTGAAGTACAGCATGGAGATGAGCAAGCAGGTGGCGGGGCTCTTCCACACGGGCTCCGTGGGCATCATCATGTCGGGCTGGCTTGGCGCCGCCAACTATGGCGTCATCGTCGCCAATGACGTTGATAGGTATTTGGTGCGGAATAATTAGCAATTAGCAATTAGCATTTTTAATTTGTAATTTTGCATTGAACAATTGCTAATTGCTAATTGCTAATTGCTAATTCTGAAAAAAGCGAGTTAGCCGTTTGAAAAAAGCGAAAGATGCATCATATTATTAGTTCATAGTTTTCCACAGCATATAATTTTGTAAAAAAACATATAGTTCCACAACAAAGGAAAATCGTAAATGCCAAACATTGATTCCGCAGCCAAAAGATTGAGGCAGAATGTCAAACGCCAAAGGTTCAACCGTATTCGCAAGTCCCGCGTCAAGACGGCCGAAGTGAACCTAACCTACATTCTTGCCAACAAGGAGAATGAAACGGCTGTTTCAGAGTTTCTTGCTAAGTTCTTCCCGACGGCTCTCAAGGAGGCCAAAGATGCTGGCAAGGCATTGACTGGTAAGGAAGCCGTTGATCTGGCTCTTTCCAAGTGCTTCTCCGAACTGGACAAGGCCGCCAAGGTCGGCGTCATCCACAAGAACAAGGCCGACCGCAAGAAGTCTCGCCTGTCCGCAAGAGTCTGATTCCTGCAACCAGCTCTACACACGCCCAAAGGATCTCCTTCGCTTGCTTGGAGGTCCTTTTTTTTGCCAACGCTCTGATCCTCAAGAGGGGAGTTAATTGAAATGCTTTTTGTTGCGCCCTCGCGGGCGCAGGTTCTGGTGGGGCATGACTTCCGCAGGCTGCGCGTCTTTCGGGCGCTTGCCAGAGGTTATACATAGTCGCGCACTCCGTGCGCTGCCGCTTCGCGACCTTCGAAAAAAACTACCTTGGGGAACAGAGCATTTGCTAAATATCTTTAATTGAAGAAATAGGGAGAAGATGATGTTGGATTTGAAGGAAGCATACTACTGGATGACCTTGATACGGTCATTTGAGCACAGGGCCAAATCGCTGTATCGTCAGGGGCAGTTGCAAGGGGCTCTCCACTTATCTGTGGGACAGGAGGCGGTTCCTGTGGGTGTCTGTTCGGTCTTGCGTGATGATGACTGCGTCCTCAGCACACATCGTAGCCATGGGCACTACCTGGCCAAGACGCACGATGTGGAAGGTGCCATAGCCGAAATGCTTGGGAGGGCAACAGGATGCAGCAAGGGCTGCGGCGGCTCCATGCACCTTTTCAATCGGGCCAAGGGCTTTCTGGGAAGCAATGGCATTGTCGGCGGAGGTATTCCAATTGCGCTGGGTGCGGCATTTGCGCATTTCTACCAAGGAACGGATGGGATTGGATGCACCTTTTTCGGAGATGGCGCGGCGAATCAGGGTACCCTTCATGAAACCCTGAACCTGGCAGCCCTTAAGAAGCTTCCCTTCCTTGCAGTCTGCGAAAACAACGGCATCGCGGCCACGACTCCAACCCCAGTCTCAACCTCCGACATGGAACGGACCAAACTGGCGGTCGCGTATGGAATCCCCGCAGAGAGGGTGGATGGCAACTGCGTGGAGGAGGTCGCCGCGGCGGCAGAGCGCGCAACTGCGCACATCCGCCAGGGGAAGGGGCCGTATCTGCTGGATGTCCGCACCTATCGGGTTGAGCCGCATTGCGGTATCATTATGGACAACCGTGACCCCGAAGTGGCACGGATGTGGACGGAGGAAAAGGATGCCTTGAAGGGCTTGCGGGAGCGTCATCCGGAGATTCTGACGTCGGAGGTGACGTCAAGGATTGAGGCGGAGGTTGCAGAGCGCCTTGAGAGCGCAGTTGCCGCCGCACTGGCAGCCCCCGAACCTGAATTGAACCATTTCCGCAAAACCTTTGGGGTGTGACTTATGATGAAACATATTTCCTATTTAAATGCAGTGACCGAGGCGCTGGACGAAGAGATGGCGCGGGATGAGCGCATCTTCCTGGTCGGCGAAGACCTTGACATTGACGGTGGCGTCTGGGCCGAAACCAAGGGGCTGGTCGAGAAATATGGTCGTCGCCGCGTGCTGGGCACCCCGATTTCCGAAAGCGCCTTTACGGGGCTGGCGGCGGGTGCGGCCATTTCGGGACTACGTCCCGTGGTGGAATACATGTATCCTGATTTCATCCATGTGGCGATGGACCAGGTGGCAAGCCAGATTGCCAAGGCACGCCTGATGTTTGGCGGGCAGGCGCCCATGCCAGTGGTGCTTCGCATGTGCGCCAGTGGCGTGGGGACGCGCGAGGCGGCACAGCATTCGGAGCTGTTGGAGGCGTGGTTTGCGCATCTTCCTGGTTTTCAGGTGGTCTTTCCCGTGACGGCGGCCGATGGCAAGGGGCTTATGAAGTCTGCGCTGCGCGCTGACGGCCCCGTAGTTTTCTTTGAAAGCCGAAATGTTCTCTACAAGAAACAGGATGTGCCTGAAGGCGAGTATGTGGTGCCAATCGGCAAAGCCGAGGTGATTCGCGAGGGCAAAGACCTTACTCTGGTCACCTACGGTTATGGCCGCTACAAGGCTTTGGATGCGGCAAGCCTGATGGAAGGCGAAATCGATGCGGAGGTCATTGACCTGCGCACGCTGAAGCCCATGGACATGGAGACCGTGATGGCTTCCGTGCAGAAGACGGGGCGTTTGCTTGTCGCGCAGGAGGCCGCGCCCTGCTGCAGCATCGGCTCCGAGGTGATTCGCCGCGTCGTCGAAGAGGGCTTTGGCGCACTGAAGAAGGCGCCACGCCTGGTGGCCTCCAAGGATGTGGCGATTCCTTTCAGCGCGAATCTGGAGGATTATGTGGTCATGCAGCCAGCGGACATCGTGAATGCCGCCGCCGAAATGATGAATTGATTGGAGTGACAAGATGATTTCACTGAAGGGCAAGAAGGCGATTGTGACGGGTGGCGCGGGCGGCATTGGCCTGGCAGGCGTAAAGTGTTTTTGCGCTGCAGGAGCTGAAGTCATCATTGCGGATATCAATGAGGAGGCGGGCCGTCAGGCGGCAAAGGAGACGGGCGCGACCTTTGTGAAATGCGATGTCTCCAAAAGCGCTGATGTGCAGGCTGTGGTTGCCGCGGCCGAGGGAAAACTGGACATCCTCTATAACAACGCAGGGGTGTATTTGAATGGCCGGGACGGACGCATCACCGACATTGACGAGGAAATCTGGGAAAAGGTCATTGCCATCAACCTCCGCAGCGTCTTCTTATTTTGCAAATATGCCATTCCGTTGCTGATGAAGCAGGGTGGAGCCATCATTAACACGGCGTCAAGTGCTGGGGTCATCGGCATCCCCGACTGCGATGCCTATACTGCCACCAAGGGTGCCATCGTCCAACTGACCAAATCGATGGCCGCCGAATACGGACGTTACAACGTGCGTGTCAATTGCATCGCGCCAGCCGCCATCATGACGCCTATGATGCGCCAGAGCAATCCTGTTGATTCCAACTTTGACGAGGAGCGCTTCCTGAAACTGCGCACCCCATTGCGCCGCTATGGCCTTCCCGAGGAAATAGCCAAAGTCGCATTATTCCTCGCCTCAGAGGAGGCGAGCTACCTGAACGGAGCCATCATCGTTGCCGACGGCGGCATCACCATCAATGGTGACCTCTCCAAGATTTAGTGGTTAGTGGTTAGGGGTTAGGGGTTAGGGGT
>JAFXUD010000074.1 GCA_017535315.1 Victivallales bacterium | reverse complement strand
GGCGCGGTCTCCGGGCTTGAATTCGTTCCTGCCGGTGACGATGCGCCAGGCCTTGCCCTCAAGCGTGACCACGTCGAGGCGGTCGGCTTCGGGTATCGGCTCTGCGGTTGCGATGGTTGCGATGGATGCGAGTTTTCTCATCGGTGGCGTTCCTTTCTTGGGTTGGAGTTTCTGTCTCTCGGGTCTCATTGCCCGTCACCGATGTATTAAAGAAAATCGCCTTTCTTGTTCTCCCCCCTCTTGTTTTTTTCTGGAATTTCGACTGGTGAAACGGGATAAAATAAACAGGATATTTTCAGAAAAATCAACTTTTTTTGAATGTTGTTCATTGAATATTATTCATTGAGTGCTATATTAAGTCCCAGACAAACCAGGAGGCATGACATGAAACAAGAGATGACCAATCGCAAGAAGGCCGCGCTGGAGACGCGGCGAAAAATCATTGTCGCCGCGCGCGGGATTCTGGAAAAACGGGATTTTTCTTCCGTCACCGTGGCGGACATTGCGAAGGAGGCGGGTGTCGCCGTCGGGAGTTTCTACGTCTATTTTAAGCGGAAGGAGGACGTAATCGACGCGCTTGAGGACTACGACTTCTACAGGCTGGCCGAAATCGTGAACGGAATGGATGGAAAGGGCATCCTGGAGCGTCTGGAATACTACTGCCACGAGTTCATGAAAGGCATCGAGGAATATGGCCTGGAGATCACACGCCAGTGGATTCGCAACAACGTCGTCCCGCAGCGGATGTGCCATTCAGACGAGGACATCACCAAGTACGCCTTCGACCACCGTGCCGTGCAGTCCATCCTGTCCGAGGGCGTGAGCCAGGGGCTGTTGGCGGCCAATGCGCCCGTGGACGACCTTGCCCTCTTTATAAACAGCCAGCTCTACGGCCTGATGCTGGCGTGGTGCATGTCGGACGGCGCGGTCGTGGGCTCCGAAAGGACAGACGCGATGGCAAATACAGTGTTGAAGCCGATTCTTGAACAATTCATTGACAAAGCATAACAACAACCAAGGAGAAGAAAATGCAGTACGTGAAATTTGGAAACACAGGCATGGACGTGTCCCGCATCTGTCTGGGAATGATGAGCTTCGGCAAGCCAGGCAAGGAGAACGGCGTATTCCCGTGGGCATTGGACTTCGAGGATGCGAAGCCGCTTTTCAGGAGTGCCATTGAACTGGGCATCAACTACTTCGACACTGCCAACGTCTATCAGATGGGATCCAGCGAGGAGATCACGGGCAGGCTAATCCGCGAATTCGGGCTGGACAGGGACGAAATCGTGGTGGCGACCAAGGTGCATTTCGACATGCGTCCTGGACGTCCAAACGGCGGAGGCTCCTCCCGCAAGAACATCATGGCGGAAATCGACCACAGCCTCAAACGTCTGGGAATGGACTATGTCGACCTCTACCAGATCCACCGCCTGGATGCGAGCACGCCGATGGAGGAGATCATGGAGGCGCTGCACGATGTCGTCAAGTCCGGCAAGGCGCGCTACATCGGGGCGTCCACCATATTCGCATGGCAGCTGGAGAGAATGCAGCAGATAGCCGAACGCCATGGCTGGACGAAATTCGTCTCCCTGCAGCCGCAGTACAACCTCATCTACCGCGAGGAGGAGCGGGAAATCCTGCCGCTCTGCCGCGACAGGAAGATGGCAGTCGTGCCATGGAGCCCGCTGGCGGGAGGCCGCTGCGCGCATCCCTGGGGGACAAAGACCGTCCGCAACTCCATCGACGAAGTCTCGCCGATGGTCTGGGGCGCGACGGACGCGCAGGACAAGGTGGTGGTGGACAACCTGGAGAAGATCGCCGCCGCGCACGGACGCACCATGGCGCAGGAATCTCTGGCATGGATGCTGTCCAAGCCGGAAATCACAGCGCCCATCGTGGGCTGCACCTCCGTGAAGCATGTGGAGGAGGCGGTGTCTGCCCTGGACATCACGCTGGAGGAAGATGAAATCAAGGCGCTCGAGGCTCCGTATAAGCCGCATGTCAAGACAGGTGCATTCTAATAATCCGGAGAACACATAATGAGCAAATTGAGCAGTATTCTACTAGGAGGGCTTCTGATGCTTTCAACACTTTCAGCCAACGCCGCCGAAGCGGCGAAATCCATCGTCATCTACTTCTCGCACACGGGCGAGAACTACTCCGTGGGCGTCATCCAGGAGGGCAACACCGCCAAGGTCGCCAAGGAGATAGCCCGCGTGACGGGGGCCGACCTCTGGGAGATCAAGGAGGCGGAACCGTATCCCGCCAAGTACAAGCCATGCATTGAACGCGCGAAGAAGGAACTGCAGGCCAAGGAGCGACCCGCATTCCAGGGCACAGCGCCAGACCTGTCCAAATACGAAACCGTCTTCTTGGGCTACCCGAACTGGTGGGGCGAGGCCCCGATGGTCGTCTATACCTTCCTGGAGAAGGCGAAAGCCGACGGCAAGGCCATCTATCCCTTCTGCACCCACGAAGGCTCGGGGCTCGGCTCCACCGCCCGCAACCTCGCCAGGGCATTCCCGAAGGTTAAGGTCGAGCAGAACGGACTGGCCATCTACGGCCATGTCGCCCAGAAGGACGAGGCAGCCGTCAAGAAGGCCGTCGCTGAATGGCTGAAGGGGCTCGGTTTGCAAAAATAGGGAGCAATGCCAATGAAAGTGCTTATGCTGAACGGAAGCGCCAACGCCGGCGGTTCGACGCGGGCGGGGCTTGACATCATGGCGAAGGTATTCGCCGAACAGGGCGTCGAGACGGAAATCGTGTGCGTGGGAGGCAAACCCCTGCGCGACTGCATCGGATGCAACCGCTGCTCGGAGCTGGGACGGTGCGTCTTCGACGACGACGCGGTCAACGGCTTCGTCGGGAAGGCGAAGGAGTCGGACGGCTTCGTGTTCGGCACGCCAGTTTACTACGCGCACCCGTCGGGGCGCATCCTCAGTTTTCTGGACCGCGCCTTCTTCAGCAGCATGTGGGGGGACGGCGCAAGCGCGTTCCGCCACAAGCCAGCCGCCTCCATCGTGGTGGCGCGCCGTGCGGGGACAAGCGCCTCGTATGACGTGATGAACAAGTACTTCGGCATCTCGCAGATGCTCTGCGTCGGAAGCACCTACTGGAACGAGTTCCACGCGCTGACCAGGGAGGACGTGCCGCGGGACATCGAGGGCACGCAGACGCTGCGCAACCTCGCGCGCAACATGACGTGGCTGATGAAGTGCATCGCCGCGGGACGCAATGACGGCATCCTGCCGCCGGAGGCCGAGGCGAATGACATGACCAACTTCGTAAGATAAAAGGAGATTCCCGTGAAGAACACAGTTGTCTTAATCGGGGCCGGCTCAATCGGGCAGGCCATTGTCCGCAGAGTCGGCGCGGGAAAGCACGTCGTTCTAGCGGACTTGAAACTGGAGGCCGCGCAGAGCGCAGCGAACATTCTGGAGGACGCGGGGTTCGAGTGCAGTGCCGTCGCAGGCGACCTCTCCAGCCGCGAATCCATCCTTGAACTGATCGAGCATGCAAGGAAGTTCGGTCCGATCCTGAACGTGGTGGACGCGGCTGGCGTCTCGCCCTCCCAGGCTCCCGTGGCGACCATCCTCAAGGTGGACCTGTACGGGACAAGCGTCTTTCTGGAGGAATTCGGCAAGGTGGTTGCCGAAGGCGGCAGCGGCATCGTCATCTCCTCCCAGTCGGGGCATCGCCTCCATGCGCTCTCCGAGGAGGAGAACACCGCGCTTGCCACCGCACCGACGGAGGAGCTGCTTTCGCTGCCTTTCATCGCCTCCATCACCGACACCCTCAAGGCATACCAGTACTCGAAGCGCTGCAATGTCCTGCGTGTCATGGGGGAGGCTCAGAAGTGGGCCAGGCGCGGGGCGACCGTCAACTCCATCAGCCCGGGCATCATCATCACCCCGCTGGCAAACGACGAACTCAAGGGGCCGCGCGGCGACGGCTACCGCAAGATGCTGTCCCTCTGCCCGTGCGGTCGCGCAGGGACGCCAGACGAGGTGGGCGACCTGGCCGAGTTCCTGATGTCCTCGCGCGGCAGGTGGATCACGGGCGCGGACTTCCTCATCGACGGCGGCACGACCGCCTCCTATTTCTACGGAGACTTGCAGTATCTGAAAGCGACACATTGATTTCCAAAGCATGGAGAATAAGGATAATGGACAGACGTGAATTCATAAAAGAAGCCCTGACGGTTGCCGCGCTTGCGCCACTGGCTCGAATGGCGGGCGCGGCGGAAAAGGGCAAAGGAGATGACATGGACAAGAAGGCAAACTACACTGGCACACAAGTGACACGCCGCCCTTATCGGAACACAGGCATGACAATGCCTCTG
>JAFXUD010000073.1 GCA_017535315.1 Victivallales bacterium | reverse complement strand
TGCGCACGGGGGCGGAGAGAGTGGCATGAAGCGCCATTTCACTGGTCCAGAGAAGAAGCATTCCCGCAAGCAACGATGATTGGAAGTTTTTTTGCATTTCAGTAGATTCTTTGGTAGTTAATGGGTTATGAACCGCGTTTTAAACTGGTGTCAATGAAACTCAAGGGAAAACCGCTGGGCTGCCTTTCGCGCAAGGGGGGCCTGCTTGCCTCGCCGCGGCCTGTCGGCCTTGGGCGAGGACGCGCCACCCCACATGCGCGAGCAGCGGCTCAGCGGACTACGGGCAGAAAGCAACACGAAAGCCGAAGTAGTAGTAGCGGTACGACGGGGTGCGGAAGTTGCGGAACGCGGAACGGCAGCCCTGCGCGATGAAGTACCAGCTGCCGCCGCGAGACACGCGGAACGAGCCCGAAGATGCCCCCTGCGGATCCGTCACGGCGGATGTCGGATAGTCGCCATACCAGTCCAGGCACCACTCTAAGACATTGCCGTGCATGTCGTAGAGTCCCCAGGCGTTCGGGAGATAGCTTCCCACCTTCGCGGTTCCATAGTCCGTTGTGTAATACGATAAATTCAAAAAATCCAATGAAGTACTCCTACTATTGTAAACATACCGTCCGACCTCAGCCACGTTGTCGTCTTTTTTCGTATCGGAAAGGTTCTTCCCCGAGTTCAGGGCGGTGGTGGTTCCCGCGCGGCAGGCGTACTCCCACTGCGCCTCCGTCGGCAGGTCAAACGTCAGTCCCGTCCTCTTCTGGAGACGTCCCATGAAGGTGCCTTCCCCCGCCGTATGTCCGCTGGATGGCCAGCCAGCGCCCCTGACGTCATCGTAGGAGACCTGCTCCACAGGTCTGGTGCTGTAGTAATCGGGGTTGCTGAAAGCGCTGGGCCTGTTGCCCATGACCAGCTCCCACTGCCTCTGGGTACATTCGAAGACGCCGATGTAGTAGTCCCTGGTCAGCGTGACCTTATGCCGCGTCTCGTCGTGATACCGTCCCGTCTCGCTGTCGGGGCTTCCCATCCAGAAGGTGCCAGCGGGAATGTAGCGGAGCCACAGCTCGGTGGTGCGGCAGGCGTCATTCGAGAGGTCGGGGGCAACCTCGGAGTAGCGGTATGGATAGCGCTCCGCATCTGCCCCCTCCGAGAGGTCGATGACCAGGTAGGCCTTCTCGGCGGGCATGTAGGCGACGCGGAAGCCAATCCAGCTCTCGGACCCGCCAGGCGCGTGCTCCTGTCGGTAGGCGGAGCGGCAAGTGTTTGCACTGCGGTACCAGGTGCCCCCCTTGTCGACGCGATTGGTACCCGACTTGGGGCCGACGGGGTCGGTCGTCGCCGAGGTGCCAAGGTCCCCCGTGCACCAGTCCAGGCACCATTCGCAGACGTTGCCGTGGCAGTCGTAGAGACCCCAGGCATTCGGGAGGTAGGAGCCGACCTTCGCCGTCCCGTGCGACGTGTCGCAGTCGGCTTCGGGGATCTTGCCGTCCTTGCCGTCATCCACCCCGCCGCCGTTCCACCAGTACCTGGCGACCTCGGCCACGTTGTCGTCCTGCTTGTCCGACGCGAGGTTCTTTCCCGAGTTCAGGGCGGTTGTCGTTCCTGCGCGGCAGGCGTATTCCCACTCTGCCTCGGTGGGCAGGTCGAACGGCAGACTCGTCTTCGCCTGAAGGCGTCCCATGAAGGAGGCGGCATCCACGATGTGCCCGCTGAATGGCCAGCTAGTGCCTCGGACATCGTCGTAGGAGACCTGCTCCACGGGGCGGGTGGCGTAGTCGTTATAGAAGTAGCTGGGGCGGCTGCCCATGACCAGCTCCCACTGCCGCTGGGTGCACTCGAAGACGCCGATGTAGTAGTCCTGGGTCAGCGTGACCTTATGCTGCGTCTCGACGTTCCACCGTCCAGTCTCGCTTTCGGGGCTGCCCATCCAGAAGGTGCCCTTGGGGATGCGGCGGAGCCAGAGTTCCGTCGTGCGGCAGGCGTCGTCGGAGAGGTCTGGGGGAAGCTCGGTGAAACGGTGGGGATAGTGGGTGGCGTCGACGCCATTCGAGATGTCAATGACCAGGTAGGTGTTCACTGGAAGCGCACAGGCGACACGGAAGCCGTCGAGGCAGCTCGACGGGGCGTTGAAGAACCGGTACGCAGAACGGCAGAGCACGTAGCTGCACCATTCGCCGCCGCGTATCATGCGGTTGACGCCCGACGATGGTCCCTGCGGATCCGTCACGGCGTTTGTCGGATAGTCGCCCCACCAGTCCAGGCACCACTCGAAGACATTGCCGTGCATGTCGTAGAGCCCCCAGGTGTTCGGAAGATAGCAGCCGACCTTGGCGTGGTGGTCATTGCCGCAGTTGCCGCTATATCGCCCGACCTCCTTCATGTTCTCGTCGCTCGCGTCTTTCCCCGAGTTCAGGGCGGTGGTGGTGCCCGCGCGGCAGGCGTACTCCCACTGCGCCTCCGTCGGCAGGTCAAAAACCAGTCCCGTCCTCGCCTGGAGGCGTCCCATGAAGGTGCCTTCCCCTACCGTATGTCCGCTGGATGGCCAGTCAGCGCCCCTGACATCATCGTAGGAGACCCGATCTACAGGACGGGTGTCCCCCTTGTACTCGGAGGGGTTGCTCCCCATGACCAGTTCCCACTGCCGCTGGGTACACTCGAAGACGCCGATGTAGTAGTCCTTGGTCAGCGTGACCTTATGCTGCGTTTCGTAGTCCTTCCGCCGTCCCTTCTCGTCCTCGGGGCTTCCCATCATGAAGGAGCCTGCGGGGATGCGGCGGAGCCACAGCTCGGTGGTGCGGCAGGCGTCATTCGAGAGGTCGGGGCCGACCTCGGAGTAGCAGTATGGATAGCGTTCCGCATCTGCCCCCGCCGAGAGGTCGATGACCAGATAGGCCTTCTCGACGGGGATGTAGGCGACACGGAAGCCGATCCAGCTCTCGACATCGTCAGGCGCGTGTTCCTGTCGGTAGGCGGAGCGGCAAGTGTTTGCACTGCGGTACCAGGTGCCTCCCTTGTCCACGCGGGTGGTGCCCGACTTGGGGCCGACGGGGTCGGTCGCCGCCGAGGTGCCAAGGTCCCCCGTGCACCAGTCCAGGCACCATTCGCAGACGTTGCCGTGGCAGTCATAGAGGCCCCAGGCGTTCGGGAGGTAGGAGCCGACCTTCGCCGTCCCATGCGAGGTGTCGCAGTCGGCTTCGGGGAGCTTGCCCTCCTTGCCGTCATCCACCCCGCCGCCGTTCCACCAGTACCTGGCGACCTCCGCCACGTTGTCGTCCTGCTTGTCCGACGAAAGGTCCTTCCCCGAATTCAGGGCGGTTGTCGTTCCCGCACGGCAGGCGTATTCCCACTGCGCCTCGGTGGGCAGGTCGAAGGTCAGGCCCGTCTTCGCCTGGAGGCGTCCCATGAAGGAGGTGGCGTCCACGATGTGCCCGCTGGATGGCCAGACAGTGCCCCTGACGTCGTCGTAGGAGACCTGCTCCACGGGTCGGGTGGCGTAGTCGCCGTCGTTTTTGAAGTAGCTGGGGCGGCTGCCCATGACCAGCTCCCACTGCCTCTGGGTACACTCGAATACGCCGATGTAGTAGTCCTGGGTCAGCGTGACCTGGTGGCGCGTCTCGACGTTCCACCGTCCTGTCTCGCTTTTGGGGCTTCCCATCCAGAAGGTACCCGCGGGGATGCGGCGGAGCCAGAGTTCCGTCGTGCGGCAGGCGTCGTCTTTTTTAATGTCGGGGGGCGTCGTCGCGTATCCGACGGGATAGCGGTTCGCGTTCGGTCCCTCCGAAAGGTCCACCACCAGATAGCGTGGCTCCGCTGGAGTCGCCTCGACGTTGACGACGAAGCTGGGGGTGTGGTATTCCTCGGGCAGGTCCTTGGCGGCGTCCCAGGTCGCGGTGTGGGTGCCTGGGGAGACCAGGAACCTGGCGCCCGTGCCGCTCATGCTCTTCATCTCGATGTCCTGGTCCCGCACTAGGTCGCGACCTGAGAAGGTGACCGAGCAGTGCTGGCCAGGCTCGCCCTCGACCGTGTAGGTGACATCGACCAGCCCGTTCCAGGGCCAGCGCGGCTTCACCGTGACATTGGTGACGCTGACCTCCGCCAGCAGGGAAAGCGAGCAGAGAAGCAAGAAGACCAGTAGGACGGTTTTGCGCATGATGGTATTCCTTGGTGATTTACGGAAGTCGAATAATCCAAGAGATACTATATCTTCCATTGCCGTGATTGCAATTGTGGATGAGAGAATATCTTATGCTAACGCTCTTTTTCCCAGAGTATAAAGCGGTCAAAGGCTCATCCTAATCCTCATGATAAGCACCAGGGACCTAAAACGAGGACGCAATATGATCTGCGCCCCTGTCGTCGTGCGCAAATCAATGCGCACAGGGGCGGAGAGAGTGGCATGAAGCCCCATTTCACTGGTCCAGAGAAGAAGCATTCCCACAAGCAACGATGATTGGAAGTTTTTTTGCATTTCAGTAGATTCTTTGGTAGTTAATGGGTTATGGACCACGTTTTCAACAGGTGTCAATGAAACTCAAGTTGAAACCGCTGAGTCGCCTTTCGCGCCTGCAGGTGGCCCTGCTTGCCTCACCGCGGCCTCTCGGCCTGGGCGAGGCGCGCTGACCACCCTTGCGCGAGCGGCGGCTCAGCGGACTAGGGGCCAGCAAGCAACGCGGAAGCCGTAGCCGTAGTAGTTGCTGTACGACGGGGTGAAGCTGTCGCAGCTCGCCGAGCGGCAGTTGCCCGCGCGGCTGAGCCAGCCGCCGCCGCGTAACACGCGAACCGAGCCCGATGTGGCCCCAACAGGATCGGTGTCGACAGCCTTGCCCCAACCACTTTGGTACCAGTCCAGGCACCACTCCCAGACGTTGCCGTGGCAGTCGTAGAGGCCCCAGGCATTCGGGAGATAGCAGCCCACCTTGGTGTGCTCTTTATAGTCCCCCTTGCCGTCGTTTTGGTTGCCCTTATAGCGCCCGACCTCATTCATGTTCGGACATGTTTCCGCATCGGTCAGGTTCTCTCCCGAGTTCAGGGCGGTGGTGGTGCCCGCGCGGCAGGCATACTCCCACTGCGCCTCCGTCGGCAGGTCGAAGGTCAGGCCCGTCCTGGCGCGCAGGACGCCGAAGAAGGAGCCTCCGTCCACCTTGTGCCCCGCGTCGGGCCAGCCTGCGCCGCCCTCCGCCGAGGCCCCGCGCAGATTCTCGTAGGAGAC
>JAFXUD010000072.1 GCA_017535315.1 Victivallales bacterium | reverse complement strand
GGGGGGGAGGGGAGGGACGGGAGGGACGGGAGGGACAACAAAACTGCTCAGGTTCTGCTCTGTCTCTCCCGTCTCTCCTGTCCCTCCTGTCCCTTCAGAGGACTGCGTCCTACTGGATATCCAGGTAGTCCTTCAGGAACTTGATGTATTCAATATCCTTGTAGGCGGCGTAGATGCCATCGCCCGAGTTGGGGTATTCGACGGCGAAGATGCCTGACTTCAGGTGTTTCTTCAGGCCTTCCATAATCGTCAAGTTGTTGATATGTCCGTCGGAGAGTCGGCAGCCGATGTACCCGCTGGCGTTGTGCCCGCGGACGATGAACATGTTCTTCAGGTGGGCGTAGTGGATTTTGTCGCCGAGAAGTTCGAAGCACTGCTGGATGGGGGTGCCGTTTTTGTTGATGATGATGTTTCCCTGGTCGTAGTTGATGCCGATGGCGGGGTGTCCGCACATGTCAAGCAGTTTCTTGCAGGCTGGGGGCAGGTCGTGCAGATAGCAGTTGTGAGTTTCCAGGGCGATGAGGATGCCGAGTGACTGCGCCTTGTCGCCGACGATGCGGAGGCCTTCGGCGGAACGCTCATAGTCGCCTTCATCGGCGGCTCCGCTGCCGTTTTTATCAAACTCCACGTATGATGTCCCCTGGCCCATCACGCCGCCTGTGAAAAAGTTCATGACCTTCGTGCCGCAGTTTGTCTTTGCCCACTCAAGGAACTCAAGGTACTGCGCCGTGTCACGTTCCACATCTTCCTTGGTGCCGCGGCAGAAGTTGACGGCGCCGCCGAAGACGATTTCAAAGTCGGGGTATTGCTGCTTGAGTTGCGCGACTTTTGCCTGGTAGGAGGCCTGGTCGTAGTCGGCGAACTTGTAGCGCCAGCGGAGTTCAACGCCGTCATAGCCGTATTTTGAGGCGATTTTGAAAAGGTTGTCCAGGCGGTTGGCGCCTTCGTGGTAGTTGACATGCAGTAGTGTCTTCATGGTTTTGGAAGAATCCTTATGGGGTTATGGGTTGTCATGTTGCCGATTGCTTCGGCGACACAAAAATGAAAAATCATCGTTTGAAAATCTCTGCTCCCGCCGCGTCGATGTCCAGGACAGAGGCCATGATGAGCTGTGTCGAGAGTTTGAGGTTTTCGATGGAGACGCGTTCTGGAATGTCTCCTGGCAGGTGGTATTGCTCGTCCTCGTAGGGGTAGGAACCCAGATTCATGACGGTATATAAATAGCCTGCCTTGATAAAGTTGCCGTCGTCGTCATTGACGCTCTTCTTGTGCGCGACCGAGACCTTGAGCGGCAGACCGTATTTTTCGTTTTCGGCGGCCATAAAATCAGCCAGGCATTTGCCTTCGTCGAAGTTGTAAACAACGGCCTGTGTGGAGATGCCAGCCCTGTCAAGGGCTTCGGCTTTGCCGCAGAGCGAATCCTGGTTCATGACGGCGATGATATTTTCGTTGCGGTCGCGGGCCGCATTGGCATAGGTCAGGCTGTGCCATGGGGAATGCTCCTCGTTGCAGAAAAGGACGCGGATGGTGCGGTGGCGCGGAAGAGCGGAGAGTACGCGGATCAGCTCCATGTTTGCCACGGCGCCGACGGCGTTGTCCTGTGCGCCAGGCGAGTTGATCCAGCTCATGGAATCCTTGTGCGAAATCAGCTGGATGATTTCATCGGCCTTGTCTGTCCCAGGCAGGACCACCTCGATGTTGTTGGCATCGTACCATGGGTCGTCTGGAAGCGGCGAGGAGTACCAGTGATGGAGAGGCTTGCTGCTGTCGCAGCGGAATGGCTGGACCTTGTTGGGAAGCAGCGTCACCCTGTCCGTGTATTTGCGCATTTCCGCGGCGATGAAATCATCGACCTCCAGCAGACTGCATTTTTTATGCCAGGGCAGGGTATAGAGAACCGTGCGGAAGGAGAACGGCTCTCTGCAAAATGCGAACAAGTCACTTTTCAGGCGTTCAGAGGATACGCTGTTCAACAAGGCTGCATCCATGTGTTTTCTCCGTTGTCAGATGAATACATTGTGGCAAAAGGCAAATTACCGTTTTTACAATACCTCAATATAGTCCAAAAAATTAATATGGCAACTGCGTTTGATTGGGGAATTGATTATTTTTGAAGTTATTTAATAACTATCATCGAAATGCGCGTCGATATGAACACATTGGCGTTGGCAACGGCGCCCATCTCTTAGCGCATTTCGCGCTTGTTTTGAAATTACCTCTTTAGAGAAGCTAAAATACGCCTTATCAATTTGCTTATTATAGAAAATGTATTAGATTTAAGTATCTAATTGTGTCTATTTGTTTTTTCTGACTGATGGGCACGTCAACCTTCTTCAGGAAATGAAATATGTTTGATTTTATAAAAATATCAAGACCGCGCCGTATGCGGGTTGTTTGTAATGGGCATCCTGCACTGCGTATGAAATCCCTTCCCGTGATGGCGATTACGGACGAGATTCGAGAACTTGCCCAGCGGATGATTGTCACCATGAAGGAGAACGAGATTCCTGGCGTCGGTCTGGCTGCGCCGCAGGTCGGGGTTAATAAGCGGATGATTGTCATTGACACTCGCCCCGTTGGACGCAAGGAAAAGCGTGCGGAAAAGCAGAAGCAACTCTCTCCAGGCGAGATGATGTTGAACCCGTTGATGCCGCTGGCATTAGTCAATCCCGAGATTCTTTCCAGTTCTGCTGAGACGGAGACCTGCGGGGAAGGGTGCTTGAGCCTGCCTGGCGTGGAGGGGGAGGTAACGCGTCCCGCCAAGGTGTTGTTGCGTGCCAAGTTACTGGATGGCAAGGAGGTCATGCTGGAATGTGGCGGATTGCTGGCACGGTGTTTGCAGCATGAGATTGATCACTTGGACGGTGTCCTTTTCTATGACCGCATTCCAAAGGAGCAGCAGGAAGCGGCAAATGACGTCATGGCGGAACTGGCGGCTCAGGAAGCAATGCTTGCCGCAACGCAGCAGAAGATATGAGTGAAGAAGAGACCCAATTGGAGCCCTCCTTCAAGGGACGTGAGGAGATGCCAGGCTGTTTTGCCATGGTTTTGAGCCTGTTTCTGCGTCCTTCCCTGGCGATGGCTGTTTCGCAGTTGCATGGTCTGTGGGGAGCGTCCGCGTTGTTTATCCTTTCTTGTTTGCTGATTGGTGCGGTTGCAGAAGGGGCATATGGCTACAGTAAGTATTCCAGCATTGCGGTGCCCATTGTTCGTGAAGTTGCTGCAAACATTGCTCCAGTTAGTATCACTGGTGGCAAGATAAGCTGGCAGGCCAGTCAGAATGGGAACTACACCTTGAACAAGAACGGCTGGAATGTGAGGTTCAGCCAGCAAGAACCTGTCGTTGATTATGTGCCAGGCGAGCCTGACAAGGGGGTCTGGGTGACGCAGAGCAGCGTTTTCTTCTGGAATGTCATGCATGAAGATGGAAACCGCATTGCGCAGCATAAGATGATGGGAGAGCCGCAGTTGCTAAGCATGGAGAAAAGTCTGACCTCACACGGCGAAAAAGAATTGGGAGAAAAGGATTTGGTAAATGCTTGTCTGGTAGCCTGCGCCATGGCGTTTCCATGTTTGGTCTTCTGGTTCTTTTGCAGTCATTGCTGGTGCATCCTGTTTTGCCTGTTGATATTCTGCATGGTTTCCATGTTATATCGGCGCGATGTACGGGGCAGTTTCTGGGAGCTTTTCAGGACAGGTGTCAACCTGTGTGCGGTTCCAACGCTTGCCACGCTCATCTGGTACGCGGTGACACCCGCATCCTGGACGTTCGACAACATTTTCTATGCCTGCTTTATTCTCTACATCATTTTTGTTTACCGTGACACACGGCTATTTCTGAAAGGACATTATGATGCCAGGAGGCAGCAAAGGCGGTAGTCTTCAAGAGTAATCCAAGGCGGTTGCTGGCGTGGCGGCTCAATGCATTCAGAGCATTGCCTGTCTTTTGGCAACGGCCTTCCAAACAAAGGTGAAAACATTATGAACAACAGCGACTTCATTGATAAATTCTGGGAAATAGTTCACAATTGCTGGAATGCCATTTGCAAGGTTGTGCTGGGATATGTGAATGAATCCTCCAAGGCTACTGATGTCGAATACGACATGGGGGCCGCCTTTTTGATAGCCGTTGGCATTTTAGTGCTGCTTGGTTCTGCCTGCTGGGCTGCCTCCATCGCCAAATGCCGTCGCTACAACCCGATTCCACATTTCATCCTAGGCATAATTCTGCCTTGGATTTATCCGCTGGTTATCCTGTTTGCATTTGACATCAAAGGAGTCAAGGAGATGCGTGCCAAGGCTGAGCAGGAGCGTCAGGCGATGGAAGCGGCAGAGGCGGAGCGCCAAAAGAACATCGCACTCAACATGGGAGCGGAGGCACAGGAAGAGGAAGAAGAGACAACAGGCTGGAACCAGGCATTTTTCGAGAAGATCGCAAGGGCAGAGGATGGTTCCTCCGCAGGTCCCTGGCTTGCCACATATGGCGGAAACACCATACGCGTCCTTTCTATCATCGAGGCTCTGCCTGAAGTGGTGAACGTCGAGTTCGAGGGCGACAAAGGCGCTCCAATGAAGATCCGCATCCCATACGCGAAGATTGAGGGGTGGCAGAAGGCGTAAAATCGAGGAAAGTGCCAAACGCCGACATGAAAGCATAAACAACAAAACAATAAATAGCACCGTAAATTACGGTGAAGTCAAACCGAGAAACGAGTTATGTTTGAAGCAGTAAGCAACAACAGCGGAGCAAAGGACTTCTTTCCGAAAATGGAGGAGGAGGTCCTGAAGTTCTGGGAAGAGGATTCCACCTTTGAAAAGTCCCTTGCCAAACGGCGGGATGCGCAGCCTTTTGTCTTCTATGATGGCCCTCCTTTTGCAACGGGGCTACCGCACTACGGACACCTACTGGCTGGTACCATCAAGGACGTTATCCCACGTTACCAGACCATGCGTGGACGCTATGTGGAGCGCGTTTTTGGCTGGGACTGCCATGGGCTTCCCATTGAGGCGCTTGCGCAGAAGGCCCTTGGACTGGCGGGCACCCCATCTATCCTGGAGAAGGGGGTTGACGTCTTCAACGAGCAGTGCCGTTCCATGGTCCAGACATACGTGAGCGAGTGGAAGCAGATTGTCACCCGCATGGGGCGCTGGGTCGATTTCGACCATGGCTACAAGACGATGGACAAGACCTTCATGGAGACCATCTGGTGGGTCTTTAAGCAACTTTGGGACCAGGGGCGCATCTATCGTGCGCACCGCATTGTCCCCTACAGCTGGGCGCTCTGCACACCTCTTTCCAACAACGAGGCCAGCGCCAACTACAAGGATGTTCAGGATCCGACGGTTACCATCCGCATGAAAGTGACAAACCGTACCTTCCCTGGCGCTGAAAACCTCAACACCTACATCATCATCTGGACGACGACACCGTGGACGCTTCCCGCGAATCTGGCTGCGTGCGTCGGTCCCGACATCGACTACTGCGTCGTCAAGGACGGCGACACCAACGATGCCTACATCATGGCGAAGGCACGTATTCCCGCCTACTACAGGAAGGAATCCGAATATACCATCGTCTATGAGTGCAAGGGTAGCGAGCTGGTCGGCACGCAGTATGAGCCAATTTTCCCGTACTACAAGGAGAATCCAAACTCCTTCCGCGTGCTGAGCGACGGATATGTTACGACGACCGACGGTACGGGCATCGTCCATATCGCTCCTGCATACGGCGAAGACGACTACCGTGTCTGCCGCACGGCTGGTATTCCGTTGGTGGATCCGCTGGATGAGAGTGCCAAGTTCACCTCTATTGTCCCCGAGTTTGCGGGGGTGAACTGCAAGGAGGCGGACAAGGCCATTATCAAGTACCTGAAGCAGATTGGCAAGTTAGTTGCACAATCGACCATTGTCCACAGCTATCCCTATTGCGAGCGTTCGGACACGCCGCTCATCTATCGCGCCATTGAGGCATGGTATGTCAAGGTGGAGGACATTCAGGATAGGATGGTCCACAACAACGAATCGGTCAAATGGATGCCTGATTTTGTCGGCGAGAAGCGCTTTGCCAACTGGCTGAAGGATGCGCGTGACTGGAACATCAGCCGCAACCGCTTCTGGGGCTCCTGCATCCCAATCTGGATCAATGTCGAGGACAAGGATGACATGATCTGCGTCGGCTCTATTGCCGAGCTGGAGAAATTGTCAGGCCAGAAGGTTGAGGACCTGCACAAGCACTATGTCGATAAGATTGAAATCGTGCGTGATGGCAAGCGCTATCGCCGTACGCCAGAGGTGCTGGACTGCTGGTTCGAGAGCGGTTCCATGCCCTACGCGCAGCACCACTACCCTTTCGAGAACCAGGACAAGGTCGATAAGAACTTCCCTGCAGATTTCATTGCCGAGGGGCTGGACCAGACGCGCGGATGGTTCTATTCACTCATGCAGCTCTCCACGATGCTGTTTGACAAGCCACCGTACAAGAACGTCGTGGTCAACGGACTGGTTCTGGCGGCAGACGGCAAGAAGATGTCCAAGCATCTCCACAACTATCCCGACCCGATGGATGTCGTCAACGTCGATGGGGCGGACGCCATCCGCCTCTGCATGTTGAGCTCGCCTGTTGTGCGTGCCGAGGATTTGCGCTTCAGCGAGGAAGCAGTGCGTGAGGTGTTGCGCACGGTCATCATCCCGCTTTGGAACGTCAATTACTTCCTGGTGACCTACGCTCGCGTCGATGGCTGGAAGCCGAAGAACGCTGAGCCACCGCGCAATCCCGCCAACCTGCTTGACCGCTGGGTGGTTTCACGCACCATGGCCATCGTCGCGGACTTACGCGAGGCAATGGACAACTACGACCTGCAGCGCGCCGCCGTCCGCTTCACCTCCTTCCTGGATGAACTGACGAACTGGTATATCCGCCGTAGCCGCAGGCGCTTCTGGAAGAGTGATAATGACGGGGACAAGAACGAGGCCTACCAGACCCTCTACTTTGTCCTGTTGACCTTCTGCAAGATGGCGGCCCCCTTCATCCCATTTATTACCGAGAAGATCTACCGCAATCTGCGAACGGACGAGATGCCCGAATCCGTCCACCTCTGCGATTATCCCGAAGTGGATGAATCCTTCCTGGACATGGCGCTCAACATACGCATGGAGCGTACGATGAGCGCGGTCAGTTTGGGGCATTCGCTGCGCACGCAGTCCAACCTGAAAGTGCGCCAGCCGCTACAATCGACGGTGCTTGTCTCCGCCGATGCAGGTGTTCGCGCCGATTTGGAGTCCATGGCAGATGTCATTGCCGAGGAGCTGAATGTGAAGGAGTGCAAGGTGATTGCCGATGAGGAGTCCCTAGTCAGTTTGAGCGCAAAGCCCAACATGAAGAAGCTGGGACCGAAGCTAGGGGCCAAGATGAAGCTTGTGCTTCCGCTGATTGGCGCTTTGGACAGCGCCGCCATCGGCAAGTTGCGCAAGGGTGAGACTTTGAGCCTGACTGCCTCCGATGGAAGCCTCTTCGACATCACTGAAGAGGATGTGATGATCAAGCGTACGGAGAAGGAGGGGTTGACGGTCGCGAACGAAGGCGACATCACAGTCGGCCTTGATACCCGCCTGAGCAAGGAGCTCATTCAGGAAGGATGGGCACGCGAGGTTGTCAGCAAGCTTCAGAACCTGCGCAAGGAGCTGAACTTCCAGGTTACAGACCGCATTAATGTCATCTACGACGGTACGGCGGAGATGTGCGAGGCAATTGAGGCCTTCAAGTCCTATATTTCCAATGAGACGCTTGCCTTGAGTCTGGAGAAGGGTATCGCCGATGACATGCATGAAGTGGAGATGAACGGTGTGAAGGCGCAGTTTAGTGTCCGCAAGGCGCACTAGAGGTTCTAGATTGTCTAGATTATCTAGAAGAACTAGAAGAAATAACACAGTGGAGAAACGACAATGGCAGTACAATATAGTTGTCCGCAATGTGGTACGGTGATTAACTTGGCATCTCCTGTACCCATGATGAATTGCCCAAAATGCAAGGCGCAGATGGTTATGAACAGTGCTAGTGTGCCTGCCTCTCCCAGTGGTGCGCCTGGTCTTCGCGTGGCAAAGGTTGTAGGGGATGGCGTCAGTCCTTCGGCGACGGGGACCGTGACGCAGACAGGGGGGATTCGCGTTGCTACTCCAGTGAATAATGGTGCTGCAAATCCATCGGCAACGCAGAGCGCCCAGATGGCGATGATGGGACAGATGGGGCAGATGCCCATGGGGCAAATGGGCCAGATGCCGATGGGACAAATGGGCCAGATGGGCCAGATGCCCATGGGACAAATGGGGCAAATGCCGATGGGGCAGATGGGGCAGATGGGGCAGATGGGCCAGATGCCGATGGGGCAGATGGGAATGTATCAGCCTCAATTTGGTGGTGGTATTGACTTGAACGCCATTATGGAGAATGCCCGCCGCCAGGCCAAGCAGGATGTGGAACTTGAGCGTCAAAATGTGATGATGAAGACCGAGCAGGAACGCAAGCAGATTCTGCAGAATGCGGAAGTGGAGTGCAAGGCGCGTTTGGCGAAGGCAGATTCGGATGCAAATGGTATTCGCAAGAAAGCGGAGGGAGACGCACAGGCTCTAATCAAATCGATAGAGGAGCAGGCCAGTGCCCAGGTTGACCAGCAGCGCGAGCAGGTTTTGCAGGAGGCGCGTGCCGAGGCGGCCAAGCAGGCAGAAGCGGCGAAGGCAAAGCTGGAACAGGAGCTGGCGGAGAAGCAGAAGGCGGCGGAAGCTGAACAGGCGAAGGTTTTGGAAGAGAAGAAGGCTGTTGTTGTCAAGAAGATAACAGAGATGGCGAACGCGGCAAAGGCCAAGGCGGCGGAAATCACCGCCAATGCGGAGAAAGATGCTGCGGCGAAGATTGAAAAGGTCAAGGCTGCCATGGCTGAGAAGGTGGCGGCTGAGGAGAAGGTTCTCGCTGAGAAGAAAGCAAAGCAAGAACAGGAAATGTCGGACTTGAAGGCGAAAGGCGCTGCCGCATTGGCTGCCTTGGAGATACGCCGCAAGGAACTCGACGAAAAGGAGGCTGCCATCAAGAAGCGTGAAGAGGAGATTGCGACCGCGAAGGCAAAACTGGAGGAGACGGTCAAGTCGATGAAGTCGCAGCTGGCAGAGGCTGAGGCACGTGGTGTCAAGAAGGCCGCTGATTTGGCTGGTGCGACCCCTGAGCAGATTGAGGCCGCCAAGAAGGCACAGGCGGATATTGAGAAGACGAAGGCGGAAATCGAGGAAAAGGCAAAGAAGCAGCAGGAGGAGCTGGAGGCCGCCCATAAAGAGGCCGACCGTATCCGCAAGGATGGCGAAAAGGCTGTCGTGGATGCAATTAAGAACGTGGAGAAGCAGGCGCTTGAGCGGCGCAAGGCTGAAATAGACAAGGAGGCAAAGGAGAAGATGTGGACGGTGCTTCGTCTGAATGGCTCTGTCCTCATCATGTTCTATGCTCTCTATATGGCATTGAAATCCACGGAGATGTCGCATCGGTTCATGTCGTGGGGAGCGTTTGCCATCGTGTTGCTTGGCATCGGTATCGCCATCTTCAAGTTGCGCAAAACTCTGGCTATGCTGAAGGCAGGGTTGTCTGCTCCTTCGCAGCCCATTGCACCAGTTGCGATTGCTCCAGCAGGGGCTCCCAAAGCCGCAATTCCTGCGAAGGCACCTCAAAAGCCTGGTGATTCCAAGCCTCTGGCACCTAAAGGGGGAAAGCCTCTTATGATGCCTAAGAAAGATGCTTTGATCCCCAAGAAGGACGAGGTCAAGAAGGACGAGGCCAAGAAGGACGAGGCCAAGAAGGACGAGGCCAAGAAGGACGAGGCCAAGAAGGACGAGGCCAAGAAGGACGAGGCCAAGAAGGACGAGGCCAAGAAGGACGAGC
>JAFXUD010000071.1 GCA_017535315.1 Victivallales bacterium | reverse complement strand
GTGGGACGCCCTTCGCCAACTGCGACTTGCGGAGCGGCCTCTGGCAGATGAATCTTGGTCTCTATATTTCCAGCCGCCTCCAGTTTGTCGTAGAGGGAAATCATGTCCTCGCCGACGAGGTGACGCTGGGAGACTATTTTGTCGTAATGCGCATCTAGTGCAGGACCGCTGGTGATGTTCTCCTTGATTGCCTGAATCGCCAGTTGTTTGGCCAAATCTCGGTCTAGATAGGCAAGGCGTTCCTCCGACATCCCGTAGCGGATGGAAAGAATGTCGCGGCTCAGTTCCATCTGGCGGTTCTTGATGCTCTCACGGCGCGGCACGCCGACGGAATCCGCGCCATTGGCCGTCTTTTCAAGCTCAAGCCTCTTGTCATAGCGCGTCAGCATCTTCTCGACCATGTTACCGCCGAAAAGCTCCGTATCGCGAACGATATCCTTTTCGAGCCTATAGAGGGCATCCTCTATTGAGGGCAGGACCACGATGGCGTCCTTGCCCTTGCCGTCGCCATCCTTGATACGCACTTTTGCGGTCTGGCCGCCGACGAGCCCGATGTCAACCTGCACGCCGCCCATCGTCGTGCGGATGAAACGTCCGTCAGGAAAGTCGGGGTCGCCATTCTTCTCCACAAGACGGCATTTCGTGCCTTTGAGGAAATCCCGCTCCGCCTCCGTGAATGGACGGATGTCAGGCGCGGTCTTGACGTAGTTTTCGTCGAAGTTTAAGACATTGTTGCCCGCGCCTTTTTCCTGTACCTCTTTCTGGCATACTGAAGACAGGTAACTCAGTGCGCAATGCACATTGTCCACGCCTTCCTTGAGCGCGGCCTTTGTGGCGCGCTGATTCTTGGCGCTGATGCTGTGGCAGATATTGTAGATGCCAAACGTGATGATGCCTAGGAAGAATTTCTTGACCGTGCTTGCATGGAGATGTCCGCTTTTTACCTCGGAAAGTTGTGCGGAGAGAACTCCGTTTTCGCCCTTCTTGAGCTTTTCCACATTGTTGTCTGGGACGCCAGACATCCCCTTGAAGAGGTTTTTCTCGAACTTTCCCCAGTTGCCGATTGTCGTGCCGCTCATTGTTTTATTCCTGAAATGTTGTTGATGATGTCAGACTCTGTGAAGACCCCTACCTATATGCAGGAAAATGGTATTCTGTAGAAGAACAGTTTGCCTTATTATACACCTTTTTCCGCGTTTTGATATTTCATTGCTTTTTTTTTGTTGTTGTTTGGGAGTGTAATTACTCCTTTATGTGTCAGTCATACTGAATACACGGAATGAGCTGAAAAGTTACATGGGAAGTGTCATTGATTGATAATCGCGGCTTGTCTCACGGTATCGGGATAAAAAACGGATATCGCCTGAGGACACAAAAATAGTCGCTCTATAATTTGCAAATGCCTTCGAAGTTATTACATTAGAAATGATTTTTGCAGTAGTTCCAGGGCTATGGTGGTCCAAGTATTGAAAATGGCAACGGAAAACGGGAGAGGCAAATGAAAACCGATGCCAAGATCCTGTTCAGCAACGATTTGACCAACATTCTCCATTGCGACAGTCCGTTCCACCGTCGGGGAGATTTCCACCTGACTTCGACTATGCTGGAAAGTTCCGTGGCGGAAACTGCTGGGACTGGAATCGACGTGCATCTGCTACAGCCAGCATTCGGATGGTTCCCGCTCTGGAGAAGTAAATACCTGCCAATCGAAAAACAGGTTGCCTGGCTTTGGAAAACTTATGGCGAGACTCCAGCCGAAACGGATGTTCAGAAGTGGGTTTATGAACTCTCACGCTACCAGCTGGAGGACGGCGATATCGTGGGCGAATTCATCCGTCACTGCCGCAAATACGGCCAGCAGGCATTTATTTCCATGCGAATGAACGATTCCCACCACGGGGCATTTTCACCGTGTGAATTCTATCATCAGCATCCCGAATACCAGTTCAACCAGAAATCCCATTCCTGGAGCGACCGCTGCCACAACTGGATGATCCCAGAAGTCCGTAAATACAAGTTCGATCTCTACCGCGACCTGATGGAAAATTATGATTTCGACGGGTTCGAACTGGATTTCATGCGCTTTGGAAAACTTTACGACCCGTATGCGACAACGGAAAACGAGCGGATTGCCGTCACCACGGAATTTGTCCGAAAGATTCGGGAAATAGCTGGCAGTCGGCTGCTTTGCATCCGAATCCCTGCGGAGGCACCGCATCGGTCCGAACTTGGGATTGATCCCAGGCAGTTGGCCGAAATCGGCGTGGACATGTTCAATTATTCCTCCTATTTTTACACTTCCCAGGAAGCCAACTGCGCAGCACTGAAAAAACTGACCCCGAATTCTGCGCTTTATCTGGAAATGACCAACTGTACTGGAATCGGCCGATGTGCCGAAAAATCCGAGGGCGATTCCTATGAAATGTTCAACTGTACGCCGACGGAATTGCGCACTACCGCCCTTGGCGCATATGAAGCAGGATGGCAGGGGGTTTCCCTGTTCAACTTTGTTTACTACCGCCGTTTCGGTTCGGCTAAAAAGAAAACGACAGTCAGCGAACCGCCATTCGAGGTCCTGAAAGATCTCCGCGACCCCGAACGTCTGCGGAAATCCGCCAAATCTTATTTCTTCGCCAGCCACTGGGAAGCTGGCAGCATTTTGCCGCAAGCCGTTGCCATTTACGGACAAAACCTGAATTTTCTCTTCCGCCGCGTCGTCCGTAATGGGGATCGGCCATGGATCATGACGTTTCATATCTGCGCTTCCTCATCCGACTGCGGGGACTGGGAAACCTGGCTCAACGGCCAGACTTTGTCCAAACCGACCCGCCGAGGCGAAATCCTCCGCTGGGAAGTGCCTGCGGAACTGGTACGGAACGGGGACAACTTGGTTTCAATCCGTTCCTGTGACGCAGATATATCCACAATCATGAAAATAGAGCTGACAACGGACCAATCGAACTGAATATGAAATGGCTGATCCAGTACGGAGAGAATCTGTCCAGATTCTCCAAAAACTCCTATAGTCATTGTCAATTGTCTGTAAGAATTGGAACATGTCCAAACGGCGGCTTCTTGAGAAAAGCGCTTCACAAGGGGGGGTGCAGCTACTCAAATTCACTTTTTGGTGCCAAGTTTGAGGAAAAATGTCGAATAAGATGTATATTAGTGCAAACTTTTGGTAACTGATACCCAACTTTGCACTGAGAGGCAGAATGGACATAAAACGCGATTTCTATTTGAACAAGCTGATCGAACGGAAGAACGACGGCTTTGTCAAGTTCGTCACGGGGATACGCCGTTGCGGCAAGAGCTATTTGCTCAATGTCCTCTTCAAGGAGCATCTGCGCACACAGGGACTTGGAGACGCGCAGATTATAGAGCTGGCCTTGGACGACGATACCAACGAGGCACTGAGGGACCCAAGACGCCTATCCGCCTTCATCAGGGACAAGGTAGTCTCCCACGACATCCCATATTACGCCCTTATCGACGAGATACAGATGTGCGAGGAGGTTCCCAGTATTGTCGAGGGCGGCAAGGCGACCTTCACATTCTACGACACGCTCAACGGGCTGATGAAAATCCCCAATCTGGATGTCTATGTGAGCGGCTCGAACTCGAAGATGCTTTCCGACGAGGTGCCGACGCATTTTCGCGACAGGGGCGAAATAATCCGAATGCATCCGCTCTCCTTCTCCGAGTATCTGCCCGCAAGCGGTCTGAGCGAATACCGTGCATGGAATGAATACCTTGTCTATGGCGGGATGCCAGAAGCCGTCCTGAAGCGAAGCCCGCAGGACAAACGCGAGTACCTGTCAAGCCTGTTCAAGACATTGTATTTGAAGGACATCGTTGAACACAACGGCTTGCGGAACGATTTTGTGCTAGGGGCGCTTGTAAATGTCCTCATGAGCGCAGTCGGCAGCCTGACCAATCTCTCGAACATCGTGTCCACCCTCGAGTCCACTCAGGGAATCAAGCCATCTCTGCATACTGTCCAGGACTACATCGGGTATCTGAAACAGGCATATCTTTTCGAACAGGCGGAACGCTATGACATAAAGAGGCGCAAATACCTTTCCTATCCGTCGAAGTACTATGCCGAGGATGTCGGGCTTCGCAACGCGAGGCTCAACTACCGCCAGACGGAAAGAACCCACTTGATGGAGAATGTCATTTTCAACGAGCTGGTCAGCCGCGGCGCGAACGTGGATGTGGGCGTCATCGAAATCCTTGCCACGAAGGACGGGAAAAGAGAGAAGCGACAGCACGAGATTGACTTCATCGTAAACCTTGGAATGGACAAGCTGTACATCCAAAGTGCCTTTGAAATGGGCACGGAGGCCAAAACGGCGCATGAGCTTCTTCCACTCAGGAAAACAGGCGATTCCTTCAGAAAACTGGTCATAACTGGCGACGACCAACCCTTCTACACGGACGAAAACGGCATATCCTTTGTGGGAATCATTCCCTTCCTCCTTGACAAATCCATCCTTTCAAGCCTGATGGTCTGAAGGCTTGTTCCCAATCTTGTTTTTCGAGTAGGCAGAAAGTAAAAATCAAATACGGTGTTTGTTGATGCAAACTTCTGGAAACTGATACCTAACTTTGCATCGAGAATGCCTGGCGCAATTGACAGCGTTTTCCATGATATTGTGAAAACCGCCCGAGCAATCGAAATGAGTGAAAAGAAAACGCCCCAAGCACAAAACCGCTTTTCTTAAAAAATGCTTACTGTGCATATTATCTACCGTCGTGAGGTGAATAATGAAAAACAACAAACCACTTTCGGAAATGACGCTTGAGGAATTGTGGGAACTTTTCCCAATTGAATTAAGCGAACATAATCCCGAATGGAAAAACTGGTTTTGTGAGGAGGAAGAGCTGCTTCTTCAATCATTTGGCAACAAGCTTGAAAGGATACGGCATATTGGCAGCACTGCGGTTGAAGGACTGCTGGCCAAGCCCACCATTGATATTCTTCTGGAAACGCCTGAAAATGTGCCGCCAGAATCAATCCAAAAATTGGCCTTGGATTGCGGTTATACGGTCATGAAGGAAATGCTTGAGCCCGAATACCGTCTTGATTTATGCAAAGGCTATACGCCGCAGGGATTTGCTGAAAGAGTCTTCCACCTGCATATTCGCCGAATCGGCGATTGGGACGAGCCCATATTCTGTGAATACTTAAGGAGGAAGCCTGATAAAGCACGCCAATATGCCGCTTTGAAAGTCAAACTGCAGAAAAAGTATCGTCACAATCGAGATGCATACACGGATGCCAAGGGGGATTTTATTCGAGCGTGCGTGAAATCCGCCAGGGAACAGAAGTATTGAACAGTACAGCATAATAATTTTGCAAGATTGGTACGACCTGTACGCCGCCTTCCAGTTCCTTTTCCTCGTCCCAGGTGACCAGCTGTAAGCGTTTAATGCCGAGCTTATTCCCTTATTTCAGAAGCGTGGAAACCTCTCGCTTCAAGGGATCTGGGCGTTCACAGTGCACACCCGTCGTCGCTTCGCTCCCTTGTCACGCCATAGCATCAGCAAAGGCGGATAGGGCCGCCGCATTAGCGGCTATCAGACTATCCGCTTCGCTGCGCTCGCGTCTGCCTCCTGCAAAGATGCAGGACAGCTTTTATGCGTTAAAACCAAATTATAATTGAAAATTATTCCTTCTGTAATATATTATGCAAGAACCATCCGAAATTTTTACAATCCAATCAAGACAAACAAGGAGAATGACCATGAAAATCAAGGCAGTCAAGTTCTATGAAAACGGCTTCATGACGCAGCCCTTCGCCCTTGGCGGCGAGGATGGCATGGACAAGTTCGACGCATCCGTGCGCTACCGTTCCTGTCTCCAGAACTACGTCATCGACACAGGCACGGAAGTCATCCTGGTGGACACAGGCCTGCCCACGGATTTCCCCGCCCCCGCCGCCACACCAGATGCGACCATCTACCTGGGCACGCCCATCAAGGACTATGTGGATGCGCTGGCCGACCTCGGCTACCGTCCTGAGCAGGTCTCGAAGATCCTCATCACCCACAAGCACGCCGACCATACCGGCCGGCTCTCTGCTTTTCCGAATGCAACGATTTACGCCAGCCAGGAGGAATGCGCTGCGGACGAGCTGAAAGACCTCCCGAACGTAACACCCGCCTCCTTCTCCGACGGTGCATACTACAACTTCCCCGAGAGCCAGAGAATCGCCGACGGCGTCACCTACATCAAGGCAAAGGGCCATACGACAGGCAACAGCATCGTCATCGTGGAAGGCGACGGGCTCTTCTACATGATCCACGGCGACGTGACCTACACGGACGAGGCGCTCTACGCCAACAAGCTCTCGGTGGTGTTCGAGGACAAGGCCGCCGCGCGGGAGACGCTGGACCGCGTCCGCGACTTCATCGCGCACCATCCCACCGTCTATCTTTCCACCCATACTCCGCTGGGCTACGAGAACCTTGACGCGAAACGTGTAGTTGATTTGGACAACCCGCCTGAAGTCATCCCGCCTGGAGAAATCGTCTTCAAGACGGCCACTGGCAAGTACATCTGCTCCGTCTGCGGGCAGGTCTATGACCCCGCCGTCGGCGACCCCGCCCACGGCATCCCAGCGGGAACGCCTTTCGAGAAGCTTCCCGACGACTGGAAATGCCCGCGCTGCCGCCAGCCGAAGGACAAGTTCAATCCCGCATAATGGCTGTGGCTTCTGAAAAAGGAACATACAGGGTCTCGGAGGAGACGCGCGCGCGGCTCATCCACGCGGCGGGCGAACTTTTCGCCCTGCGCGGCGTGGAGGCCGTGACGGTACGCGAAATCGCCGACAAGGCGGACGCTGTCCCCAACGCCGTCCGATACCATTTCGGCGACAAGGCGGGGCTGGTGGTGGCAGTGGAGGATTTCGCCCTGACGCCCTGGCAGGACGGGAAGCTTCAAAGCTACTGCGCCAAAAACGAAGGCCTGTATGCGACACGCGATGGTTGCCGCCAGATGATAGCCGACGCCATCGACATCTTCTACGCCCATCTGATGCCCGACGGACAGCCGATGTGGGCGGCCATGTTTCTGCTCCGCGCGCTGCTCACTTCGCAATGGCTCGGGAGGGAACACGAGGAGATAGCCAAGCAGAGCATGGAATGCTTCTGCCGTATCTTCCAGAAGGTCTCTGGCAATGACGACCATCTGTCCGCCGTCTGCTGGTCGATGGCCATCATTAGCCCTGGACTGATCTTCTCGAGTTCCATGCTGGACTACACGACAATGAAGAAATCGGATGGATTCAACCATACTTTCCTCCGCCGTCTCCAGGCGACGGTCACGCGCAACGCCCTCCTTGCGCTGGGCTTGGAACCATGAATGCACTGAATAAGAACAACAACAAAGGAGTCACCATCAATGATCTACGATTACAAACTAACCACTGGCAACGGAACAATTCTGGATTTGGCTGATTTTCGGGGAAAGGTCGTCATGGTTGTGAACACAGCGACGGGCTGCGGTTTCACGCCGCAGTACACGGATCTTGTGCAAATCTACAACAACCACCACGACAAGGGATTCGAGATTCTGGACATCCCCTGCAACCAGTTCGGAGGACAGGCTCCTGGCACGGACGAGGAAATCCACAAGTTCTGCACAATGAATTTCCACACGCCATTCCCGCAGATGAGGAAGTCGGACGTGAACGGAGCCAACGAACTGCCGCTATACACCTATTTGAAATCCCAGAAGGACTTCGAGGGATTTGATGAGCATCCATTCAAGGACTTGCTGGAGAAGACATTCGCCAAGCAGGACCCCGACTGGGCAACCAAGCCTGACATTAAGTGGAACTTCACCAAGTTCATCATCGACCGTCAGGGAAATGTCGTGGCACGCTTCGAACCCACCGCCTATATGGGCTATGTCGAGGACTGCATCGTCTCGCTGCTGTAAATGCGGTGATTTGAGACAGGGATTTTCTGATGAATATGAATTGTCCACGGTGCGGCGAGACCTTGGCGAAGATCTTCTATGATGGGAAGATTGCGTATGCATGTCCTTGGGGGCATGGCCAGGCGGTGTCGCTGTCCGCGGTGCGCGGGTTATGCGGGCATCCTGAGTTTGTCAATATGCTCTGGATGAAGGCGTCGGGGATTCCTGGCGGCTCAGGCGGGCGATGCCCGATATGCGGACGTCCCATGTCCTTGATTACCCTGCCCGCAGGAGAGAAGGAATTGGAATTGGATATATGCTGCCAATGCCAGGAACTGTGGTTTGACCCCAGCGAACTGGAGTCGATACCAAAGCCTCCGCCCCCGCCTCCGCAGCCTGAACTGCCCGACAAGGCCAGGGAGATATTGGCCATCCATGCTATAGAGAACCTAGAAGAGAATAAAAACGATGCGGGTCCCAATTCCACCTGGGGATATCTTGCTGGATTATTTGGATTCCCCACGGAACAAAATGCCCCGCCCCGTTCTTCGTCCCCATGGTGCACCTGGCTCATTGCCGCCCTCTGCACGCTTCTATTCATCTTGACTTTCGATGGCCTGAAAACCCATATCATGAACTGGGGATTCATTCCCGCCCAATGGTACCGCAAAAGCGGTTTGACCATATTATCCTCCATGTTTCTCCATGGAGGTTTGGGGCATCTGATAGGCAACCTCTATTTCCTTCTTATCTTTGGCGACAATGTCGAAGATGCCCTAGGCAAGTTCAAGTATCTTGGAATGATTCTGCTGTCGGGATTATCCGCGACCCTGCTTCACTACGCACTATCTCCAGAGTCCCAGACTCCTTGCATTGGCGCCAGCGGATTCATCTCAGGGATCATTGCGGCTTATGCTGTCTTTTTCCCAAAAGTCCACATCTGCCTTCTCCTTCGCTGGTGTCTTTTTTTCCGTTGGATAAGGATTCCTGCATGGGGAGCATTCACGCTCTGGATTCTCTACCAGGCCGCCATGGCGCTGATGACGTTCTCCATGGAGGGTGGCATCGCATTTGGCGCACATCTTGGAGGCGCGCTGTTTGGACTCCTCGCAGGATTTTTCATGCGTCTGCAAGTTCAGTCACGCATCGAACAGACAATGGATACCTGATCCAATGCGAAACGGCTTTCATTCCATTGTTTGGAACTTTTACTCTTCCTTTTTTCATAAGTCCCTTATTTACTGCATCTTAAGTGCGAGATAGGGGGGGGGGGGGACTCAAGTCCTAAAAGGCAGAGAAAAGAGTTGAGGACTTGCGTAAAAGCTTCGGCTTTTTGGGAGGATTTTAGTTTCTCCAGAGAACCGAGAGAACAGCGAGAGGAAAAGCCGCAAGTCGCCTAGTTTGAGGGAGTTTGCGCGGAAATGACAAACCCCGTGAAGTGGGTTGGACTTCACGGGGCATTCTCTGGCTGAATGGTGAAGACGCGTGCAGATGAACCCCGGTCCCAGATTAGAGAAAAAATGGTGCGAACCCAAGTCCAATAGTCACGCCCTTATTTTTGATTTCCATTAAGACACCAGATTTCATTGATTTCCTACATAGCCTCAGGACCGCAGAACCCCGAAAGTTCCCATCTATCGCCAACGCCCTGCATTTGTCAGAGAATGCTTTTCGGGCTTATTTTTCTCTATTCTTCGTTCGCAATCTAACCATTTGACAGAAGGTGGGAACTTTTGGCATTTTCAGAGAAAAGTTCCAATCTTAGGTCAGATGTATAGTCTTTGTCAATTGTTGCAAAAATCAGAAAATGTCTAGGTAGCGGCTTCCTAAAATGAGTGCGTTTCGCAGATGCTAATACACTGACAAAAGCCTATGCCTATGGAGCAAGCGAAATTGAAGTGCTTACAGGGAAACCCGAAAATGCGAACACGTTCGGCCCAAGAAGCACCTTCAATTTCTTGTAATAATTTAATTGCATGGTGTGAAAAAGGCAAATGGGGAACTAGTGCTTGGTGATTTTTGTATTCGTTCTCTCTCGGTCGTCCCAGCATGGCGTTTTCTGCTCGGTCTGGAGTAACACAGTACTTCCTGAGATGAGCACTTCACAAAATAGTTACATTTTTGACAAAACGCTTACTTTTGGCACTATTTCTTAAAAAACGCTTACTTTTGATCCATCCTGAGTATTATCACGCTTCAGAGCCACCGTTTTCACGCTTGAGAGCCACCCCGAATACGTATTTTCACGTTTGAGGGCCACCACTATATATAGTGTGTAAGATTTTCCTTTTCTGCGCCACTGCATGAATTATCATGGCGTTTTCCAGCCATTTGT
>JAFXUD010000070.1 GCA_017535315.1 Victivallales bacterium | reverse complement strand
GCGGCGGTTCGAGCCACCGCAGGCGCGGGTGTACTAGCCACCTCAGGCGCGGGGGTACTAGCCACCGCAGGCGCGGGGGTACTAGCCACCGCAGGCGCGGGGGTACTAGCCACCGCAGGCGCGGGGGTACTAGCCACCGTAGGCGCGGGGGTGGCGACGGCGGCAACGCCCTCGGGAGTGCTAGCCACCGCAGGTACGGGAGTGGCGACGGCGGCAACGCCCTCGGGAGCGCTCGCCGCCGTAGGTGTGTGAGTGCTCGCCACAGTAGGTATAGGGGTATTCGCTACAATAGGGGCTGGAGTGGCGACGGCGGCAACGCCCTCGGGAGTACTCACAGCCACAGGCGCGGAAAACGGTTCAGTTGTGTTATTAACGGGGGGCGCGGGGGGCATCGCCCCCCGTCCATTGGTAGGCAAAAAAGTTGCAGGGGCAGCAGCATTACTTACATACACTTGTTGGGTGCTTGCAGGCACAGCATTGCTCTGGGGAGGTGCGACGCGACGACGAGACGTCGTCGTTACATCCTCTGCATCTGGTGTAGCAGGATCAGAAGCAGAGCTTGCAGATGCAGGGGACGAGTTGGCTGCGGACACGGCATTGCTTTTGGAAAACACAACGTGGCCACGAGTCGTCATCGCTTTCCCTGCCTTCTCTGGGATAGCAAGCACTGCATCACCTTCCATCATCTGATGGAAGTGTTCAATCAGCTTTGGTGAGACAGTGGGAGCGTTTTCAGTTGGAGCCGACAAAGATTTCCCAGCCGAGATAAAATCAACAGGCTGTATATTGTTAATTTCCATCATCGTCTGCCTTTTCCCTGTTCTTTTTTCCAGTGAAGTCCTCTAGTTCGACTTCCTGGCGATGTTCCTGTTCCTTAGCCTCTTCCACGAGCCACATCGCTTTGTGCTCGGTGATTTTCATTCGCTCTTTGGATGCCTTGACGAATCCCTCACGAGCCTTTTCGGCCTCTTCCTCCTTTGTTTTCAGCTCAGCGGCAGCCATCGTAACGTTGTCCGTCTTCAGCACTCCCTCCTCATCAATGCGAGCAACGCCTTCCAGGACCTTATCCAGTTCTTCGCGTGTGAGGGATTGTCCCATCACAGCCGCGTAAATTCTGTCGCGACGTTCCTCCTTGGTCGCCTCAAACTCTTGAAGCTCCGCCTTGCGCTCCTCCAGCGTCTGTTCTGCCTGATGCACCTTCTGGCGCGCGGCAGCCAAATCCGCACTGGCGCGGTCTTCCCGCATCGTGCGAATCCGAAGCATACTTTGCAGAGCGTATGGCATAATTGGGTATCCTAGTTTCCTTTAGCTGACAGCCTCGGAGAGCATTCGCAATGTCTCCTCATAGCTGTTTTTCTCATTCAAGCCTTGTTTAAGAAAGGCATTAACGGCATCAATTTTCGCAATGGCCTCGTCTGTCTCCTTGTCGGCCCCCTTCTGATACTCGCCGATTTTGAGAAGCAGCTCCACCTCCTGATATTTTGCAAGAATTGAACGCAATTTCGCGGCGGCCTTCCGATGGTCGGGCTGGATGATGGCGTTCTGGCAGCGGGAGATGGACTGCAGAATGTCGATAGCAGGATAATGGTTCATCTGGGCCAGTTTTCGTGACAGGATGATGTGCCCGTCCAGAATGGAGCGTGTCTCGTCGGCGATCGGCTCCGTCATGTCATCACCTTCCACCAGCACCGTGTAGAGGGCGGTAATAGAACCCTTGGAGGAGTTGCCTGCACGTTCCATCAGCTTCGGCAATTCGGAAAAAACGCTTGGCGGAAAGCCTCGTCGCGTCGGGGGCTCGCCTGCGGCCAGTCCGATTTCGCGTTGGGCACGTCCGAAGCGCGTCACGGAATCCATCAGCAGAAGCACCTTCATGCCCTTGTCGCGGAAACTCTCCGCGATGGCGGTTGCCACGTATGCGGCCTTAAGGCGCTCCATCGCACTACGGTCGGATGTGGAGCAAACCACAACAGACTTCTTCATGCCCTCTACGCCCAAATCCTTCTCAATGAACTCGCGGACCTCGCGCCCGCGCTCACCTATCAACGCCATCACCGTGACTTCCGCCTCCGTATTGCGGATAATCTGCGCCATCAGCGTCGATTTGCCACCGCCTGCCGCTGCAAAAATTCCCATGCGCTGCCCCTCACCGCAGGTCAACATGGCATCCAAAGCACGAACCCCCAACGAAATCGGTTTCGAGATGATGGTCCGCTCCAGCGGATTCGGCGGGTCCGCATAGACAGGATAATAGCCTTCTGGACGCAGAGGCCCCTTCTTATCCGCATCAAGAGGGTGCCCAAGACCATCTACCACACGCCCCAGAAGCGTACGCCCAACTGGGACCTGGTGAACGCGGCGCGTCGGCAACACCTCTGTCTGCGCAGAAATGCCTACCATCTGTCCCAATACGGTCAAAAGGACAGCCTCTTTTGTGAATCCCACCACCTCCGCCTGAATCTCATGGTCCTCCCATGGATTGCGCAGGATGCAGATTTCACCCACCTTGACACCAGGCACAGAGGCCTTGATGATGGTGCCGACCACCTGAATCACCCTGCCCTTCACGTCGATAGGACGCACGTCCTCTATCGCACGCTCCAGGACTTCGGTTATGTATTCAAACGAATTAGGCACATCAACCTTCCTTCGAGAAATGCTTCTTCAAAGACTTCTCAATCGCCACCAACTGAGCATCCACGGAGGCATCCGCTATACCCGCCTCCGTTTCAATCAGGCAAGCAGCCCCCTTCAAACGCGAATCCTCCTGCAAATCTATTTCATCCAGCAATGGATAATCCGCCATGATTTCATTAAGCCTCGAACGGACTTCAGGCATCATGTCAGGCGCCACCTTCAATGTGATATGCCGCTGGTTGCGCACTACGGCGTTCATGACCTTGCGGACAATCTGGACAACAAGTTCACGATCGCCTATTTCCATCACGCATTTCTTCAACGCCTGCATGACGATGTCCACCATCTTGCCTTCAACAGATTCCATAAAGGCGACGCTTTCGTCAAGTAATTCCAGCTTGCGCACCACAATGTCCGCCTTCCCGTCCTCAAGCCCCTTTTCATAGCCGCGTCTTTTTTCCTCCTCAAAGGCGAGCTGAGCTGCCTGGCGTATGCGTTCCGCCTCCGCCTCGGCGGCAGCAATCACCTCTTCTGCGCGGCAAACGGCTGAAACCTCCTCCGCCTTCACCAGACGGACAGGCGTCGAAAGTTCAAAATTATTTTTCTTTATGCAAAGCATAGTTCATACGCCTCGGGAAACTTCAGCTTCAACAAAAACTTCACCAGCTCCATATTGGAATAGTCTTGAAGGTCGAACTTGGAAAAATAGGGGAGATAGCGAAACACCTCTGGATAAACTCCAGGATAGGAAGCCTTTAGCTCCTTGACCTTGGAACTATCCACGACCTTCTTCCATTCAGCGGCATGGGACAAGGCCTCCAGCCAAAGATGCACTTTCTCCTGCGTATTCTTATCCAAAAGCTCCAAACGGTTTTCAGGCTTGGAAAAATCCTTCATCTCACCACCCGCCGCCAAATAGCCACGCACACGCGGCCACAACAGGCGATTGGCAATCAGTTCCTTGGCCTCTTTCAATTCCATAATCAACTCTCCACCCAGCTCCGTTCAGCACCCTTGCGAGCCTCCAGATAGCGCTTCCAGCGGCGCACGCCATCTGTCTTTCGCCCGACCATCGCCAACGCTCGCGTCTCCAAAAGCGCCTCCGCCCTCGCCAGTTCAGCGGGGAAATCCGCCATGCGCAACACATGGAGAGCCTCCTCGCCCCGACCATCCAACAGGAGAAGTTCCGCCAAAGACGCCGCTGACACCCCGTCGCGCGGGTCATCCTCCACCAGCGCCTCCATCAGCACGCGGGCACGATGGGGCAACCCATGCCTCACAAAGAGCCATGCGGCAGTCAACATAAACTGGCGTGCTTCTGGGTTCATAGGGATTAGGGGTTAGGAATCAGGGATTAGGAATTAAGGGATGGCTATTGTAACTAGCCCCTTATCCCTAAGCACTAATTCCTTCTTACTTCTTGGGTGGATTGTCCTTGAAAATCGTGACGGTAATCTTCTCGTACTGCAACCCCTCGATGGCATTGCGCACAAGGCTCTTGATTTGGGGAATCAAGTCCTCGACATCCGCATCCCAACGGCTACGAATCGCCACCGCTGCTGAACTTGGAAGCGAGTTTTTCGCAAACGGGTCGTTTTCGGGGAGCACCACATGGACACGCGCATCGATGACACCGTCAATCGTCGAGATGGTGCGAGAGAGATCCTGCGCCAGCGCATCCATAAAACGTATTCTCTCCTCGGAGGGAGAACTGACCATACCCGTCTTCTTGAAGACCTCCGATACGCCCTGGTAACTGCGCTGGGGCAGCCCATTGCTCTCCAGAAGGTTCACGGCCTTCGCAAAGTCCTTGGAATCAATGATGACATTCCAGAGGTTCTCATCGCCCTCCTTCTTGCGGCACGCTATGCCCGCATCTATCAAGGTGGCCATAACAAGGTTCGCCTGCCGTTCCTCCAATTGGGAGTGAAGCGTCGTCTCCTCCTTGCACCCTGTCAACATCACTGAGCAGGCCGCAAGACCTATCGCCAATTGCCTGTAAAATTGCATTCTGTTTGCCCCTGCTACTGGTTTTTAATCAGCGTCTGAACCGCATTGCTGGCCTTGTCAGCCACCTTTGCGACAACTTCCTGCTGGAAGGAAAGATTCATCACCTCGTATTGGAGTCTGGCAAGTTGCGCCGATGACACGCCATCCTTGGCACTCATCTCCGAAAGAGCGCTAATACGGTGAAGCATCTCCTGATGGCTCTCCTGTGCGGAACGCCAGGTTTCAGCCACCTGGTCGGCAAAGGGAATCTTGCCGACTTCCACCGTTCCGTCCACGGGTGGTGTAGCCATCGCAGCCTCGAAGCGCGAGACGACCTCGGGGTTCGCCACAGGCGCAGTTGCACCAACGCCAGAGGCAGCCCCCAGATTCTGCGGGGCGTTCATCTTGACGGAGCGAATCGCCTCCACTATCATTTCATCTGTCATAAAAGCAGATCCTTTGCTAATTGCGCCGCTGCTGGGTCGGCGGTCTGGTTCGCCGCCGCCGTCAACGGCCCTTTGGCATCTTGAGGGCGTTCCATTCGAAGATAGGCCATGCCCTTGAACGCCTGGAGCATCGCCGAGTCGGGGAATTTCACCAGCCCAACACGGTCGATGTAATCGACAGCGCCTTGAAAATCCTGCGCGCTCATGATTAGCACGGCTCTGGCGGAGGCTAGAGAGGCCTCGTCGGGGCGAAACCGTTCCAGCGCGGAGAGAATAGCCTCAGCCGACTGGAATCGGTTCTGCCCGACCGCCATCAGTGCGATGTTCAACAGGAGTCGCGCTTCATCTGGTTCCAAATCAACCATTAGCGGAAGTTTGAAGCGATGGAGTTGAGGGCGTCGCCGAGGTTCTTGTTGATGTTCGTCATCGTGGTGAGGGCCAGGTTCCACTGCTGCAGGTCATACTGCAACTGCTGGAGGTTGGCCTGTACGTCGGGATGAGCCTGATAGTTCTCAAGAGACTGAGCCAAGCGATCCTCCATCGTCTTGATTGTCGTCATCAGTGCAACATAGACCATGTCGGTATGAACGTATGTGCCTGTTGCTGTTGGGCTGTTTAAGCGTAGATTGTTGGTATTAACATCATCTACGTTTGCAACTACAATTGGTCTGCCTACTCCTGCCATTTTTGTTTTCCTTTTGTTTGTTGTTTGGGGTTACATGAGAGAAAAACTCTCATACTAATTTTGTTTATTGTGTGTCCTGTGCATCTCGGTGCGCAAGACGTAACAATTTACGCGCAAGCAGAACAGCATCTTTCAGTTGTTCTGCCGCAGAGAATTCATCGGGTGGAAGGCCCTCGTTAAGGGCATCCGCGAGGCGTCCATCCAATGAAACAAGTAGTTTGTCATAGCGTTCCAGTGCGGCCTCCCCGTCAGACCCTGCCAATTCCTTTTCAATATCCAGCAGATTCATCGGTTCAAGGCCTCCACTCCAGTGTTGTGTCGCCGTTCTTCAGCAGAATCACCTCTTCAGATATCTTCGAGACGATATAGCCGTTGAACTCGGCCCCCTCTATCACGCGGGAACCATTGCGCAAGACCAGACAAGGATAGGGAACTGTCAGCACCCCTACCACAGGCAAATTGGGCAGGGATGGGATAGTTTCCTCGGCGACTGGTGTTGGTGGCTGCACCGCCTGGACCGCCTGTGCAACTTCAGGTTCCTTTTCCTCCGTCTTCTCAACCTTTTCTTGCTCTGACCCAATGGTGTTCTTCGAAACAGGATGGACAGGAATATTATGTGAAGCAGTCATAATGGGCATAGGCGTTATTTCGACCTTTGCGCAATTGATCTTCTCGACATGGGGAATGTCCGCTTTAATAGCACTGAGGATGCGGCGCAACTCCTCCACACTCTTCAAACGTCCTGAAAGCACCAACTGCCTGTTTTCAACAGAATCCAACTTCAAGTTGCCTTCCGTGAGCATATTCAGGAGTTCTTCGGCGGCTCTTTTCATGGATTCATCATCGGTCAACTCCAGAATACAGCCTGGCTGAATGGCATAGGCGGTGGCCGTGAGTTTCAGCCGCTCCGAACGGGTTTTCAGATTGCCTTTGAGGATGGTTTTCGCTTCGCTGTCCTGCGGCGGCAGAACGCAATCCACCTGATAGGCCTTCGCCAGCTCCTCCAGGGTCTGACGGCGGACAGGCTGCGCAGCCTGCTCCATTTTGTCCGCCGTCCAGGCCTCGTATTTGGCGTGGCAATAGGCGCGTAACTTCACAACATGGCCATTCAGGTACGGCCAGAAGAACCACAATGCAAACTCCAGAATCACCACCAGAATCAGAACAATGAGAACAGACCATTGGAGTTTGCGGAAACGAGACTTCTCCTCCTTGCTTTCATTAATCGTTTCCTCCACGACAGGAACGTCAGTCTCTTTGTCAGGCCAGACAAGCGCGCCCCATGGGGCGTCGGCGGGCCCTACTGCAATGGCAGTTGTCTCGAACAGCTTCACATGCAGCGGCTCCAGATGCTCCTGCCCCCCGCCAGGCAAAAGAAGCATCACGCGATCCGAGCCTACCTCAATCTCACAGGCGACATCGGGCAATGTCTGGTCGGCCAGAACAATGTCGCACTCATCGCTTCGGCCAAGTTTGACGTTGACGCCCTCAATCAGCGCGATTTCCGCGCCTGCATTGGGCCCCTGTATTATTTTCAGTATAAGATTCACAGCTTAAGCCTCCCTAGTGGCTGGATGTTGATTTCCTGGGACAGCTCCTGGAAGCTCAGCACGGGCAGCTCGTAATAATCCTTCTCTATCATCTTGCGGAAGTAGCGGCGAATGTCAACAGAAACGATGATGACGGGCTTCTGCGGAATCTTCGCAAGATCCCCGATGGTCTTCTTGACCACCGCCAGAATCGCCCTGACCGTAGTCGGATCCATCGCAAGATAGCTGCCGCCCGATGTCTGGCGGACGGACTTGCGTATCTTCTCCTCAAGGGCGGGATCCAGAAGGTAGGCAGCCATGATGTTCTGCCCACCCGAGAACTTGTAGCTGATATAGCGCGAGAGGGAGGAGCGGACATACTCCACCAGCAGGACGGTGTCCTTCTCCTTCTGCCCCCATTCGATGAGAGTCTGGGTTATTCGTTTCAAGTCGCGAATGCAGATTCCCTCCTGTACAAGGCGCTGGAGGACATCCGTGATTTTCTGAAGAGGCAGCACACGCTGCACCTCCTTGACCAGTTCAGGGGCCTCCCGCTCCATGTAGTCGAAGAGCAGACGCGTCTCCTGAAGCGACAGGAACTCGTGCGCATAACGGCGAAGAACGCCCGAGAGGTGGTAGGTCAGGACACCGTTTAGGTTGAGGGAGCGGATGCCGCTCTCGTCCAGCTTTGCCTTGTCCTCCTCGCGGACCCAGCAGGTTTCATAGCCAGACAGGAAGGCCTTGCCTGTCTCATAGTTGATACCCGTGGCGGAAAGGTTGTCCGCCGTCTCCAAGGCAAAGAGCCATCCCTTTCGCAGGACACCCTCGGAGACAGGCACCTCATTGACCAGCAGTCTATAGCGCCCTTCCTTTATGGCAGGGTTCAGGCTGAGGTTGATGCCAGGGAAAGGAACGCCCAGGTCATGGTAGAGTGCTCGGCGTATCATCATAATCTGATCGTTCAGCTCCTCGTATGTCAGGGCTCCGCGAATGTCGGCGTCGATATCGACGGTCAAGGGCACCACCATGGAGAAGTCGTCGCCCTCCTTCTTGCGCGGTTTGGGCTGTGTCCCCTCCGATGGAGCTGCTGCGGCAAGCGGATCCTCCTTCGCCTTGTGGGCTGCCTGGAGCCGTTTCTTCAACGTCAGACTCCAGCCAATGGCGGCGACAAAGGCCGCCAACCCGAAAAGCTGGATTTTCGGGAAGCCAGGAATCAGACCGATGCAGCCCAGCGTCAGGGCGCCCAACAACATGGACTTCGGCTGGGCAAAGAACTGGTCGATGATGTCCTGTCCCAGTGGCTTGTTGTCTTCATCGCCGACACGCGTCACAATGACACCAGCCGTGATGGAGACAAGAAGCGCGGGAATCTGGGAGACAAGACCATCGCCGATGGTGAGAATCGAGTACTTCTGAATGGCCTTCATCACCTCCATCCCATTCATGAACGCGCCGATGCAGATGCCGCCGATAACATTGATGGCAGTCATGATGAGACCTGCGATGGCATCGCCCTTGACGAACTTCATGGCACCGTCCATATTACCGTAGAGTTGGGATTCCTTGCCCAGTTCGTTTCGGCGCTGCTTCGCCGTATCCTGGTCGATAGCCCCCGCGCGCAAGTCGGCGTCGATGGACATCTGCTTTCCTGGCATGGCATCCAACGTGAAGCGCGCTGCAACCTCGGAGACACGCTCCGCGCCCTTCGCAATCACCACAAACTGCACGATGGTGATGATGAGGAAGATAACCGCACCCACCACGAAATTGCCGCCCACCACGAAGTTGCCGAAGGTGTAGATGATTTCGCCCGCATCCGCCTTCAGGAGAATCAGACGCGTGGTCGTCACGTTCAAGGCCAGGCGGAACAACGTCGTGAACAGCAGCATCGATGGGAAGGTCGAGAAGTTCAGCGCACGAGGCAGGTAGAGCGACAGCATCAGCATCACCGTCGATATCATGATGTTGATGGCAATCAGCAGATCGACGATTTTGGTCGGCAGAGGAATAATCAGCAGACCAATGATGCAGACCACCAGGACGGCCAGCACCAGGTCGCCAAAACGGCTGAATATGTTACTGAAATTGGTTAAGTTCATTTATGGGATTCAAGATTCACTATGATTCGAGAAGTGCCGCACGGTACTGCTCGAACAGCTCGGTGTCGGCCAAAAGTTCATCCAACTCACGGGCGGCACGTGCTGCTGCTGGCGTGTTTTTTTCGCGCAGGAGCTGGATGGTCTCCCGCGCGACCTGGTTGAAGCCGCTAGGCGTGCGTAGGAAGGCGGAGTTGCCCGCAACCAGTGCACTCATGATCTCCCCCGCGACGCCCTGCCCCTCGGGGAAGATATTCGCCAAGGCCTCGCTGACGGTCGTGGACCCAGGCAGCAGCGCCTGTTCCTGACGATCACGGGAATGACCGACTGCCCCTTCCGCATATTCTGCGATGGAGATGCCCCTGTCGAAGCGTATGGATTCCGTTGTGTTCTGGACTTTCATGCCAGTCTCCTCCTGAAGTCCTCGGCAAAGTGCCAAAGTTCGGTGAAAACGGCATTGATGGCGGGCAGCGTCACCTCGCGTTCGGCCAGGCACGCCGCAAAGACCACGCTGGAAGTCTTTTCCAGATAGCCCACACGCAGCTTGAAGGCGGGACGACGCTCTGGCTGCGCATAGATGAGCAGCCGCTTCATCAACTCCGCCTCCTGCGGCGCAGGAACCTGCATGGCGATGACCAGCGATTCAAAGGCATATTCGAAACGAAGGGAACTCCCTGTCTCGAAACGCAGCTGCGCCGCGTTCTGGGCGTTCAGTTTGAACTCGCGAAGACCAATGCCTTCGCCGAATTCCAGGAGGATGGTACTGAGCCACTTCGGTGCTGTCATCGCCTGCCCTCCTTGCCGTCGTCTTCCTCTTCCTCCTCGTCGTACTCTTCGGCAATGATACCGTCCAGATGCTCCTGGGCGGTGTCAATCAGCCGAATGCGATCCTGCTCGTTGCCAAAGAGTCGAGAGGAGAGTTGGCGGAACACTTCTGTCAATTCGCGGCAGAAGTCCATCCGTGCCAACAACTTCTCTATGCCGCAGTCCGAGATGAAGGAGCGGATGTCCTCGACGTTGACAAAAGAGAACTCCGTGAAGTCCATGATTTTGCCAGTCATCTGCTCGCCGTTCATCTGACAATGCTCGCCGAACTGCGTCCCCATACGTCCCTCCAGTCCCTCCATACGGTCCAGGACCGTCTTCAGGACCTGGACGCACTGCAAGTCAAGCATGATGCGACGCAGTTCCTCGGGGCTTTTGGAAGGGGTTGCACTCTGCAAATCCACTCCGCAGCCAGTCGTGAGGAAGTCGATGGTCTGCTGAAGCCCCGCCGCACCACGCGACCCCATGATGGAGCGGAAGCACTGCTGGGGTGTCGTAAAGCCAAGGACCTCGCCACGGTAAATATCGCGCAGTTCCTGCATCTCCTCGGGGGAAGTCGCCCGTGCGTTCACCTCCGAAGCGAGGTTGATGCCCGCTCGTATCTCCGCCCCTTTCTGCGAGACAAGTTCCTTGCGGGCGGCATTGATGAGCGAACGAAAGTCGTTTTCGCCGTCGGTGAGGGCCTGCTCCAGAATGTCGAGCATCGCAAACTGGTGCGAGGGGTCCTCGGAACCTTCTGCAAGATTCTGAAGCAGTTCCCTCGGTGTGGGGAGTTGCCCACTGCTCTTGGCTTGCCGCAACATGGCCAGAAGCGAGCGAGTGAACTGCTCGCCTGGCATGTCAGGCAGGGTTTTCAACCAGTTCTCAAGGGCACGGATATACGGATTGTCCTTGCCTCTGGTCTCGCCAAGTTTTCGTTCACCGACGTCCTTCATCTCCTGCTCCTCAAACTGGAAGGAAAGTTCCTCCATGGAATCCATCAGTTCCGCAATGGGATCGTTCTCCACCACGAAGCCCGTTCCCATCAAGACGCCCTTCTCTTCCGTCGCAAGCGTCTTGCCCGCCTCCTCCATAGAAGAAGCGCGAACGGATTCGTAGCGGTCCACCGAAATGGAATTCCGCAGGAATTGTGCCATGTCAAGAGGCATTGGACCCCTCCATCCAGACAACTCCTGGGCCATAGAAGTGAAGCATCATATCCCGCTCCCTTTTTTTGGGAATCAGGATATCCCACAGGGAGATGCGCGGGCAGAAGCCCGTCGGCGGCTTGGTTGTCCACGCCACGGCTGCCTCCAGGCGGAGGGTCAGAACCTGCTCCTCCTCCAATGAAAGGCGCGTTGTGCGGCTTTGCGTCGCCATGACCACCCATTCGGCCTCGCACTCCGTCACGCAGATGGCGTTGCGGAAACTGAAGGGGATGACGCGAAGCATGCGGCTGCCCTTGCGGGCTGACGCAGGCGCGACGAGCAGTTTTGCGGAGACGGCGGTGACAGGGGCCGCGCAGGTAATCTGCGTGAGGAATGGCCTCGTGGCCATTCCGCAACGGGCCGTGCCCTCCACCTCAGCAAGGTGAAGCTTCGCACGGTCAGGCACAAGCCATCCCTTCAGGGAACGCGGGACACAGTTCCCCAGGACAGCCGTAGGCTGCGCGGCCCCTACGAGCCACACGCCCTTGCCGACCATTGCAAAGCCGTTTTCTATCGTCGCATCGTTCATTTTTTTAGGCTAATTATAACTTTCAGAAGGAGGAACTGTGGCATAATCCGCTGTTTTTCTGCGCCTTGCCGCTCCGCTACGCTACGCGGCTTCCCTCTAAATAGTTACGGCTGATTGTTGTTCTCCGTTTTCGCAGGCTTCTTCTGTTGCTCCTTCAATTGGGTCTCTATGCGTTTTTCCGCCTCGGACTTCTGCCTCTGACCTTCCTCCCAGAATTCACGGTCCTCCTTCAGGTCTTCTTTCCATTCCTGTCGCTTCTCCTGGCGTTGAGCCTCGCGCTTCTCTTTCTCAAGTTCCAGCTCAGCCTTTCGCTTCTCCAGAAGGTCAACATATTTTTCGCGTCTTGCCTTTTCGCGGTCTTCGCGTTCCAGTTCGCGGATTTCGCGCAGGGATTCGTCATCCTCTTTATCATCCTCCAGTTCTTCCTCACGCGTAATGTTACGCTGGCGTGTCGCCTGCACGTTCGCCAAATCCTCCGTGTCCAACTCAACGATATAGGGGCTCAAGATGAACAGCCGCTGCACGGATTCCTTCTTCTTGGTGATGCCGCCGAAAATCCAGCCGATGTAGGGGATGTCCCGCAGATAGGGGATGCCCCAGCCTACCTTCTCCTCGATGTCCCTGAAATAACCAGCCAGAAGAATGCAGTCACCCTCGTTCACGGCCGTCTGGGTGGTCAGGGACGAGGTGCGCGTCAAAGGCATGGCATCGACAGTGACGGATTCGAAACCTCCGTCCGAAAGTGTGACCGTCATCCAGAAGCGATTCGGCTTGCCCTCTTTCTCCGACATCACGAGACGCGGCTTGACATTAAGGGTGGTACCAGCGGAGACCTCCTCCAGCGAAGCAACCTCCGTGCCAACGACTCGCGCATGGTAACTCTGCGTATCCGTGAGGGTGGCCCCCATGTTGTTCATGGTCAGCAAAGAGGTTCTGGAAATGGAGCGTGCTTTCCCTTTCTGGCGCAGGGCCGTGAGGGAGGCGGAAACCGTCACATGCTTGCCAATGTAGGAGAGGGCGCCAGCCAGCCCCTTGCCAGCCAGGTCGGCGACAGAGAAGAGGTTGGCGGCATTCTGCCCTGCCCCGCCCTCAACGTCGCCGCTTTGTCCCTTGACAGCCAGGGAAAGTTGCCAGTCCAGCGCATCATTTTTTGACATTTCCAAGGAGGTTACGGCGATTTCAACCAATTGCTGCGGCACATCCAGCTTGGAAATCATCTCCTCGTAAAGGGGCATGCGCCAGGCAACATCCTTCACGATGACGGCGTTCAACCTGTTCTCGGCCTTGATGACAGGCTTGAATCCCCTGTCAACCGATGCCTGCAACGGGTCGTCATTTTCCAAATCATCACCTTTTTCCGATTTGTTCTTCACGGGCGTGGTTGCGTCGTCAACCATAATCTCCTCAAGCATCTTGGCAACGCCTTTGATTTGACCACCCGATTCCGCGCCCGATACATTGAGGCTGACATCATCCGCCCAGGTGTGATGGATGTAAAAGATGCGTGTCTCCACTTCGCTGACAGCACGCTTTTCGCGCAACTTGTCCGCCTTGGCAATCAACTCGGCGACCAGCATCACATAGCGTGGCGGCCCCGAAACCATGACCAGTTCGTCGTTCGAGGTCTTCTTCAAGGGGAACCGTTCGTCCTCCACGCCCAGTTCCTTGAGCATCGCCTGCACCTCGCCTGCCTTCATATACTTGAGGTCAAGGAGCATCGTCTCAATTTCGCCGCCTGTATAAATATATAGTGCGGCGCCGTCGTAGAACCAGGTGAGATTATGAAGCATCGTGATGCGGTTCAGGAACTCCAGCGGAGGCAGTTTTTTGAAGTCCCCCGATACCACGCCCGCAACATTGTCGGAAATGACGACGGAAATCCCCTCGGCTGTGCCGAAGGCCGTCAGCGCGTCACGCAAAGGCATTTCGCGCGCCAGCAGAGAATAATCTGCTGTTTTCCAGGGTATAGTGCCTGTTGCTTTCTCCTGCGCAAGCAGGGAAAACGCAATCACAGACGCCAATGCTATCACCAAAACAGTGCTGTATTTCATTCTGATTATGTGGCACCCTGTTTCCACAGGGGGATATTAAATGATTTCAAGGACGTATGACGATGTCGGGAAAGGCAGGGGGGGGAGCGTTCAGTTCGCCTGCCCTGGCCAGCCACCAGTCACACGAATCCATGAATGATTCGAAAAAACGTGTCAATTCCGCCCTCTCCGCGCTCTCTTGCACTTCCTGCCAGAGAATGCAGACGGACGCCCTCTCGTCCCATGCCAAAACCGCCTCCTCCTTTAATATACGCCCTGCCGCGAAAATCGCCAATTGAGACAAGTCATTTTCTTCACGGTCGATGACGCGCGAAAGGACGAGACGAGGCCCCACCAGGCGCGCCGTCACGTCACCGCCATCCACCTGCAGACGAAAAAAGGTCGCCCCCTCGGGCACGGGTTCGGGGTAGGCGATTGCCTCGCAAAGTCTTTCTAGTGCATTCTTCAATTCTGCTCCCTATATGTTGTTGGCATTGCCCACCTGGACGGTGTTCATGCTCTTCAAGATGTTTGTTATCATGTCGTATGCCTGATCCCGCTTGTTGGTCTCGCTCTGCAGTTCGATCATCTTCTGCTGGCTGAAACTGTTGAGCGAATCCATCTTGGACTCGATTGCCGTGATAATCTGGTCGGTGGTGCTCTCATCATAAATTGGCATGCCGTTTATCTTGTTTTGGAGCATGGATTTCACAGAACCGTTGTAGAACATGCTTTCCACTTCATAGCCTGCCTCCGCCGACGTTACGTCTTCAAAGTAAACTATAGATATGTTGTAATATGCACCTAGAGTGAGTATGTCATCCGAATCCAATTCCGCACTGCCTTTTCTTATCAAATCTTGAGCCAGTTCGTATGCTTCTTCTGTATCGTGAGGCAAAATAAAATAAGTTTGCCAATGTTTTGGAGCGGTTGACGTCACACTTCCCGAGATGTACTCCTCAAGACAGCCTGATTCCTTAAGCACATCGTATGCAGAGCGATTCGAGCCATTCCAGGAGTATGTTTCATAAATGTCGAAGACCGAACTGCTCTGCAACTTCTCTGCAATAGAAACAAGACTCTGGCGGTTTCGGTTTACATGGATGATGTCCAAGTCTCCAAGTAGATCGACAGCCGTTGTATATGTTCTGCCATTGTATGTCCAATTGCCCGTGATGGAAGTTAGACTCGTCCCGTCCAGAAGTGCTTTCTCGATGTCGGTGAGGCCGTTGAGGGCGGACGTGGTGTTTTCCATCTCCGCCATGATGTCGATGACGGCCCTCTCCTTGTCGGCGGCGCGGGCGAGGCAGACGACCATGACGAGTTCCCCCATGGAGAGTTTGCGAAGCTCATTATTGGCGTCGGTCACGCCCTCGACGGTGTAGAGATTTCCCGTCAGGGTCGTGTCCTCAAAGGCCTGCGTCGTCTCGTTGTAGGTTTTGAGCGTCGTCAGATTGAACTCTATGGATGAAATAGTTGGCATTGCTATATCTTATATGTTATTTGCATTGCCCACCTGGACGGTGTTCATGCTCTTGAGGATGTTCGTGATCATGTCGTAGGCCTGGTCGCGCTTGTTGGTCTCGCTCTGCAGCTCGATCATCTTCTGCTGGCTGAAGCTGTTGAGCGAATCCATCTTGGACTCG
>JAFXUD010000069.1 GCA_017535315.1 Victivallales bacterium | reverse complement strand
TTTTGGTAAAAAGTTGTCTAAATTTGAACACAAAATCTTACAGGGGTAAGTAGTAAAAAGCCCCGTAGGGGCGGCAGAGCATAGACGTGGGCAAGCGTGGCCGCGCAGCGGCAAGCGCAGCCCACGGTTTGCGCGGCCAAAGGTTTACAGCCCCGTAGGGGCGGCAGAGCATAGACGTGGGCAAGCGTAGCCCACGATTTGCGCAGCCAAAGGTTTTCAAGCCCCGTAGGGGCGGCAGAGAATAGACGTGGGCAAGCGCAGCCCACGGTCCGTGTCCCCAGGATTTTTCAAGGTGTGGCAGATGATTTCTGTCGCCCCTACAGGGTTTGAAAACAGGGTTATTCTTCCTTCCGTGGTCTACGCTCGCCCTTACAGGGCTTCGCTTACCCACGTCTATACTCTTTCGCGGCTACGCCGCTTGTATGGTGAAGTGAAAACGTGTGGACAAAGCAGATTTCCACCCTTGGGGGACAAAGTATTCACCAAAATGTATTAGAGGCGAGATAACGACACGTGTCAAGGGACATAAAAGCTTTAAGGCCTCCAGGATACATCGACAAAACGCGCTGATTATCCGAAGCACAGCCAGACCATGTATCCTGTGTAGATGAAAAGCAGGAGTGCTCCTTCTGCGCGGCTTACGGTCTTGCGCGAGCTCATTGTAATGAGCATGAGCACGGTGAAGAGGAGCATGACGGCGAGGTCTATGCTTTGGATGCCCTCGGCCTTGATGGGGTGGACAAGGGGGGAGATGCCGAGGATAGCAAGGGTATTGAAGATGTTGGAGCCGATGACATTCCCCACGGCAATGTCGTTTTCGCCTTTGAACGCGGCAACGAGCGATGTGGCGAGTTCAGGGAGGCTTGTACCGACGGCGACGAGGGTCAGTCCGATAACGGCGTCGGAGACATGGAAGATTCTGGCGACTTCAACGGAGGAGTTGACAAAAAGTTTGGCACCGCCAATAAGCAATACCACGCCGATGATTACGAAAAAAATGGCAAAAACAATCGGCAGCGGTTTTTCGTCTGACTTCTGAAGCTCCAGAGAATCTGAACTGCCTTTAGGCTTCCTCGCATCCAAAACGTTTTTCCATGTATAAACAAGGAATCCGATCAGAAGAATGGCAGCCTCTAGACGATTGACACCCTTATTTAGCAGAATGAAAACAGCAAGCAGAATGGTGGACAGGAGCAGAAAAGGCGTGTCAAAGCGCAGAATCTTGACTGTGCATCTGACAGGGGAAATGAGGGCGGTCAGACCAAGTATCAGCCCGATGTTGCCGATGTTGGACCCCATCACATTCCCCAGGCTAATGTCGCCAATGCCCTTGAGGGCGGCATCGATGCTGATGACCAGCTCTGGTGCGCTTGTGGCAAACGAGAGCAGAGTTAGACCGATGATGATGGGAGGAATTTTAAGGGCGGTAGCGATTCTTACGCCTCCCTTCACGAGAAGGGTTGCACCTAGATAAAGCATGGTCACGCCAACGGCGCACAATAACAGGAGCAGAAAGATATTCATGGTGGAATCTAATGGGACAGGAGGGACGAAGCAGAATCTTTTGAAGAAAACTCGCTGTTTAGCCCATCTGTTTTTGTTTCACTCTGTTCTCCAAGAGGGGAGGTATCTGCTTTAGTTGCACGTTGTCACTTCAACAAGACAAGCGGCGTAACCGCGGCAAAGTTTAGAAGTGGGCAAGAAGAGCCCACGGGAGACAACGTTTTTTATGTTTTCAAGCTCCATAGGGGCGGCAGGGTAAGCCGCGAAAGAGCATAGCCGTGGGTAAAGCGAAGCCGCAAAAGCGGCGAAGCGAAACCCACGGGCAGCCGATACCCCAACTCCTTTGCGCCGTGCCGCGTAGCGAAGCGGCACGGCACAGAAAAACTGGCGACTTGTACCAATGTGCCCCTTCTGAATAGTTACCAATTGAGAACTAGTTGTCATCAACAATTTACACACATAAACAAAAATTGAGATAATCTCATAGAAATTACCTCATTTTATTATTCCCTAATTCTTCATGGCTACAATCACGCAAAATGCTGTTTCAGGAACTCTGCAAAAAACTCGAAGCGTTCTTGGATTGTACTAGATGCCTTTTCCAAAAGCCGATTGGTCTTGTCGCGCTGCGTAAACATCTGAAGCACGGCATCAGGGAAACGCTGACGATCACCGACAAAATCGAAATCAAACAACCAGTCGTCGAGACTGATATCACACCACATTTGGCTTTTTGAACCGAACTCGGCCGTTCGGCAGACCATCGCTGGTATGCCATTGCCAATCGCCATCACCTGTGAATGCATCTCAGTGCCGAAAAGACCGCAACTTTGCGTATAGACGCCAAGCGCTAGGTCTGCTTCCCAGAAAACCTCTGGAACGACAATGAAGGGCCTAACATCACTTGGAAACAGTGCCGCAAGCTCGTTTTGGCAAAGACGGGTGGCAGGTTCAGTCTCTGGCGACAGCAACACCTTCCAATGAGTTTGACGCACTAGACGGCTTGCCGCCTCCACCAATGGAGCCATATCCTGCTGCAACATCCGCTTATTATAGGCGATGCGTTCCTCTGGATACGGGCATCCTGGGACAAACTCCCACAAGGGCGTGTTACGGTATCGCGGCAGGCAACAGGCAAATTTTCCTGGTTCAAGCCCATAATGCCTCATAAAAGTCTCCGCGCCGACCTCATCCAAGGCGTCAAAGGCAAATGCGCCGTCAGGCACAAAGCCCGTCGGCACTCTTAAGCCATCCTCTCTAGCATGTTTAAGCGCAAGCGAATCACGGAAAAACATGAAATTGCTCTTTTGCATCGCGTCAAGGTCCTGCGGCGTGTATCCGATTCCAGCAGCGCCGTAAGGCTTGCCTGAATAACGGACAAATGCCTCGACATCCTTTCGAACGGCAATTCTGGTTCCCGAGCCTATCAGCAGGAAATCACACCAACGGACAGCATCCTCCACGGCGGGGGAGGAGCCATCCAATGATCCCGAAACCAGTCGAGTGTTCGGGAAACGGCGTTGAATCATCCGTTCCAGCGGTGCCGAAAGCGGCGCAGAGGCCCAAAAGCAGATTTCACAATCAGGCAATACCTTTTCAAGCATTGCGGCGACACCAGGTCCATGGGCCGTCGTTCCAATGTTGAAATTGACCACCTGTCCTTGTTTGACAACAGAGCGGAAGTCCCGAAGCAGGATTTTTAACCCCATTATGAAACGTTCCTTGCTATTGCGCAATTACCTCACTTCGCAGCATTTCCCTTGAAGGTCGGAATCTTCTTGATGGTCGCAATGACCTGCTCGGGGGAGATAAGACGGGTGCACTCGAACTGGCGATCGTCGCCCTTGTGGCGCGGGCACCAGAGGAAGTCGAAGTGATCGAAGTTCTCGCGCATATCGTTCCAGCATGAATGGCAGGTATGGTAGTTGATGATGCGGTAGGGCGTGTGGAACTCGTTGGTCGGGTGTGTGAAACCTGAAATCATCACAATCGGTACCTGGCAACCCCAAGCAACCCACGAAAGCCCGCTGGAGAGCCCGATGAAGAAATCCGCGTCCTTGATAAGGTTGACTCGCTCCTGCAAGGGGATGTCCCCCGTGAAATCCTCGGCACCATAGGGAATATAATTCCAATGGAGACCAATGCCGTGTACCTTTTCCTTATCGATGCAAAGCACACGGTAGCCATTGTCCTTCAGGAATTTCACCACCGTCAACCAGCCAAATGGGTTGTTCCAGTATTTCGCCTGGCTGGAGGACTGCGCCGCGATGCAGACGTACTTCTCCTTGATCTGACGTGGTGCAGAGAGGTTGAAGCGCGGCGGCAGGTCGTTGAGGTCATCGCCGTCAAGTCCTAGGATGTAGCCCGCGGTGCGATGAAGACCAATGTAGCGGAAATCAATGGGCTGGTTATCGACATCGCCGCGGAAGAAAAGCCCCATGTAATAGGAGGCATAGGGCTTGTACTTCACGGTATCCGCAGGAGCAATGAAAGTGATGTTCGGGTACTGATCCTTTACGAGGGACGCAATCCACGGCGTCATTACGCAGATGATCTTGCAATTGTGCTTGAGTTGGAAACGTTCCACGTAGCTGAACCAGCCGATGGAATCACCAATGGTGCCCACGGGCAGCTGCACCATGACCTCCTTGTCCGTCAAATCCATGTCATGCTCGAAGATGGGCTTTTCGTTTCCCTTCTCGTGGATGATAAGGCGGAACTTGATGTAGAATTTCTTGACGGAGGTGATAAAGGCACCAGGTACCGTATCGTTGCTATAGAGGATGACACCCGTGTCGATATCCAGGAAGGTGACATGGTAAGTCTTGCCATTCTGGGGGAAGAGGATGCGGATGCCATGGTTGAAGTCGAACTTGATTCCCTCCACCGCGTCGAGCACGGGAATCTGCGGTATTTCGCCGTAGATGGACTTCTGAGCACCCTCGGGACGCTTCTGCCCAGGTGCCAAATCGGGATCGCCCGTCGATTTGGGCGGTGTAGGCGGAGGCGCAGCGTTTGTGGCAGGTGCCGCGGCATTGATGCTGAAGTTACCGACGGATGTTCCGAAACTCGGGTTGATGGTGAAATCAGGCATGGAAACCTCCTCTGCTTAGTTGGCGTTCTTCTTCAGCACGCCCGCATCGACCAGTTTGTCGATAAGCTGTTGCATACTATTGAAGGCGGCGAGAAAGCCCTGGGGAGGCATGATGAGGCGCGTATGAGATTCTGGAACAGGTGCCTTGCCCTCTTCTGCTGGTTGTAATGTTACGAGATCAAAGCGGACCATCCCACCCGCAAAGTGAATCTGACCGATGCCGTCCGCGAAGATTTCTTGTTTGTCTGCCATTGTAGGTTCTCCTGTAATAAAAGAGCAACACTTCTCCCACAAATCTTCAATCCATGTATTATTTTAATTGCTAAAAGCACAATTGCAAACAAGTAACCTTCAAAAATGGCTTTTTTGGGGAAAATATATACTTGAGCTTCTTGATGAAATTATCCAAAAGTTCCACTGCTTTGGGAACTCCTCGGGGGAATATACTTGAGTTTCCTGATGAAATTATCCCTCACTGGTCGATAACCAGGATGCGCCTTGCCGCTACGCTATGCGGCAAGGCGCACGGGGACTGGGGTAGGCATCTGACCGTGGGTTTCGCTTCGCCGCTGTCGCGGCTTCGCTCCACCCACGGCTATGCTCTTGCCGCCGCTTACGCGGCCCTTCTCTGTTGGTAAAGTCTAATCGGCAACTAAAGTATATAATTCCCTTTTTTGCCCCTGTCGATTGAAAACAAACGATTCTTTTCTTATTCTGTGCGCTTAGATTTTCAATTAACATGCCCACTTGTAATCTGAATAATAATAGGCATATTATTTTCTGAATAGTTACACAGAACGATTATTGTGAGCAGTTATTCATGGAGCGGATAATGATAGACAGACTTCAACGACTGGCCGACATGGCCATGAATATAGCGCCGCCCGACGCGGTCTCCGAAGAAGAGTTCGGATTCACTCTGGAAGCAAATGGCGAAACGCTCAGTTTTTTTGCGCCTGGCGGGGAGACGGAGGTGGCCTACTGCCGCGCATTGGTCGGTTTGTCGGACGGGCACAAGTGTCCAGTCGATTTTGCAGAGGCGGCCCTTGAGGGTAATCTCTTCTGGAGAGGCACCGAAGGAGCGGTGCTCTCGCTGAACCTAGATGAAAACGCCGTCTATTTGACTGACCGCTTTGATGCTGGTGCCTTTGCGGATGAGAGCGAATTCCGTGGTTATATCAATGGTTTTCTTCGCACACTGTTTGACTGGCAGAAACGCTTTAATTCATCCCTGACTGAAACGGAGGTGGTAAGATGATGGCTTTACGGGATGCCTTTGCTATGGCTCTCAACGAGTTTGGTGAAAAACTCGGAACAGAACTTGCCCTAGAAGATGGACGTTGCACATTCACGGTGGACAGTACGCTTGAAGTCGAAATCGACTATATGGACGAGTCTGATGTCGTGGTCGTCTGGACGGTGGTCGGCTATGCTCCCGAAGACCAGTTCCAGGACAAACGTGCCCGTGCGCTTCTTGCACTGAATGAACTGAACGCCCCGAATGGAGGCTTCTCCGTTTCCATGGACTTGGGGACGCGGTATGTCATCGCCCACGACAACCGTCCTGCTGAGCTTTTTGAATCGGGCGACCGCATCGCCGCCTGGATAGGGGCGCTTGTCGATTTAGTACACCTGGTGCGTAGCAAGTTTGCGGAACTTCTCCCCTGCGCTGATTTTCCGCTTGACGACGAGGCAGACGAAGAGGGGGGAATGTGATATGACAGAACGTATTTCAGATTCAACCCTAGGTAGCCGCTTCTGGTCTGTCAGTGATTTCAGTCTGCCCCCCATTGATGCAGCCTTAAGGGGAGAAGTTGGACAACCACTCTTGAATGACGTCAAGCACGACTCCTCTATCACCACCTTTGTCAACGCGGGCGGGGATACGATGGCGCAGAATGCCATCAACAAGGCGGAACTTTTTGCAGCATCCCACACGCTCAACGAAGAAGATGTGCAGCGGGAAAACAAGATGGCGGACCGCAACCTCCTGACGCTCATCGGCGACGAGAACGCTGTTAATCACCTTATCGAAACGGCTGCGGAAAAATTCGTGGAGAAACACTCCGACGTGGAGATGGACGATGCAAAGGCTTTTTGCCGAACCTCCCTGCGGAAGTTGATGGCAACGCGGGAACTGGACGAACGCGCCAACATCGATCTGCCTCCACTGCCCAATCCTCTCCCCAACGATGAGAATGCGGGCACGCGGCGACTTGGAGCCAACGGGTTGGCTGCACTGAAAAACGCAGTCGTTGGCCTGGCGAGCATGCTCAAGGATGGCAAAATCAGCGAGAAAGCGGTGCTGATTCTGGCGAACAGCAACTTCTACGATGCATCCAGCCGTTCCGATATGCTGCGCCTTGCGGCGGACTCAGCCAAGAAGGTAAAGGAGTTGTTCATCGGCGAAGCACGCTTCAATGCGCTCATCCAACAGTGCAAGGACAGACTGACCGCGAAAGCAGACACTCTTTCGCCAGCGAGAAAAGAGCAGCTTGAAGCACGGATGTCCGACTTGGAGCATCTGCGCGACCTCGCCATCGCGGAACGCAAGAAGGCAACCGCCTGCATTAAGACGGATTTCCAGTTCACCGATGCGACGGGCAAGGTGAAAAGCGACAATAAATACCAGAAACAACAACTGGACCAGATTCGCGATTCGCTCCGCGCCTTCCGCTATGACATCGATCTTCTCCGCAGCACCGACATGAAAACGATGGAGAAGATGCGCCGTTTTTTCGACAACGCCCGCTCCTCCGTTGACCAGTCAAAGCGCCTGACGGCGGAACAGTTCGACACCATTCGTGCAAAAGACAATGATTTCAACAACTGTCTTGCAGAGTTGCGCGACGTGCTCTTCGACGCAGTGCCCGCGCAGGAGGCGAGACAGGCCGAGATGGACGACTATGAAAAGGTCTCGGCCAATGTCGGACGGTCGGACATGATTGACCTTGACGACTCCTGCGTGGCCGCAACAAAATTCTCGCATCTGACAAATGACCGCATACGCTACCACTACTCTGGCGTTGAGACACGGGAGAGCGTGCATTTCAAGGCCATCCACAACGAACTGGGCGAAATAGCCGAAAACGGCGGCAGCCGCAGCGTGACATTCAAGGCTGGCCTGGATGCGTTTTACGGCCTCGGCCTGTTTGGAGCGGAAGCAAAGGTGAAGGCTGGCTTCACAGGGGACGTCACCGCGCAAATCAATGTGAGCAATGCGAATGGCACGGTTTCAGTTACCTACTCCGTAGGCGGCGGGGTGCAGGCCAGCGTCAAGGGAAACCTCGGCGTTGACCCGAACAGCTCGGTCCCGCAGGCTGGCCTGGGGGTGAGCTTGGAGGCAAAGGGTTCCCTGGGCGGGACATATAGCACCACCAAAACATACGCCAACCTGGAGGAGTTCGCAAAAACGGTGTCAAAACTCAACATGGTACTGACACCCCGTCCGCGCGAGGTATTCTACTCGTATAGCAAGGCGGCAATAAAGGGAATTGGCCATGTCTTCATGCTGGGGGCGACGCTGGCTGGCTTCCGCATTTCACGCAGTAAGATGGACCAGGTCGCCTACAGCGCCTCACTTCGCAACCGCAACGTCTTCGGGGATATGGGAGGCGTCTTCCTGAAGAAGCGCAACGTGGAGGTGCTTGGGGAGCGGAAGGCCATAAGCGTGAAGGGAGGCCTGCAGTTCAAGGGCGATGGAGGTCTCTATTTCAAGACGGGCGATGGATCCCTCGGAAGCAATTTGGCGTTTGGGGCGGGGATCAGCGGCGACTATTCACGGGAGCTATACGCGAGCGGCAAGTCATACAAGTCCTTCGCAAAGTCCCTGATGGTCTGTTCGGCCCTGTATCTGCAGAACAGTTTTGAGGCTGAGGCAGCGGAGATGAAAGGCGCGTGGAAGGACGAACTGGTGGCTATCGTCAACGACGGCGCGAAAAACAATGTGCAGGGCATCGCGCAATCGCTCTCCAAACTCTCCGTCAAACTGACGGAACTGGAGGAGTCGGCCATTGGCAAGGACGGCAAAGACAAGGAGTTCTGGAACGATTTTGCGGCGAAGGCACGGCTACTGGCCGTGGCAACAGCACTTCTGACCAAGCGCGCCGATGCACTGGATGCAGGGGCTGACGGTGCCAGCGAGGCGAAGACTGCTGCGAAGGCTGCAGGGGAATACATCATCCCGCGCCTGGCAAACCCCGTTGTCGAAATACCGCCAAAGGTTTTCCAGGAAAGCTTCTTCGATGTCTTCAATGTCACGACGCCGCGCACATCGCGCATAGTCGGTACGTTCAACGTGCATGTCGATCTTCTTGGCAACTTGTTTGACGAGGTCAAGGACACCTTCAGGGTTGGAGAGGATGACAGGGGCACGTTTGTTGGGGCAATTGGCAATCCCACTGCAAACGCAGCCGTGGGTATCATCAAGGACACGAGCGGCCTGTCAAGCAAGTTGGAGGTGCGCGTCACCAGGGAGAATGTGGTCTCGAAGCATAAGGATGCCAGGCCCTGGCTCAACAACGGCAAGACAACCTTGGATGTGCGCGTTTCGGCCAATCTACCAGTGCGATTCATCTTTGATCTCGTGGCACGCTACTATGTAAAGCACGCGGGCGGCCTTGACGAGGCGGACGAGGCGAAGTGGAAAAAGGAGTTTATCGACAGCCTAATCGACAGCGTCAAACTGTCGGCGGAGGATGTCGCCATTGACAGCGCGGTGCCCCTTATGGAATTGACGTTGGGCGATGCAGCCAAGAAATTCCCTGCCCTGGGCAAGCTGCTGGGCGGCGCAGATTTCCTGAAGAAGAAGTACGATTCGAACTATGCATTCAATGACGGAGTGTTCAAGACGCTACGCTTCGAGTTTGGCCCAGGTGGACGCTTCTCGGGCTTCACATTGGCGGAAGACTATGACACGGAGGCCAAGCTGGAATTCACACCAGGCTCTTACGCAAGCATCAATTTCTCGCTCTCCTCCAAAACCTCGACCAATGATTGGTCGGTCATTCCAAAGCCCACCGTAAACAGCATCATGAAACGAGCGGCGGACTACGCCTCCGCAGGCAATCCACAGGGCTTCCTCAACTTCCTGGAACGCAACAAAAGGGGTGTTTTGCGCCTGGTGGAGGCAGGTCGTCTCGATGCCGTGCCCCCTCCAAAGGACAAATACTGGCAAAAAGATGCGGATTCAATCAAGACAACCATCGAAAAATGCACTCAGTTGCTTGTCGAAATGGCGGGCAAGGGAGGCAGCACTGCCGAGCAGGCACACGGACTCCTACAGCCCTTTTTAAATGCTGCAGACGCAATGCAGCACCATAATGAGGACATCCGTCCAGCGGACGCCATCAATCTTGCCGCACGATTCTTCGACCTTGCAGCGAAAATCTACACCCTGGAAGCCATGACCGCGTAGGGAAGTATGGAAGGAATTATGAAAAAGTACTGGAAATGGATCAGAAGCCTCATGCTGGCTCTTTTTTGCTGCGGTGGCATGGCGAGTGCGACTTCTCCGACCGAAGAGGAGATGTTTCGGCAATTCGAGGTGCCCAAACAGAAGAAAACCCTTTTGGCGCAGGTGTGGATGGATCGCACTCCCGATGTGATCCTTAAACACCTGGAGTTTCTGAAGCAGACTTTCGACGGGGTGTTCATAGAGCTTTACGGCTACGGTCACAAGGACCCACGCGGCGAAGTCGCCAGCAGCCGACGCATCTGTCAGAAGGACTTTGCCTTTCAGTATGAATGGTTTGAGGCGGAGATCCCGAAGTTGCAGACTATTGCCGCCGGTGGTTTGAAGCACTCATTCATCGGCACGGCACTGCGTTACGGCGACCTCGACTGGTTCAACGACGAACACTGGCGCATTGCGTGCGCAAACTACGGCCTTCTTGCGAAGATTGCGCGCGAAGGCGGCATCAAGGGAATCGAGTTCGACTGCGAGATGTACGCCGAAAAGCTCTTCAACTATCAGCCAGACTGTGGCAAAAGCCGCCATGAGGTGTGGCTGAAAGCGAGAGAACGGGGACGACAGTGGATGTCGGAAGTTCAGGAAAACTACCCAGGCATCACGGTTTTCTGTCTTTTCCTGCACTCCCTCAACTACGAGCTGCTGGGTACCCCCGACAACAACGCATACGCGCAGGGCAACCTGTTCGTCCCATTCTTGAACGGGATGCTCGATGCTATTGCCCCCACAACGAAGCTCATCGAAGGCAACGAGTTCTACACCTACAAGGCCAGCAGCAAACGCCATTTCGACTTTGCACTGGAGCGGGAACGGGAGCTCTTCAATGCACAGGTGCTGCCAGAAAACCGTGCCAAGGCAAAAGCGCAGATCGACTACGCGCCCGCAATTTACATAGATGCCTATTTCTACGAGCAGAAAAACGCCTCCCCCTACTATCTGGCCGTCTATGATGTCATGAGTCCGCGGCTGGCATGGGACGACCCTGCCCGCATGAAGGCGGTCTATCTCAATTTCCCCGAGGCATTCCGCCGTAGCGACGAGTATGTCTGGTTTTACCAGGAACGCTGCCGTTACTGGGATGCAAATCCCAAATATCTGGACAACAGACTATTGCAAGATGCCTTCCCGCAACTTCTGCCATTTTTGAGCGCAGTGCGTTCCCCCGATACGTTGGAACGCTATTGGCTGGAGCGAGTGCAAGGCGAAAAGCTTCCAAACCTTGTGATGGGCGGCGATTTCGAGGACGATTCCTACAAGAAATGGCATTTCTGGCAGCGTGCCAAGAATGACCATGAGGAGAGTGGATTCTTCCTTGCTCCTGGTGATGGCGTGAATGGGTCGCGTGGCATTGTGGCGAAGAACCTGGGCAAACACGGCGGCAGCTTCTTTGTCAAAAACCTTTTGGTAAAGCCAGGGGCGCAGTATCTTCTATATGGCAAAATTCGCCGCACGGAAGCAGGATACGGGGCCTTGACCATCATGTTCCAGCAAAGCCCCGAAGCCTGGGACTACAACACCTTGACGCCGCTCATCAAAGTGGCGCCGCGCACGATGGCGGCAGGTGACTATGAGGAGGTCATCGGAGTCTTTACGATGCCTGACTATGTTCCAATGGTCGGGGTTTGCTGCTCGGTTGCCGAACAGCGCAATCTCCACGACTTTGTCTTTTTCGATGAAATTGGCCTATATGAATTGCCTATGCAATAGAGAGGCAATCGGAGCCGCACTCCCCTGGAGAAAAGTATAGCAGTTGCACCGTCGCCCGCCTACTCTCCCCAGGCGTCGTTGCCGAGCAATCCTTGCTGGAAGAAAACAGGCTTGCAACCGTGCTCGAAGGCGGTGCGGGCCGCGGTGTCGATGCGCAACAGGTGGTCAGGAACGTAGTTCTTGTAGTAGGGGAAGGTGTATTGCTCGTGGGAGGCAAGGCCATAACATTCGTTGCCGAACTTCATGTTGAACGACTTCTCGAAATTGGCGAGAATCTGCTCTGGTGTATAGGCATTGCAGAGACAGCCAGCGCCAAGAACGAAGCAACAGCCTGCATCAAAATTGTAGAGCGTGCGGTAACAGAAGAGATAGACGGCCTCCTCCTTGTTCATGCCATAACCAATGTCCGCCACCTCTGTCAAATCTAAGTCCAGCTCGTCGATGGTTGGGTCAAGCCCCTTGGCAATCGCCTCGTAGCAGGCGGTTCCAACGCCGCGCCAGCCACCGCTAAAGCTCTTCATCCCGTTTTTGGCAAGTGCCTTCACGCAGTCCCAGCTGCACACGGCCCAGTGGATGACTGGCGGCTGAATAAAAGTGTCTGGACCCGCGAAACGCTCGATTTCCCCCTTCACCAACGCAAAGTCCTTCAGGAGCTGCACACTGCTGCCAGGAGCCTCATAGCAGCGGTCTGGAAACTCGCTATAGGAGTGGAAAGAGAGCTTAAGCCAGTCCGCATTGTCCTTCCACTCGCTTTTGTAGGTATCGGGAAACTCTGGCAGTGTGAAGGGATGATGGTCGTTTCGATAGAAGCAGTTGAGCGTGAACTTCGTGCCATAGCGCTTGTGCGTCTCCGACAGTCCCTTCAAGTAGAAATGGTCGAAGAGTGATTTGGGGCGGTCGTGTGCGATGTCCGTCAGGAAGAAGGAGTGGTCATCGATGTAGAAGTTAGAGCGCAGGAAGGATTTCTTGTCCCAGAGAACGGTGATTTTGGCCTGTTCGTCGCCGAATGAGCCGCTGCCCTGCACGGTGATGTCGTTGAACTTGGAGGTCAGTGTGACCTTTGCGCTGAATGCCCTTCCCTTGCGTTCCGCCTCGACGCCATTGACGGTAACGCGGTTATTGATGCTGGCAACGCCCCTGACCTCGATGGTCAGGCCCTTGGCGTCCTCTTTGCCGTGGTTGTGGTTCAGAATGGCCCCATGACGGGGAAAATGTACGTTCAACATGGTCTGCTCCTTATTGGTTCATTTAAGAGGTTATTTCAAAAATCACAACTGGAAGCGTTTTTCCAGTTCGGCGTAGGTGATATGCACCATCGTGGGATGGCCGTTTGGGCATGAATAGGGCATTTCGCACTGTGCAAGCCCCTCCATCAGCGCCTTGATTTCCTCATCAGACAGGTTTGTCTTGGCGGAAACGGCATATCGACAGGCGGTCTGCGCCAGATGAATAGCACTTTGTCGGCTGGTAACAGAGGATCGGCGCAAATCGTCAATGATATCCCTCACCATCTCCGCGATATTCTGGTTGTCAAAGCCAGCAGGCACGGCTGATACGATGAAAGTGGTGCCGCCGAATGGCTCAATCTGGAAGCCGAGCTGCCGAAAACGCTCCTGCTCCGCCTTTAGGAAACGGGCATCATCGGCACCTAATGATAGTGTGGGCGGAATGAGAAGCTGCTGCTGGGAAATTCCCCGCTTGTTCATATCCGCCAGCATCTTCTCGAAAAGAATGCGCTGATGTGCGGCGCGAAGGTTCACCAGCACAAGCCCCGTCTCGCATTCGGCAATCGCATAACGTGCGCCGAGGCGCCCGATCAGCCTGATGTTGCGCAAAGTGGAGCGCACAGGGGAACTATGGATGCCCGAGTCGCCGTTCTCATGCTCTTGCGCAGGGGAGATGACAGGCGGCGTTTTTCCAGAGGTGGGCGGCAAATGCAAGTCAAGTCCCAGCTGAATGGGTGGTGGAGACGCGACCGCAGGAGGCGGTACAGGAGAAATAGCAGAAACAGGGCGTGCGTTTTCCCCCTCCAATGATTGCGCATCGCCTTGAACGGTGGAAACGGGCTGTCCCGCAGGTTTTCCATCAGCGCCTTCTCCACCGTTTTTGTCAAGGTCGCCCGATGCCTTTGAGAAATCTTCTGCAGGCAAACCATTCGCACATCTAGCAATGGCGTCATTTTGGGGAAGTGCTGTCCCGAGAGGCTGCACTCCAGGGATGGAGGCCACATCGACGCCGCCAGGCATCTGCCTCAAGGCTCGGCGGATGGCGGCACTTACAACCTGCCCCACCAGCCTTGCCTCGCGGAAGCGCACCTCCCGTTTCGTTGGATGCACATTGACATCCACCATATCAGGCGGCATCTCCAAATAGAGGACAGCTCCTGGATAACGCCCTTTCATTATCAGAGATTCATATGAATCGCGTATGGCAAAGAAGATGGTGTCTGCCGAGGCGGCACGTCCATTGATGATGACGCGCTGGTCGCGACGTGAGCTTCGCGTAAAGCCAGGAAGCGTCACAAAACCACGTACCGAAATTCCCTGCTCCGTGTAATTCAGGGGAATCATGGAGGCAAACATGTCTCTCCCCAGAACAGCAGCAACCCTCTGTCCGATGTCGGATGTGGCATTGGCGCGGATGGTCTCCCGTCCATTCAGGCAAAGCACCATCGTGATGTCAGGACGCGCGAGGGCCAGCAACCGCACCATCTCCTCAATGTAGCCGTCCTCCGTGTCGGGCCCCTTCAGAAACTTCCTGCGTGCAGGCATGTTGCCGAAAAGCTGGGCCACGCGGATGTTGGTGCCTGGGGCACAACCGCAGTCCTGGGCATCGCGAATCTTGCCGAAATCCACGACGACCTCCGTGCCGACCTCGTCCTCGCGACGGCGTGTCTGGAGATTGAAGCGGCTGACGGAGGCAATGCTGGGGATGGCCTCCCCGCGAAAGCCAAGGGTGCTGATTCGCCCCACATCACCACCGTCCGTTATCTTGCTAGTTGCATGTGTCTCAAGGCACAACAATGCATCGGAGCGATCCATGCCGCAGCCGTTGTCAATCACCTGGACAAGCTTATGACCGCCCTGCTCGATGTTGATGCGGATGGTCGTCGCTCCTGCGTCGATGGAGTTCTCCACCAGTTCCTTGAGCACGGATGCGGGACGCTCGACCACCTCGCCTGCGGCGATGCGGCCAACGACATCCGCTGACATGATGTGTATATTGCCCATAGGTCGTCAATGCACTGAAATCAACGGATTAGTTTCCTCAATGCCGCCAATGCGGCAATCCTGGCGGTGCCGACAAGGTTCTCCACCTTCGTGAACTCCGTCGCAGCGTGCGCACAGCCCGCGCCTGCACCAAGCCCGACCGTGGAGACGCCCGCCCGCAGGAAGTGCGCCAAATCCCCCCAGCCCTGCATGGGTGCTACAGGCGGGTTAATGCCAGTTGCGTCCTCGTAGGCTGCGCGGAACTCCTCCACAAAGGCAGGATCCAACGCGGAGGCAAGCGTGGCAGGCATGTCTTTCGTCCAGGTGATAGTGGGACGCAAGCCCTCGAAAGAGCTGTCCTTATCGACAATGGCGAAGATGCTTCGTTCGAAAAGTTCGCGCACAAGCCGTCCGTTGTCAACGCCATACTTCTCCTTGGCTGCCGCCATATCCTTCAGATTTGTCTTAATGTTGAAGGCCAGCGTTGCCAGATTCGGAACGTTGGCAGGATGGTCTCCCGCCTGGAAAAGACCGAAGTTCATCGTACCAGGCAGATTTCCTCGCATATTGCGGAAATTCTCGAAGGCAGGCACCAGCTTCAGTGCCTGCTCAATGGCGTTGATAGCGCCGTTTGCAGCGTGCCCTGCACGGCCAGGAACCGCAATGCGTGCCGTCACGACTCCGCAGCAACCGTCCGTCACCTGACCATAGCCGCCGTCAATCACCATAGCATAATCGGGCTTTGGCAGATGAGCCACGCAAGAGATGGAGCCACGCCCTGCCCCGTCGCATTCCTCCTCGCTGACCACACAGCACACCAGCTTGCCATTCAACCCCTCTGGCGATGCAAGAAGCATTTGGGCGGCCTCCGTCATGGCGGATACGCCGCCCTTGTCATCGGAGGAACCACGACCGTAGATCATGCCATCCTTCAACTCGGCGGCAAAAGGTTCACCGATATAATGGTCCACGGCAACCGTGTCCATGTGCGCGTCCATCAGGATGGTCGGACCGTTACCATCGCCGAAGGTGAAGGTGGCAACCACATTGTCGCGCCCCTCGCTGATGCGCCCTTTGGTCGCAAGAACCTGGTACTTGTCAAAGGCACTGTCATCGCAGGGGATGCGCGAAACCTGCGCTCCCATATTACGGAAGAGTTCTGCCATATAATCCAGCCCCGCCTTCTCGCCAGCAGGGGCCTTGTCTCCCGAATAAAGATTGACTGTCGGAATACTGATGAGCTTGCGGCACAAGCCGAGCAACCGCTCTTCATTCAAGGTTGATAGCAGGGTTTGTTCACGTTGCGTTAACATAGTGGGTTCTCCTTTAAAACGTTTGCGTGGGAACGCACATCATCATGGGGTACATAGAATTATGGTTTGCAGAGCAAAGGCGGTTGCGCAGAGGCGTTCAGCATCCGTCTGCGCGGAGTCACCCCAGATGCCGTCGGACTTCAGGTGATCCAGCAGAATGGAAACAACGGTGTTCCGCCAGTTTCCTCCAAATGCCTCTGGGTGAAGCATCAAAACTCGGGTTGCCCAGTAGAGTTCCTCCTCGTCTGCGCAGTCCCGCCGCAAGTTCAATGGCGACACATCACCAGAGCAGAGCGCAGCGGCAGCAGCCTTGTAGGCGGGACGCTTCTGGCGTTTCATCAGGCGCCGAAGCACCAGATTGCCCTCGCCCGTCTTGTATGCACCACAGAGACAAAGAGCCTCCATGGCACAAAGCGCATCGCCATCCTCAGAGACTTCGCCAAGCGTCCCCAGCAATGCAATCGCCTCCCCTTGCACGCCACCACCAGCACGGATCAATGCACAGACCAGAAGCGGCACATCCTTTGGAGGACACTCCGCTGCATGATGCCGCAAAAACGCAAGTGCCGCTTCATAGTTCTGTTTGAATGGAGCATAATCGCCTTCCACCCCCGTGGCCGCAAGAGCAAGCAGACAACGCGCCGTAAGCCCGCACTCGCCGTTCCAAGAGCCATCCTCCTGCTGGAGAGAAGCGACGACCTCGAAGCCGCGCCGCAGAACCATCTGGCTCTCAAGCTGCAAAGAAACGCTCAGTTCCTGGGCGGTCACCATCCAGGCCAATAACAGAACCAAACATGTCCAGCGGAGTACCATCAGCTCAAACCGTCTCTGCAATCTGGCGGAACGACATCCACTCCACCTTGTCGCCAAGATAGCGGTGGATACGTTCCATCAGGCACTCGAAGCCATCCAGGCCGTAGAAGCGTCCGTCGGAAAAGAGGGATTGCCAGTGGGTGATGAGGACGATGGGGCCGCCCTCTTCCATCTGCGACAATATCTCGCCGCTGCGTCCGTCCTCGCTGATGATGCCGTCGATGCCAGTCTGGATGGCGCTAAGGGCCTCCCTGTCATTGCCTGGGTTGTTGCCTGGCCAGAAGACGTCGGGGAGCGTCCGCGGGATGGAGACCACCGTGCCCGTCTCAGGGGAATTGCACATCACCTTCGGTCCCATCAAAACAGGGCGATGGTGCAGGAAGTAGAAGCAGCGGTCGCGGTTCAGGGTACGCTTGTAGGCCATGCCGATGCCTTTCGCGTAGTTCTGCTCGTTGTCGCTGCCCGTCATCCACGGCGATGTGAGGCCGTCAGGTTCCAGGTTGACGTTGCAGAGAATCTCAATGGCATAGCTCACATAGTCGGCAATCTGCTCCGCGTTCGCCTGACTGATGTACTTGTCCTCCATAATGTGCAGGAACTGCTCGCGCTTGATGTCAAACGCGCGATAGTGGGAGAGTATTTCAGGCGTGATTGAGAAAAGAGGAGCCACCTTCTGGCGAATCGCATTGAGGAAACGTGCCAGATGCTCCTGCAGGCAATGGCTCAATCCCTTGTCAAGACGCCCCATGCCAGCAGGCATGGGGACAACGGAGAACTTGCCACGCACACCATATTTCGAGCAGATTGCACCAAAGCGCAGCACCTGTTCAACTGGCACAATCAGCTCGTGCCAACGAATCAAGTCGTGGAAATAGTAAAGATTGATGGGTGAACCGTCATCGATAATCAGGCTAATGGGAACTCGTGCCATAGTTATTATCCTCCACGTTTTAGAGGTAATTTCAAAACTAGCGCGAAATACGCTAGTTTTGAAATTACCTCTTTAGACATTACGCGCATCGCAATGGAACGCCAGCAGACGCTCTGGATCATCGACACCGTGCGGGTGATGCCCCCAGTAATTGCGCTTTTCGGCCTTGATGGTGCCGCCCAGCTCGATGATACGCGCTTCCAGCTTGTTGAAGTTCTCGTTGATATCGACAGATTCGTCGCATGTTCCCAGCTCGGCCATCATGGGGAAGCCGCCCGAAATCAGTGCCTCCACATTGTTGAGGGGGTTCAGTTTGGAGACGGACAGCTCTTCACGCGTCATCCCGAAAGCCGCCTCAATCTGCTCCTGAATATTCAGGTTGCTATTGGAGGCTGCATTGCAGACAGGCGCATCCAGGTAGAGGGCCGCCACATCCTGCGGATGCGTCTCTGCATAGCGGAGGGAAAAGAAGCCACCCCAGCTCATGCCAATGAGGTTTGCCTTTGGCGAAAGCCCCATTTCCACCAGCTTGTCATGGAACGCCTTCATAATGCGGATGCCATCGGGATTTGCCCTGTATGCAAAGGCATCGATGTGCGCATGGTAGAAGCCATACTCCAGTAGATGCTCGATGCCGACCCGACGCACAAATGCCTCAGGCCATACGGTGCACCAGCTCCAGCGCCCGTCTCCCGCAAGGTATTTGGGCTCGACGATGAAGGCATTGCACCCTTCAAAGGTAAAGTTGTAGCGCGTGAAACCGTGCCAGGTGACGGTCTGCCATTCGGCGGGAAAAACCAGTTTTTTCATGTAAAAGCTCCTATCTATGTGTTTCCATAAAATGAACCATTGCGTTCGGGACAACCTGATGGCCGCCCTCGAAGATATTGACGGTGACATTGCCAGAACGCCTACGGAAAAGCAGTGGATTCGTGGCGTATTCGGGGGCATCCCACTCCTGCTTAAGGTGGTCGGGTATGCGCTCCTCCTTCGTGATGATTTCAATCTCCTCCTCGGTCAGCCTGTCCTTGCCGCCCGCACACTTGTTAAAGGCCTCCAACGTCTGCGAGACGGGGACGGAACCCGTGTGGCCATCGTGGATGCCTGCATTGATCTCCAACGGGAAGGGCACCCCGCGCAGCCAGGTAATCGGCGAACGGCGCGTGTATTCCGCGTCAACGGCAGGGGAATCGCCAGGCTTTCCGCCGCAGACCTTCTCCAAGTGGTGGGAGTAGTTGATGAAACCTGGGTTGTCCGTACGACAGGCCGTCTGCGCGTGCCATTTCGCCAAATCGGAGATGCCCACCCAGGAGACGACGCCCGCCCAGATTTCAGGATGACGTGCCGCCAACTGCATGGAAAAGTGACCGCCGCCCGAGCAGCCGTACAGGAAGATTTTGGACGTATCGACGGCGGCCTGCGCCTTCACGGCATCAATGGCCTCCAGCACGTCCTGGATAGCGCGCCCGCTGCCGCAGGAGTCATAGTTCCATGAGGGGCCGTGGAAGTTAGGCGAGATGATGTGGTAGTCATTGGCGACACACCAATCCTCCACAAGAGGCGTGAAACACTGCTTATAGTCGGCGCTCCAGGCATGAACCGCCACCAGCAAGGGCCGCGGCTCCTTGCAGGGAGCCAGATAGAGACGCGCAGGTTGCATCGTCCCGTCCGATATTGGATACTCCACCTCTTTTGTCTTCAATCCCTTGGTTTCTGGGGGCAATTCCTGAAATACCATAAATACACCTCACTTTAGCACTATGTTATCAATGCGCTTTTCGCGTACACCAACCCGTATGCCAGTCAACTCCATGACACGTTCATGCCGAAAAAAGCTTCTGGCCTCAATTTCATCCCGATACAACTGCTGTCGGCCAATGACCTGCCACCCCGATTTGCCGTCATCCAACGAGCGTTCCACCCAAACCACATCGACGCTGTGGATGCACCCCTTCAACTTCTCGCCGCTTTCGGCAAGGGCAACCCCCAGGCGCATCTGCTGCATGAAAACACCAGCGCGACCGTCCGCCACCTCAATGCGTTCAATCTGCTTGTGGTCAAAGAAGCCTTCCCAACCGCCAATGCGGTCGTCGCGTAGGCCAAGGCTCCTGCGGATTTCCTCCTGCAAGGGTGCAACCTGCGCACCTTCAGCAACTTGCTCCTCAGAACTGTCCCAAAGGGAAATTCCCTCGTGAATGAGCATGTTGGCAGCATCAACGACAATGATGTCATAGAAGTCAGGTGGCAGTTTGTCAAACCGCGCGATTTTGCCGTCGGCGGATAGTTTCGCGAGGCGCGGCTTGTAGAGCTCGCGCTCCTCCTCCACAGTACCATCGCGCCCCTTGCGGTCCTTGCGGTTTTTGCGCCCGTATGCGATGACCAACCGCCTGGGGCCAGGTGTCGTGAAGGTAAGCACCAACGCGCCTGGCTTATCGGGCAGTTTCTCCTGGTTCGCATAGAGATAAGTGCCAACGGGCACCACACTGCCACCTGCAAAAAGAGTGGAGACAAGTGCCAAGCATCCAAACAACAGCAAGTTGCGCACTTTCATTTCACCCTCCTTTCGGCTTCTTTCGCCAGTGGATGGTTGGGATAGTCGGATACAATCTTTCTGAAGAGTTCCTGCGCACGGGCATGATCACCCTTTGCCTGGTAGTTGAGCGCCAGCTCAAACTCCACATCGGGCAGATTTGGCAGAAGCGGATCTGCCTGAATGGCCCCCGTCAGTTCGCCAATGGCTCCGTCAAACCAGCCACGCTTGTGGAAGCAACGTGCGCGCACCAGCGCAAAACTACCATTCGCCCTGTCCTGCGGCGAACTCTTAATCCACTCGCGCATGCCCGCCTCCGCCTCCAATATCTTCCCTTGGTTCAGCAGCATTGTCACATTGGCCTGAATGGAACCGCCGTGGACAGCTGCGCTGCGGCGTTCCTCTGCCTTCGTGCGTCCCTCCAGCAGTTCCTGATAGAGTTTCTTCGCCTCGTCAAGGTGTCCACTTTGCAGGGCCAAGTCAAAGCGGGCTGCCAGAAGGGCCTTGCCGTTCTTGGGAAGCTTGCGGCCATACCGTGAAATAAAACTCTCCGCCACGGGATAGTCTCTCATACGGAAAATCGCGAAATCGACGGCCTCCCAGAGCAAATCCGCCGTCTCCTCGCGCGTCAAGGCAGCGTTTTTCAGCATGGAATCATACGCCTTCAGCGACTTGTCAGGCTGTCCCATTGCGGCGGAACGTGCCAGAGCAAGACGCGCCTTCTGCCGCAGTTCAGCCGTAATATTCTCGTGGCGCAGAATCGCCTCCGCCACAATCACCTGTTTGGGATGCAAGTCACGACGCAGGAAAAGCTCCAGCAGGATTTCCAGTTGCCCCAATTTGCGAATCCGCTTCAAATGCTCATCAGGAAGTAGGCCATCCACCAACGCAAAGTCGGCAGGATTGTCGGTGCTGAGCGTTTTTGGAGGAGCCGACTGCGGAAAAAGAATGTTGCCCGTCGCAGCGGCACTCTTGCCGCACTGCACCTTCACCTGCACATCGTCCAGCCCGATGAAGAGGCGTGTCACCTTGGAGCCAGTCATTTGCACGCCATCGCTGAAAAGCCAGGTTGCCTCGTCACCGCTGTAGGTCTCCAGAATCGTCATGGTCAGGTGCTTGTCCTCCAGGGGCAAATCAGCCGTATGGACGTACTTGAAGCAGGGACAGAAAGCCTCTTTGCGATGCGTTTCCACAGAGGTTAGCTCCGCCATCTGCCCCTGCACGAAGTCGTTTGGCGGCACCAGCTTCACAACGCCAGAGGGAAACCATTCACCGATGGCCAATGCAAAGGTCGCACCGAAATTCACCCCCGTCAAGCGGATGGAATGCATCCCAGGTGACAACTTGACTCCCTTGTGGTTCTCGCCGTGGAGGGAATCATACACATGATGAACACCGTCACGTGAGACCAACAGCGTGTCATCGACATGCAGATAGCCAGCGTCATCGCTGGCCACAAACAGGTTGCGCACACCCTCCCGACGACTGTTGAGGGAAGCCGTCATCACCATGATGAACTCCTCCCGCGAATCAATGGGATTGACCACCTGCTCCAAGGAACGGACGGGAAGCTGGCCGATAAGCTCTGCAGAGGCAAGGCGCGTCGCCACCTCCTGCCAGTTTTTCGTGGGGCCTTTGGGCAGAGTATAAACCTGGCAAAGCGGCGGAGCAACGTCGAACTTTGCCGACGGCGCACGGTGCTCGGAACCAAAGTACGCCAGTACTTGGCGGCTACCCTTCTCTGGCAGCACCTGGATAAGCGCACAATTCTGCGTGCCGATGCCCAGGCTGCGCGAAAGAAGCTGCTTCCCATTTTCATCGTAGCAGAAAACGTTGTTCCCCTGACGCCCGCCCAAGCCGCACACTGGCACTGACAGCACCGCCCCCACGCGAGGCGCATTGCCTGGCTGCTTCAGCGCATAGACCGCCCTGTACGGCGACACCCCATGATGCCACTGCACACGCGCTTTCTGCGCTTGGGTACACGCAGTCAGAAGAACAAGCAGTATGATTAGGTTTCTTATCACATCAGGTTCAGCGGCAGGAAGTACTCAGGTTGATGATAGTTGCAAACGGGGAGCGGGCCCCAGGTCAGCCAGTGTGGGTGGGAGGTGTCGTCGCCGCACTTGTAGAAGTTGCAGGTCCACTTCTGGCCGTCCAGGTCGGCAACCTTCCCGCAGTAGGGTTCAATGGCGGCCATCGGAATCGTGAACTGCGCATACCATGTGAGGGGTGTCGTGATTTCGGGATCGACGACCTTCGGAAGGGAGGTCTTGACGGTAACAAGCTTCCCGTATTTTTCATCCACAGGCGAGTAATCGACAAAGCCATTCTCCGTGCGCTGATGGTTACGCACATAATAGAAGAGATAGGAACCGCCCGCGCTCATCTCCAGGTTGAAATACCCTGGTCCAACCGAAGGCTTGAAGAAGAACTCCACGCAGGAATCCTTGCAAACGCTGTTCTGGTAGCCCGTGTGAGTCACGCGCACATAGCGGTCATCCACCTTATAGATACCGTAGAGGGTGTCTTTGTCATGCAGCAGACGTACAAAGACATGCGGACGATGGTCGCTGCTCTCCTGACGGAGGTTGGTGAGTTCTGCGGTTTCAGCCGACGCCCATTTCTCCCAGTTGCAATCCTGCGTTGGCGCGGCAACTGTCTTGTTCACATTGTAAAACATCGTTTTCTCCTATTTTGTTAGTGGTTAGTGGTTAGTGATTAGGGAACAGGGATTAGGGGAGAGGGGACTAGGGGCTAGGGGCTAGAGGCTAGGGATTAGTGTTTAGGGGTCGGGGGTTAGCAGCTAATTCCTAATCCCTAATCCCTACAGGTGGAAGCTAGTATCCAATGGGATGTGCTTGAAGTGTCGCGTGCCGTCGGCATAAGGGGCGACAGCCTGTCCGTTCCCCTTCAAGAGCCACTTGTAGATGCAGAGACCGTCAAGCCCGACGGGGCCTCGTGCATGAATCTTGCCAGTGGCGATGCCGACCTCGGCCCCGAGCCCGAAACGGAAGCCATCAGCGAAACGGGTGCTGCAGTTCCAGAAGACATCGGCGGAATCCACAAGAGCCATGAAGCGAGAGGCAGCCTCCTTCGCCTCTGTGACGATGGCATCCGTGTGGCCTGAACCATGGAGGTTGATGTGCTCAATGGCCTCGTCAAGTGAATCCACCACCTTCACGGAGAGAATGTAGTCCAGGTACTCTGTGTCCCAGTCCTGCTCTGTTGCGGGAACAGCGCCCTCCATGTAGGGCAGTGAACGCTCGCAGCAGCGCAGTTGGACGTTCTTCGCCTTCAACGCCTCCGCCGCGCGAGGCAGGAAGGAGGCAGCTATCTCCTTATGGACCAGCAACGTCTCAATGGCATTGCAGACGGAAACGTACTGTGTCTTGGCATCAACGGTCAGCCGCACGGCCATCTCCACATCCGCGTCCTTATCGACATAAAGGTGGCAGATGCCATCCGCATGTCCCATGACAGGGATGCTGGTGTGTTCCATGATGTATTTCACAAAGGCATTGGAGCCACGCGGTATGACGAGATCGATGCAATCGTCGAGTTTGAGCATCTCCGAAACATCCGCGCGGGTTTCCAGCAGCTGCAGCCAGCCATCGGGTGCCCCCGCCGATATGGCAGCCTCTTTCACAATCTTCGCAAGGATGCGATTGCTGTTCAGAGCCTCACTGCCTCCTTTGAGAAGCACAGCGTTTCCACTTTTCAGGCAGAGCGTGGAAATCTGGACCAGCGCGTCGGGGCGCGATTCAAAGACCACACCGATGACCCCAATCGGGCAGGAGACCCGATAGAGCTCCAGCCCGTCATCGAGGAGTGTCGCCCTCTGCGTCATCCCCACGGGGTCTGGAAGTGCCGATAGGCTGCGAAGTCCCTCGATTGAGGCGGCAATTTTGGTTTGGTCGTATTTCAGACGTTTTTGCAGCGGCTTGTCAAGACCGCCTGCTGCCGCCATGTCAAGGCGGTTTGCCGCCTCGATTTCCCCAGAGTGTTTTTCAAGGGCCTCGGCCACGGCCAAAATGGCCTTGTTCTTAACTTCGCCCTCCAGAGCCGCCATTCGAATTGAGGCAGCCTTCGCCTGAAGTCCCATCTCGCGTATTGTCATTTCGTTTGTCACTGTTTCGTATTCCGTGTTGAACTGTTTTCTTTGTGTGTTATATTAGAGGTACTGAAGATAATATAATGCAATTCGATAGCTATTCAACAAAAAAGGAAAGACTACCATGCGTTTCATCATGTTCACCAAGATGCTGAAGGAAAAAGCCATCGACCAGCTCATCGCGACAGCGAAAGAATGGGGACTGGACGGCTACGACCTCTGCGTCCGTCCCGAATACCCAGTCTCGCCTGAAAACGCGCTGGAGGAGATGCCAAAGGCGGTGGCAAAAATGCGCGAAGCAGGTCTCTGGATTCCGATGGTCACCGCCCCTGGCGACTGGACCAGCCCCGACATGCAGTATGTCCCCGAAGTGCTCGAAGCAATGGACAAAGCAGATGTGCGCCTCCTGAAACTGGGCTATTTCCGCTACATGGCCGAAAAGGACGACTACCAGGAGAAACTCCTGGACTGCCGTGAAATCCTGCGCTCCTGGGCTCCATTGGCCCGCAAGCACAACATCCGCATCCTCTACCATACCCATAGCAACAGCTACATGGGCCTGAACGGCGCCTCTCTCGCACACCTCCTTGAAGGCATGGACCCCGCCGTCTTCGGTGCATATCTTGACGCTGGCCACATGCGTGCCGAAGGCGAGGACTTCACCCGCGCATACGGGATGCTCACCCCCTGGCTGCAGGCCATCTCCGTCAAAGACGTGCGCCTGGACAGGGTCGAAGTAAACGGCCACGGCAAAGTCCAAAACTTCTGGACGACCGCTGGCAACGGATGCGTCGATTGGACGGCTGTCTTCACCTGGTTGCACCAAAAGAACTGGGACAAGCCCATCTCCATCCACTGCGAGTTCAAATGCGAGCCTCAGGATTTCGAGGAGAACGCACGCAAGGAGGTCGCCTTCTTCCGCAAGATGGACGAAATGACCGCCCAGTCCGCACAATAATTCAACATTAAGTCCATACAGCTTAAGGAGTCCCATCATGACAATCACCAAACAGCTTTTCGGAACTTTTTTGGCAGCAGCCGCCCTGCTCTCCGCCGCACCCTCTGTAAAAATCACGCTGGACAAAACTGACCAGCTCTACAAATGCGGCGAAACAGCCACTTTCACCATAGCTTTCACGGATGACGCCAACGAGCCACTCGCTAAACAAGCCACATACAAACTGACGAACGACAACGTGACCGTCTTCAAAACGGGCAACATCGACACGACACAATCCCCCACAACGACCTTCACGGGAACGATGGACAAGCCTGGCTTCCTCAACCTGACTATCTATTGCTCCTATACGGACAAGGATGGCAAAAAGCAAAATCTGAAGAACAACATCTGCACGGCTGGCTTTGAACCGACAAAGATTCAGCCAGCGGCTCCAAAGCCCGCTGATTTCATGGATTACTGGAAGGGCGAGTTGAAAAAGGCAGAGAAGGAGTGCCCGCTTGACCCGCAGATGACCAAGCTGGACAAGTTCAGCAATGCTGAACACACCTGCTACAAGGTCTCGTTCGCCGCGCCTGGCGGACGCGTCTATGGCTTCCTGACTATCCCCGCAAAGGCCAAGGACGGCAAGATGCCCGCCATCGTGAGCGTCCCAGGCGCAGGTCCAGGCCACGGAGCCCCCAGCCAGGACAACAGCTTTGTCACGCTCTATATGAACGTCCACCCTTACGACCCGTACATCGAGGGGAAGACGGTAAAGGAATCCTATGCGGAGCTGAACAAGCCAGGCATCTACATGTTCCACGGCGGCAAGAATCGCGAGGCCACCTTCTTCCACCGCCCCATCATTGGCATCGCACGCGCCATTGAATGGCTGGCCAACAGGCCCGAGGTCAATGCTGCCCGCATCGGCTACTATGGCAGCAGCCAAGGCGGCGCCTTCGGCTTCATTCAGGCAGGTCTCACAGGCCGCTTTGCAGCGGTCGTCTGCAATGTTCCCGCAATGTGCGACCACTTCGGCGTCAATGCTGGACGCCGCGCGGGCTGGCCTCAATACCGCAACACCTTCTTGATCAAAAACGCAGACGGCACCACCGCCTTTGACAAGGAGACAGACGGCTGGATCGGCTACTACGATGCCGTCAACTTCGCGAGCCACATTCAGTCCCCCATCCGTGTCATCGTCGGCTTCATCGACATGACCTGCAGCCCCTCCTCCGTCTATGCAGCCTTCAACGGCATTCCTTCCACTGACAAAGCCATCGTCAATGAATTGGACATGGGACATTCCACCCGCAAAAGCTATTCGGACGCGCAGGCTTGGATGAAGGGTATTCTCACCAAATAAGGAGACACAACGATGAACCTCAAACATTTTACCCAATTGCTTCTGGCGTTCCTTTTTGCCTGTTCCCTGCCCCTTCTCGCTCTGGACGCAAAAAATGAGGACGATGGAAGCCTGAAGCTCGAGCGCCCTGACAAATGCCCCAAAATCGATGATGTGAGACTTGAGGCCGCACGCCGCAACAAAAACCTGAAGGAACTCATTGCCAGCCACGATGAAATCATGGGCATCTACAGGGAACTGGAGGCCAGCAGAACCCTCGCCGAAGGCGGGGACAAGAAGAGCGAGAAAAACGTCGATAAGCTGGAGAAGAAACTCGAACGCGCTAGAAGACAACACGAGAGAATCGCGGAGAAGATCAAGAAACCCTGGGTCAAGGAGTATAACAAGCTTTGGAAGAAATACTCCGAACTGCAGAAAAAAGGCGAGGCGGCCTCCGCGCAAAACAATGAGAAAAGAGCTCAAAAGTTCTTCCAGGAAGCCCAGACTTTCACGGGCACGATGGAAGGCATGAAGACCAACATCGACTATGTCGATTACTTCAGCTTCTTCCAAGGCTATGACGACGGCAAGAAGGATGAACCCAAAGACAATAAACCCGTCATCCAGGGAGACAAAGAGGATCCCAAGGACGCCAAGAAGGGCGGCAAGAAAAAGAAGAAGGACAAGCCCAACGAATAGGATTAGGACTAGCTAGAGTGACTAGATAACCTAGATAATCTAGATCATCTAGATAACCTAGATAACCTAGATAATCTAGATAACCTAGTCAATCTAGTCAATCTAGTCAATCTAGAATCACATATGGAGAGATTTTCAGAGCTATTATGTTCCAAGCTGCCTTGGCTGCCTCAGAAGGATGAGAGCGGGGTGATTCTCTCGACCTGTCTGGGCAGCAACGTGTGCTATGGTGCAGATGAACTCCAGGAAGAAGAGGCTCCCAACAAGCAGAAGCCCCTCTTCAGTTCTCCAGCCTGTCGCCGTCTCTACGCAAAATTCAACGCATATTTCGGGGAATCGGGAATCGAGCCGACCAACTGCCTGGTCGCCTCCATGCTGCCGCCTCCCCTGATAAAGGTGCTTGTCTCCAAGAAAATCGTTGCGTCGGATATCTCGGAGGCCCAATCGCAGGTTTTCCTGTATTGCACAGATAACTTGAAGTTCTCCGCATGGTCAACAGGCCAGGAGACATTCAGGCTTCACAGATGGTTCAACGGGCCACCGTCATACGCGGCACTACAGACGCTAAGAACGATGTTGGACCAGGTTGATTACACCGTCTTCCTGGGCGACAAGTTCCGCCTCACCGAATGTACCTTCTACGCGCACCTTCCAGCCTTCAACATGCTCCGTTATGACAGGTACCTCGCGCAATCCGCACCATATTTCGACATTTCCATCACTCCGATGCACGCATCAAAGGACGGCACCCCCTTCACTGGTTTTTACGAGTGCTCGGTGATCTATTCTCCCTCCGACACACCTGAACAGATTGTCCAGAAGGCCCACGATGTGGCGATGATGCTGAACAGCATTGAGTGCAATGCACGCAAATGCCTTCTGAAACACTACTCATACGACCTGTACACCAGGTTGAAAAGCTACTATGATTCCCTGAAGGCACATTTAGGGAACATCCCCGAAAACGTGGCGTTGAACGCCCTCTCCAACCTGCTTCTAGGGACGGAGCTGGGTTTCTTCCCCAAATATGCGCCATCCGTATTCAAGCTGCTGGTTTCGCTGACCAATGAAAAATGCATCTCCTTTGTCATGCGAACAACAGACTCCCGCAAACTGGGAGCCGCCCGCGGCAGCATCATCGCCAAATGCCTGAAGATGATGCATGAAGCATAACGCCCCTTCTTCAACTAGGATTTCACGCATTGAACAGCCTTTCCAAAAATCTCACGCTTTTCAGAGTGTTCTTCAGCATCTCCGCCGTCGCGCTGGGCGGCGGGCTGACGATGCTCCCCATCATGTCCAAAGAGTTTGTGGAGAAACGGGGCTGGCTGAGCGACAATGACATGCTGGACACCGTGGCGGTCATGCAGTCCCTTCCAGGCATCATCTCCATCAACATGGCAGTCCTGATTGGCTACCGTGTCGCAGGAATAACAGGTGCACTCTTTTCGGCGCTGGGCGTCATACTGCCCCCCTTTGTAGCCATCATCCTGCTTGCCATGTTCCTGACCAAACTGGATGACAACGAGACAATCAGCCACATCTTCCTGGGGGTGCGCGCCGCCGTGGCGGCGATGATTCTTCTGTCCGCCATCAAGCTCGCAAAACAGGCTCTGAAAAACCGTCTGGCGGAGGCAATAGCCATCTTCGGCTTTATCGCGATGGTCTTCTTTGAGATGAACGCCATCCTGCTGGTTGTCATCGGTGCATTGGTGGGGTTGTCCGCCGCCTATCTTCCCCTGCTGTTCAAAAGCAGCGAAACAGAGGAGCCGCCTGCCAAATGAAGATTCTGCTCCTTTATTCCCTCTTCGCGAAAATCAGCCTCTTCACCTTCGGCGGCGGCTATGCGATGATTCCGCTCTTCCAAGACGAACTGGTGACCAAGGGACAGTTCCTCAACGAGGCGGAGTTCGCCAACATGGTGGCATTGGCGCAGGTCACCCCTGGCCCCATCGGCCTCAACGCGGCAACCTTCATCGGCTACAGCCAGGCAGGTTTCCTCGGTTCCCTTGCGGCGACGCTTGGCCTGGCCACCCCCTCCTTTCTGCTCACAATGCTGGCTGCCATCTTCCTGCATAAATTCAAGGAAAGCGCCCTGATGAAAAACCTTCTTTCAGGCATACGCCCTGCTGTCGTCGGTTTGATTGCGGCAGCCGTGGTTTTCTTTGCAAACACCTCAGTCTTCTCCGCCCCTCTGAACAGCCTCTGGACCCAGGGGAGGCAATTCGGCCTCTGCTGGCAAGGGGTACTTATCTTTGTTCTGACGCTTTTTTTGCAGAAGAAACTTAAAGTCAATATGTTCGGCATTCTTTTTCTCTCCGCCCTGCTGGGCTGGCTCCTGTTCCTGGTCTAACAATTAGCGAGGTTCCCATGAAACGACAACTATCCCTTCTTGTGTTCTTCCTTCCCATCCTCTCCGTCCTGGCAGAACTGAGCATCCTCTCGCCCAAAAAGGACGCGACAGTCACTCTCATCAAGGAGCCGCAGCGCAACTTCCTCATGATGTCCCGCGAGGAGCGCAAGGCATTGTCATTCGACCCAGAAAAAGCAAGGGCGATGCGTGTCAGCAATAGCGGCGATTTGCCGCAACCCCTCACCCTTGAATGGAGCGACACCACCCCTGCCGAGGGCAAAACCTACAACGTCACCGTGAAACGTCTGCCAGACGGCAAACTGTTCTTCTCCGCAACCACCGACAAGCTCACCGCACAGGTCGTCAACCTCGAAATCGCCCGCAACTACGAGTGGACAGTCACCACCAAGGATGGCCAGGCCACCTCAACCTTTAAAACGGAAGACAGAGCTCCACGCCTCCTGCAGTTTGCCACCGTCCGCAATGCCCGCGACTTTGGCGGACGCATCGGCATCGACGGACGACGCGTCAAGCAGAGCAAGATGTTCCGCACAAGCGGTCTGAACCACAATGCGCAAATTGTTTACTACAAACTGGATGAGGTGATGCAGCTTCACGAGGAGGGCAAACTCGCGGGAATGGGCGACCAGGGCCAGAAACTGGAAAGGCAAATCAAGCGAGGTGAGAAAATCGACCCCAAGTTCATCCGCCTCATCAAATCCACCCCCAGCGAACCAGGCAAACTCAAGCTCAACGATGAGCAGAGGCAGTTCATCCTGGACACCTTCGGCATCAAGACCGACATCGACCTCCGCTCCGACATGGAGTGCTACGGCATGACAGGCTCCCCGCTCGGCCCCACCGTCAAGTGGTATCAGTGGTCCTACAGCAAATTCGGATATGGCTACCTCTTTACAGACGACGGCTACAAAAGCTTCAAAACCGTCTTCACTCTGATGATTGACGAAGCCAACTACCCCATCGTCTTCCACTGCATCGGCGGGGCCGACCGCACAGGCGTGCTTGCCACCATGCTCAACGCCCTGCTGGGCGTCGAGGAGGACGAACTCGCAAAGGACTACGAGGCCACATGGTTCTCGTCGGCGTGCGGCGTCGTTGACAAAGTCCACCGTGAATGGTTCGAGGCCTATCTTGGACGAATCAAAAAATACGATGGGGCCAATCTGCGCGAAAAGGCGGAGAACTTCGCCATCCAGTCCTGTGGTGTCACGATGGAGGAAATCAACAAATTCCGCGAGATCATGCTGGAAGAGCCGCGTTAGCGGCGACAAGACCATAGCCGTGGGTGAAGTGAGCACCTCTGGCGCGAGCGGAACCCACGGGACAGGCGATTCCTCCAGTTCTTTTGCGCCCTGCCGCGTAGCGCAGCGAAGCAGCAAGGCGCATTAGTGGACTGCCTAACCCGCACTAAAACCGGTCCTATGCCTGGCGCTTCAGCGCCAGGTGAAACATACAACCCAAGGAGAAAACAACAATGGAACAAGACATTTTGGTCGGCACCCTCGTGCAGGTCAACGAAAAGACGGAGAGCTATCTGCGTCAAATCATCCCATACGGCTTTGAGAGCTTTGCCTTCACCTTCGGGCACAACGTCGCCGCTAAGCGCGATCCCGTCGAGCTGGCGGACAAAATTATGCCCATCCTTGAGGAAGCGCATGTGAAGGTCGGCGCCATCTCCATCTTCGGCAACCCGCTGAAAGATGATGAGAAGGCTGAACAGATCCGCAAGGACCTCAACCGCCTCGTCGAATGTGCGCATCTCTTCAAGACCGATGTTGTCACAGGCTTCACGGGACGTGTCCCTGGCGTGCCTGTGCCAGATTCCATCCCGCGCTTCAAAGAGGTTTGGACGCCCATCGTCGAGAAGGCAGGTGCCCTCGGTGTCAAAGTCGGTTTCGAGAACTGCCCGATGGGCGGCACTTGGGGCAGCGGGGATTTCAACATCGCCTTCAACCCATCCGCGTGGGAACTGATGTTCGAGGCAATTCCTCTGCCGAACATCGGTCTGGAGTGGGAGCCTTGCCACCAGATGACGCAGCTTATCGACCCCATCCCGCAAATCAGACAATGGGGCAAGCGCTTCATCCACATCCACGGCAAGGACGCCACCATCAGACGCGACCTGCTGGCCAAATACGGCTTCATGTCCCCCGAGAAATTCGTCTGGCACCGCACGCCTGGCTTCGGCGATTCCAACTGGAAGGACATCTTCACCGAACTTAGGATGGTTGGCTTCAAGGGAGCCATCGACATCGAGGGATGGCACGACCCCGTCTATCGTGGCGAACTGGAGATGACTGGACAGGTCTATGGTCTGAACTACCTCAAGGACTGCCGCGGCGGTAAATTGATTCCCAACCCCGCATAATCTCTATGCCACAAGAGACCGAAAACAACCTGAATCCCACCGATGGCTTGACGGTTGAACAAATCTTCATCCCTGACTCCGAGCTGATCTTCGTCACCTCACGTGCCTCAGGCCCTGGCGGACAATACGTCAACAGGACGGAAAGCGCCGTGCAACTGCGCTTTGACGCAACACACTCCCCCTCCCTGCCAGAGGATGTGCGCCAGCGTCTTCTCAAGGCGGTGTCTTCACGTCTTACGGCGGATGGAATTCTGCTCATCGATGTGCAGGAGGAACGCAGCCAGCTCCACAACAAGGAGCTGGCACTTGAAAAGCTTTCAGCGTTAATTGCAAAGGCCCTGTATCCTCCCAAGAAGCGCATCCGCACAAAACCTACCGCCGCCTCCAAGGAACGCCGCCTTCAGCAGAAGAAACGCGATTCGGAAATCAAGAGAAACAGGCAGAAGCCTATAGATTAGCCTGTCCTGTGCTCGGTGTCTTTAGCCGCCGCGCTGAGGAGCATCGCACCGAACAAGCCGCGCTTCAGCGTCGAGAAAAGCCCCCTGCTTCAATAACCAATAACCCCAAAACACCCACAAACATGAAAAAGAGATTGTTTTTTCTCCTCCTCGGTCTGGTGCTCCTCACTCAGGCTGCCTCTCCCAAGTACATCTTCCTGTTCATCGGCGATGGAATGTCCACGCCACAGCGCATGATAGCGGACGAGTTCGCGCAGAAGGCAGGGCATGGCCATCTTACCATGAACACGCTCCACTATTCGGCCACCACCCGCACCTGCTCCGCCAGCTCGCTGGTCACCGATTCCGCCGCGGCAGCTACCGCCATCGCCTGCGGTGAAAAAACCGTCAACGGACGCATCGGCATGAGCGCAGACGGCGAACGCAAACTGGAATCCTGCGCTGAAGTCGCACACCAAAAAGGCAAGAAGGTTGGCATCATCACCTCCATCACCATCAACCACGCCACTCCTGCTGGCTTCTACGCCCACCGCAAATCCAGAGGCGAACTCTACCGCATCAGCCTGGACCTGGTCGCCTCCAATTTCGAATACTTCGGCGGCGGCGGCTTCGCCAACAAGCACGATGACACCAAGGACTCTGAATACAAAGGCAATATCTTCGACCTCGCGGCAGCAGCTGGCTATACCATCTGCAAGGACAAGGAGTCCTTCTTCGCCCTGCCTCCCAAGGTCGATAAGCTCATCGCCGTCGCTGGCAACGGAGGCCTCCCCTTCGCCATCGACGGGCAGGAAAGCGCCCCCACCCTCGCCGACTACACGCGCAAGGGCATTGAGGTTCTCGACAACCCCAATGGCTTCTTCTTCATGATTGAAGGCGGTGAAATCGACCACTGCGGCCACGCCAACGACGCAGCCTCCAATCTGTGCGAAGTGCTGGCCCTTGACGATGCCGTCCGTGTCGCCATGGAATTCTACGAGAAGCACAAGGACGAGACGCTGGTCATCATCACAGGCGACCACGAGACGGGCGGCATGACCATGGGCTTTGCGGGCACAGGCTACAACCTCTACATGGAACGCCTTGCCAACCAGAAGTGTTCTATCAGGAGATTCAATGAAATCATAAACGATGCAAAAAAAGCCAAGCCAGACTTCTCCTTTGAAGACGCCAAACCCCTGCTCACGAAGTACTTCAATTTCGCGTTCGAGGGAGATGTCAAGGAAAACCCGATGGTCGTGACAGAGAAGGAGCTTGCCTCCCTGGAAGAAGGCTTCAAGGCAGGCAAACTGGCCAATGCGGCGCGCCTCCTCATCAGCGCAAAGTCGGGCGTGGGCTGGACCAGCGGTGCCCACACAGCCCTGCCCGTTCTCACCACCAGCCAGGGTGTCGGCGCTGAGCTCTTCACGGGCTTCATCGAAAACACCGATATCTCCAAGAAGATCAAATCCCTGCTGTAAAACACAAGTTATGGCCAGGCTAGAGGCAAAACCTCTGTTATCGAAGCACGACCTCTGCATCCTGCTGGTGCTAGCGGTATGCACAGCGTTCCTGCTGCTCATTCCGCCGCCCGCACGTCTGGCCGCGCAGAGCGGCTTTCGGGCGCGGGCGCGTGTGCTGGATGTCGATAACAGCCTGGTCGAAAAGCATAATCTTGTCCTCTTCGGCTCACAGCGGCTGAACGTCAAGATTCTAAACGGCCCCTTGAAGGGACAGGTTTTCCCTGCGGGAAACGAGCTGCGCGCACAGATGGAGCTGGACAAACTCTTCAAGCCAGGCGACACTGCCGTCGTCGTCATCGACAAACCCGATCCAGTGGAAGGCGACATGCTCATCGCGCAAGACCACTCGCGCCTTGGCTGGACCATCGTCCTCTTCGCTCTTTTCTGCATCCTGCTTTGTATCTTTGGAGGCTGGACAGGTTTCAACGCCCTGCTCAGCTTCCTCTTCAGCTGCCTCGTAATATGGAAGGCAGTCATCCCGCTGGCCTTGCGCGGCTGGCCTGCCAGCTGGACCATCTTCGGAAGCGTAGTTTTCCTGACCGCAGTCATCATGTACCTCGTCGCTGGCCTGAACAAACGCGGCATAACTGCATTTCTGGGAGCGACGCTAGGCATCCTGACGGGGCTGCTCACGGCGCATCTCTTCACCTTCCTGCTCAAAATCAACGGCTTCACCCTACCCTACGCGCAGGCCCTTCTCTTCTCTGGCTATGAGTTTCTGAACCTCAGCGACATTTTCGCAGGGGCGATGATTCTTGCATCCTCTGGCGCCGTGATGGATCTGGCGATGGACATCGCCTGCGGCATCGAGGAGGTCAGCCGACACAACCCAACCCTCTCCTGCAGCGAATTGATGCGGTCTGGGCTTCGAATCGGGCGCAGTGTCGTCGGCACCATGACCACTACCCTCCTTCTGGCTTACTCTGGCGGCTACATCACCCTGTTGATGATGTTCTGCGCCCAGGGCAACTCTCCGTGGGATTTCATCAACAACCCGCTCGTCGCCGCTGAATCCGTCAAAACCCTCATCGGCAGCTTCTCCCTCGTCCTAGTCGCCCCCTTCACCGCCCTACTCGGTGCCTGGTTATACCACGCTTCGCCCATTGGAAGAAACTAATTGTCGCTGTTCATATCACACAGACAATTTCAAGCATTCTATCTATTTTTCAAACAGACTGTTATGAAAAAACGCAAATGGCAAGGACGCTGGATTAGTTCTGGCAAGGCAATGGTCGCACATCTCCGCACCACGGGCGCGGCCCCCTATCTGCGCAAGGAATTCACCTGCCCTGAACATTGGTCAAACGCCACCCTCTATCTTTGCGGACTTGGCTGGCATACCCTTTACATCAATGGTCAAAAGGCTGACGACAGGGTACTCTGCCCCACCATCTCACGCTACGACCGCCAGGCCATGTACACCGTCTATGATGTCACCCGCCTGCTGAAACCTGGTCAAAATGCCATCGCCGTCCTCCTTGGGAACGGTCTATACAACTGCTTTGAAATCCAGCATTGGAGCTTTGACAAAGCACCATGGCGGGACTGGCCAAAACTCTGCTGCGACCTGGAAGTCGATGGAAAAGTCATCCTCTCCAGCGACACCAGCTGGAAACTTCATGACTCCCCCATCATCTTCGATGCCCTGCGTAATGGCGAATTCTATGACGCACGCCTGACCATAGACGGCTTCGCCATGCCTGGTTTCGATGATTCCACTTGGCAAAATGCGAAATATTGTTTCCCTCCTGGAGGCGATTTGCTCGAAGACGAGGCGACGCCTTGCCGAATCACACGCGTTTTCAAACCCGTTGCCTCCTGGCGCATTGACGCCTACAAGACCGTCTATGACTTCGGCATCAACCTGACGGGCTGGGGGCGCATCAAAGTCCGCGGCCCCGCAGGTGCTCTGGTCGAGCTGCAATACTGCGAGCGAGTTGACCCCACCACCCACCAGGGAATCACGGAAGAGCTTGACAGCTACATCGACACAGGGCGTTTCCAATGTGACCGCTACTTCCTTCGCGGCAACGGTGACCAGGAGCAATGGGAACCCACCTTCACCTACCACGGTTTCCGCTATATTCAGGTCTCATGCTTCAATGGAGCGGTTCTGGAAGGGATTGAAGCGTGCTTCATCCACAGCGATTTTGAGAAGACAGGCTCTTTCGACTCATCATCAGAGATGCTGAATGCGCTTCAGCGCAATACCATCCAGAGCTTTCTCTGCAACTATACGGGAATCCCCACCGACTGCCCCCATCGCGAAAAAAACGGTTGGACGGGCGACGCCTGCCTTGCCGCTGAAACAGGCCTTTGGAACTTCGATGCACGAAAATCCTTTGAGCACTTCATCAATGTGCTTGTCTCCTGCCAACGTGACAACGGGCAACTGCCTGGCATCGCCCCCACAGGAGGATATGGCTACAACTGGGGAAACGGCCCCGCCCCGTTTGATTCCATTCTATTCGAATACCCCTACCAACTCTACCTCTTCCATGGGGACCTCACCCTCATTCAACGCCATTACGACGCCATGCGCCGTTACCTTGATTACTGCGACAGCCTGAGTAACGACAATCTGGTGGAGTTTGGCCTTGGCGACTGGAAACTTCCAGCTGGTACTGTTGCCGCCCCCACTGCGGTTACCTCCTCTGGCTATTACTATCAGGATGCACTACGGATGGCCTTCTTCGCCAACCTTCTGAACCGCCCTGATGACGAGACATGCTACCAATCACTGGCTGAGAGCATCAGGAACTCATTCCAACGGGAATTTGTCCACCCCGACGGCATGGTCGCCAACGATGCCTGGACGGCACTCGCAACCGCGCTTTACTTCCGCTTGGCAGATGAAACCACGTTGACGACCATCGCACAACGTCTGGTTGGCAAAGTGCGTGCCAACAACCACAGAGCGGACTTCGGCACGCTCGGTGCCAAGTTCATTCCACGAGTGCTCGCTGACTATGGATTCGCCGATGACGCTTTCCAGCTCGTCACCCAGCCAGAGTTTCCAGGCTGGGGCTGGCAGGTTAACCAAGGTGCCACAACCCTTTGGGAAACCTGGTTGGGATATGGCTCCCGCAACCACATCATGTTCGGCGACATCTCCGCCTGGATGTACCAGTACCTCGGGGGACTTCAGCCACTGCCCGAATCGCCAGCCTTCAAGCACTGTCGCATCAAGCCCTGCTTTGTCAAGGGGCTTGATTCCGTGACCGTCAGCCATACTTCTCCATACGGCATTATACGCTCATCCTGGAAACGACAGGATAACACCATTGTGTTCCAATTCGAGCTTCCTCCATCCTGCACAGCAGACCTGCACCTCCCAAATCAAACCGTCTCTCTCGGCTCAGGAAACCATCGATTTACCATCTGAGGTTTTCTAGATAGTCTAGACAGAATTGTAACCATTTAGAAGGGTAAACCGCGGAGCGGCGACAGATCATAGCCGTGGGTAAAGCGAGCGCCTCTGGCGCGAACGAACCCCACGGACAGGCGATACCCCCCAGTGCCTTTGCGCCATGCCGCGTAGCGCAGCGAAGCGGCATGGCGTAGATAATCTGGCGACCTGCGCCAATATGCCTCCTCTGAATAGCAACACAAGATCTAGACTATCTAGCCCCATCAATCATTCAAGCACCAATACGGCATGGATGTCAAGCCTGTCGATGACAATCTGCCGCGAGCCTTCTTTCAGGTAAATGGCCTGAAGGAGTTTTCCATCGGGCACCAATCTCGCCTGATCGAAATGGATTTCAGAGGAAATGGTGACGGTTATCGGTCCAATTGGCGGAATCTCCTCAAATTGCCGCACCTCTTTCACGGCATGGTCGCCAGCCATGTTAATCAGGTTCACAAGAAGCCTTCCATCTTTTTCCAGTACAATATCCTGGACAAATGCGCTGCCAGAAACCCGCACGGCTGGCGCAAAACCAAGACGTTTTTCAATGATTCCACGCAGGAAGGCACGCATGGTCTCCGTCTTGCTAATCTTGTAGATGGCGGACAAATCGAACGCCAGCACAGCCAGCTCTCCCTTGCCAAGGGCAGAATGGAAATAGGCGGGCTCTGGATATCCGTCGTCGAAGTTGCACTTGTAGAGCTTATTGCCCAGTTTTTCGGCGGGAGCGTCAAAGGTGGTTTTTCTAGACATAGCCAGAGCCATTTTGCCGTTTTCCTCAACGAAGAAAAGCTCCTGCTCGGGTGTCATGCTGCTCTTGAAACAGCCAAGTTCCTGGAAAAAGGTTGCACTTGGGCCATCGACAAGGAGCCGCCCGCCTTGCGAGACATAATCGCCAAGTCGCTTCACAGAAGCAGAATCCAGGTGGGCAGAGGCGGGGACAACGATAAGCTTATAATCCGCCAGCTCCTTTTCTTCAAGCTGGTACTCGAAAACAACCTTGGTAGAGTACTGCATCTCCTGAAGCGCGAAAATCCACTGGATGGCGGCGCGTGTGGCATCGGATGGCGTAAAGACGGTCTTCACCTCCTCATTGCGCTCAAAGGGAATCAGGACACCGATTTCGCGACGTATCTTCCCCTTGTGGCAGATTTCCCGTTCACGGGCAAACTTCGCAAGTTCCTTCCATGTGGGGATCATCCACTTCTGGATAAGGCCGCCGTGGCCATATTGGATGTTGTAGAACTCAAAGCCACCCCCCATGGAGATGATCATCGCAGCCTCCTGACAGTGCTGCACCAAGGACTTTGTCTGCTTTTCAAGAAGGTTCCAGTCCGTCCCCACATTTTGGAATCCCCACATCATCAAGTCCCAAGGCATGTTTCGTGCCTCAAAGAAGTGCCCCTGGAAGCTGGCATCGTTCACGGCGTTCATGGGCGCGGTGTCCCCTGAAAGAAACTCCACGGGAACATCCACTCTCTCTGCCATCTTCGAGGAGAAAATCCAGTTGCTTGTCACCTGGAATTCGGGGTATCTTTCATGGATGGCGCTGATATAGCGGCAGACATACTGCTTGAAACCTTCACGACAGAAGTCCCGATAGGCGATGTACCCTTCCTCGCTAGGTTTGGCAGGTTCACGTCCAGTCGCCTTCCGATAGGCCTCCACCGCCCAATGGCTGTAATCGACGCAATGCGCCCAATTGTCGCCGTCAACCCAAACACCATTCAGGCCGTAGTCGCCTGCTATCTCCAGAAGCTGCGGGATGAGCAGTTCTTCAAGATACGGTCCAAAAACAGACATATAGGCGCTGCTGGGGTTCCCCTCCGCATCAACAATCGCCCAGTCGGGATGAAGCTCCGCCGCCTTCATGTCATAGACGCCTGAATAGTGCGCATATAGCGCAATGCCACGCTCCGCCGTCGCTTCCCGCAGCATTCTGAGCAAATCAATGCCTGGGGCCAAATTGGCACGATTCCCCACCTTTGTCGGATATGAGGAAAGGCCTGGATGCCCCTTCGTGTCGCATTGGATGTAATCTGGCTTGACGGCATCCAGTGCCTCCATGTAGGAGCTTGGATCATAAATGGACGGCACCGTGTCCCCTGGCCTCGCATGAAAATCAAAATGCATTCCAAGGAATGATTCACTGCGTCTTTTGGGCTGCTTCATTGTAGTGGTTAGTGGCTAGTGGTTAGTGGCTAGTGGTTAGTGGCTAGTGGTTAGTGGCTAGTGGTTAGGGGTTAGGGGCTAGGGGCAAGCCCCGAAGCGGCGAGCACAGGTTGTGCACGACAATCGCAGCCCAATGCTGCGCATTTTCTCGAACGCAACGCCCGTTCGAACGCAACCAAACGCTATCCCCAAGGGGAGAGGTCTGCTAGAGCATGTGGAATCAGAGACAGCAAATCATCCGCAATCATGGAGCGTGGCGCGATGCATGCGATGTCGGCGGCATGACCATGGACAAAGGCCGCAAGGCGCATGGCGTCGTATGGAGCCATCTGCTGTGCAAGGAAGGCAACCATAAGCCCAGCCAGTACATCGCCTGTGCCTGCCGTTGCCAAAGCTGGCCCGCCGCTGGTATTGATGGTTATTTCTCCCAACGGCGAGGCTGCCACGCTGTTATGCCCTTTCAGCAGAACGAATGCATGGCAGAGGCGCGCCGCCGTTTGTGCCTGTTCCTCACGTGAAAGCGTCTCAATAACATTCAGCCCCTTCAACAAAGCGGCCATTTCCCCAGGATGGGGAGTCAGCAGCGTGGGAGCCTGACGTGCTGCCAGCCGTTCAAGCAGTAATGCTTCTCCAGCCACAGCACGAATGCCATCTGCATCAATGACCAGTGGTTTGGGAACCTCCAGTATTTTTGCAATAAAAGCAGTTTCCACATGGCTTCCCGTGCCTGGCCCATAGAGGAGAGCGTTGGAACGCTCCACCAGAGGGGCAAGCTGTGGCCAATCCGCTGTGGAATATTTACCGTGCTCGGCGTTTCCAATGGGGGAAAGAATCAAAGCGGCTGGCCCCATCCTCATAACTCCCGCCCTTGGGACGGCAAGTGTGACAAGCCCCGCCCCACCCCGTAACGCCGCCTCTGCTGCGAGGAAAGGCGCGCCAGGATATTGTGCGGAACCAGCGATGCAAAGCGCGTGACCAAAGCTGTTCTTATGGCTCTCCAGCGGACGCCGTGTCAGCAGTTTTCCTGCATCCGCTTCCGTGAACACCTCCATCCCCTTTTCCGATGAAACAGTCACATCCTCCTGAAGCCCAATGGGAACCAAACGCACGAGACCAGCCGTTTCGGGCCCCTTTCCGCAGAACAAGCCAGTTTTTGGAAAAGCCATTGTGACGGTCAAGGTGGCGTTGATGACTGGGTCGCCAGTACCGTCATCGCAATCCAGCCCCGACGGTGTGTCAAGTGAACAGACAGGTAGAGCACTCGCGTTGATCTGGCGTATCAGTTCCGCCACCACGCCACGCGCATTGCCTTTTGCGCCAATGCCCAACAGCCCATCCACAACCACCGTGCCAGAACCAAACGCCTCGTTTGGAATACCCTCCGCGACAACGGTGTATGGGATGTTCCCTGGAAAATCAGCAGCCTGGGATGCTGCCGTGCCTGAATAGGCGGACAAGGGACAAGTGGAGAAAACCTCTACACAAAGCCCTTGCCGTTTCAGGCGCTTGGCCACTACCAGAGCATCACCGCCATTGTTGCCCTTTCCCGCCACCACAACATAACGCTGTCGATGGCGGGGCAACAGGGTACTCTCCGCAAATCGCAGGATTTCACGGCAGGCATTCTCGCCAGCCGTCTGCATCAACTGCTCCAACGGCACGGTGCTTTCCTGCTCCAGACGGCGCATTTCGGATACAGAGATGATTTTCATGGCGATTCAACAAGCGGCGTTGACAGGTGCGAAAAAGAAGCTATTTCTCCTCACTGGCCTCTTCGATAAGTTCGTCTGGCTCGTCCTCGCTGACAGGGCCAGTCGCAATAGGGTTCTTGGCGCGGATGGCGGCCTCCAGCTTGGCAGCAAGGGCTTCATCCTGGTCAATGGCCTTCTTGGCCTGCTCGCGTCCCTGGGCAATCTGCACGTCACCCATGGCAATCCACGAGCCGCGCTTTTCAAGAATCTTCATATCAAGCGCCACATCCAGCAAGGAACCCGCGCGGGAGATGCCTTCGTTGTACATAATATCGAATTCGCACTCCATAAAGGGCGGCGCCAGCTTGTTCTTGACGATTTTCACCTTGACACGGTTGCCAAGCGGATTGCCATCTGGGGATTTGATGGTCGCCAGACGACGGATGTCCAGACGGACAGACGCATAGAATTTCAGGGCACGCCCGCCTGTGGTGGTCTCGGGGTTGCCGAACATGACGCCTATTTTCTCGCGGATCTGGTTGGTGAAGATGACGCAGGTGTTGGTCTTGGAGATGAGTGCGGTCAGCTTGCGGAGAGCCTGGGACATCAGGCGTGCCTGCAAGCCAACATGATTGTCCCCCATCTCTCCTTCGATTTCAGCCTTGGGAACAAGAGCCGCCACGGAGTCGATGACGAGGACATCCACGGCGCCGCTGCGCACCAGTGTCTCCGCAATGTTCAAGGCGTCTTCACCGCAGTCTGGCTGCGAGATGAGCAGATTGTCCGTATCGACGCCGATGATTTTCGCATAGCGCGGGTCGAGTGCGTGTTCCGTGTCAATGAATGCGCATGTCCCGCCTGCGCGCTGCGCGTTGGCGACGACATGGAGGCAGACCGTTGTCTTGCCAGAGGATTCAGGACCGAATATTTCCACGACGCGTCCCTTTGGGAAGCCGCCGCATCCCAAAGCGATGTCTAGTGCCATCGCCCCTGAGCTGATGGTATCCACCTGTTGTTGCGGGCGTTCTCCTAGGCGCATGATGGAACCTTTTCCAAATGCCTTCTCTATCTGCGCCATTGCATCCTTCAGATTCTTTTCACGATTGCCGACAGTCGCTCCAGAGGTATCTTTCGCCATAACTGTTCTCCTTGTTGTTGATGTTTGATATGCCATCTGCTCACCACACAGAAAAATATGGTATTTTTCTGCTGGATTTTCTACTAATATTTTTAAGATATTTCAAAAAATTATTTTTGCAACCCCATCCGATTGTTTTTTTTGTTTTTTCTTCAAATCTTCAAAAGGAGCTAAACGACATAAAGGACAAAAAAAGGCTTCTTCCGCAGAGAAGGCGGAAAGAAGCCTTAATTCCAAAAGTGCCTGTGCCCCAATGGGTATTACACGTAGTCTGTAATCATGCCATCGCGGGTATGCGCCTCAAACATGGCATCGCAGAGGGCCTTGATGTCATCCAACGTAAGTTCAGAGCGGGTATGCGGGTCAAGCATGGCCGCCTGATAAACCAACTGCCTGGAGTGCGTTGCAGCCGCCTCGATGACCAGTTCGTGGACATTGATATGGGTCATGTTCAGAGCCGCGCAGGCCAGCGGCAGGTCGCCGACGTAGCATCCCTGCACACCGTTGCGGTTCACCAGGCATGGCACCTCCACGACCGCATTGCTGGGAAGATTGCTGATGAGGCCGTTGTTGAGGACGTTTCCGCCGATTTCGCAGGGCTTGTCCGTCAGGATGGATTCAAGGATATAGGAACCATATTCGCGGGTTCTCTTGTGCGAGAGCTTCTTGTTGTTGATGATTTCATCTCTCTGCTTGCGCCAGGCATCAATCTGGTTGACGCAACGGCGGGGGTATTCATCCAGTGGGATATTGAACTCCTCGATAAGTTCGGGATAGTTCGACTTGATGAAATAGGGGTGGTATTCAGCCGTGTGCTCGGAGGATTCCGTGTTGTAATAGCCAAAGTGCTTGAGCATCTCCAGACGCACCATGTCATTGTGTTTTTCGCCGTCTTTCTTGCGAGCGTTGCGGTTCTTCTTGTCCGCCGCCTTCTTGATTTCGGGATAGAGGTCCTTTCCGTTCTTGGAAATCTCCAGCAGCCATGCCATGTGGTTGATGCCCGCGATCTTCCAAGTGACGGGGTTGTATTTCTCCCACATGTCCAGTTCACGGAGCAATTGCTCCGCGCAGACCTGGACAGAGTGGCATAGTCCGACGCATTTGACGCCGCCCTTGCGGAGCAGGTACCCTGTCAGGATGGACATGGGATTCGTGTAGTTCAGGAACCAGGCATTCGGACAGACCGCACGCACGTCGTTGGCAAATCCCTCCAGCACCTTGATGGTGCGCAGAGCGCGGAAGATGCCGCCGATGCCGATGGTGTCACCGATGGTCTGGCGAAGACCGTATTTCTTGGGTATTTCAAAATCAACCACGGTGGAAGGCTCATAGCCGCCAACCTGAATGGCATTGATGACGAAATCGGCACCGCGAAGGGCGGCGCGGCGGTTGCGGACAGCCAGGTGCGTGGAGATTTTCGCCTTGTTGCCATTGATGTTGGCATTCAGATTGCACAACATCCTGTAGGACTCGTTCAGGCGGTCGGGGTCAATGTCGTACAGCGCATATTCGGCATCTTTCAGGCAGTCAGTCAAGAGGCAATCGCCAAGGATGTTCTTGGCAAAGACAGTGCTTCCCGCACCCATAAATGTGATTTTGGTCATCTTTTTTTCCTCAGAAAATGGACTTGTCGAGAGTTAATTGCAAAAGAATCGCGAAATGCGCCAAGAAACTTTTGAAATTAAAACCCCAATCAGAAAGAGCCTATAATATAATGCTTGAAAAGACGTTGGGCAAATTCGTCAGTCGTTATTTGCTTATTTTGAGGTATCTTCCCCACATTTGACAAGGGGGTATCTTGATTTTTGCAGGGTTTTGAATATAATATTTATTGGAAAAACAATAAATGGCCAAAGTCATACCAAAAAAGGAAGGCTGGAGATGAGCGAGAGCGAAAAAATAGAATGGGAACGCAGAAGACTTGAAGCCATCACCATGTCGGCGGGGCTTTCCCGTTGCCTGAACAAAGGCGGAAAACATATAGAGGCCTACGCAGAACTCCTTGAAGAGGAATGGACTGGACGCCAGTCGGCGTTGCGCTTCGTTCAAGACGGCAGCAGTATCATCCACAATCTTCTTCTGTGGAATGAGTTCCTTGCCAATGGCTTGCAAGGCTGCCTGGGGCTAGAGCTGCTCTCCGTCCAGCCCGTTCTGGAAGGTGTCGCACGAAACTGCCCCAAGGCGGCAAAGGACGAGTTCAGACCTAACCTTGAAGAAAACTCCTTCGCCATGGTGGACGCATCGCTGCTGCAATCGGTCCTGCACGAGATGGCCAATGCGGTCTCCACTCTTCCCAATTGTCAGGAGCTGGGCTTCAATTGCTTCAATGTGGAACTGGACAGCAGCACTGTCAGCATCCTCCGCTCGGACATCAAGCCAGGCCCATACATCGCCATTGCCATAACCCCCTACCCCATTCAGGAACTCTATCTTGACGAATATGTCGCCATCGCTGAATACAAAGGGAAATACTGGACAGGAGACGAAATGCCAGAATCCCGTTTTCTGCACTGGCTTGGAACTGCAGTTCTCCACAATGGCGAACTTCTTGTCCATAAGGACAATGGCTCTGGCGAAGACGGAAGTCTGCTCTTCCTGCTTCCTCTTTCCTCCGCCGTCTCAGACGGTAATCTGAACGCAAAGATGGTAGATGGCCGCCCTGAAACCATTTTGGTCGTCGATGACGAGGATATGATTTGGCTCGTTGTCCTGAACATGCTCCACAGCCTAGGCTATACGGTTTTGCTGGCCGAGAACGGGCAAGAGGCGGTCGAAATTTACAAAAGCAATCCAGGGGCCATCGACCTAGTTCTTCTCGACATGGTCATGCCAGTCATGAACGCCCACGAGGCATTCCCGCTGCTGAAGGAGGCAGACCCCAACGTGCGGGTGCTGCTGGCCAGCGGCTATGTTGAAGAGGAGGACGTGCAGGACCTCCTTGCCAATGGTGCCATCAGTTTCATGCGCAAGCCCTACCTGCTGAAAGACTTGGCGCGCAGAATCCGCGAAATCCTCGACAAGCATGGACATGCGGGCATTTAATTTGGAGTGTTTGACAGGGGACTTTTGACAGTGGACAAGCGATTTGAACCACACAATAAGGAAGCGGCAATGCGCATTGCCAAGTTTCTGGCAAATGCAGGTGTTGCGTCACGCAGGAAATGCGAAGAGCTCATCTGCCAACGCCGCGTCATGGTCAACGGACTTGTCATCGACACCCCCGCATTTCTCGTCAACCCCGCAAAGGATATCGTCACATGCGACGGCCAGACGATACATCTGCCAACATCCTACGTCACCTATGCCCTCAACAAGCCCGTCGGCTACACCTGCACCGTCTCTGACCCCCATGCAGAGCATACCATCTATGAACTGCTACCCGATGAATTGCACTCCCTGCACTATATCGGACGGCTCGACAGAGACACGGAGGGACTTCTGCTGATGACCAACGACGGAGCACTGGAACAGGCCATCACACACCCGTCATACGAAATAGAAAAAAGATACATCGCCCTGTGCAAGGGGGCATTCGACCGCACCATTGAACGCCAGATGCTGGCAGGAATTGAGGACGACAGCGAATATCTGCGCGCAAAACGGGTTCGTTCAAGAGCCGCCCAGAAACCTGGCTGCATCCTCATCGAAATGGTCCTGACGGAAGGACACAAGCGTGAGGTGCGCCGTCTCTGCACAGCCTTTGGCCTGCGTGTCCTGGCTCTCCGCCGTACCTCTGTAGGCAACATTCAGCTTGGAGACCTTCCTCTTGGGGAATACCGTCCCCTTTCAGATGCGGAACTTGCCAATTTGAAACAGCTTATCTATGGGGAAAAACATGTCTGACCCCCTTGAGACAGATTTCATCGCCCTCCGCAAGATTCCATACAATGAGCATTCAATGATATTCAGCGGAATATCCCCCGACTATGGGCGAATCGGTTTTATCGTGCAGGGGGCGCAGGGAGGATACAAACGCGCATTTCCAGAACTGGAGTTGTTCAGGCTTGTCCACCTACAATTCACAATGGGCAGTGGCGAACTCTGCCACATAAAAACAGTCGAGTTGCTGGAGAGTTTTGACGAGCTCTCGAAAAGCTATCCGCGCTACGAGGCGGCCAATTGGATAGCGGTGTTCTGTGCGCTGAACCTGATGCCGATGCTGCCCCATCCGCATTTCGCGAATGCCGTCGAAGTAGCACTGCGACGGCTCGCCAAAGAAGAGTTGCTGCCCGAGGCCATCCTCACAGGCGTCTCCATCGCCTTCATCTTCGAAGAAGGGTGGCTTGCAAGCGCCGTGCAGACGAAAGGGGCATCCGAGCAATGCCGAATCCTCCTGGAGATGGCGGCAGGCAATCCCCCGCCCGTGCTCTCCGACGAATCCTGGCGGCAGCAGTTCGACTGGTGCCGACAACTCCTCCTCTACAACGACTGCCGCTTGCCTGAATAAAACGTACGGCTACGGCTCCTTGAAGGCCTCGTCGAGGCCTTTGATGAGGGGGTAGATGAGGTATTCGATGATACGGCGGCGACCTGCCTTGATTTCAACCTCGGTCTCCATGCCTGGGATGAGCGTGAAGTTGTCGCCCGTGTTACGGAGTTTTCGCGTGTCGGCGACGGTGACCATCGTGCGGTAGTAGGATTTCCCACTGTCGGGTGTCATTCCACCTTGCTTCTGGAAGGTATTGCCAGAGATGAGGCGGACTTCGCCGTCCAACGTGCCATGCTTCTGGAAGGGGAAGGCCGTCAGCTTAATACGCGCAAGGCTGCCCGTCTTGACACGGCTGATGTCCTGCGGGCGTACCTCCGCCTCGATTTCGTGAATGCCATCAAGAGGCACGAGGGTGATAACCGCCTCGGCTTCGCCGACGGCGGAGCCGACAGGGAAGGAAGCCATGTCGAGCACCAGCGCGTGGCAGGGGGCGCAGAGCTGCACATAGGAGACAAGCTGCTCTGCTTTGGCAAGCTGTTGGCGGTTGCTTTCCAGTTCGCGCTTCAGTTCGACCATCCTCTCGGAGATGCTGTCGCGCCATTCCTCGATGAAGGCATTTTTCTCGGCCTGCAACGAAAGAAGCTGGTGCTCGATTTCGACGAGTTGGTTGCGCAACCTATCGACCTCCACCTCGTTCTGCATACGGGACATTGTCACCTCCAGCGTCTCCTTGTAGGAAATAACCTCCTTTTTGTGGAGGTTGGTGTACATTGTCTCAATCTCGTTCATGTTCTTCAGGATTTCCTGGTACTTGTCATAGCTCTCCTGCGTCGATTTCTTGGAGGCGAGAAGACGGTCATAGTTGCTGTCGAAATAGCGAACTTTTTCGTCATAGTACTTTCTGCGCTGCTGGAAAATGGAGCTCTGCCACTTTTCGTGCTCAGTCGCTGAGGCGTTGTATTCCTTAGAATTGAACTCGGCGCTCAGGCGGTCAAAATTTGCCTGCAGAGCACCGATTTCAGAGGATAGGCGCGTCACTTCCGCCTGGTTGATGGTGGGGTCGAAGGTGATGAGCACCTGTCCAGCCGTCACTTCGTCCCCCTGCTTAACCTCGATGGACTTGATAATGGCGGATTCGATAGGCTTCATCACGATGTTGCCATGCCCTGAAACCACATGCCCTGGTGCGCGGACAATCACATCCACCTCGCTGAGGCACGCCCAGGCAATGACCGCAGCCAGGATGATGAAAATCCAAGCCACACCGATGCGTCCGTACCAAGGCAGCCTCTCCTGCTCTATCTCCAGTGCATCAGGCAGAAACTCAATGGCTTCCTTTGCAATACTTTTCTTGTTCATTGTTTTCCCTCCTGCTTACCTGGTTCCCATCTGCTGCTTCCAGAACTGGCTGTAGATGCCATCCTTCGCCAGCAGTTCCTGGTGCGTCCCGAAGCCAACCATCTCTCCGTTGTCCAACACCATGATCTTCTGCGCTCCAGCCACCATGCTAAGGCGATGGGAAACAATAATGACAGTGCGTCCCTTGGCGATGGCCGCCAAATTGCGCTGGATGACTGCCTCGCTTTCGGGGTCCAATGAACTGGTCGCCTCATCGAATATCAGGATGGCGGGATTGGTGATAAGGGCACGAGCGATGGCCAAACGCTGCTTCTGCCCACCTGAAAGATTGGAGGCGTTCTCCTCCAGCACCGTATCATACCCTTGTGGCAGGTTTTGCACGAATTCGTGAGCGCCCGCCAGACTGGCGGCCCGCAGCACCTCCTCGCCCGTCGCGCTGGGCTTCGTCAGGCTGATGTTCTCGCGGACCGTTCCGTTGAAGAAATAGTTTTCCTGCAGGACAACGCCGATGCTGGAGCGCAAATGCGACTTCTCGAACTCACGGATGTCAATGCCGTCAATTTTAACCAGCCCAGCGAAGGGCGGATATAGTCCTTGCAACAACTTGGTGAGCGTCGTCTTGCCAGAACCCGAACGCCCCACGATGCCAAGCGACGCACCAGCAGGCATGTCCAACGTGAAATTTTTAATCACCATCGGCAAGTCAGGGCGGTAGCGGAATGAGACGTTCTCAAAGGTAACACGCCCCTTGAGCGGATGGTGGACGCGGCCCATGTTCGGCTCGCACTTTGTGTTCATCACCACACCCAGCATCTTGACCGACAGGGCAACTTGCTGATACTCGTGAATGAGCCCGACTGTCTTGACCAGCGGTCCTGTCACGCGCCCTGCCAACATCTGGAACGCGATAAGCGCACCAATGGAAATCTCTCCCTTGAAAACCATCAGGGCTCCAAGCCAGATGATGGAGATGGTCATCAGCATCTCCAGCGCCTGACTGATGCTGCGCGCCGTCAGGGAGATACGCCCAACGGAGAAGTAGGCGCGGATGGCCGCCGCACTGCGGTTCCCCCAGTTCTTCTCCTCAACAGGCTCCAAAGCCAAGGATTTGACAGTGCGGATGCCGTGGATGGTCTCCACCAGGCGGCTCTGGCGCTTCCCCTCCGCCTGGTAGAGTGCATCAAGCCGTTTCTGGAAGGGCTTGATGAGCGTGGCGATGACCAGCGCCATCAACAGCGTGAATGCCAGCACCACGATGGTCAGCTTAACACTGTACATCAACAGGAAGGGAATGAAGATGATGAGCGAACACAAATCCAGGAAGGTAAAGAAGAGATTGCCAGAAAGAAAGCCGCGAATCTTCTCGGTCTGCTGGATATGCTTGAGAATGACGCCCGAAGGCACCTGCTCGAAGAAGTCGATGGGCAGATGCACCAAATGCGCGAAGGTCTTCACGGCAGTGGAGATGTCAATCTTATTGGTGGCGAAAAGGAGCAGATGCCCCTTCAAGTACTCCAGAATCGCGTTGAACAGAATGGCGATGATAATACCCGCGCCAAGGACATTCAGCGTGGAGAAGCTCTCGTGCACCAGCACCTTATCCACCACGTTCTGGAAGAAGAGCGGCGTAGCCAGGGCGATGAGCGTCAGTAGCAGTACCGCCAGGGCAATCTGGAAGAAGACGCCTTTTAAACGGAGGAAGTCGGGCAGGAACCAGCGCAGGCCGAAAGGCTGGTCCTCGTCCGTCAGCGAATAGACGCGCTTGAGCAGGATGGTCTTGCCCGTGAAAAGCTCGCCATACTGTTCGCGCGTGATGAAACTGAAGTTCTCAGTGGGGTTCTCCAGCTGCTTCTCCGTATCGACCAGGGCGGCTTCGAATTCCTTGACGTTGGCTGGCTCTTCACCCTCCTTTGGCTGTGCCTTACGCAGACCGCAGAGAATGGCATAGTGCCCGTTTTTCTTCTCTAGGATGCAGGGAAAGACACTCGTAATCTTCTCGAATCTAGACCATTTCAGCGAAATGCACTTTGCCTTCAGGGAGTGCTTTCCTGCGATGCTCATGATTTCGCGCCGCGTTAGCTCATTCTCACCGACGGCATGGTCATGCATCAACTGTTGCATGTCCAGCGGAAGATTATGGTGACGTGCTATGGCACTTAACGCGAACAGACCGCTATGGCGGACATGTAGTTCACGTATCTGCCGTTCACGCTCCTCTCTGCTCAGTTCAGTCATAATGGGGGCCTCCTTCTGTGTGCGCTTCGCATCTTCTGCGCGCGTTGCGCGCACATAGAATTGTCACAACGTCTTTAGCGCCTTCTCGAAGAGAACAAGCGCCTCATCGGCGATTTCCTTCGTGATGGTAAGTGCGGGCATCAAGCGGATGGTCGTCTCACCAGCCGTCAACACCAGGAAGTTCAACGCACGACAAGCCGCAAACACCTTTTTAACCTGGTCGCCGACATCCACGCCAATCATGCAGCCAAGCCCGCGCACATCTTTGATGACGGGATAGTTTTGCTTCAAGGCGTTCAGTCTGTCGCGCAGGTAGGCGCCCATCTTGACGGCATTGTCGAGCACACCATCCTGGTCAAACGCGTCAAAGACCGCAAGACCAGCCGCGCAGGCGATGGGCGTGCCGCCAAAGGTGCTGGCGTGCATCCCTGGCTGCAACACATCCGCGTACTTCTGCTGCACCTCGAATGCGGCCAGCGGAACGCCATTGCCGAGGGCCTTCGCCATGCTCATCGCATCGGGCTCGATGCCATAGTACTGGTGCGCGAAAGGCTTTCCCGTGCGTCCCATGCCACACTGCACTTCATCGAAGAGCAGCAGGATGCCCGCCTCGTCGCAGAGGGCGCGCAGCCCAGTCAGGAACTCCTTGGTTGCAGGAATAACGCCGCCCTCACCCTGCACGGGTTCGCACATCACAGCGCAGGTTTTCGGTCCAATGAGCTTCTTGACGGAATCCAGGTCGTTGAAAGTGGCAAAACTAAAGCCCTGCACATCGGGCTGGAAGCCAACACGGTACTTGGAGCGCCCTGTGGCGGCCAATGTGGCGAGGGTACGCCCGTGGAATGAGTTGTCCATGGCGATGATTTCGTTGCGCCCGCCATGGGCGTTGCCCCATTTGCGGGCGAACTTGATGATGCCCTCGTTCGCCTCAGCGCCGCTGTTCGCGAAGAAAACCTTGCCACCGAAGCTGTGCTTCGCAATCTGGGCCGCCAACTGCGGCTGGTTCTCGTTGTAGAAGAGATTGGAGACGTGGAGCAGTTTGGCCGCCTGTTCTTGCAACGCCTTGGTCACCCTCGGATGGCAGTGCCCAAGATTGCAGACGCCGATGCCCATCGTGAAGTCCAGGTAGCGGTTGCCGTCGATGTCCCACAGGTAGGAGCCCTCGCCCTTTACCATCATCGTGTCGCGATTGTAGGTGCAGAGCACGTATTCGTTTTGCATTTCAAGAAGCGTTTTCTTGTCCATTGTGTGTCCTTTATGTTGAGGTTTATGGTAATTACTGGTTGGGAGCCGTCGCCTTGCGCACAATGCCTCGGTCGAAGTAGTTGATGGACATGCCCGCATCCACGACGATGGTCTGCGCGTTGATGCCGCTGGAACGCGGGCTAAGCAGGAAGGCAAGCACCTGCGCGGGCTCGTCCGTCTCCAGCGCTCGTCGTCGTGGAATGACCTGCTCTGCAAAGAGGTAGGCGTCGATATAGCCAGGGATGCCTGCCGAGGCGGAGGTTTTGAGTAGCCCCGCCCCCACCGCATTGACGCGGATGTTCGGGGAGACCTCCTGGCTCAACGACTTTGCAAGAAACGCGACGCTGGAATCAAGCGCAGCCTTGATGGGTCCCATGTACCCGTAGTTCTCCGATGCCATGCGCGTGGTTGAAATGCTCATCGTGACAATGGAGGCGTCCTCCGCAAAAAGCCCTTTCAGGCTATTGCAGACATTCAATAGCGAAAAGCAGGAGATATCGACCGCCTGCAAAAAATCGCGTTTCAAGGTCGCATGGAACGGTTTGAGCCCTTCGCTGAAATTGGCGAATGCAATGGAGTGGACAAGCCCATGCACCACGGGCGCGAAGGCGGCGATGCGCCCTGGCAACGCGGCCATGTCGTTGTCGTTTTCAACATTGCAGACTACGGCTGGCGCCGCCTCGCCGATGAGCTTGCGATTCTTCTCAAGCAAAACCTCGTCCTTGAACACGTAGATGATGTTGGCACCTGCCTCGACAAGCACCTGCGAGACCGCCCAGGCGACGCTACGCCTGTTGGCGACCCCCATCACAACGATGTTACGCCCTTCTAATTTCAAGAAATCCATTTTGCGATTATCTCTTTTGAGGTAATTTCAAAACCATCATCGAAATGCACGTCGATTTGGGCGCATTCCGCGCTAGTTTTGAAATTACCTCTTTATTTTGGCTTTTTGATTTGCCATATTCCTTTTGAGGGATATAGTTTTCTTTGTTATAAAGCATATAATATACAACATTCATTGAATTATGGAAATCGCAATTCAAAAACTCTGCAAATATTTTGGCGACGTCAAAGCCCTTTCAGACATTGACTTGACCATCCAGGACGGCGAGCTTTTCTTCCTTCTCGGCCCTTCTGGCTGCGGCAAGACCACCCTGCTTCGTTGCCTCGGCGGCTTCGAAATACCCACGTCGGGGAAAATCCTTCTGAACGGCAAGGACGTGGCTTCCCTGCCCCCAAACAAGCGCGACACCGCCATGGTCTTCCAGGGCTATGCCCTTTGGCCGCAGATGACTGTTCGCCAGAACATCGCCTTCGGTCTGGAGATGAAGCACCTTCCCGCCGCTGAAATCACCCAGAAAGTGGACGCTGCGATGGCAAGCGTGCAGATTTCCCAACTGGCAGACCGCAAGCCAAACGAGCTTTCTGGTGGCCAGCAACAGCGCGTCGCCCTCGCGCGCACCCTCGTTGTACACCCTGGATGCCTGTTGCTAGACGAACCTCTTGCCAACCTAGACGCCAAGCTGCGCCGCGACATGCGCCTCGAAATCCGCAATCTCTGTAAGGACAACAAGCTCACGGGCATCTACGTCACCCACGACCGCCAGGAGGCGCTCAGCATGGCAGACCGTGTTGCCGTCCTGAAGGACGGGCAGATTGTGCAGGTCGGCCCACCACGCGACATCTACCGCAATCCAGTGAACGCCTTTGTCGCCAGTTTCATTGGCGAAACCAACTTCATCCAAGGGAAACTCCTCTCCAAGAATGAAGAAGAGGCTGTGATTGAAACAAAGGCGGGCAGCCTCCGCTCCAGCAAAATTCCTGCGGGGATAGAGGTTGGCTCGCCCGTCACCCTCTCCATCCGCCCCGAAGCCATCTCGCTCAATAAGGCGGTGGCTGGCGAGGCACCGAACGAATTGGCGGTCACACTGACCACCACCGCCTACCAGGGTGAGGTGGCCAACCATGCCGCCAAAACAAACACGGGCTCCCTGGAGCTCGCCTTCCTGGAGCTGAACCCGAAAGGCGATGCAGAGCCTGGCACTGCTACTACCATATACATCCCACGGGGAGACGTCAGCATCCTCCCATACGTAGAAAATCCGACCTAGCCTGTCCTGTGCGCCGCACTGTAGTGCGGCGGTTTTTCGCGCCGCTATAGCGACGCACACAGAACAGGTCCCTCCCGTCCCTCACCCATAAAAAAAGGAAAACAAAAATGAAAATTGGCATCTCCGTCTATGGCGCACACAAATTGGTCCCTGAAGAAGGGCGTACAGTAGCAAAAATCATGAGAAAGGCCGCAGGCATCGGCTTCGACGGCATCGACCTTGGCTACTACTGGGGCGAGGACAAGAAGGCGGAGTTCGCCGAGGCAAAGGCGATCGCAGAGGGCGAAGGCATTGAAATTGCCAACTATATATGCGGCAACAATTTCGGGAATGCTGCAGCGGAAAGTGCGGAGAAACTGGCCGCTGAAATCGACAAGGTGCGCACCGCGCTGGACGAGGCCGCCTTCTTCGGCTGCAAAGTCCTCCGTGTCTTCGGCGGCGGATACGGCCTCAACTGGGACGAGTACAGCGGCAAAATTGCCGATGCCCTCGCCGCCTGCGTGGAAGCCGCAGAGAAAAACCAGGTCGTCATGGCCCTGGAAGACCACGGGGCACTCTGCAAAAACTCCAAGGAGCAACTCTTCTACATCAACAAGGTGAACTCTCCCTGGCTGCGTGCAAACAGTGACATCGGCAACTTCTGGTTCCCAGGCGGCGAACTGCCCGAGGACGGCGTTTTTGCATTGGCAGAATATACCGCCATGGTCCATGTGAAGGACTATCAGCTCATCAACAACACGCATGTTGCGGTCCCCGTCGGCGAAGGTGTCATCGACTTTGAGAACTGTTTCCGCATCCTGGCGAACGCTGACTACAAGGGCTGGCTCACCCTTGAATACGAATCTGGCATCGGCGACCCCAAGCAGGGAATCACCACCAGCCTCGTCAATATGAGAAAGTTCGCCATCGGCTGCTAAACATAAGGAGATTCTGACAAATGTCCAAAATCACATCCATCGGCCTTACGACTTGCCTGGCTCTGGGGCTGAACGTCGTCGCAGCCTCTGCGGAGAACGAATACGGTGTCATCGACCACGGTGTGGCTGCCCCTCTAAGCCATGCGCGCGGCATCGTGGCCTGCACTCTCGCGAACGGCTCCAAGCAGCTGCTAATCCTCCCGATGGACCATCGTGGCGGCTATGAGCTGATTGCAGTCGATGTTACCACAGGCGAGAGCAAGGAGATACCAATACCCTTCAATCAGGGAGGCGATTCCCCCTTTGCATCTATCCTGAGCAAAAACAACAAATACTACACTCACTTCGGCAGCCACTTTGTGGAATATGACCCCGACTTGGGCGAGTTCACTGCCTGCCACAAGTCCATGCCCCAGATGGCGATGATGATGACCGAAGGACCCGATGGGGTGATCTGGTCCGCCACCTACCCCAACAGCGGTCTCGTCAGCTACAATCCCGCCACCAAGGAGTTCTCCGACTACGGTTTCCTCAACAAGGAGAACTGGCGCCAGTATCCCCGCTCACTCGAAGTCGGTGCAGACGGCTGGGTCTATATCGGCATCGGAAGCACCAACGGCCAGATTGTCGGCTTCAACCCGAAAACCAAGGAGACCGTCGCCTTCTTCACGCCCGACGAACGCCCGAATCCATCCAGCGGCAAGCTCTACCGCACGGCGGACTGGCGCATCTATGGCAAAATTGACGGTGGATCCTTCTACGAGTTCAAGGATGGCAAGCGCATCCCGTTGGAGGCCCCTCTTAAGGCTGACACCTCCACCATCAAAGGCCATCAGGGACTCTTTTACAAGAAGTTCGCAGACGGCACCGAGGCGGTCTCCCTCAACACCATCGACCATTACTTCGAAATCAAGGACCCCGACGGCAATATCCGCAAGATGGAGCTGAAATACACGAGCGACGGCTGCGGAACAATGTCCATCGCACAGCCATCCGACGGCAACATCTATGGCGGCACCTGGTTTCCCATGCGCCTTTTCAAGCTGGACACCAAGACAGGCGAGATGAGTAACTTCCCCATCAACCTACAGCCCAACACCATCGTGGCACGCGACAATTACCTCTACATCGGTGCCTACAGCGGCGGCTACGTCCTCCGCTTCGACTGCAACAAACCATGGCTCAGCGTGCCCGAATACTCCCAGCAGCACCTGGAGACCAACCCCGCCTTCTACTGCATGTACAAGCGCGAGTGCAACCGCCCCCACGCCATCATGGTATCGCCCGACGGCAAGACCGTCCTCATGGGCGGCACGCCCGCCTACGGTGCCACGGGCGGTGGCCTTGTCATCGTCAATACAGAGACGGGGGAGCACAGCGCAATGGTCCACACGGAACTGGCGGAGAACGAGGCGGTCTTCTCCATCCTGATGATGGACGACAATACCACCGCCCTCATCGGCACTACCACCAACCCAGGAACGGGCGGCGAAGTCAAGGCGAAGAACTGCTCGTTGCTGATGGTTGACTACAAGGCGAAAAAGTGTCTCTGGAGCCTGAAGCCCTTTGAAGAAGCTGGTACCATCAACTTCCTGTTCTGGCTAAAGGACGGCACCGTCCTCGGCGTGCAGAGCAACTCCCTCTTCGTCTTTGATGTGGCCACCCAAACAGTCCTGCGCAAGCAGCCACTGCCAGAATCGGTCGGGAAAATATGCGGTGACCAGGGACCACGCCTTCTCTTCAACTACGGCGATGAAATCCTCCTCGCACTCCAGAAAGGCATCGCCAAGGTCGATCCAGCAGGACCGAATGTTGTCAGTTTTGCGCGCTGCCCCAGTGGCCTCTCGAATGGCGGCGTCATCCATGACAAGCGCTTCTACATGGTTTCGGGCAGCCATATCCGCAGCCTGAACCTTGACAAGCCAGAACTCTTCAAACCCGTGGAATAACCTGTCAGGTGCCGTCGGCCACCTGTTCTGTGCCGTCGGCTTAAGCCAACAGTTTTATCGGAGAATACACCATGAAACACCTCTTATCTTTGCTTTGGCTTTTACCCCTTCTCGCCCTTTGCGCAGACATTGATTTAAACGGCACCTGGAGAATCCTGCCTTGGGAGGGCTACAAACCCTTCCCAGAGGTCAAGGTGGAGGATGGCGTGCTTCATGTCGCCCCGCCTGAATCCAAGAGCGGCATCGGCATGAAATCCAGCAAATCGCCTGCTGCGAAGGCAGGCGACCGTGCCACCCTCAAGTTAACTGCAAAGGGACGCGGCTCGGTCACGTTCGTGCTGCAACATTACGACACCAACGGCAAATGGATTGGCTTCTCTGGACACAGCCTATCCAAGCGCATCCCCGAGGAATGGGCGGACATCGAGATGACCGTCCCTGTTTCTAACACGAAGGACGGCATCACGGGCAGCATCATGATCACCTTTACCATCAGCAAGGGCTCCACCATCGATATCCGCAAGAGCAGTCTTTCGCTTGCGACGGACGCCTTCGAGGGCGACCTTCCTTTCCCCCTCCAGTGGACGGTCTTCCCCATGCACCGCCCAGGCGAAACCATCGACTTCCCCCTGGACAGGATTCCCGAGGAGATTGACGGAGTCAAGCCGATTCTCATGCCGCTGAAGGAAAACCGCCTCAACTTCACGGATGTATTCAATCCGCACAAGCTCCGCAACAACGCCATCCTCTACGCCAATCTGAACGCCAAGTTCCCAGGCAAATACACCATCGGTGCGGGTGCAGACTACTTCATGAAAATCTGGATGAACGGGGAGGTCCTTATCGACACCCTGAAATCAGGCGATGAATCCAACGGTCCCCATTTCACCAAGCACCAGGTCACTGCGGATCTGAAACAGGGCGCAAACCTCATCGTCATCAACTTCCAGGCGGGCGGCAGCAAACGTCCTGCCATCTCCCTGGGTGGCCCCGAAGACCTTCGCAACCTCACTAACATCCTCCGCATCAAGGACTCCTTTGTCAGCGACGACTATGAAACTCCAGGTACACGCCCTGGCAACCCGACCCTCGTGAAGGGCATTCTCACCGCTGGCATAGACAGGCTGGGAGGCCAGGGGCTGTACGCCAATGGCAGCGTCATCGCCTATCCTGACAAACACTTCAACCTGCCAGCGCGCAGCGGCGACACCATTTTCGCGGCAGGCTTCAGGCTTCATGAGTTCAAAGGCCTTGGCAAGGCCACCATCGCCTTTGGCGGGGCTATCGCCCTAGACATCTCACGCAAAAGCGACGACAGCCCCCTGCTCTTTACTGTACACAAAGACGGCAGGGAACTCAACAGTTGCAATGTCCCGCTTGAAGCCCTCCCCTGCGAGTGCCTCCTTGCCGCCACGGAAAACCAATTCTTCGTCACCTCCAATAGCATCAACGACAGCAAGCTGCGCTCCATTTCGGGCAAGGTTGACCTGACCGCCCTCCACGACTTCCAGGTAACCACCTCTGTCGCCACCGACAGCATCACCATTGACAACTACTTCATCGGCACCGTTGTACATGAGATCAGAAGCAACAGCATCCCCGTGAAACTTGACCTCGCTCCCGAATTCGACCCCGTCAAGGCAGGTTGGAAACTGGTCTGGAGCGATGAGTTCAACGGCACCGAAGTCGATTGGACCAACACTTGGATGAACAGCCCATGGGCACCCACCTTGCCACGACTCCTTGAAAACCGCAAGTACGCCTCCCTCAAAGACGGTATGCTCCACATCCGCTGCGAGTGGAAGAAGAACGAGAAGGGCGAAATCAAGGGCAATACCATCGGTCTCTACTCGCGAAGGCACTTCGGCTACGGCTACTACGAGGCGCGCCTCCGCTTCACGAAGCACAAGGGCTGGTGGGCGGCCTTCTGGATGAACAACGAGGGGCGCAACAACCAGCTGGGCGGCGGCTATGAGATCGACATCTTCGAGGACTACTCCACCCGTGGCGGCAAGCCCGTCATCGCCAACAACCTGCACATCACGCGTGGCCCCAACCACAACAGCTACGGCTACCACTTCACTTTGCCTGGTTCCCTCGACGATTTCTACGTGGTCGGTCTGAAATGGACGCCGCTGGAGGTCTCCACCTACCTGAACGGCAAGCTCATCAAGACCAGCGCCATGCACAGCCCCTATATGTCCGACACCTATGACGCCATCAACCACGCCTTCTGCACGACCGCGCAGTACATCTGCATCAGCGGGCAGTGCGGGACCTCAGGCGGGAAATCCGCCGAGGAAGGCTTTGAGGAGTATCTCGTCGATTATGTCCGCGCATACGAATACCCTGCGGAAAAGGATTTGAAGGTGAGCTGGTCCACCCTGCCTCAGAAGTCATGCGTAAAAACAGGCGAGCCCTTCCAGCTAGGTGCTGACGGCGACGGCGAAACCGCCTACCTCTTCGACAATGGCTTCCTCGTCGATTACAAGACCTCCAAGCCCTTTGTCTTCGACCTCGCCATCGACCAAAAGCACTACTACGACACCCGCTGGGATTCCGTTGGCCGCCAGGGCACCAAGCCTGTGCTGGATGGCTATCCGCACATCTACCGCATCCTTATCCAGGACAAGGACGGCAAAGTTGGCTACACGCACGAGTTCCCGATGATTACCGATAATATCGAAGGTACGCCAGAAGAGATATTCCCAGTGCCAGGCGATGTCCCTGCCCACAGGTTCAACCGTGGCGGACAGAATGTCTGCGCCTACAAGCAGCAGGAGGCCCCCAGGACGCCGAAGGGGGAGGATGTCCACAACCGAAAGAAACTTCACCTGCGCGAATCAGGCGAATACGTCACCTATACGATTGAGGCAAAAGAAGCGGGCACCTACCGCTTCTCCATGCCGCGCTACGAATATCGCCGCGAACTCTCCACGCGCGGCATCTACCTCATCGACGGCAAATTCGCGGGCTTCTTCTACGGCAATCCGCAGGACGAGGCCGCTGTCGCTCCAGAGCCAATTGAACTGGCCGCTGGCCGCCACACTGTCATCCTCATGTCTGCCTGTGCGTATGGCCTTCAACCCACGTGCTTACGCTTTGAAAAGCTACCGTAGTAGAGCCTTCATGCTCCAGTATCGCTGCACTTAAGCATCGCGCACAGAACAGGCGCCCCCCGCGCACCCTCCTGTCCTGTGCGCAGAACTGCAGTGCGGCGGTTCCTCGCGGCGAGAGCACCGCTCACCCAAATATAGCCCTCCATGAACATTGAACGAAGAAAACCACTCACCGCCAATGTCGGTGTGATGTCCGTCGGTCTGGATACCTACTGGAAGCAGTTTCCAGGACTGTTGGAAAAACTGACCGAAAAGACGAAACGGCTGAAGACCCTGCTGGCACAGTACTCTGTTTCCGTCATTGATTTCGGTATGATCGACAATGCCTCCAAAGCCTATACGGCTCTGCCGCAGATGAAGGCCGCAGACCTGGATTTGCTTCTGGTGGATATGGTCACCTACGCGACCAGCTCGACCTTCGGGGCCATCGTACGTGAGATGCAGTGCCCCGTGGTGCTGGTTGCCCTCCAGCCAACCCAGGCCATGGATTACGCGCACGGAACGACCTTCATGCAACTGTGCAACGACGACATCTGCTCCGTGCCAGAGTTCACGGGCGTTGCCATCAGAATGGGAAAGCCTGTGGCGGACATCATTATCGGACAACTTGACGGTGATGACAAGGCGCAAGAGGCACTTGCAGAATGGTGCAGAATCGCCCATGCACGGCACGACCTGCGCAAAGCCAGAATCGGTCATATGGGGCATGTGCTGGAGGCGATGCTTGACATGCAGACAGACCCGACCGCCGTCACTTCCACCTTCGGCTGCCATGTCGTGCAGTGTGAGCCCGATGAAATCCTGCGCGAATACACCGCCCTTGCGGACGATACGCCAGAAATACAGGCCATGTCCAGCCGCATTTTGAGTTTCTTCGATACCCCTGACCCTGTTTCAGACCCTGTAACGACCAAACTCACTGCCCCAGACCTCCTGACCGCCTCCAAGACCGCCGTGGCACTGGAGCGTTTCATCTCCGCCAAACAGTTGGATGGACTTGCCTATTATTACGAGGCACAGCCAGATACTGAAATGCGGAAACTGGTGACCAATTTTATCGTTGGCAATTCCCTTCTGACGGCTGCAGGCTTCCCTATGTGCGGCGAATTCGACATCAAAACCTGCCTTGCCATGCTGATCATGGACCGACTGGAAATCGGCGGCAGCTTCGCGGAATTCCATCCAATCGATTTTGTCCGCGACACTGTACTGGTCGGCCACGACGGCCCGCACCACCTGAACATAGCCGACCGCAAACCTGTCTTGCGCAGCCTAAAAAAATATCACGGCAAACCAGGCAGCGGCGCGGGCGTCGAGTTCAACATCAAGACAGGGCCCATCACCATGTTGAGTATCGGCGTTAAGGCGGACGGCAAGTTCAAGTTCATCATCGCCGAGGGCGAATCCCTGAAGGGACCGATTCCCCCGACTGGAAACACAAACACCCATGGCAAATTCCTGCCAGATGTCCGCACCTTCCTCGCACGCTGGTGCAAGGAGGGTCCGACACACCACTTTGCCCTTGGCATCGGCCATCACGCCGCCTCAATCGCCAAGCTCGCCGCCAGTTTTGGCATTGAAGCCGTGATTGTGACAGAACAGAAGTAACCAGTTTCTGCAATAGGATTTCCACTCACATGACCACCCTGAAACTGAACACGAAGACCTGGACGCTCACCTACGGCAAAGAAACCGTTAAGCTCACCCCGCCACCAGTTCGAAAAGTCTGCGGCGAGCGCTATGAAAGCTTGCCATTATATGATGAGAAGGCCGCAGGCTGGCTCTCTGCCCGCCGCCTTCTGGCAATCCAGGCGCATGAATGCACTCTTAAATACGCCTTGGTTCCTGGTTCGGTGTCCGTGAAAATGGAGGGCCAACGGATGGAACCAGAACGTGACTTCAGGGTCAATGAAATCTGGGGGACGGTGGGCCGTCTGCCAGAGGGGCGGATTATTCAAAACGAGCAGGTCAGCATTTCCTACGACTACTACCCGTCGCGCATGGATGCCGTGTATCTGCGCCCAGACGGTCACCTCGCCGTGAAAGTCGGCAAGGAAGGCATGGCACACCCAGAAATACCTGCCATCCCGAAAAATGATAAACACCTCGCCAATCTCTACTGGCACGGCGACTGCACGAAGCTAACGGAGGATATGCTCTATCCCGTGACGGAAACAGAGTTTCCAGCTAATTTGCTCCCCATCGGTTTCCTGCCTGAAAAGACGCTGCGCAAGCTGCGTGCAGGAAAACCAGTCCGCATCCTTGCCTGGGGCGACAGCGTAACCTCCTGCACCTATATGCTGTCAGAAGACCGCTGGCAGCACCAGTTCTGCCGCCGCCTCCGCGAGAAGTTCCTGAAGGCAAAAATCGAAATGCTCTCCGAAGGCTGGGGTGGACGCAATACATCCTCTTTCTTCGCCGTCCCGCCAGGCGAACCCCACAATTTCGAGGAAAACGTGTTGGCTCCAAAGCCCGATTTGGTCGTCTCGGAGTTCGTTAACGACTTCGGCCTTTCTGCAGAGGTTTTCCATGCCAATTACGAGAAAATACTGAAGGCCTTTGCGAAAATCGGAGCCGAATGGATTATCATGACCCCGCATTACACCCGCCCGGACTCAATGGGCCTCACGTGTTCAAAAGACTGTGATGACGACCCGCGCCAATATGTAACACGTGTGCGCGAATTCGCCGCGAAGAACCACATCCCTTTAGCAGATGCATCCCGCTACTGGGGCCGCCTCTACCGCCAGGGCATCCCTTGCGACATCCTGTACAGTAACGGCATCAACCACCCGCTGAAATACGGGCTCTCCCTCTACGCCGACGCTCTGATGCTCCTGTTTGAGCATTAAACGACGACGAGCCTTAACACTCCTAACTAAAAAGGGACAGGAGAGACAGGAGAGACGGGAGCGACAGCGAAATGATGCTAGGTCTTCTTTGTTGTCCCTCCCGTCCCTCCTGTCTCTCCCGTCCCTTTAAAGTTAGGAGTATTGACAGCATCGTTGTCGTCACCCCCCGTTCCTGTAACCTACCAGTGGTAGTAACGGTAGGGGTCATCCTCCATGACGGGGTTATCGACGTAGAAGCAGTCATAAGGCGCGTTCTTAATCCTTGGTTTACCAGTCATCCCGCCGTTTCCGCGCAAATCCACGCAGCGAATGACGACGGTCTGACGCTCGCCTGGACGAAGGAGAGTGCTTTCCAGGGGAATGGAGCGCGGCACACGCCAGTAGTCGGAATGGGTCTTCTGCGTAACCTCATGAACCAGTTTTCCGTTGAGGAAAACCTGTGATTCGTCGTCAATTGCACCGAGTTCAAGGATGGCCTTGCCAGAGCACATTTTCTCGTTCTTAAGGTCGAATTCCAAGCGGTACCAGGCAACGCCATCATAATTCGCGCGCTCCTTGAACTGGTTTTCCCAGCAGGTGCCGACTGTAACAGATTGCCAGCCACTGATGTTCTGGGGATTCTCGCCCCATTTCTCCGCCATACCTTTGTCTTGCTCGTCAAAAACAATCTCCCAGCCACTAGTGAGGTCGGTGAAGGGTTCGCAAACGGGAGAGGTTCCCAGACGCTCGCAGAAATCGGTGCGGAAGGTGGCACCAAGGTTAGCAAGAAGGCGCATGAACGTGAAATCAGCGCGTCGGCAGGTGGTACGTACGGCAAGGTACTGTCTATCCCACCTCCAGGGCGGCAGTTGCATCATCACAACAGCACCCTTGCCGAGGCGCACACAGTGCAAGGAGACGCCGCCAGCCCCCTCTTTGGGGAAGCCATCAAACTCCTGAGGATAACGCACATGGAGTTCGGAGTTGCCAATGCCGCGGAAAAGCGGCTCGCGGCGCAACTTATCGACAGAGTCCGTGAAATAGCTGCCATGGACGGCCTTGACACCAGCGATTCTGGCAAGCTCATCGGCATTCATGCCGCAGCAAAGAATATTCGCACCCACCTCGACAAGGGCCTTGATATTCGGTGGTATCTCCGCGCCATGCGCGAGGACGATGACATCGCCAGGCTTGACCTGCGTGGCATTCAGCGGTTCGGAGAGAACGCCCGTAGCCTCCAACTGCGCCGTCAGTTCATCGCCACCAGCACGCCACGTGCGGTGCGCCTCACCTGGCTGCGCCTGGTCAAGATACTCTAAAGCACGCGCAAGGGTTTTCAGGGCCTGCGGGTCGTCGATGATCCCCGTGGGCTGCATCTGATTATCGACCTCATTGCGGTTGCAAAGTTCAAGCTGGCAGATAAGCACCTGTGCCTTTCCCTCTGTAAAGAAGAGCAGTGGGGCATACTGGAGGTCGAATCCGCCCTGGTAGAGGGGAAGCCAGTTGCCCTTGCTCGGCTTTTCTGGCAGAATATGCGCAACGATGCCAAGGTTGCCAGCGCGCCAGGTATGCCTGACCTCGAAGCCACACCAAGTGAAGGGGGGATAGGGCGAGATGTCTGGCAGTTTCCAATACGGTGCCAGCGACGAAGAGGCTCCGCGCCAGTTGGAGAGCTTCTGCGGGAAGGCACCGTCAATCGGGAAGAGGTCGCGGAGCCCCTGGATGTTCGGGCGGAGGCCTATGTTGAGGAGGGCGTCCTGGTTCTGCGCCAGCACTAGCAACTTGAGACCGTTTCGCAGAACATCAGCCAGTTCGAACGGGAGCTTCTCCACAAGCGCATCAGGTCCAATCACCAGCATCTGGAGGCCTTCCAAATCCGCCTGTGTCCGTACCTCCTTCACCTTGCGCAGCCCCAGTTTGTCTTCGAGCAATTGTCGCGTGGAAAGCTGCCAAGGGCCATTGGGCGAAACTCGCCGATGTTGCTGCGGGGAGTCATAGCAGCCAATTTGGGAGGCGACTTTCGCCTGAATATTGCGCGAGAAGAGATTGAGTTTCATCGTCTCATGCCATTCGCGTGGAGGCTCTCCCGCCTCCAACTCGCAAGTGACGTCAATTGTGATTCCATCGGCGCCATGCTTAGGCATGAACTCGATTATGACCTCCTTTTTCGTCCCAGGCTCCAGCGTCTCGGTGCCAGTTTTTTTCTTGGAGCCAGCCTTCCAGGTATAATTGAAGGTCTTTGTGTGGCGCGTGTAGTTGAGTAGCATCAGGCTCTTCTGTACCTCTTCATTTTCGCTGTAGTTGAGGGATGACTCCGTAAACTGACCAGGACGCCCCGCAATCCAGACCTGCAACGGATCCGTGAAACATTCAGTGAACGCCTTGCCTGTGAGCGTCAATTCGTACTGGTTGATAGTATCGGCCATGTAGCCGCCTGATGAGGTGAAATAGTCGGGCACCAGGCCTGGACGCTTGAGGTCCTTAAAAGCGTTCGGGTTCGGCAAGGTTGCAGGAACGTTCTTGGAGACGCGCCTGTGCAGACAGCCTCCATCCCACGGCAGACACGCGGAGATGCCGCGCGCGTTCATATCACGCAGCGACTTGCGGACATACAGCGAGCGCGTCAAATCCAGACCAGGCGTGATGACATTTGTGAACCGTCGTTCCTTGTTCGAGAACTGTTTCTCTATGATAGACTTACGGCTGAAGTACTCCCGCTTCACGTCATCCATCGCATAAGTCTGTTCGCCTAGCGTCTCCGCATCAAATTCATCCACCCAGAAGACCTGGACGGCGGGGTTGCGCCAGATGAAGAGTGGTCCCCGATAGCTGGCCCAGCTGGCGATATGCGGCATCCCGTACTCCACAAAAAAGAGTGGAGCGATTCCGTTTGCCTCCCAGTCGCTCAGCCAATCGGAACGCTCCTGCGCAGGAGCCCAGTTCTCGTACTGGTTGGGCGCATGGACATCGCCCAGCATTCCGCCATCGTGGTGGTAAACAGGTCTGGTGGGGTCGATTTCCTTAAGAATCCCCCCGACAACAAGCGCCTGCTTACGGTTGCGGTTTACCAAACCGTAGTTTTCGGGAAAGTAGCCGTTGCCAAGTTTCATGGGGTTCTGGTGGTCGGAGTAACCGCAGGCGTTGTGGGAGGTCGATTGCAACACCAGACCAGGCAGGTTCTGGTAGCGGCGCAAACGCTGCTCCGCAAGCTTGCGAAATATCTTCTGTGATTCAGGGTTGCTGTCAATATCAGCGCAGACGCGAAAATTCGGCATTGTAAGGCTGGTGAGCAGCCCCATGCGTGAAGTTACGCGCCGATAGGCATCCTGGTAGGCAAACTTGCCAGGTATGAACGAGTAGGTGCAGTCTCCATCAATCAGGAAATTGACCCCAATAGCGCGGCAACGGCGAACAAGTTCTTCGACAGCCACCTCGTGCGCATAGGCGGAGTTGGCGCCAACCTGATTCGCGATGCTACGCAGGTGGATGATGCTGCCGTTTAGGCGGAAATGCCGCCCGTCAATCGTGAACTCGCGAAAGCCGAACTCCTCGGGATAGAGGGTGTCGAGCAACTGGCCATCTGCGCCAAGCAGGGAGACTTCCGCAGTGTAGAGGTTTTCGGGGCAGTCGATATCCCAGAGTTTCGGGGCAATCCAGTCGTAGGAAACACTGTGGCGCGATTCGGCAGAGCCGTCAGAGACGATTCTCTGCGCGGGAAAGCGCTTCTCGAAGTTGTCGGGTCCATGAACAACCGTTTCTAGTTGATACTCACCTTGTGGCAGCCCCAGGAAGCCCGTGTTGAACTCGATGCGCTTCTGTGCAACGTATGTGCGCACATGCACGTCGCTGATGCGCGCACCAAGGGGCACCGCCTCAAGAGTTGCTTCACCGCAAAGTCCTTTGTTGGAGAGTTCGCCAAGTTCCTTGTAGGTGCGCGTCGCCCCCATGGATGTCTGCTGCTCCATCGGCAAAGCCTGCACCAGTATCTCCACCAGGCATTCCTTGCCTGGCGTTGCAGCAGCGGTGATATCGACCTCGCCACAGGGGAACGAAATGGTGCCGACGGGGCTTCCGTCGATGCGTATCTCTGCGTGTGCGTTGACGTTGTCCAGTTGAAGCAAGATGCGGGAGCCGTTCCACTCTTTCGGGATGGTAATGCGACGGCGATACCACGCCCAATGAGGCACAGGAAAAGCCTCCTGGACACGTTGCGACACGTAGGCTAGTGTGGCATTTTCCTGTTCCCTGCCAAAGCGTGAATCCGAACGCCAGCTTCCAGGAACCTTCTGCCAGCCCCAGCCAGTGCCTGCTGCGGGAGGAAGATCATGCGAATCATCGTCCTTCAGGTAATGGAACTGCCAGAGACCGTTCAGGGAAATCTGCCTGCGGGTAGCGGTGAAGCGCTGCCATGCATCGTCCAGCGAGAAAACCTCCGCCTCGCTTCGTCCATCGGGAGAATCCATATCCTGTTTTTCCTTGACAAGCTGAACAAAAAGGCCGTCAATCTCGCACGTACCTGACTTGCCATAGTTGACGGGATAGACTTCAAGGATTTTTGCGCCTTCTGGTGGATAATACACCCGTACATACTCCTGCGATGCACTGGTGCCTATTTTGGAAAAGGTCTTTAGATAAGGAGGAATATGCTTGTCGTTGGCATTGTGAAAGAACAAATCGACTCGGGCATTCTTCCAATTCATGTCCCCGATTACTACATTCTCCGTGCGCATCCGATAATAGACAAACACCGCGCAGCCCTGCCAATCAGGAAGCGTGATGCGATGCCTCACCCCACGGTTGCCCCCCTGGATGAGAAAATGCCCCTTCGAGTAGTCCGCCGTCACACCATCTGGCAATGTTTTTGTGCGAGCCGTCTCGGGTGTCAGCATATTGCCTGTCCCCATCAGTTCCAACTGCATCCGCTTCAAAACCGCTATTGTTTTTGCATCAGGCTCCCCGCCAAACAAGCCCCCTACGCACAATAACAGCAGACACCAAATAGTTTTTTTCATCACAGACTCCATTTCTTTTATTTTGGAGACAATATAATGCCGTGCTTTCAAACAGTCAAACTATTAGCCCGTTGGGACGGGGGACGTGGGACGGGGGACATGGGACATGGGACATGGGACGG
>JAFXUD010000001.1 GCA_017535315.1 Victivallales bacterium | reverse complement strand
CGGACGCGGATGACCTCGGACTTGAGCCTTTCACCGCCTTCGGTTATGACGAACGCAACTTCGTTCTGTGTGACGCTTTCATCGAATGCAACGCTGACGAGGTTGCCGTTTACTCCTGTGACAGTGCCTGTTTTAAAGGTTTCGCTCATAACTGACTTGTTTCCGATATGGTATGTAGAGGGTTGTTTTTGACGTGTGGGAGGGGTTAAGCCTGCTCTTCGCGGCGGACGTCCCGAGCCTTCTGGAGGCCATCCTCCATCAGGGCTTTGAAGGCCTCCTGCCCCCGAGCCAACTGGCGCGATGCTTGCTTTTCCAAAAGCAGCAGCTTAAGAGCATAGATTTCAAGGAGGGAATCGTCGTAGAAGTGAGCGGCGGCAAGGTCGTCCAGATATTTCCAACGGAAGAGGTCGAGGGCGTTTTCCCGCTCAAGTGGGGAGTGAATGGCCATAATCTCCTCGATGCGTTTGACATCGCCAGGCGAAAGGTGACTGGTTTCATGGCGCGTGAAGACGACGTTCTGGCGGCGCAGCTTCGCCTTCCTGAACTCCGCAACCGTGTTTCGCACGAACGCCTCGAAATCAAGCCACTGGCGTGCGATGAGGCTCTTAGGTTCCTCAGACGGGAGGAGCTGGATCTGGGCGAGTTTCTGCACATAGTCACCGCCCAGGTTTTCTGCGCATTTCTCCATGAAACTGGCATAGCTAAACGGTGCCTTTTCCGACCAGCGCAAGGTCGGCAACGAGGAGATGAAATAAAAGAGATCAGCTGGCATTCTCAAGCACCGTAGCGGTTCAGTCTGTGATGATGGCTGCTAGCTTGGGGCCAAGTCCAGCGGCGACGGTTTCCGCCAGCGCCTTATCCGAGAAGTCATAGACAATGCCAGACTGCTTGAAGACCAGTTTGAAACCGCCTGCGACAGTTGGCGATGGGGCGAGGGAGACGTTAGCCTGCAACTCCTTGCCCAGCTGCGTCTTGAGTGATTCCTCGACGGTGGCGATGTCGTCGTGGTTGAGAAGTATCTTGATGTCGTCGGTCTTACCGTCGTTCTGGATGAAGCCCGCGATGAGCTTGGCAATGATACCACCCAGGGCCTGTGGCTCCATGCTGCTCTTCATCATGGATTCCGCTGCCTGGCTGACCCGTTTTTCCAGCTCTGCACGCAATTTGAGAAGCACGTCGCGCGAGGCCTGCCTCAGGGCCTCTTCGCCCTTCTGCTGAACTACAGCGGCTTCTTTTTTTGCGGCATCGACGATGGCTGCGGCTTCGGCCTTCGCCTGGCGGAGCGTTTCATCCGCCTCTGTCTTGGCCTCGGCCAGGATTCTTGCTTTTTCCTCGTCTGCCTTTTTCAGCTCATCTTCTGTTATCTTGTCTAGCAGTGCTTGCAATTCGTCAGCCATTCTATTTTTCCTGGGTTGTTTTGAAATGATGATAATCTTAAACTTGTAATATAATTGGTATGAAGTAAAAGGCAATTCAGGTAGGGAAATTTTTTAGGGATAGTGGTGAGCCATACAAACGACGGGGGGTTGCCGCCCCCCGCCCCCCTGCCATCCCTAAATGGCTAGGGGCTACGACCGACGGGGGGCTGCCGCCCCCCTATTACCCCCAATGGCTAGCCACTAACCACTAATCACAAACCACCAGCCACTAACCACTACCCCCTACCCACTCTATACTCCAAAATGACACTTGAGCGTGGCTCTGGCAGTTCGATGTGGAGGTGGCCGTCTTTGATGACGGAGGAGGTACCGTCGTCCAGGCAGGTGACGGCCAGCTTGGAGGCGACATTGCCCTTCAGCATGATGTCGGCTGTGGTGCAAGGCGACTGCAAGCGACGGAAGGCGAGGACGATGCCGTTGCCGCTGGCAGCGTCATGATATTGCCAGATCGCCCAGGAGGTCAAATCGAAGACGGTGGAGCCGTGATTATAGAAATTTAGGCTCAAAAAGCGGCGGATGCGGCGGTAGTCATCGACGGCTCGGCGCAGCGCCGCGAAATCCTCCTCGGTCATGCTCTGAAAGAGCGCGTTGTAGCAGCCGACACCGAAACTGGACGCGTAGGAGCTGCGCAGCGCATAGAGTTCGCAGACCTTCGTCGTGCAGCCGATGTACGGGAAGTAACGCATGGAACCCACGTTGTGCGTCTGAATAACCTCGGGGGTTGCGTCGAATGCGCACTGGTAGTCGGTGCGGAAGAAGGGAATGGAGCGTTGAAGGGTTTCCAGGTCAATGCGCCGTCCGCCACTAGAGCAGTTGTCGATGATGAGTCCTGGGAATCTGGCGAGCAGGGTGTCCCATAGGCGGTACATGCCGCAGATGTGGCGGATTTCCGTGATGCCTCGGCGATCTGGCTCGTCGTGGAGTTCAAAGTAAATCGTGAGGCCTGTGTTGAAATCCTGCCGATAGCAGCCCATGTTGAGTGTACGAATCGCATTGGACAACGTGTTGAGCCCATAGTTGTAGGCATCTTCGTTGCCGTAGTTCAGAATCCAACTGGCTTCGGTGCCTTCGGGGACGGGTTTGCCCTGGAGGAACCACTCTGGATGGCTTTGGGCGATGGGCAGATGCGAGAGCACACGTTCTGGCTCAAACCAGAGCATCGGACGCATCCCTGCGTCCGCCGCCGCATCGCGGACATCCTCCATCCCCTGCGGATGGACGCGTCGGTTGACGCTCCAGTCGCCCGTGAAGTGCCACCAGTCCCCCGAGAACGGTTCGTCGCATTGGTTGCACTGCCCGTACCATCCTGCGTCAATCCAGAGGTCCTCAAAACAGATGCCATGCGCCTTCAACTCGGCGATACGTGCCTTCATCTTCTCGGAAGGCAGGCCACCCCACAGCTCAAACGCAAGGAGACCGTCGCGCGTGGCAGTCGTGCAAGCACGGTGCGAGAAGTGTTCGCGAATCAGACGTCTGAACTTGTTTGATGCGTCCTCGCCTTTGGCATACTCCATAATGAGGATGGAGGTCGTGCGGAGTTTTTCGCCAGGTTTGAGGTAGAAACACGCGTTCTGGAGGCCTGAACGGAACTCCAGCGAGGTGTTGGTGGATTGGATTTCCGCCTTCCATCCGCCCGTCCACCCGATGGCTGCAATTGCGCCGCGTCCCTCGGATTTCAGCGTGAAGAACGGCAGAATGCCGTCGCTTGAGCGGCTACTTGTGTTGGAAAACTGGAAAAGTTGTTTGCCGCGGAAATAAACCTCCTTTGTGGAGTATTCGGTGGCGGAAGCAGGGTCGTCGCAGAGGTAACAGCTGCCCGCGACCATGCCCTGCATGACGCTCACCGCCTGGGAGCCTTTGCCGAAAAGATAGCCAGGGCGTGGTTGGGGCTTGTACGGCAAGGAGAAGAAGACGTCGCAGTCCCAGAGGTCGGAGAGGATGCCGCTGTTCGTGGAACCTGTGTTCTCGAACTCCAGCAGCCAGTGCACGGCATCGAATTCAGGGTATTCAACTGCCTTGAGCATGACGATCAAGGTATTGTCGATTTTCCAGACACGCTCATCCCCCTCGGGCTGGAAGCGATTTCCGTTGTACGTAAAGGAAAAACAGGGTTTTATCATCATTGGCTCCGTGAAAATCAATGCACGCCTGTCTGGATGACGTCAACCAGCAGGTCGGGGCGGAGAACCTTGACGGTCGGGAGATTTGGGGAACGCGCGATGACGTTGGAGATGGTTGAGTTCGTCAAGCCGCCAGGAATCCAGATGCCGTCGCGCGTGTTGGTGGTGACATTGGAGATGTTGATGTTGAAGAGCGACTGCTCCTGCTGGTTGCCGTATGGAAAGCCTGGTTCGCCGATAATGCCTGGCCTGCCGCCGACGATGATGGCGCAGTTGCCGTGGAAATCATCGGGCGAGGTATCGACGATGTTGTTGATGGTGACGTTGCGGATTTCCGCTCCGTCGGTCGCATTGAGGCGGATGATGCTGCAACCGCCAGCTGGATAGGCAAGGACGTTGTTGATGATGACATTGTGGATGCCTTTATCGCGCCTCTCCCAGTCGTTGCAAAGGATTTGTGTGAAGCCCAGTTCGCCGCCCCTGCGCACTTTGAAATGGGATGCAAAGGCGCTCAGTGCGATGACGTCATCGCCCGTTGTGCCCGTGATGTCGGAGATAATGACATCGTGGCAGCCGTTTCGCATGTTGATGCCGTCCTGGTTCTCGACATTGTGATCTGCGCCGTCGATGACACGCGTCATGCACGCCCTGAACTCGATGTGGTTCAAATTGGCGAATGAGCACGCCTCCAGTGAAATCGCCCAGGCATGTTGCTCGACGATACGGATGTTTTCGATGGAGAGGTGGTTGACCTTCGCCATGAGGATGCCGATGTTCCGCCAGTCGCCCTTGGGTGTTTCCCCTTCGAGCAGTGCGTCGGTGCCGTAAGAGTGTCGGTGGAGGTCGTCGAAGGTCGGGTTCGGCGAACCTGAGAAGTTCTTGGGGCAGGGACATGCGAGAGTCTTGGATGCATCGCCCGTGGCACGAGGGTGGTCAGCGCCTTCAAGCACGCTGTTGCCGACACCCTTGATGTGGATGTTTTCGGCTGGTTCGGGATCTTCGATGCCAATCCCGCAGTTGGCGCTGCGGAAGAAATTGTCGCGGCACTTGTCGGAGAGCTTGATTTTGCAGTCCTGCAGGATGACGGTTGTGTTGGAGGGCAGGAGAATAGCGCGGTCGAGCACCCACCAGGTACGCCCTGGCTCAATCTCCGAGACACGCTGCGGGATGACGACGGTGTTGCCTTCGCGTTCGCGGATGGCAGTCTCGATGCGTTCGTTGTCGCTCAAGCCTAGATAGTCGTTGGCGGTTTTCACTGGTGGGCAAAAATCTCTGTTTTTTTGGGTGGATTACAGCCGTTCGAGGGCCTTGGTGAGTGCCTCGCCGATACTGTCGTGGATGACAAGGTCGGCATCATCGTCGGCATCGGTCTCCATGCGGTTGATAATGATGAACTTGGCGAGGGTGCTGCGGTAGCTAGGCAGGGCGGCTGCGGGATAGACCTTGAGCGAGGTGCCGAGCACCATCACTAGGTCGGCCTTCTCGAAGGCCTCCAGCGATTTCATGTAAGCTTCTTCGGGGAGTGCTTCCCCGAAGAAGGTGATGTCGGGCTTGTAGGGGGCGCCGCAGGCCTCGCAACGCAAGGTTTTGCCCTCCTTCAGTTGCTGAACGTAGTCGTCGCTAGAGACGTGCTTGCGGCATTTCATGCAGGTCAGGGTGCGCATGGTGCCGTGGACCTCGTAAACGGTGCTGGAGTTGGCCTTCTGGTGGAGACCGTCAATGTTCTGCGTGGAGACGACGACCTTCTTGCCGAACTCCGATTCCAGCCTTGCCAGAGCGAGATGTCCCGCGTTGGGCTGCGCATCCATGAGGGTGGTGTAGAAACTGCTGTTGAACCTGTAGAAGTCGTCGGGGTTGCGGCGGAAGCGGTTGATGTCGAAGATATCTTCGCTGGTGAGGGTGTTGTAGATGCCAGTTGACGAGCGGAAGTCGGGGATGCCGCTCTCCGTGGACATGCCCGCGCCCGTCAGACAGGCGATCTTCTTAGCTTCTTTGAGCAGTTCCGCCAGTTGGCTGATTTCGTGTGGTGTCATGGTGGTTTCCTCCCGTTGATATGGTATCAGCCCTTGTTGTTGAAGAAGCGTGTGCAGATGCGGATGGTGGCGGTAGCGTCTTTTCCAGAGCATTCCAGCGGCATCTCGCCTTTTTCGAGGTACTGCGCGAAGGCGGCCATTTCCGCCTCGTAGCAATCGACTTCTAGAAGCTCGATGGGTTTCACACCTTCAGGCGTGCTGAGGGTCATGCCGCGCATATCGCAGTTGATGGTGGCCTTCTCGAAGATGGCGGTAAACTCCTTGTGGAAAGGCATTGTGTGCGGAGCCAGGAAGCCCGCCTCGACGCGGACGATGGGACCGTTATTGTACTTCCAGCAGGTATCGACTACCATCAGACCGAAACGGTCGCGAAGATAGGGCATGACGGAGATCTCATCGGGATTTCCGAAGAGCGCGCGTGCGCAGTCGGTGTCGTGGATGGCCATGTCGTACATGGCGCCGCCCGACTTGGCGGAAACTTCAGGGTCGGTCCAGCAACCCCAGCCAGGGACACCGCAGTAGCGCGAGTAGTGGAAATAGACGGGCTTGCCGTAGGTCTGCTTCTCGACCAATTCCTTGATGTACTGGAACTCCTTCTGGAAGCGAACGCAGTGCCCCGCCATGAAAACCAGATGCTTGCTCTCCGCAAGCGCGACCAGCTCATCGCAAAGATTCGGGTCGAGGCAGATGGGTTTCTCAAGGAAAAGGTTGCACCCAGCCTCCAATACGATTTTTGCGAACTTATAATGAAGCATGGTTGGTGTCGCAACAACCACAGCGTCTGGTTTGACTTCGGCAATGGCCTCGGTCAGTTCCTTGTAGTACGGGACCTTGGAGATGATATCCTCGCCGAGCGTGTTGGTGGCGAAGTTCCCCGCACTCTTCTTCATGGCGATTTTGGGGTCGATGGCATCCACGATGGCCGCCAACTCCAAGTCTGGATGGTTGGCAATGTTCCGTGCATGGGTCTGGCCCATGAATCCAAAACCGACGACGATCACTTTCTTTGACATGATGATATCTCCTTTTTTTGTTGCTATTCCCGCTCAGTTCCCCATTAGGGGAGTTACGCTTTTTTTCTCTAGAGCCCTTGCTGATGCAACGTTCTGGTTGGGTGCTTCTTCAAATGCTGTATGCGTTTACATTAGTGGCTATGATTATAACGCACTCTCATCATTCAGTACCCCGATGCGCCGTGCTGCGTCCTTGTTTTTCCCGTCTTCTTCATCATCCTTATGGGGACCGAATTTATCTATCTCTTAATTTTGCACGGGAAAGCCCCCAAATAGTGAACCTGCGACACCCTAGTACTGCTTAAGAAGTTCGTCAAAAGTACGGCAAAGCTTTGGAATGGTAACCTTGCTACGAAGTGGCAAGACCTCGCACTGGATGCATTTAAGACGAGGAGCTGCATACAGTCCAGAAATAACATGCTTCCAGTCAACTGTTCCCGTCCCAGGCAGATCATGTTCGTCTCGTTGGGCATGATTGTCGTGCAGATGGCAGTTCACGATATGTGGCTGCATCTTCTCCAGCGCGTGATCCTCCCATTCGGGCTCCAGCCCGTATGGCACTGTCCAGCGATCACGCGCCCCGCACTGCTCGTATTGCTTGGCGTTGGATGAAAGAATATTCGCATGTCCTGAATCGTAGCAGAACCCTAATGCATCCGTCGGGAAATATGACTTAATCTTCAGCAGGTTATTGGGACAGGAAAGGCGGGCCCAACTGTTTTCAATGCAGATGGTCACTCCGCATGCTTCCGCCTCTGGTAAAATCGCATCCAAGGTACGGATGGTATTGTCAGTTTGTTTATCCAGTGGAATCTCAGGATTTACCGCATCACCACCTGGATGCATAGTGATAGTGTTTATTCCCATCTCTGCAACTATCGCTATCTGGAGTTTGTCCAGTTGGATTATGTGGCGCAAACGGCTGTCATCGACGGTACGCAAATCATAGAAAGGACCGAAAAGCGCATGGGCATCGACAAACGACAGCCCCTCTCCTGCTATCTCTGCCATCAATTTGGACACCAGCCTACCGTCCTTTAGAATCTCTTCCATAAGCCAGCAGGATAGCACCAAGTGTTTTGCACCGCACTCCGCAAAAGTGTGCATGATATACGGGCGCATCGCCTCTGTAGCCGTCCCCATGTCAAATACATATGTCAGTGGTATATTTCTCATTTTTTCACTCCTTTATTCAAACTTAAAACAACTTATGAACGCAACTTTCCCCACATGGAGGGACGGACAAACTTCTCCTCCAGACGCACGGCAGAGGCGACCGATGCAAAAAGGTCTTTTGGAAGCGGTCCAAGGGAGGCTAGACGGATGTTCTCCTTCAGTTGCTCCAACCGCTCGACGCCCGTAAGAATGCGGGGCGAACCAGGAAGCGAAAAAAGGTAGCGCATGCACAATTCCTGCATGGGAAGACCAAATTCCTCAAGAGTTTCACGCGCGGCACGCAATTCGGGTATCTTGATGTTTTCCTTTGGCATCACCAACATTCCCTGCAAATAGACACTGCGAACAAAGGTCTGCTTGCGCGGAATGGTGAAAACACGGTCGAATCGATGATCGGCGACATTGCATGGCACCTGAAGGTAGGCGACATGGTCCGCCTTGTCCGCGTATGCGGCACTGTCCAGAGAAATTCCCGCTCCCCCAATGAGCCCCTTGGCGACCATTGCCTCCAGCATGGGCAGGAGAGGAAGCGCCTTTTCATTGTGCAACAGCGCAACAGGAATGGAATCCAGGCAGAGGCGACGGCAGGATTCACGCAGAGAAGCCTCATAAAAATCGACGGGCTGCTGTCCTTCTGGCGGTAAGGAAACCTTGGTGACAACCATAAAACGCCCCAGAAGCCCCAGTTCATCAAGCGCCTTTCCAATGACCTCTTCACTGTTGCCGTAGTCACTGGAGGTGTCAAGGGCCGTCACACCATGCTCGTAGGCGTATTTAAGCATGGACTTGACCTCATCGAAAGAGGGCTGCCCCGTCGTGTTGGCGATGCCATAGCGCATCCCGAACTGCACGGTACCGAGCATAAGAGGAGATGGTGAGAAACTGGTGTTCATATCGCAGAGTATCCTCCGTCGATGGTCAGCGATGTTCCTGTGACAAACGCGGAAGCGGGACTGGCAAGATAGACGATGCCCCCCTTGAGGTCCTCCAATCCACAGCAGCGCCCAAGCAGGGTATTGGCGGCATGCTGCCGCAGGAAACGGCTGTTCTGCTTGTTCTCTGGATCGATTCCAATGAGAATGACGCAGTTGACGCGAATACCATGGCGGCCCAGCACGCTGGCGGCCCAGCGGGTGAAGTTGAGCATTCCGCCTTTCTCATAGTGGTAGGCGGGCGACGGCCATTCCGCGCGGTCCGTCTGCATTCCCGTACCAACGTAATTGGAGGGATTCAGGCCGAGGATGCCCATGTAGGAATCGATGTTGATGATGGAGCCCCCCTGCCCTTGCTTCACCATCTGCTCGGAGGCAAGACGCGTCAGCGCGAAAAGCGCAGAGGCATTCGCGTGAAGGCTCTCGTCAAAGGATGCCATCGGCAGATCCCACTTGGCAAGGGCCGTACGTGCCACGGCATTATTGACAAGGATGTCCAGGTGCCCAGCCTCCTGCACGATGGCAGGGATGATGGCCTTGACGGATCCCTCGTCCGCCAAATCCAGCGGCAGATAGCGCATGCCTGGATATTTGGCGGCAAAGGCCGCCAGTTTCTCCTGGTTGCGCGAGGCAATATAAACCGTGGCTCCTGCCTCATACAGCCCCTCGGCGCACTGTGCGCCATAGCCAATGGGATTTCCAGCTCCTGTCACCAGCGCGACTTTGCCTTTCAGTGAAAACGATTCAAGGACATTCATACATGTCATCTCCCTGTTGATATTCTGAGAAGCCTTATGTCAATGAGGCCGACGACAACATTTCCGCCGTCACCAAGCATCAGGCGCGCACCATTTTGGGTCAAGTTGCGCGTTGGACGGACAGCGAGGACTTTTCCATCGCAGGAAACCGTGACGTTTGCGGAGTCCATATCGATGTCAAAGCGGAGAAGCATTTCAGTCCCCAAGGCTTTGTCAGGCAGCTGGACCGTTGAGATGGAGCCTTTAACCTCCTTTGGCTTGATGGTAAGGATGAGCTCGACAACACGACCGTTGCGTTCCGCGGCAAATGCCAGATAAAATGATGACTTGCCAGACGGTGGTTCTTCGGGAAAGCGCAACACGGTCTCAACTGTGACGACAGGCCCTGCGTTCTTGAGAAAAGAGGCATCCTTCAAGGTCAACATCTGGAAGGAATCCTCTTTGTCGGTTCCCTTGTTGTCTAGACAAAGCCATCCATCGCGGACAGCTATACGAGACGGGATATACCCAACCGACCATTTTGCATCCGTCGGCAGGCCATCACGCGAAGCGTCGTATTCAAAGTCCCAGTTGAGTTTTTCCGAAGGCGTCAACGGCGCGACTGGAAGCGACGGACCGCCTGCCGCAACGGCACAGCATTTGCTTTTCGGCGAATACATGCCGAGTTCCTTGAGAATCAGGATGGCCATCTGCAGATGGCCGTAACCGCCTGGATGGATGGTCTCGCCGAGCCATCTGTCAAGTTCCTGCGGGTCAGCCGTCTTCTCCTCCCAAAGTTTACGGTGGTCAACAAGGATGGTGTCCTCTGCGGCGGCAACCTCTCGAATGACCGCATTGTACTGCGGGAATTCGTTGTAGCGCTTGACGTAGCCGCGAAGGTATTCCGTCGTTGGATTCTCCACCAACTGGATGGTGTTGTAGGTCTGAAGCACGGGGATGGCACCGCCCTGGCGGATACGGCGGGTCAGTTCAGTCAAGCGTTGCCTGAAATCCTCTGGACCTCCACAGTTTGGCTTGACGATATCATTGGCTCCGATGAGCAGCAGTACCACATTCGGATTGTGGCGGCGTACCTGCCAATTGTACTGGTTCTCGTTGACAAGGGAAAGCGAAGTCTGACCGCTATTTCCAGAGTTGATGAAGGTCTCCATTGGACGGTGCATTTCGGTGCGGACACGTTCCTGTATTATTTCAGGAAAACTTCGCCAACCGTGTGTGTGTGCAGCGCCGTGGGTGATGGAATCACCGTAGAAGACCCATGTCCATGGTGCCGTTCGCGAGGCAAAATGCTCGGTAATTTTGGCAAGGTCTGCATCGCGCAGAGAGCCAGCAAATAAAGAAAGGGTCAACATCACAATACCCAAAAGCAAAAGTCGTTTTGGCATGTCATTTCTCCCTAGAATTGTATTATTGGAAATGCACAACCACTTTTGTGATGCGTGGCGAGCGGAGGGAGTTCGTGGCCCCCAAGGCAAGGCAATACTGCAGGAACGCCCCAGCAGGAACCTTGAAACCATCGGGCTTCTGCCACTCGGTGGCCTCCAATGCTTCAAGCGTGGTTGCGCAGCGCACGGCGCAATCAACCCACGTCTTGGGCGGAATCTCGCCGACAACCTCCATGCGGTCAACGACTGCACCCGCCGCCATCTGCTTCGCCTCGGAATAGTAGAACTCCAGCGGTCCGCGGTCAAGCTGATTGCCTGGCTCGACTGCCGTCATTCCGTGAGGCCCTTCAGTGGGCAGTTTCGTGCAATGGCTCGGTACCAGTCCTTCGGGGCCATTCCACCAGACGCAGGATTCACCGACATGGTCGCCGTAAACCTTGTGGTTTGCCACGGCCAAGTCAATCCAGCCGTCCTCGTTGAAGTCGGCTGCAATGCATCCAGAAGCAGAATGCGTGAAAAGTTCCTGGCGGTCATAGAAGTCGAAATGTCCCTCGCGATTCCAGTAAAGCAGAGAGTTGATGTCGCGGTCTTTGCCGCCATGGTAGTTGCCCGCGAAGATGTCAAGCCAGCCGTCGCGGTTGAAGTCGGCAATGGCAATGGAGTTGGATGCATCGGTGCGGAGCATGCATTTGCGCTGCTCGGAGAACCCCTCTGGCCCGTTCCAGTAGATGACCATGTAGGAGTTGTGAGGATTGCGCAGGGGGATGTCACCCTTGCGATAGGTGTCGTTGTGGCAGCCGATGACGAGGTCGAGGTAGCCATTGTGGTTGAGGTCGGCGACGCGCGCGCAGGAACCGCGGTAAACAGCCAGTTCAGTGCGCCTTTCCATGCTGAATCCCTGCGGTCCGCCCCAGAGAATGAGGGTGCGGGTATCACCAATGAAGGGTACAATCAGGTCCAGCCAGCCGTTGCGGTTGAGGTCGGCGGCCAGAATCCAGCGGATTCCGCCGTTGCCGTTGAGTTGGATGTCCTCGTATTCGCTGTAGTTGGGGCTGTCCCCCTTCCAGATGCGGATGTCGCTCCAATAGTTGCAGGTGCCGATGATGTCCAGGATGCCGCAATGGCGGAAATCACCGACAACGGTATTCCAGCCCAGGCCAGTCTTCAGGGTAAAGGTGCGTTCAGGTTCGAAGCCATTCGGTCCGAAGTGGTGGACGTGATGGCCTGGGTCACGCTTCATTGAATTCTCCGCGTTGTTGCCGACAATCAACTCGGCCCAGCCGTCATCATCGATATCGGCGTAGGTGGTATCAACCGCGCACCAGCCTGGCAGTTTGAGGCAACGGTCGCGGGAATATCCGTCGGGTCCTCCCGTATAAACGGAAACAGTGTCGCTTCCAACGGCGCGCCGCGAGTGATGGTTGTTCAGGAAAATGACGGGTTCCTCCCCTGGATTCTGCAGAATCTGGCAACGCTTGATGTTCTCACCCTGGAAACGTTTGGGCGTCAAGTTCAGTTTGCCGTCCTCGAAGGTAAAGAGAAGCGCGTCGTTGGTGTACAAATCGCCAGAGCCGCATTGCCCGATAAGAGCCATGCCTGGGGCCGCATCCGCGCAGCAGGCCATCTTCGTCGAAACCGAGTATTTGCGCTCATCGGTGAAGCCATTCGGTCCATTGAGCCAGATATGGCTGAACTGCTGGCCGTCCCGCACCTCACGTGCGGCAAAAACAATGTCATCATATCCATCGCCATCCAGATCGGCCACGGCGACTGCCTGCACCATCATCACCTCGAACTCGGCGACGCGATGGATGGTGCGAGTGGCATCCGAGCCGAAGAAGATGACCTTTTTACCCGTCGAAAGGGTGAAGCAATCCTGCCCGTTCCAGCGGACCTTCTGTAGAAGACGCGGCTGGATGAAGGCTTTCTCGAATTCGCTGGTCATGGTCTGCTCGACCTCCTGCGCCAGAAGGTCTGCCGCAGAGACCTTCGGGAGAACCGTGCGGCGATCAGGCAGAATGCCCTCGGGGCCGCCCCAGTAGATGGTCGTGGCGGTGGAATCGGCTGAACGGACGATGAGTTCGTCGCATCCATCGCCGTCCAAGTCAGCGGCTGCCATGAGGTCGCAGGCGATGGGCAGGTCGATGAAATGGTGCCACTCGAATCCGTGGTCGGTCTGGTAGAAAATGCGCACCTGCCCATAGTCAGGTTCCGCCAGGGCCAACGCGGGGCGTCCCCCCTGGAAACGTCCGCAGCAGCAGTCGTTGACGACAGGCGCGGGCAAGCGGATGTGGTTGTTGTCCGAATAGCCGTCAGGCGAGCCATAATAGACTTCGGTGAGTGCGAAGGCAGTTGCTGCGTCGGAGAAGCCAGGGATGATGATGTCCGTCCAGCCATTGCCATTCAAGTCAAGGGCAACCGCACTGTGAGAACCCATCGCCTTGAGCGTGGCGAGGCGTTTGCCATCTAGGCTATAGACATAGCTGGGGGCCGATTCGCTGTGGTTCTGGCAGTTTGCAAAGGCCAGGTCAAAGTACCCATTGTGGGTGAGGTCGTACTGGTAGATGCGCTGAAGCACGCCCTTTTTGCGTGACACATAGATATTCTGGCCGCCGTTTCCGAACTGCCCACGGCTGAAGTCCTCGTAGCCTTCGGTAATCCATTGTTTTTCCGACATGGTTAATCCTTATGGTTCAAATAGGTAATCAAATTAACTCAGAGGTTTTTCTTTCAGGTTGCGCACACCCTCGGGATGCTTGAGAATGGGCTCGTTGATGGTCGAGAGAGTGAGTCCCTGGTATTCCTCGCGTGGCAGCTTGCGGTGGCAGCAGACGTAGATGATGAAGGCGAAGAAAGCAACAGGTAGATGGAAGGCAAAGGAACGCGCCCTCGGAATGCTCGTGTCACCCGTGTTGCTGTAATAGTACCAGATGGCCATGACCATAGTCCATCCCAGCGCCGCCAGTCCCAGGCAGAGACACACTAGATAGCAGACCTTCCACCACTTGCCTACGGGCTTCACCGGAATATCCTGCTTCTTCTTGTCAAGGAATATGGTGATGTTCTTCACCTTGTGGACAACATGGGCGACAATCAATAACACAATACCAAGCACCAGCGGTACCACCACATGCTTCCATCCCAGTGGCCCTGCCCAGCCCAACTGACAGGCCTCGCCCGCCTCCTTCGCCTGCTCATAGACCAGCAGGGCACGACGAGAAAGCGTGTACCAGGTTATCCAGGCATACTGTCCGCCACTGGCAAAGACCGTGTAGCCCCAAATCATCTTGCTGTTGCAGCGGCAGGTCAGGACGCCAAGGATAAAGGCGGGAAAGGTCGCCGCACCCAGGATTCCAAAGATGGTCCCCACCTCCGCGGTCGTCTGGGAAAGCCATTTGCCAGAGAAGTTCAACGCCAGCCCCAGCAGGATGGAGAAAACACCCACGATGCCCGTCGCCCATTTGGAGACTTTCACCTGCTCCTTCTCGCTCATGCCTGGCTTGATGTAGCGGACATGGAACTCCTTGAGCCAGACAGTCGCCATTGAGTTCATGCCAGAATCCAGCGTGGACATGATGGCGGCGAGAAGGGCCGCCATAAACAGTCCAGGTAGAGGAGGCGGCAGTTTCGTGCCAATAAAATGGAAGAAGGCGATGTCGCCACCCTTTTCGGCAACAAGTGCGCTCGGGTTCTGGTGGTAGTAGGTGAAGCAGGCACATCCGATGAGCAGAAGGCAGGCGATGACGCCCAGAGCCAAACCAGAACTAATGCACTGGGAACGCAACCCTTCTTTCCAGTTCTTCGTCGCCAGCAGGCGCTGGATGTTGATCTGGTCAGAGGAGGCCGTGGAGAGTGGCGAGGTCAATATCCCGTAAATCTGCACCCAGAAAAGCAACCGCACGTATGGGGTGATTTTATAGAAGTTGGGGTCAGAAAAACCGTAGTAGCCATGCCCTTCGCGGAAGGTACAGGCAACCGCCTCCACCAGTCCGCCATCAATGCAGAGGTGGAAGGCGATGACAATGGCAATGGCCCCAACGGTCAGCACGACAAACTGCATGACATCCGTCCATATAACTGCCTGAAGCCCTCCCATCACCGTGTAGATGACGCCAAACACGCCCACCAGCAGGATGGAGAACCAGGCAGGCCAATTGTAAGCACCCTCGAATATTTTGGCGGTGGTGTACAGCACTGTCCCGATATACATCACACGGCTGTAGAAGCCGCAGATGGAAACCAACAGGCGCACCGAGGAGTCATAGCGGTATTCAAGATATTCGTAAGGAGTACAACTACCCAACTTGAAATAGAAGCGCATGAAGACCAGATAAGCAGGGATTGTCAAAATCTGGATAATCGGCGCACCCCAGCCAAGCATCATGCCATGATTGACGATTTCCCCCGTCGAACGCACCAGCGAAACCGAACTGAAGAGGCTCATCATGCAGGAGATGCCAACGGCGATGAAGGGGACGCGCCGTCCTCCCATCAGGTACTGTTCCGTGTTCTCGTCCGACTTGCTGAAGCGAAGTCCAATCCAGATGACCGCCCCCAGATAAATGGCGATAATGGAGATGTTGCAGATGTTGTTTAACGTGAACATAATGCTTTAAAAAAAACTGTTAATTTGCTTTAGCAGGATGTAGCAAGGATAACTCTACTCCTTGCTTAAAAGAGACAGGCGGGACGGGAGAGACGGGAGAGACCACCTTTATGCCTCCTACTCCGTCCCTCAAGTCTCTCCCGTCTCTCGCGTCCCTCAAGAAGAACGCTTCTCCGTCCCTCAAGTCTCTCCCGTCCCTTTCGGCTTTAATTCAGGAGCATGAACCTGCAATATTGTTTAGCGTTCCTACCCCTTGATGCGTTCGTCAGAAACCACAATGTAGTGTGAGCCATCCTGCGGCATTCCTGCTACAAGTTCCTTGTATTTGGCTTTCGCCAACTCCAGGTCGTCGTAGATCCACTCGTAGCAATGCGGCTTGTCCAACTCCATCAAGTCGAATATCTGGAACAGTCCAGCCAGACGATAGATACGGCAAGTCCATCCAGGGCAGTGGAGGCAGTACTTCGGGCAGGCGCCCGCATCGTTGTCGATGGCTTTGGAGAGGCTGGGGCAACGGTCCATCCCGAGAATCAACTCATGTTCATTGAGAACCAGCGGTCCCTGACAGTTCTCCTCCTTGTAGATTCTCTGGTAGTACTCATAGACGCCTCGCAGCCCCTTTGCCTTGAAAAGCACCAGGCAGTGGTCATCCTGATGGCGGCTGATCTCCTCATAATAGGGCTGGAGACCATCCCGTTCATCCAGGAACTTGAAAACTTCGTTGTAGAAACGCACAAAATGGTCGCTGGGTATCATGGCTTCATTCTCTCCGATTTGTTCTTTTCGACCTCCTGCCAGTCATCGAGATTGGAGTTGACCAATTCAGGCGGGGAACCGCCCTCCAGGAACTCTCGACGGACACGTTCCGCCACCTCGCGCGATTCCGTACGCACGGAACGGCAGGCAGGCTTTCGGCGGTCTATCATGTCCTGGACATAGTAGATGCCGCATTTTGTGTAAAGCGGAATCGACCAGCCTGCACAGTGGTCGCAGTATTTCAGGAATGGCTCCGCATCGTTGTCCAAGACTTTGGTCAGGCTCGGGCAACAGGCCATGCGCGAAATCAGGCAGTCGTCGCGCAACTCCAAATCCAGGATGCAGTTCTCCTCCTTCCTGATTTTCTCGTAGTATTCGACGACTCCCTTTAGTCCTTTTCGCCTAAAAAGGTCCAGGCAGTGAAACTCCTGATGGCGGCTGATCTCCTCGTAATAGTCCTTGAGGCCCCCCCGTTCATCCAGGAATTTAAAAACTTCGTTGTAGAACCGCACAAAATGGTCACTTGGTATCATGGCCTGCTTCCTTTCTGAAGGTCTGGATGCAGTGTCCTTCGCCAACCACCTTCACCTCGGAAACCCACGGCGTCCCCTCGCACATCCCCGCATTGACCTCGCTGGTCTGCAGACAGATGTATGGCGAAACCTCTCGCCCCATCTTGTGCAGATGACGGATGGCGGGGCACTCGAAGACCTCAAGGACAATCTCGTTCTCCGAGACAGTCAACTGGTATTTGCCCTGCTCACGATAGAAGAACCAATTCAAGTGCTCAATCAGCTCGGAGGCATTGCCCTTCGCCAGCTTGTCATGGATGGACTTATAGACGTCGTGCCCCGTCTTGCGCAGAATCATCTTGAGCGCATCCACACCGTAATGCTTCGCGATGTAGTCCAGCGTGGTGTTGGTCGTGCCGTGAAAGTCACGGTGCAGTTCGTTGTCTTCTTGATAGCGCAGCATTTTAGTCCAACTCCGTCTTGAATTCTTCCAGGCATTTTTCCACGCGGGCCTTGGCCGCCTCGGTCAAGGAACTCATCTCTTGCGCGAAGGTCATCGGGGTCTCAATCAGCCCAAGTTTGACCAGCGCGTACTTCTGGCCGTTCCAGCAGTTCTGGATATTGAGGCCATAAACGCCATGGAAGACGCGAATCAGGTTGTTCTGCGCGGCAACCGCACCCGTGATGTCGCCGCGGTCAACGCAGTCGGCCAGCTTGCGCATCATCTTGGAGCAAAGCGCCCCCATGCCGCAGATCATGCCGTCGTACCCTGCGATGAGCGCCTCGTCCGCAGCCCATTCCTGCCCCTCGAAGAAGAGCGTCTTCAGCCCTTTTTCGGCACGCATGAGCAAAAGCTCGCGGCGCAGCCACATGTTCGACGAGGAGTTCTTGATGCCCTTCAGGTTCGGGTGGCGCATCAACGTTTCAAACTGCTCCAACGTGAAGTTGATGTTGTTGTTGGGGGGGCAGTAGTAGAGATAGACGGGACGATCCGCCGCATCCAACACCGCCAGCACGCTCTTGACGGGGTCCAGGTGGGAGGTTTTTCCTGGCAACATGAAGACGTAGGCGTCAAAGTCGTACTTGCGGTATGACTTCATGATCTCAAGCGTGAGCGGAAGGCTGGTCGCATTGACGCCCGCCAGCACCTCCATGCGGTGGTTGACCCAGCCAGAGACCAGCTCGACCGCCTCCTCCTTGAAGGCATTGGAAAAGCTGCCCCATTCTCCCATGGAGCCGAAAAGGAAGACGCCGTCCAGCCCGTGGCGGATGTTGCGTTCCAAGACATTCTTCAATCCAGCCTTGTCCAGGCTGCCGTCAGCCTTCAACGGAGTGATGGTGGCACTGATGACTTTTTTGCTCATTCTTTTCTCCTATCTTTGTTTTATGGGAATATGTATTACTGGGAACTAAACAACAATTGGGCACGCCTGGTTCAGCCCTGCGCCGTCGAGATTGCATATTACTTGCAGTTTATGGTTCCAGAAACCCCGCCCAGCCAGTAGTTCCAAGGGAGAGAGCTGGCATTGTAGCTGCTGATATAGACGGAGGAGTTGGCCTTCATAAGTGCAACGGTCGATTGCGGCGTGTGGCTCTCGGTGTGGCCGTCGAGGAAGGAGAGGTTCCAGCGTCCTGCATGGCGCATGTCGGAATAGCCTGGGCTTCCCGTGCGTCCGATAATGTAAATTTGTACTTCGGAACCGTTACTACGGGTATCCCCCAGGAAGAAGGTGGCAGCGGGAAGTTTGTTGACTTCAGTGAACATGAAGCAGGGCCAGACGCTGCTGCCGCGGGACATACCAGAGTTGCCGATGCTGTTGTTTCCCGTAAATGAATAGAGGGCGTTATCGGGTTTGCCGCCCGCAACGCCATAGATCTGGTTCATCATACGCTTATAAGAGGAGTGGGTGCTTATTTCGCATAACAGACTTGGGCACTGGAGCGACTTGGATTGGTAGGGGATATAACCGCCAAGATACAAGTGGTCGGCCCAGCTGACATAACTATTCTTGCTGCCCGTGTCATCCATGAACGGTCCTTCCCAGTAGATCGGAATAATACCCTCGTTGTCCTGAGCGTATATCGAGCAGGCCAGCTGGTTTTGCTTCAGGTTGCTGATGCAGGAGACGGAACGCGCCTTCTCACGCGCCTTGCTAAGCGCGGGCAGCAGCATCGCCGCCAAAATGGCGATGATGGCAATGACGACCAAAAGCTCAATGAGGGTGAAGACTTTGTTGTGCTTCTTACTTCGGTGAATCGCTCTCATTTTCATTTCTCCTTTTTTTTGGGGGAAAACTATTGAACTTCCTTCAGAACCTCGCTGATGATGCGTCGCTTCTCCTCCTTGATCACCAGCGCCTCATATAACTCGACCTCATCAATCGCCGCATTCCTGGCCAGGCTGCGCAAATCCGCCTCGAAGTTGTAGCTTTTTCCCTCGGGCGGAAAGGCCATTTCGCGGAACACGCTGATTTTCAAAGGCTTGCCATTGACCATCTTTCCCACCAGGTCAATCGGGAACTCCCCCTGCCCCAGAACAGTGATGCCATCGACAGAGCCCTGTTTCAGCCAGACGTCGGTATGCCAACGCATTCCAAAAGGTTTCAGCCAGCGCTCAGGCCGATTGATGGTCGTCGTGATTTTGCCCTCATTCGGAACTCCGATGGTCATATAAAGGGGACGGCCATTGGTCAGAGCCTTGCAGTCCGCCAGGAAAAGGTCGATGCCCTCGGAGCGCATGTTGTCGTAGGCCTCGCGGTCAAACTCCTCCTTGAGCACATCCTTGCCCGTTCGATGCTTGAACTCGGCAACCAGCTCCGGGTTGAAGCCATAGAGCGCATCGGGTTTGTCTCCCGCAAAAACCAGACTATGACTGCGAATGTTGTAGATGAACCCGTCAAAGGGGTAGGCAGCCAACTCGCGGAAGCGATCCACCTTGTGGGCGCGGGCCGTGGGAATCAGCAGTTCAGGGATGCCGACGAGCCAGCGAACGCTATCGACATCGGCAACAGGCGCTGCATAGACGCCCAGTTGATAGAAGCCCGCATCCCATGCGAAACGAGAGAACTTGCCAAAACGGATAGGTGCATCGGCTGGCGTATCCACACGGTCAATGCGCTGCCCCCAAGTCGCGGCTATCTCCCTGCCGTTGACGTCATAGAGATGGCAGCCGTTGTCAAGTGCACGGTTGAACACCATGTTGAAATCGGGAACATCGTACTTCCCGTCCTGATAGAATTTTATATATGGAGTGCGGATATCAAGTCCTGATATGACGAGCTGCGGATGGCCGTCCGCCCTCAGTTCTGCCACCGCCTGGAAATCCTTGTCGTAGGGAACGTATTTTTTGCCGTCGTCGCTGATGTAGATGGTAAGGTTGCGTCGCTGGATGCGGCAGGGCTTGGTGTCCGTCAGTTCGCTGATGAAGACAACTCGCGCAATCGGCGTCTCGCGGAGATTCGCCACAGGAAGCGCTGGGGGATCTAGGCGCGGGTCACGACGGGACCAGTTGCCTGGATGGGAGAGGTGCCAGTCGTCCATCAGGGGGAAGGAACCGTTTTTAGCGACCTCCGCCGCAAACTCCACCCTGTCAAACGGACGGCCAGAATCGTCCCAGATGCTGTCCCAGCACCAGACCTCGAGATTGTGCTTGTGGCCGAGGCGGATGGTCTCCGCCAGCGGATCCCACTTGTCCAGTGTGCGGACCAGACGCCACGCCTTATCCCCAGAACTGTAGTGTCTGCGCCCATTGAAGCCATAACGTGGAGAAACCTTGCTGGGCCAAAGCGTAGCCCCGCAGGCGTTTACGCGCAAATTGACCTTTTTAATACCGCACGCGGCAAGTTCCTGCAGCCGTTTTTCCCACACCTCCAGTTCATAGTATTCGCTGGAGCCCTCTTTGTCATAGAAGGCATAGTCAAGGAAATCTATGGTCGTGCTGACAATCGGAACTTTTTTCATCGCGGGCTGTTGTGCCATTAAACCTCCTGCCAGAAAGATGATGGTGAGAGCAGAACGGAACCATCTCATTTGGGAATATCCTTGTTTGTTTTCCTATCGCTTAATACAAAGACTGCATTTTGGGGATGCACTGGTCTTGGCTAGTGCCATGTAAAATATCAATGTTACATGGCACTAGTGCAATGGTCATTTGCAGGGGAATTTGGCAGTTGCGCCATTAAGCCAAACGGTCCACTCCAAAACAGACGAGTAACTGCTGATGTAGATATCAGGATAAGCCTTCATGATGGCAACGGTCTGCATCGGAGCCAGGCTTTCCACATGTCCATCAAGGAAGGTGAGGTTCCAGCGTCCGCCGTGGCGCATGTCGGCCATTCCAGTGCCGCCTGTACGCGTCGAGACATAGCATTGCTTCTCCTCGCCATTTAATTTTGTATCCCCTAGGAAAAAGGTTGAGGAGGGTGCTGGATTCACTTCGGTGTACATGAAGGATGGCCACTTGGTCGGACCGCGAGACATTCCTGATTTGCCGACTGAACTTTTGCTGGTTGCCGAATAGAGGCAGTTGTCGGGGGTGCTGGTGACGCCATAGATGCCGCTCATCATCCGCTTGTAAGAGGAATGGGTGTTCATTTCGCAGTTAAGGCTCGGGCACTGCAGCGACTTGACATTGTAGGGTATGTAACCCGTAAGGTAAAGGTTGTCAGCCCAACTGGCGTAGCCATTGAGTTCTCCCGTTTCGTCAACGACCTTGCGTTCCCAGTACATTGGGATGAGTCCCTCGTTGTCATGGGCGTAGATGTTGCAGGCCAATTGGTTCTGCTTCTGATTGCTGGTGCAGGAGATGGAACGTGCCTTCTCGCGCGCCTTGGCAAGCGCGGGCAGCAGCATGGCCGCCAGAATAGCGATGATGGCGATGACGACCAGCAGTTCAATTAACGTGAAGGACTTGTGGTTCTTCTTGCATGGGTGGATGTTTCGCATGTTTTGTTTCTCCTTGGTTGGAAATATAGGGGATATTTATTGGACTTCCTTCAAAACCTCGCTGATGACACGGCGTCTTTCCTCCTTGAGCACCAGCGATTCATATAACTCGATTTCATCAATGCCTTGGTTTCTGACCAGGTTGCGCATGTCCGCCTCGAAGTTGTAGCTTTTGCCCTCGGGCGGAAAGGCCATTTCGCGGAAGACGCTGATTTTCAGCGGCTTGCCATTGGTTATTTTGCCCACCAAATCTGTCGGGAAAGCCCCCTGTCCCAGCAAAGTGACGCCATCAACGGAGCCCTGTTTCAGCCAGGTATCGATGTGCCAATGTACCCCAAAAACCTTGAGCCAACGGTCGGGACGGTTGATTCCAGTCGTGATTTTCCCTTCTTGCGGAATGCCAATGGTCATGTAGAGGGGACGGCCATCGGTCAGGGCCTTGCACTCTGCCAGAAACAGGTCGATTCCCTCGGAGCGCATATCGTTGTAGGCATCGCGGTCGTATTCGTCCTTGAGAACATCCTTCCCCGTGCGACGCTTGAACTCGGCGACAAGCTCTGGATTGAAACCGTAGCAGGATGGATTCTCACCAGCGAAGCCAAGGCTATGGCTGCGGATGTTGTAGAGGAAACCGTCAAAGGGATAGGCCGCCAGTTCGCGGAAACGGTCAACTTTATGGGCACGGGCCGCTGGAATCAGGAGTTCGGGGATGCCGACAAGCCAGCGAATGCAATCCACGTCGGAGATAAGCCCTGCATAAACTCCCATCTGGTAATAGCCTGCGTCCCAGGCGAAGCGAACGAATCGCCCAAAGCCAATTGGCGCATCTTCGGCTGTCTTTTCGCGGTCGATTCGCTGTCCCCAGGTGGCAGCAATCTCCCTGCCGTTGACGTCATAGAGGTGGCAGCCATTGCCTGTGGCATGGCTAAATACCATATTGTAGTTTTCTACATCATACTTGCCATCCTGATAGAACTTGATGAACGGCGAACGAATCTCAAGACCTGAAATGACCAGCTGCGGGTGTCCATCCGCTGTCAACTCCGCCACAGCCTGGAACTCCTTGCCGTAAGGACGGTAGTTTTTGCCGTCATCGCTGATGAAGAGGGTGAGGTTGCGACGCTGGATGCGGCATGGCTTCGTGTCCGTGACTTCGCTCGTAAAGACAACGCGCGCAACAGGCGTCACGCGAAGGTCCGCTACAGGAAACGAAGGCGGATCCAGGCGTGGATCGCGGCGAGACCAGTTGCCTGGATGGGAAAGGTGCCAGTCGTCCATCAACGGATAGGAACCGTGTTTGGCGACATCCTCGGCATATTTGATGCGGTCCATCCCGTGTGCGGAATCGTCCCAGATGCTGTCCCAACACCAGACTTCCAACTTGTGCTTATGGCCCAGACGAATCGTCTCCGCCAGCGGGTCCCAGCGGTCCAGCGTGCGTGCGAGGCGCATCCCCTGTTCCTTGTAGTTGTAGTGGACGCGGCCATTCGCCCCATAGCGAGGCGACACCTTGCTCGGCCAGAGCGTTGCGCCGCATGCATTGACGCGTAGATAGACCTTTTTGATTCCGCACGAAGCCAATTCCTGCAACCGCTTTTCCCACACATCCAGTTCATAGTACTCGCTGGAGCCTTCCGTGTCATAGAAGGCATAGTCCAGGAAATCGATAGTCGTGCTAATAATCGGTGCTTTCTTCATGGGTGTCTGGGCCATCAGCATTCCTGTCAGGAATAGTATGCAAATGGCAAAGTTTAACCATCTCATATTGAATATACTCTGTCTGTTCATTGCTTGGGAGAAGATTATTGTCAACAACTAATCACGTTAATTATACCCTGATGAACAATGTTTTTCAAGTCGCTTTTACAAAGATAAAATATATGTTTGAAAAAACTACTGACAGGATTATCTTATGATGTCATTTCATATTCACGGACCCAAATAATGAAAAACTGCATGAAACTGCCCTTGTTGATGATTTGCCTCACCCCAACTTTGATGTCAATGGAACTGCTAATCAATGGACGCATCAGGGAGGCCGACGCCCCCTACTTCCAAATCAAGCCTGGCCATGAAAACCTGCTGGATGCAAAAAACGCTTCATTCGCTGGCGGCACGGCCCGCCTGGAAACCCTGTATCCTGACGGACAGCGCCATCTCCAAACCACCACCATCGACGCCACTGGACACTTTTCTTTTCACTTGGGTCGCTTTGCCACGCCCCCACGATATGAATATGATGCGGGAGAAGTCCTCCGCTTTGGGACGCGCTTTCATTTGACCTTGACCTCGGAAACCGAACAACAATGCATCCAGTTCTACCAGGGACCAGCGCGACAGGAGAAAACTGAGGCCCTCTGGATTGGCAACCAAAATGGCTATCTCCACAATACGGACAGCGCCGTGGTGGCATGCCGTCATGCCGCCGCACTGGAATGGTCCAGTCATCCCGATGGCCGATTGACGGCCACGCTACCTCCACTGCCGCCTTCAATTGGGGCGGCCATGCCTGCTGGCTGGGTGCCCGTCGTGCGCTTGCGGGGCATCATCGGCGATTTTCTCCTCTATTGGGACAATATCCCTTTGGGTGGACGGATTCCAAAGGCGGAAACGCTTTCGCCCGTCGATATCCCCCTCCCCTCGCTGGTTGATTTCACCCAATCGCACACGCTGGAACTGCGCCCTGAAAGCAACGAACTGAAACTGGTGCGCGGAAGCGCAGTCGTCTATATCCCCGCCGACCGTATCCCGCTGGCCTCGAAGGACACACCGCCTCGCTACGTTCCAGACAGCGCCCCATGGCGCATGGACTACCGCAAAAACCGCGGTCGCCAGATGAATCCGCCATACCAGTTCTCCCTTGCCCCTGAAGTCCTTGAAAATCAGGATAATGTCATTATTCTTCTGCGCAACAACCCTGATTTTGTCCTGCCAGAGACACAGGCACGCATCGAAGTGCGCCGTCTCCCCGAAAAAACGATAGTTGGAGAGCCCATTGCCGTTACCATCCGTGACAAACGTCAACGCTTCCAGTTGGAAACTAACGACTGGTCTCCAGGGGATTACGAGATTGCACTGTGCGTTCCAAGTGCGTGTGGATGCGAAGAAGGACCGACCCTGCACTACCACCGTGCAGAACCACAGCCAGAAGGCTCCTTCGCGGTCACCCCCTATGCGCCATGGCACCTGATGCGCGACATCACCCGTGACGAGGTCGTCGTCGATGACTTTGCCAAAGAGCAGTCGGAACATCGCCTGACGCTGGAACAACCTGCGTTTTGGACTGTTGGGCAAGGCCTGCGGGCACAAGGTGACATCCAGGCAGGGCTTGCAGTATTGCAACCGCAACTTGTTGCAGGACCCTATGCTGTATGGGTGCGAGCCACACCCCCTGCTGGCGTCATCATGTATATTCAACTGGGAAAGAAAGGTCCCATGCGCCCCGTACTGGACAGTGATGACAACTTCCCCACTGGACGCGACCAGTTCCTTGGTCTCATAGACGGTGCAGATAACCAAATTGCCTTCGCACAGTTCGGAGTCCCCGACCGCGGCATTGCCGCGCTGCGTTTCACGCCCGTCACCCGCGATTCGGTCGTCAATTTCCGACAGCAGGTGGAGAAGCCACCATATCCGCTTGGCGGTGTCTGCGACTGGTTGGATGCATTTGTTCACGCACCACGCATGGAAAAGGATGTGTGGGACAATCTGGCTGCAAGCCATCGCGACATCGGCATCGGCGAAATCCAGTGGGCATTGGGACGCAGCTCCCTCCTCTATCCAACAAAACTATCGAACGCCACGCGGTTCCCCGCACGCGAAGCCCCCGAAAAGCCCGTGCATCTGCGCTACTGGCAGGCGATTCTACAAAAGTTCGACGCCATGGCAGAGATAACGGCGGTGGCAACACGGCGCGACGTCATCATCGCCCCCTGGCTGACAATGAACCGTCACTATGGCGAGGGAGGCGGCGATGTCTTCGACTCGGCATGGTTCAAACAGCACACCGAATGGCATGAGCATCGTAAGCACAATCCAATCGTACCAGACAACACCCGCAGCTGTTTCTTCTTCCCAGAGGTGCGCAAAGAGCGCATTGACATCCTGATGGAGGTTGTGCAAAACTATCCCGTGGACCGACTTGTGCTTGGAGGCTGCCGCCAGCAACCCATGCTGGCCTACCACCCCGACATGATTCGAGCCTATAAGGAGCTGACGGGTATCGATCCAGAACAGTTGGACGCCTCTCAGGAACCAGCCTATACGGCATGGACTGCCTGGCGGGCAGGCTTTTTCACACAGTTGTTAAGAGAACTGAAGGCTAGACTGGCGGACTTCGAGAAAGAAAGCCACCGAGCGATTCAGGTAATTATGCGCCTGCCAGCAGCAGATAAACGCTACTCTCTCGCACAAGGCTTCGATGTGGAGACTTGGCTGCGCGAAAAACTGGTGGACAGGCTAGAACTGGAGGGTGCGGAGGATTTTGGCGGACGCTCCAGTATGGACGTGACCCCCTTCGTGGACTTGGGACAACGCTATGGCATTCCTGTCTGGGGCGGCGTCAACTCTAACACGATTCGCGCCCCCGAGTGGTCCCCAGCAGCGGCAATGAGGCGCGCACTGGCCCAATACGATGCAGGAGTTTCAGGGCTGCAAATCTACGAATCAAACAACTGGAACTACCAGCGTCCCATACGCTGGTTCCTGCCACTGTTGGGCAACCCGCCCCTGATGCGGAAGATGCTGGCCGAATCCAACCTGGAAGCCGTCTGGCCGACAGTCTCCACCAACTGTTTCACAGGCATCGACAATCACTCCACCTTTGACGCCCCTGCCCCACGCTCCTACGACATCTACGAAAGCGGACGCCACGAGCTTTAACATCCAGCGTCTCACGTCCAGCGCCCCACGCCCCACGCCCCACGCCCAGCGTCCCACGTCCAGCATCTATTTTTGTGGCATTGCAAAAAGCATTGAGGGGTTGGCACGACTCCCGACGACGATGTACGCTTCGCTTAAGTCGTCGTTACACCCCACTGGTGTTATGTAGCCAGACGACACGGCAACTATCACTACAGTTTTTATTGATTATTTTTGAATTTTATATTTGCTTTTTATCAATTTCTTATTATTTTAATAGAGAATTATAATTAAAATCTTAAAAAAATAAAAAAGGAAATCATATTATGGGACTAAAAGATGCTGCGACAAAGAACTTTTTCGGCAGACCAGACGTACTAGCCAGTCTTCTGGACTACGTCCTGTACGGCGGGCAGCATACCGTGCAGAGAAGCCAACTGCGGGAATTGAGCGGGGAGCATTGCAAAATCAATCAGGTTGAAGTCGGTAAATTCAAGACGGACAACCGCTTCCGAGACAAGCTCTTTGAGTTCGACACGGGCAGTGGCCTGTTGTCAATCGGGCTAGAACTCCAGTCCAGAAACGACAATAGCATGGTGCTTCGCATCATGCACTATGACCTCAGGCGTTTCGACACCATGCTTTCAGGTGGACAGCGAAGCCGCATCATCAACATCGTACTGTCTTTTGACAGAAAACACCGCAGTTCCGCCTCCTGTCTGCGGGAAATGTTCGGGGAGGCCCCGCACATTGCGGAAAAATACACATATGATTACGGCTTCATTGGTCTGAACATCTATGATCTGGCTGAAAAATCCGAGTTGTTCTCTTGCAAAGAACTAAAAGAGATACTAAATTATTTCAAGAACGACCAAGACAGGGTAGAACTTGTGAAGTCCATAACGGAAGGGATGCTCAAGGGACATCTGAGCCGAGATGCGGCTCTGGTATGCGCGACTTTCATGGATTTAAAGATCGACATTGACAACGAAGCGGAGGAAATCGACATGTGCAAGGCAATCAGAGATTTCAAAAGAGAATGCATTAAAGAAGGCAAGAAACTCGGCATCGACGAGGGCAAGAAACTCGGCATCGACGAGGGAAAGAAACTTGGCATTGCCATCGGCGAGGAAAATGCGGTTCGTGCCTTCATAAAAACACTTCTCAGCAAGAGTTTTAGCCTTCTTGAAATCTGCTCGCTTACAGGGGCTTCTGAAGAAATGGTGCGGGAGATTGCCCTGACCACACAACAGTGATTTTGCCTCTACTGTGTATGGAGCCACGTCACTGGGTAAAATTGTCCACTCCATAGTACAAATGCATTATCAGAACAGGGGGTGCGACAACAGCCACGTCGCCAGGAACCGTACCCGTTCCACAGTGTCATAGCAACACCATATCTTCTACAATAATGTGGGGAATAGCACATTGTTCCGACGGCATGGCCGCCGACACCTCCACCCCCCTCACGCCTTTTTTGGGTCCTTCTTCGTGAAGAGCACGTACATGAGCGGGATGATGATGATGGAGAGCAACCCCGAAACCACCACGCCGCCCGTCGAGGCGATGCCGATGCCCGCTCGCAGCTCGCTGCCGATGCCACGCCCCAACGCCATAGGAAGCATTCCTATTCCAGAAGCCAATATCACCATGAGCACGGCGCGGAAGGTATCAACCATCGACTGAAACATCGCCTCGCGCCGCGAAAGTCCCTGCGCCGTCAACTGCCCCAAGCGGTCGATAATCAACACAGCGGCATTTACGACGACGCCGATGAGCATGACGCACCCCAGAAGCACGAAGATGGAGATGCCATGCTCCGTCAGGCGCAACGCCCATAACACGCCAACCAGCCCCAAGGGCAGCGTAAACATAATCATAAACGGGCGGATATAGGATTCCAGAATGGCTGAGAGCGTGAGGTAGGTCAGGACAATGGCGAGGATGGCCGCCTCCAAGAAGTCTGCGATAGCCTCTTCGAGCATCTCGCTGTCACCGCCCCAGTTGACCTCGTAGCCAGGAGGCAGCATTTCCTTCTCGGCAAGGTTGCGTCGCACGTCGTTCAGCAGCAGTCCCAATTTGCCGTTCAGGCTCAACGTACCCGTGACCGTCACGGTACGCACCTTGTCGAGACGCTTAATCTGCACAGGGATAAGATGATGCTCCACGTCAGCAAGAGATTCGAGAAGGATGGGCCTGCCCGCCGTACCTGGCAACATAAACTCCCTCACCTGTTGCTGCCCTGGCTTCTCATAGAATTTCACACGAATGTCATATGAACGGTCGCCACTCTTGTAGATGGCCGACTCGATGCCCTCCAGGTTTCCGCGCATGATATTGCCCAGCGATGCGGCGGGCATCTTGAGGTCGGAAAGCACCGCGCGCTTCGGTGCGATGAGAATCTGCGGCTTCCCGTCGCGAACCGTCGAATCAACAGAGCCCGCGTCAGGCAGAGTCTTCACCATCGCCACCACATCGGTGCCGACGCGGTCAAGCACATCCAGGTCCTCGCCGACGATGTTCATCTCCAGTGGAGACTGGATGCCGCCCATTTCGCTCTCGACAGCCACCGTGATGATGCAGTCTGTCTCGTCGGAGAGCAACTGCGTGATTTCATCGACGCGGTCAAAAATCGTCCAACTGCGTTTGGTCTTGTCCTGGAACGCCATCTGAATCTGCGCGAGATAGACGGCCTGCGTCGAGGAGCCACCGATTGCGTTGACCTTGCCCGAACCCGCCAGGATATGCTTCAGGTCGCTATACCCCTTCAGCCTGTCCTGTATCTTCAGCAGTCTGGCAGTGGTCTTCTCCAGGTCGTAGTCGGTCGGAAATTCGATTTTGACGAAGATCTTGCCTCGATCGGCAGTCTCAATCATCGTAAAGCCAAGCTTGCCAGCAAAGGAAAAGGCGTGCACAAGCAAAAGGACGCAGCCAAACAGCACCAGCAGAATCGCTAGGCGGCTGGCACCCACAAACCGCAGGATGGCGACATAGCGTTTTCCCAGCCCCATCACACGCTGATTCCACCACTCGCCGAGACGCGCCATCCCCCCCTTCTTCTTGCCCATGGTCGGCTTAAGGAATAGCGCACACAGGATAGGTGTCAGCGTAAAACTGATGAAGATGGAAACCAGATTCACGATGAGCGTCGTCACCGCAAACGGCGTGAAGAAGAGTCCGACCATGCTGGACATCATTGCAATCGGTATCATCACGATGACGTTCGTGCCAGCTGAAGCCAGCACCGCAATGCCAACTTCATTCGTGCCCAAGCGGGCCGCATCCCAGGCGTTCGGCGTATCGTCAAAGCGCTTTACGACATTCTCCAGCACGACAATTGAGTTGGAGACCAGGATGCCGATGGAGAGCCCCAACGCCAACAGCGTCGAGGTGTTCAGCGAGTAACCAATGAGCCACATGAAGAAGAGGCTGATAACGATGGTCAGCGGCATACTGATGCTCACGATGAGCGTCGTGCGGATGTTCGCCAGGAAGATGAGCAAGATTGCCGCGCATAGCAGCACACCGAACATGATGTCCGACAAAGTGCTGTCAACGGAGTTCTGAACGTGGGCACCGCTATCCGCAAACCAGACGAGCTTCATGCCGCCAGGCAACTGCCCCTGGATTTTCTCCACACGCTTGCGTACCATGTTCACAACTTTGACCGTGTTGCCCTCGGCCTTCTTGATGACGTTCATGATGATGCATGGCACGCCGTCGATGAAGGCCCTCTCGCGCACCTCCTCGGTCGTCATGCGAACAGTACCAAGATCGCGTATGTAGCGGCGCACGCCGTTGCTGTTGGCAACCTCCAACCCTCCTATCTCCTCGACCGTCGCATACTCGGCATCGTATTTCACGGAGAGTTCGCGTCCATTGTCCTTCACGCGCCCTGCAGGGAGAGAAAGGACGTTCTGCTGCAATGCTCGAACGACATCTGCACTGGTCAGCCCAGCCGCCGCAAGAGCCTCGCGGTCCAGTTCGACATGTACCTCACGCTCGTTGCCACCAATGATCTCCACCTTGCCGACGCCAGGCACCGTGCTGAATTTGTCCGCCAGCGAGTTATCGACATAGTCGTACATCTCCTCAATGGTCGCGTCACCCGCCAGGCAGAGCGTCACAACGCTGGTGGCATTGACGTCGATCTTCTCAATCACGGGACGTTCGCACCCCGAAGGCAAGTCCTGCAGAATGGCATCGATCTTCTCGCGCACATCGACGGCTGCCACATCGACGTCCGTCGATAGCGAAAACTCAAGCAGGATAATACACAGGTTCTCCACGCAGGTGGTGGTGATGTGCTTAATGCCGTCCAATCCAGAAACAGCATCCTCAATCTTCTTGCCGACATCCTTCTCGATGTCCGCAGGTGTCGCACCCGCCCACACCGTCTGAATCGTGATGTATGGTATGTCGATTTTCGGCAGATTCTCCACCGATATCTTGCGATAGGAGTTCAAACCGAGAAAGGTCAGGGCGATGAGCAGGCAGGTCATCGCCACGGGCCGTTTTGTCGATGCGTCAGCTAAAAACATCTTCCCTCACTCCTGAATCTTAACTTTGTCATTGTCGGAGAGCATATAATGCCCCTCCGAGATCGCCTTTTCGCCCTCCTGAGGCTCCAGCCCCCCATCCGTCAGCGGCGCGGGGAAAATCTCGCTGAAGCCGTCGTTCTCCAGGCCCACCTTGATGCCGCACGGAACTGCGCGCCCATCCTTCGGGATGTAGATGAGGACGCCCTGGCGACGCGTCAGGATGGAGTGCGTGGGCACCGCCAGCCCCTCGCGATGAACCAGCACAATCGCCATGTCCGCCATCGCGCCAGGCACCAGCCCTACAGTGTCATCTCCCTTGACAATAGCCTTGATTTCAAATGTGCGCAACATTGGGTCAATCACGGGGCTACGGTAGGTGACGGGATACTCACCAACGGCCTTGCCGTTGATGGATACGCGCACCTTGGTCTTGCCCACCTCGACACGACTATAATGCGCGGCAGGGATGTATGCAACCGCCTCAATAACATTCAAGTCCTCGATGCGCAGCACAACGCCCCCCTTGCTCGCCTGCTCGCCAGGTTCCTTGAAACGCCGCGAAACCACACCGCTCAACGGCGCATACACCGTGCAGTCAGCCAGGTCCTTTTCCGCCGTCGCAAGGTGAATCTCCGCCGCCTTGGCCTGCTCCATTGCCGCACCCTCGCTGGCCTCTGCGTATTTCAGGCCAGCGCAGGCCTGTTCGTACTGTGTCGTGTAAAGCTCCAGCTCGTTGGCGGTTGCAGAACCGCTCTTGTGGAGGCGCACAAAGCGGTCCTTGTCCAGTTCCGCCTTCTTCAGCTCAACACGCACCTTCTCGACATTTGCCTGCGCCACCTTCAGGTTTTGCCTGGCGGTCGCCACGCCCTGTCGAGCAGTTTCCACGGCACGTTCGCGGTTCGCCTTATCGACCACAAAGAGCTTCGTGCTCTTCTCGGTCACCACATCCCCCTTGTCAACAAGCAACTCCTCCAAAGTGCCGTCAACGCGGGCCGAGACATTCGCGTAGTTCTTTGCCTCCAGCGTGCCCTGCACCTGAATGCGATCCTCAAACACACGCTTTTCGATGGGGAGCACCTTCACGGTGACAACCTTCTCTTCCTTCTCAACCTCGGCCTCCGCCGTCTCCTTCTTGCAGCCGAAAACGGCGAGAACCGCCACCGCGCAAAGCATCCATTTCATCATTGCAATCCTCTTGCTTATCGTCAATGCCATAATCAAAAACCTCTTTTTTTTCAAACCAGGCCGAGACGACCTGGCTACCCCTGACGGCCTAGCTACCTCCTGTTCAATCCGTCGTTTTCTGGCGTTCGACAGCCTCAAGCCACTCGCCGCCGATGGTGCCCATCGCCATCTGCAAGGTAGCCAGCGCAATGTGGCGCTGATACTTGCTGCTGGAGAGCACCGCCTGCGCACGGTCCATGTCCGCCTGTGCGTCAAGCATGTCGTTCACCGTCACCATCCCCTCCTTTTGCTTGGCCGCATACTCGACATACTTCGACTTCGTGCTTGAATAGGCGGCTTGCGCCAGATCATAGCTCTCGCAGGCGTTTTTAAGGGTGTTCTGAGCACGGATGACCTCTAGCATAATACTGATGAAGATAGACTCCCTGTCAAGTTCCGCCAGGTACTTGTATCCCTTCGCCGTCTTGTAGCGCGCCTTGTCCCCGAAGCCCGAGAAAAGATCCCATGCGGCACGGAAACCACCGTAGATGTTCTTGTTAAACGCAGCAAGGGAATCGCTTGTAAAGGTCATTGTCGCAAAAGCACTTAGTGTTGGAATAAAGGCCGTAATCGCCGAACGGACGTTGTTCTCGTTCACGATAATCTGATGGTCGGCTATGGAAAGCGACGGATGCGTCGCCAGCGCCGTAAACACCAGTTTATCCACGGATTCGTCCGCCAGTTCAAAAGAGTCGTCTGAGCGGAGGAATGTTATGTCGTTCATCGGGGAGACTCCCATCATCTGCATAAGAATTGCCTTGTTGGTCACAAAGTTCCGCCGTGCAATTGCAAGTTCCGTCACGCGTGCCTTGTGCTGATAGTCCGCCTGTTCGCTCTGCCAAGCAGCGGCCATCCCTTCACGTGCCAGGCCACCGATACGTTCCGACTGGCTTTTCGCCGCGTCAACCTGGGTTTCCAGCATCGCGATGTTGTCCTCAGCACGCAGACAATTATAGTAGGCGATCGTCACATCCATCACCATTCGTTGGTGAATGTAATGCTCGGTCAGCGCCGCGATGGATATACCCAGTTTCTTGTTGGCATACATCAGCCAAACCGATGGCATGATGATGGGCATTGTGGCATTGATATCGAAGTCGCGATAGGTCTTGTCCTGCGTGAAGGTATTGCCCATCTTGTTCTGGTGCGACCAGGTAAAAAGGTCAGCTGTCACGTTAATTCGGGGATAGAAGTTCGCCAGTGCCGCCTCCTTGTCCAACTCAGCAAGCATGCGGTTCAAAGCGGCACGCTTCACATCGTAGTTTTCAGCGTATGCAATTTCTAGACACGCCTGCAAATCCAGCGGCTCTCTCAGACGTTCAAGATGCCGAACCGACAATTCTTTCCCGAATTCTTCAACATGTTCCAGACGCGTTTTCCTCGCGTCTTCCATGCTTGCACATCCAATTAATATCGTTGCAATGCAACAAGTTAAAATAGTTATTCTAGTCATTCAGACACCTAACAGGGAAATCCAGTTTTCAAACAGTCGTTTAATATAACTGTTTGAACTTTTTTTTCAACCAATCATCCTGCTTTTTTGTGGAATTGTCGCTATACTGCAACAGGGGCAAATAAAACAAAAGGAATTATACTTGAGTTATCAGGATGCTCTGGGGTAAGTCCTCAAGGGTAAGTCCTCTAGGGTAAGTCTGCCAGGTCTTCTGGGGTAAGTCCGCTAGGTCTTCTGGGGTAAGTCTGCTAAGTCTTCTAAGTCTGCTAGGGTACTTTCTAGGCAACTAACTATAAACTTCCCATATTATTAACGCTCAAATCCATCAGCGCAAGGCAGCTTTTTGTTTGTTTTCCCCTAGTCCAAAGTGGTACGAGAGACGGGACTTGAACCCGTACACCTTGCGGTACTGGAACCTAAATCCAGCGCGTCTGCCAATTCCGCCACTCTCGCATAGTGCAGTTGCCTTTTTTGAATTAATCATAATATAAGGCAAATGAAAAAAAAATAAAGCGGGTTATGCTTTTATTTTGGGATTTATATAGTTTAGTTGCCTAGAAAGCTACCTAGCAGACTTCACCCTAGAAGACCTATCCTAGCAGACCACCCCCCTAGCAGACTTAGAAGACTTAGCAGACTTATCCTAGAAGACTTATCCTAGAAGACTTATCCTAGAAGACTTATCCTAGAAGACTTATCCTAGAAGACTTATCCTAGAAGACTTATCCTAGAGCCCTAGCAGACCTACCCTAGCAGACCTACCCTAGCAGACCTACCCTAGCAGACCTACCCTAGCAGACCTACCCTAGCAGACCTACCCTAGCAGACCTACCCTAGCAGACCTACCCTAGCAGACCTACCCTAGCAGACCT
>JAFXUD010000068.1 GCA_017535315.1 Victivallales bacterium | reverse complement strand
GGGGGGGCGGGGAGGGACGGGAGGGACAGCCAAATTGCGTTAGGGACTTTGCTCTGTCGCTCCCGTGCCGCCTGTCCCTCCCGTCCCATTAGGCGTAATTCAGGAGTATTAGCGAGGTCGCCGTCGTTACTTTCGCTTTCACGAAGCAAACCCCTGTTGTCTGGCACGGCGAACACACCGCTTCTTGTGCATTCTGAACTTGTAAATAACTCTATTGTCATTATATTTCCCTCTATTCGTCATAGAAGGCAAAATCGGAGCCTCCGTCAGGGGGCGACAGAACTCAGCAAGTGTGGAGCGAAGCTGCGACTGCGGCAAAACGCAATCCGTTTACCATTAAGGAGAAACCATGCAGTATTTGAAAATGTTGCCATATCAGGTGCGGAAAGCGATTGAAGAGAATGTACCTATAGTGTTGCCTGTTGGTGTCGTGGAGTATCATGCGGAGCATTTGCCGTTGGGCGTTGACAGTTTTGTCTGCATGAACGCGGTGGAGCGCGTGGAGAAGCGACATCCTGAAATCGTGGTACTTCCGCCGTTCCTGTACGGATGTGCATCGTACGCGGTGGCGGCTCCCGAGGGGAACGGGAGTCTGCAGGTGGATTGTCTGCATCTGATTCCCATGGCGGAGGATCTGTTCCAGAGCCTGCTGCGTGTCGGCTTCCGCAACATTCACCTTTTCATTGCGCACCAGGGCGAGGAGTTCGAGCAGGGGATGCCCACTGATTTGGCGTTCCGCACAGCGGCTCGTCACACCATCTTCAACTGGCTGGAGAAGCACCAGGGTGAAGGGTGGTGGGGAACCGAGAAGTACGCAGACTACTATGGTGGCAACAACCCCTTTGCCTGGATACAGTTCCACCCGTTCAGGCGAATTCCGACCAAAAATTGTCCATACAAGTTTGTGGGCGACCATGCAGGTCTTTGCGAGACCAGCGAGACAATGGCGATGTTCCCCGAACTGGTGGAGCTGGACCGCATCGATGGGACGCTCTGGTATGCCCGTGAGGGTATCAAGGCCAGTGCGGAGTATGGCGAGGCCGCCTTGGAGGCTGCTTCGCGCGGCATTGAGAAGGCATTGGGCTTCGAGATAGAATGAGGTGGCACAATGAAGGAACAGAACTACGATTTCCGTCGTCGCCACTGGGAGTACCATCGCAAGGGGATGCGTAATCCCGAACGGCAGCCCACCGAGAACGAAGTCCTGCTGAACTCAGCTTGGCGGTTGAGTTGCCAGACGGATGCAGAAGAACTCGTTCATATTGCCGTGCGAGATTTTCGCGACTATCTGGAGGTGAGCCAGGGACTCTCCGTCGCTATTGATGGCACCGCCATCGCCAGGCAGTTTGAACTGCGATTGGCGCCGCTTGCGGAGCGTGGCTTCACGCTGGACGTTTCGCGGGAACGCATCGTGCTTACCGCGTCAGATGCCGCCATGCTGCTGCGGGCAGTCGTCCACATTGAGGATATGATGAACCTGGAGGGGGCGCCCGTGCTGCCATTGGGGCATCTAGAGCGCCATCCCATCTACCGACGACGCGAAGTTCATTCGGGTTGCGGCATCGACGAATATCCCGATGAGGAGCTGATGGCCCTCATACACGCGGGCTATGATGCCATCGCTGTCATGGTCAAGGAGTTTGACGTGACGGCTGCGGGCCCTTGCAACCTGAACGACATCATACGCCGCGCAAAACGCCTGGGACTGGAGGTGGCCATCTTCAACTACCTCAAGAGCTTCAAGCACCCCGACGACTCCGATGCGGAGCAGTTCTTCGATTCCATCTACGGGGAGTTGTTCAGGCGCTATCCAGATGCCGATGCCATCGGTCTCTGTGGCGAATCGCTGGAGTTCCCGAGCAAGGATCCCGCCACCACGGGCAAGCGTTTTCGGGACAGTGTCGTCGATGGCATCCCTGACACGCGTCCAAGCCCTGGTTGGTATCCTTGCTCGGACTATCCTGCGTTCATCCAGTGCATTGAGCGTGCCGTCCACAAAGTCAAGCCGACGGCGGAGGTCTGCTACAGCACCTACAACTGGGGCTACCAGCCATTCGAGCTGCGCAAGAAGTTTCTGGCGAACTTTCCGAAGAATGTCTCCCTCAGCGTCACTTTCGAAATATTCTCGCAGCGGACGCTGGAGGGGCTGCATACGCCTGTGATGGACTACACCATCTCTGCGCAGAATCCAGGCTACTACTTCATAAGCGAGTGTGCGGAAGCGCACCGCCTCGGGATACCGATTCAGGGGAATGTGAACACGGCAGGCGTCTGCTGGGACTTTGGATGTGTGCCATACGTTCCCGTGCCGCAACGCTGGTACAAGCGTTCGCAGCATCTACGCAAGGCGCAGGCGGAGTGGGGGGTAAATGCGCACTACGCGACACATCACTACGGCTGGTGGAACTGCGTCGCCGCCGATATCGGCAAGTGGGCCTCTTGGCGTGAAATCAACCCCGACTGCGACGAGCTCCTCGCGAAGATTGCTATGCGCGACTATGGCAAGGAGGCAGCACCGTTTGTACTGAAGGCTTGGAAGATTCTGAGCGAGGCGATGGATCACTACATTGCCTCCAATGAGGATCAGTATGGTCCGTGGCGCGTGGGGGCCGCCTATCCCTTCATCTTCCAGCCGAACATCTCGCGCACGATGGTGAACAAGGAGATACAGTTCCCGACCGCCCCACGTGCACATTTTGGGCATCGCATCATCAAGACATTCTACACGCCGTATGAGAATGCGGAGCAAACTCCTGGTTTTCTGCGCTACCCAGCAGAACTGCGTTCGCTGGAGAAGATGTTGGCGCTTTGGAACCAGGGGCTTCAGTTGGTGGAGCAGGGAAGGGCGGTGGTCGCTCCCGCGAAGGCGGACGAGATGGAACGGCTCTGCGCCCTTGTCCACTTCATCCGCAACTCCATTATTACGACAATCCACATCAAGCAATGGTGGCGCGAGAACGTGGCGATGGTTGCCAGTGACAATGCGGCGGATGCAGAGAAGCACCTAGATGCCATTGAGGCCATCGCCTATGAGGAGATTCGCAACGCGGAGGACACGATACCATCCGTTGAGGCAGATTCCCGTCTTGGCTGGGAGGCCAGTATGGAATATGTCTGTGACCGTTGGCACTTGGAGTGGAAAATCCGTCAGGTCAACGCCGCCCTCCGCGAAATCGCCGCCTACCGCAGGATGCTGCATTTGTGAAGAGATGGTGCATTTTTCTTGTTTATTCGTTCAGAAAATACTGTCAATAGCCAAAAAATACGGGGTATGGGATTGATATTAGGCGAAAACGAATTATATTTTAACGATTGTATATTGTAAAATCGCGTCCAGAGATGGGCGCATAAAGCCACCCTTGATAGAAGGAATCAGAGTATGAAACGTACATTCCAGCCCCACACACTCTCCCGCAAGCGCAGCATCGGGTTCCGCGCCCGTATGGCCACGAAAAACGGTCGCAAAGTTCTGGCGAACCGTCGTCGCGTCGGTCGCAAACGCCTGGCGCTCTGATCGTTGTTTTAATGGATGACCAGGAGACACCGCAGGCAGGCATTGATGGCTGGAAGGCTCGGTTGAACCGCCAGGATCAGTTTACCCTTGTACGGTCGAAAGGTCATTCATTCGCAGGCAGATATTGCGTTGTGAATATTTTGGAACTGCCGCCTGACGGAATAGGAAGGGCGGCTTTTTCAATCTCCAGACGCTACTCGAAGCTGGCTGTCGAGCGCAATCGCGCACGACGGCTGTTTCGGGAGGTGTACCACCGCCTCTTTCCTTGGCTTCCAGCTGCCTGGGTTGTGTTCATTCCAAGGCACAGGATGCTTTCAGCCAAGCTGGATGAGGTGCTGGAGGACGCAGAACGGGCTGTGCAGAATCTGCTAGACGGGGCTTTCAAGGAGGCCTAATATGACCAGCCTGATGAAAACGATTTGGCTTTTGCCCCGTAGATTGCTTTGTCAGGTTATTGTGTTCTATCAGAAGTGCCTTTCGCCGCTTAAGCCACGTTGCTGCCGTTTTGAGCCGACCTGTTCGGAATATGCGAAGCAGGCATTGACGATACACGGCGTGGTGGTAGGCGGTCTGCTGACGGTGTGGCGCATCGCGCGTTGTCACCCTTTTTATCACGGTTCCTTGTATGACCCTGTTCCCCCGAAACGGAACGGGTAATTCAAATTCCTTGATTATTGCATAACTAATCATAATAAATGAAAAGCAAAAGCAACTATGACAGTGTGACCTGGATAGGCGTGAGCGTATCCCTGTTGGCCTTTGTGCTTATTTTCTACTTCAAGCCAGGTGTGCCGCAGAACCTGCCGCAGGAGCCTGATCAGCCTGCAGAGCAGACTGTCGAAAACAACGAGGCTAACCAGCCAGCGCAAACGGCTAAGGAGGCATCGACTGCCGCGCAATCCACCCCTGTCCAAAAGGCAGATGAGCAAGCCCAGGCTGCTTCGATATTTTACAACGATGTACTAGTTCCGCATCCCAAGACCGAGAGGGTAGTGTGCCGTTTGGCACAACAGGATGGACTGAAGGCCGATGTTGCCGAGGACGGTAGCGGCATCCTCTCCATCACACTTGACCAGTACCTTCAGGAACTCCAGAAGAATCCTGATGACAAAGCGGAGCCTGTGCAACTGGCGAACTACGACTACCCCTTTCTGGCTCTGACAGCTCCAGGGGCCTTTTCCGCTAAAGATGCAAACAGGGACGAGAATCGGACCTTCTTTCTAACGCGCGTGAGCGAAGATGGCAAGTTGAAGGTAATGGAGAGTTGGACGGCTGTCGAGGGCAGGCCTTATGAACTTGAGTACAAGGTGCAGATCAGTAATCTGTCAGAGGAGAATATCTCCTTGCAGGGGTACAAACTGGAAGGCTCCGCGATGCCGACTTCTGTTGCCCCAGAACGCAAGGCGGGGCGCGGTGAGGCTGCAGGTGGCCTGAGTATCTTTACGAATGGCAAGACGAAGGACTTCAACTTGAAGGCACTTGCCAAGATGAAGCCCGAGGAACGCATGGCTCTTGAGACCACGATGTGTAGCTGGGCTGGCGTTCATTCCAAGTATTTTCTCATGGCGTTCTGGCTGAAGGATTCGCCGTTTGCGGGTGTCGAGTGCGCAGCGGTTCCAAGTGCGTATCGCGAAGGGGTTGAGACCCGACCAGAGGCTCGCTACCATGTCCGTGCCATTCTCCCGACTGTCATGCTTGAGCCTGGAAAGATGCAGGAATGGAGTGTGGTGGCTTACGCGGGCCCCAAGATGTTCGAACGGCTTTGTAGTTACAGAAATGGTCTGGAGGCGGTCATGGAGATGGACCGTTTCTTCTTCTGGCGCCCCGCCTGGATGCGCTGGATCAGCCGTATGCTTCTTCGTATGCTGGTTTTTATTAGCCAGAGGTTTCCGAAGAGCATTGGCTACGGTATGGCTGTCATCATCCTCACGATTCTGGTCAAGATTATTTTCTGGCCGTTGTCGCACAGGAGTACGGTCTCTATGCGCAAGATGCAGGCATTGAAGCCCGAGCTGGATGAGATTCGCGCCAAGTACAAGGACGATCCGCAGACGATGTACCGCAAGCAGCAGGAGCTTTTTAAGAAGAACAATGTGAGCCAGTTGGGAGGCTGTTTGCCGATGTTGCTCCAGATTCCCGTTTTCTTTGCCTTGTTCAACACTTTCCGCAACGCCATCGAGATGCGGCACGCATCCTTTCTGTGGGCTTACGATCTTTCGATGCCTGATACCCTGAGTTTTTCGCCAGAGGCGATTCCCATTCGCCCCCTCGCCTTGCTCATGGGGTTGACGATGTATTTCCAGCAGAAGATGACGCCGAATCCCGATCCGCAGCAGGCGAAGATGATGAGTTTCATGACGATATTCTTCATGGTGCTCTTCTACGGCATGCCTTCCGCATTGACACTTTACCTTTCGGTTAGCTATATTCTTGGCATCCTGCAGACCTACTTGACGAACAAGCTGGTGCCGCCAGTGGCGGTTCCTGTGCAGGTTTCCGCAAAGAAGTGACCGATTCAACCGCAGCGAATAATTGGATTTGAACTATGACGGAAACAACAGAACTAGCCGACAATCAGGGCAGTGAAAAGGTGGTTTTTTCGGAGAAAGCCGTTCAGACACTAACGAAGATGCTGGAGATGCTGGATGTGCAATCGCAGGTGACCATCTCGGATAATGCTGGCGAAAACAAGCTTCTGGTCGCCAGCGAGGATGCGGGAAGGCTCATTGGAAAGCATGGCCAGACGCTGGAGTGCCTGGAGCTCATCCTGAACAGGATCGTCAGCAACATGGAGGAGAAGGGGCGCGTGCCATGGTTCACCATTGACGTCGATGGTTATTGCGTCGAGGCTCCCGCGAAAGAGGTGGAGCGACATGGTCGGCTTCCTCGCGAGGAGATTTCCAGGCTGGAGGCTTTGGCGAAGGACATCGCGAAAGAGGTCAAGAAGTTGGGCAAGGCGCGTGTCATAGGTCCGTACAGTCCCGCTGAACGCCGCATCATCCATGTGACTCTTGAGAATGACCCCGATGTGGAGACAATCAGCGATGCGGAGGCTGACGTGAACCGCGGGAAAAAAATCACGGTCAAGTTGAAAGAACAATAAAATTGTGGATATTAAAAGGGTCAAAGGTGCTTTGGCCCTTTTTGCGTCTTTGAAGAGGTAATGTCATAACTAGCGCGAAATGCGCCAAGAAATGGGTGCATTTCGCGCTAGTTATGACATTACCTCTGAAAATCACCTCTTTGGTGTACTTGTTTCCACTATGAAATCCGCTTTTCAGGCCTGGGAGGATGAATGAATCTGCTAATTACATTTCTTTTGATTATCGTTGGCCTGTTCGTGTTGGTTGTACTGGGGATTTTGCTTTGGATGGCCAATTTTTGCATCCAGGCGACTGGATTGCTTGTGGAAGCGAAGGCAATTGGCTGCAAGGTGGGCTATGGTGATTTTTTACGGATGTATTTCAAGAAACTGAACCGTCGGTTCATCGTTGAGAATCTTAAAGTGCTTGTGCGTGCAGGGGTTCCAGTCGAGTGCGAGATGTTGGAGGACCATATTCAGGCGGGCGGCAATTTGACGCGTGTCGTATCCGCGTCCGTTTCTGCCATCAAGGCAGGGCTGCCTCTTTCTTTTCAGCAGATAGCGGCGATTGATCTGGCTGGGCGGGACGTGATGGCGGCCGTGGATTCCCATGTCAAGCCTGTCGTGCTGGTCTGTCCGCAGCCTGTCGGCAGGGAGAAGCCGCATGGCATTGAGGCGGTGGCCAAGGACGGTGTCAAGCTGATTGTCATCGCGAACATCACGGTTCGCACACGGTTGGACAAGCTGGTAGGGGGGGCAGGTGCCGACACGGTCATCGCACGCGTTGGCGAGGGGATTGTCTCCGCCATCGGTCGTGCTGAATCGCATCGGGACATTCTGGTGGATCCGAGCATCATCACGCGTGAGATTCTTTCCAAGAAGCTGGATGAGAACTTGCAGTATGAAATCGTCTCGGTCGATATTTCAGAGCTTCAGGTCGGGGAGAATGTGAATGCACGTCTGCGCTCCGAGCAGGCGGCGGCGGACAAGCGAATCGCTCAGGCGAAGGCGGCGCAGCGCCATGCGAACGCTAGGGCGGCCAAGCAGGAGATGGTATCCGTGACGATGGAGATGCGGGGGCAGGTTGAGAGTTCAAAGGCTGCAATTCCAGCCTCCATGGCCAGCGCCTTGAATACGGGGCGAATGGGAAATTCCGTGCCAGTTTTGCCTCTTGAACCCTTTAACACCAAATGGCAATGAGTTTTTTTTCTGCGTTTTTTGCCTTTTTTACAAGAAAAGTTGGGGAATCTTCTTGAAATATTAAAAAAGAGAGCGTATAGTGTTAATTACGTCATATTGTTTTTGTTTTTTTGCAAATTGAATATGACGTGTCAATGGTCAAAAAACAGGATAAAACATACATTATTCTCTGAGGAATGCTACTTATGTCAATGAGGAAACAGTTGTTCAGGTCAATGGTCATCTTGGCTGTTGTCTTCTTTGCTTTGCCCGTTTATGCGCAGAAGGGAGGCGGAGGCGCTGAAATCAAGATCAAGAAAATTGATCTGAAAGACCAGGTGACCCCCCAGTTCAAGGATTCACTGCGTGGTTCGCAGGGGGCCAAGGAACGCTGGTTCCGTGTGGATGTCGAGTTTGACAGCAAGTCCAAAAAGGAATGGATTGGCGAACTGGAAGTTCGTTGGCTTGTAGCCATCCAGATAGATACGGGGAAAGTGGCGGGGCTGACGCAGGCCATCACCTATTTGGATGTGGAAGATGGGCGTGGACATAATCTCTGCGCGTATGTTTCTCCGAAGTTCTTCAGGCGCTATTTCCGTTCAAAGCGCATCGAGAGTGGCAAAATCAGCGTCTATGTGGAGTTTTATGTGGATGGAGTTCGGGTGGCCCGTGAAGAAAAGCGTAGCAACAGTATGCCGAACAACTGGTATAATTCCTTGGACAAGATGCAGTCCTTCCCGAATGCCCTGCTTCCGAAGAGCAAGACGCCTTTCGCTGCGATGGACTTTGACTACTACGAGTTCGAGAAGACGAATTGATTTGCAACCCGTGAGCCATTCAGCAATATAATAACGGAACATTATGGCCAGAGAAGATAAAATACTTGCCATTGATATTGGCGCAACCAGTGTTAAGCTGTGTGAATTTGATTTCACGGGAGCTGACGCCGCTGTCTCCCTGTCGCGATTCGCCTATCGTGAATACGAGGAGGAACTTTCGGAGGGAACCCGAATGGGGGTTGTCGCGGGATTGCTCCGTCAGATGCTGGCGGAGGGTGGTTTCACGGCGAATAAGGCATTGGTTTGCATGTCTGGCCAGTCATCGCTCATCCGCTTCAACAGGCTTCCCCTCATGAATTATGATAGGAAGAAGATCAAGCAGATGGCTGAGTTTGAGGCGACCCAGAACATCCCATTCCAATTGAGCGAAGTGCTTTGGGATTACCAGTTGATTTCCAATTCCAGCGATGACTCCATTGATTTGATGTCTGTGGTCATCAAGAATGACATTGTCGATCAGTTTACGATGGCCATCAGCCAGGTTGGGTGCGTGCCGCTTCTGATTGACGTCGCCTCTGCCGCCTGCTATAATACGGCACGAGCCTGCGGAATAGGGGATGACGGCGAATCGGCTATCATCCTGAACATTGGTGGCAGGGTAACCAACCTGATCTTTGTCGAAGGCGAACGCTTCTACGCTAGAACCATTCCGATTGCAGGATACACCATCACACAGCAGATAGCCAAGGAGTTCGGAATTGGGTTGCCTGAGGCAGAGGAGCTTAAGCGACATCACGGCTTTGTTGCCTTGGGTGGTGCTTACGCGGAGCCAGAGTCAGAGACGGCGGCAAATGTCTCCAAGATAGTCCGCAATGTCATGTCGCGCCTCTGGAGTGAAATCACCAGGACGATAAACGCCTACTGTTCGCAGCAGAAGGGGACGCGTCCGACCAAGATGTATATTACGGGTGGTAGTTCCATCCTCACATACTGCGACACCTTCTTCTCCGAGAAGCTGGGGATTCCAGTAGAGTATTTCAACCCGTTCAAGTGTGTGAATCTGTTGCCGACTGTTGACAAGCAAAGACTTGTGGAGGTTGGCCATATGTTCAGCGAGGCCATCGGCTTGGGGTTGCGCTATGCGTCCCAATGCCCTATTGAATTGAGTCTTATTCCTGCAAACATCCGTCGCCAGCAGAATTTTGACAAGAAGAAGCCTTATTTTGTGATGGCGATGGTTTCGGTGATTCTCATGCTTCTCTTTGTATGGCTTGGTATAAATAATAGGACGAAAAAGTATGAAGACCATAATGTTAAACTGGCCAAGATAAAGAACGACAAGGTTAAACCCTTCATCGATAGAATCAAGAATGCAATGGGGGCCGCTTCAAGCAGTGAAAGTGAGGCGGAGGCGATTGGCGAGTTGCTGTTACGGCAGGCGAAACTGCCTGCCATCCTCAATGAAATATATAGGATAAAGCCAGATAATCTTTGGATAACATCCATTCGCCCAATTGAAGGCGAGGTGAAGCCCTTTGAGGTGAAAAGCAATGTGGAGGCTGCTGAAAACGCCATGATGGGTGACATGTTCGGTCCAGGCGATGATATGTTTGGTGCGGGCGCTGATTTTGGCGGCGAAGGCGGTGGCGGTGGAGCCTCTGGTTCTACTGTGACGATTGGTGGCTTTACGATTTCAGGCACCAGCGTGACCCCTGACAAGCGCGGGGTGACGTTCCGCTTGGGCAAGGAGATTGAATTCCCATTCCCTGTTGAAAAGAGTGTCCCGACGCCAGAGGGTGGAGAAGAGGGAAACGGCGAGGATGAGGGTGAAGCCAAGCCGAAGCCAAAGGTTTCGCTCAATGATTTGATGGCAAAGGAGATGAAGAGTTCTGGAAGTACGCCCGAGGAGGCCTTCATCGCCGCGTTGCGCATGAGCCTTCTGTTTGATGCCGAGCCAACCCTTACGGCCATCACCTACTACAGCCTTTCCGATGAGTTCAAGAACTATTCCAATTTCAGGATGCAGGTGAAACTGGCTGTCCCTGTCGAATATCTGAAGGTGTCTGGCAAGGGCTCTGGCGGCGGTGGCGGCGAAATGGGACCTGAGATGATGCCTTGAGTCTGGGGGCATGATGACCTTCCATAATCCAACGGAACAAATGAAAACCCTTACAAACCTAGGATAAATAATGGACTTATTGAAAAACAATTGGGGATTCTGGCTCATAACGCTGGTATGCGTGATAGCGATACTGTCGGTTGGCGTATGTTGTTCCATGGCGGCAGGAAAGCAGAAAACGCAAGTGGACAATGCTGCCAAGCAGATGACGGATTTCGCCAATGTGGCTAAGGAGAACCTGAAACTGAATGACGAGAACGTCAAAATCGCGGAGACGAATCAGAAAGTTGCCGAGGCTGGGGTTAAGCAGATGAAGCAAGAGTTGACGAAGCGCTTCCAGTTGAATTATACTGTTCCTGAAACCTCCATTGAGGCTCTTAGAACTCTTAAGGACGAGCTTGCAAAAATGCGCTCTTTTTTGGAGGATAACAACATCGAATATTCTTCCAAATGCGAGTATTTCACGTTTGATGCCATCGCAAAAGCGACACAACCGCCCAACAAGGATGACTTGGATTCTATTTTCAGGCACCTTGCCGCCATCAAGATTGTGTTGGAGACATGCGTGAAGGCCAAGATTGACAGCCTTGAGGACCTCTCAAGGCCTCTAGGCATTCTGGAGCAGGATGAAGGTTCCTATAAGTTCCTTCCCATTGAACTAACCATCATTGCAAAGCCTGCTGCCGCACAGAACCTGATCAACCTCATGTCGCGGGCTGACAAGAATCTCTTTTTCTTCAAGTATTTTGAGTTGATTGCCGATGACAAGACCACCGAAATAGGAAAGGATATCAAGGATACGGCCATCAGCGGTTCCAGTGCCAGTTCGGGTCGAGGAGGTATGAGCGAGCCTGGCATGGAGATGGATATGGAGGGTGGCGGAAGAAGAGGCAGGCGTGGAAAACGCGGCATGGACAATATGGGACCAGGCATGGATATGGAGCCTGGTATGGGGGATGCAGCAGGCCGCACAACGAATTTGGTGGAGCTTCCCCAGAGACGGCAGGAGCTGTTGGTTTATGAGCACAAGACCACAAAGTGGACTTTGCGTTTTGATATGATTCTCTTCAATCGCGAGGAAGAGGAGAAAACGGAAGAGACCGAAGAGAATGCGGATTAGAGAGCCTAACCAGTAAGGAGAACATATTGTGGAATTCTTAGTCAAACATTATGAAAAGCTGATTTTGGCTTTCTGCCTGGTCTGCCTCCTCGTCGGCATTATCATGGTTATGAATTCAAGTAATAATACTAAAAAAACGATTGACGAGGAGATTAGAAAGGCGAATAATGATGTTACTGTAGGACGGATTATTGAGAAGAAAGGCGCAGGGGAATATGGTATAGGCAGGTTTTTGAACGACCCCAGAAAAATACTGAACATCCTAGGAGACGATGGGGCACCGACGCCGAAAGGATCCATGATTGAGCCAAACAAGCTCATCCTCTGCGCGAATGAGAATTGCCATTATCTAATTTCCCTGTTTTCAGACAAGTGCCCATTCTGTGGAACGGAGCAGCCTGAAATGGGCAAAGAGACGGCGGCAGGGGATGATACGGACGGCGACGGCATCCCAGACAAGGTTGAAATTGCCTCCAAAATCCTGAATTATCGCGATCCGTCGGACGCCAGGCTAGACTATGACAACGATGGTTTCCTGAACATAGAGGAGTATGAACAGGGAACCAAGATGGATGATGCGGAGGATTTTCCGAATCTGGCAAATCTGCTTCGTACGCACAAGGTCTTCCGTACGGAGGTGCCTTTGGGACTGGTTGACATTGACCGCAACAATAGTGATGACGTGAAGAAATGGGATGTGATTGTCATGGCGTTCGACCCCAAGCAGCGCAAGATGCGTCGAATGACCCGTCAAGTGGGGGATGAAGTAGCTGGTTTTACCATTCATCAGGCTGGTTTTGATGGTGAAGGCTCCATGGCAGTTCCGTACGTGGTTGTCTCTGAAAAAAATGCTCCAACGGAGACATATAATATCAAGAAAGGACGCAAGACCTTCCACAGGAATTTGATGGTGCGGATGTTGTACCTGACCACACGGGATCGGAACTATGCCCAGATGCTTTTCCGCCGCAGTGTGATTACCCGTCGTGTAGGCGATGAGTTTCCTCTTGTGAAGAACAAGACGAATTCAAGGGTTGTCGAGTACTATCGTGTTTTAGAAGCGAATGAGGCAGAGAATACAGTTAAGGTCGGATTACTGAAAGAGGCTAAGGGGAAAGTTGAAAAGGAGTTTTCGCTGCGGCTCTTCAATATGGAGAATGATTTTATTGAAAGTCGTCGGGGAGGCATGGATGATATGATGATGGAGCCAGGAATGGAGCCTGGAATGGCTGAACCAGGGCCTGGCAGAGGGCGCAATTTTAGGAGGCAGTAATTCCATAAATTAGACTGTGGTTTGACATAATAATGATTTTTTCCCTGTTTTTTGGGTAAAAAACGTCATTTTTATATCAATTTTGATAATTTACTCATAATATTGTGTTTTTATGTGCTATATTATGATGTGTTTTTTGTCATTGTGATAATAAAAAAATAAAGATACAACCGCTGGTTCCTTCATTCTCTTAACAGAATGAGGTGGCCAGTTTGCGGAGAGACAACCGATGAAAAAGACAACAAGAGGAGTTCTCATTATTAAGCACCTGAAAGCATCTGCGGTGATTTCAGGTGTGGTCATGCTGGCATTCTCATGTTTTGTTTCCAATGCAGGGGCGCAGGATGACGCAAAGTCATTGGATCAACAGGGCGATGTCGTAGTGGACGTTGACGCCACCAAGGCCCAGGATGTGCGCCGCCGTGAGGAAAAGGCCAACGTTGCAATTGAATGGAACAACCGTGAATCGTTGATTCGCCAGGAAAAACTGATAGTTGCCGAGCAAAACTTTGAAGAAGCGCTCAAAGCTTTGGAGCTTGATCAGCATGCTTTGGCGGAGGACAAGCTTGAAGAGGCGCAGAACAAGTTGAGGGAGGCACAGAAGTACGCGAAGGACGCAGGTGCCAATGCGCAGCAGGCGCTGGAGCTTGATGAGAAAATTCGTGAAGCCAATGTGAAACTGAACATGAAATGGGCGGACTACCTTGTGCGCGAAGCCAAGGAAAACGTTGATACGGGATTGGTGGAAGACGCTTTGAACAAGTTGACCAAGGCAAAGACGATGACGAATTCTGAATCCGACAAGAAGAAGTTGGATGGCATGATCAAGCAACTTCGCCTTGACCAGAAGGATGTTGAGTTCAAGGAACGCACGAAAGTTAGCACTATTATTCTGGACAAGGCGGAAGATGACTATCTTGAGGCTATTGACTTGGAACGCGGACGGGTCTTCCTGCAGAATGCCAGATATGCAGATGCCCGTGATACCTTTGAGACAGTTCTTCTGCGTAACCCGACGAATCTCACGGCCATCCGTTATCTGGCCCGTATCAACAAGGAGATGGAAAAGGCCGCAAACGAGAAATTGAAGGCGACGCAGATTGAGCGCATGGCCGAGGTTCGCTGGAAATGGGCCGAGCCAATCACTCCCCTGATTGCGGGGGCGGGCACGAATGCAGGCGTAAAAGTTATCCAAAAGTCAAAGATGGTGACAGGCCTCAAAGAGAAATTGGACAGCATCATTATTCCAGACGTGAAATTCCGTGATACTCCTGTGCAGGAGGTTTTTGAGAAACTTCGCCGTCAGAGCATTGATTTGGATCCTGATAATGAAGGTGTCAACTTTGTTTTGAACCTTGTCAGGAACAGGGCTTCTGGAGCGGCGGCTCCTGCAGCTGGTGGTGGCGACATGGGCGGCGACATGGGCTTGGGCGGCGACATGGGCGGCGGTGCCGATGACATGGGCATGGGAGCGGCTCCTGAGCCTGGCGCGCCTGCAGGCGACATGGGCATGGGGGGCGACATGGGCATGGGGGGCGACATGGGCATGGGAATGGGCATGGATGCTGGCGCAGGAGCTGGCGGAGCTGCTCCTGCTGGCGATACTGAAGCCGACTATTCCACCAAGACCATCACGATGGAAATGAACAATGTTAAGCTCAGCGAAGTGCTGAACTACATCAAGATAGTCACTGGCCTGAAAATCAAAATTGACGGTACGGCAGTCATTGTCAACCATCCTGACAACCCGATGGATGAACTGATTACAAGATTCTATGAAGTCGAGGCTGGTGTGTTTGACACCAAACGCAATCGGAAAAAGATGGACAAGATTGAGTTCAAGGCTGGCGACGACGATGACGACGACGATACAGACAGCAAGTATTTCGTCGGTATTGATCAGATGTTCAGGAGCATGGGTGTCACCTTCCCCGCAGGTGCCACGATGATGCATTATCCTCGCCAAGGCAAGCTGGTTGTTCACAACACTCCTGAAAACCATGAGAAGGTCGAGAACATCCTTAAGGAGTTGAATGTGACGCCTTCCCAGGTTTCCATTGAGGCAAAGGTCGTTGAAATCGAGCAGACCAATTTGGACACCCTTGGTTTTGAATGGTCCATTCTCGCTGGTACCGTTTCCTACAATACAGGCGATGGCAATGGCGGCGACCACTATCTTGCCAATGCGAATGCCAACAATGCTCACAAAGGTAACACTGGCTTCACCAATCAGGGCGGCAACTTCCAGCTCGGACTTGGCAAGGATACCTCTTCCCTGACCAACGGCATCCGCTTTGCCAGCACCTATTTTGCGGACGGCATCGCCGATTCACTCTTCAATGTCTATACGATTCTCGGCAACTACGCCTTTAATACCGTCATCCATGCTCTTGAGCAAGAGGGTATTACGAACACTCTTTCGGCACCCAAGGTGACCACCATCAGCGGCAACACCGCCCAAATCAAGGTCGTCACTGTCCGCAAGTTCCCTGAAGACTGGGAGCCGCCAAAAATTGAGACAGGATCAGGTGACAGTGGCAGCATGAGTTATACGCCTGCAACTCCCACCTTCGGCGAAAAGACCGAGCTGGGTGTCATCCTGGATGTTACGCCGACTGTCTCCGCCAATGGCTTTGCCATCGACATGGAACTTTCTCCGCAGATTATCGATTTCCTTGGTTATGACACCTCCTTCAATACAGTTATGATCATTGAAGGCAAGGAGTTCGAATCGAAGGTCGGTATGACGGCCATCCTCTCCGAGCGCATTGCCAACACCAAGTTGGTTGTGTGGGACGGTGAGACCGTTGTTCTGGGTGGCTTCATCCAAGAGAAACTCCAGAAGTTCGAGGATAAGGTGCCTGTTCTGGGCAGCATCCCGCTACTGGGGCATCTGTTTAGGAGCCGCGGCGAAAAGTCCGTTAAGACCAATATGCTCATCTTCGTGAATGCTCGTCTGGTTGATTCCTCGGGTATTCCGATTCGTGCAAACGATATGAGAGGTCTTCCCGACTTCAGGCACTAGTGAAAAAAGACTGCATTCCTACAAGGGAGTGCAGTCTTTTGCTTTCGGCTTTGCTTCAAAAAATTGTAGCATAGTCTGAAATTGGTGCATTGATGGATCATAATCAACCTACTTGCCATATTGTTTCAGGCCCCAATGGAGCGGGAAAAAGTACATTTGCCCGTTCATATATCTTGAATTACATAAAAGACGGAAACTATCTGAATGCAGATGACATAGCCAAGAACCTTTGCCCTGAAGACCCTGGCAAGGTGCAGGCAAAGGCTGGAAAGATTTTTCTGGAGGAACTGGAACGGCATATAGAGCTGCGCGAGGATTTTGCATTTGAGACGACATTGGCGGGGTCTGGATTCTTGCCGAGGATTCGCCGATGGCGTGAAAACAACTGGAATGTGGTTTTGTACTATTTATACATTCCAAGTGCCCTCTTTTCCCTTCAGCGGGTTAAGGAGCGTGTCTCCAGAGGCGGGCATGACATTCCAGAGAAGGATATCTTCAGGCGTTATCCAAGGAGTTTGTCCAATTTGTTTACATATTCGGATGTCTGCGACATGACGCTGTGCTTTGACAATTCTGGGACCAAGATGGTTCCGATATTCGAGAAGATGCTTGGCGGCGAGTGCAATATCATGGATGCGGATTTATTTGCGGAGATAGAACGCTATCTGCGCGAGCTGCAAGAGCAGAACAACATGGGAACTCCCGTAAAGAAGGAGGAAGATAAGTGAATATTGAAATGAGTTCAATTATGAAGCAGGCTCTTTCTGCCATGAATGAATCACTCGGCAATATGTATTTGTCGTGTGAGCAGGAAGGGAGAAAAGTTGTTGTCTGTGATAAGTCACGTAGGCCAGTACTTGTTTCCCCGAAATATGTGATTTCACGCAAGCGCAAGTTCTATCGCCCTTGGCAGAACGGCTGATTACGTTTGTTTCTCGCGAATGCAGATAGTTCAGGGTTGATTCATATTCTGAACGACCTAAATAACGTAAACGGACCTAAACGACGCAGGTGGCAAAAAAACTGTTTTTCAAGTGTTCTATTTTTCTATTTTGTGCCCTCTGCGTTGTTTAGGTCTTTTCAGTCTTTTGGTCTTTTATCATTCTTCTTAGGAAAAGTGTTTTTTTATATAGATTTAAAGGTGATTCAAATGCGTCGTTCAATTTCACTTGTCATTCAACTCTTTCTTTTTAGCGCTTGGTTTCTTGTGGCACAGCAGGCTGATTCACTGACCATTTCTCAGGAGACTGGCTGTCGTATTGTTGTACCCACCCAATTTTCCGAGGATGGCAATGTACAGCGTATTATGGAGGGCTTTGCAAAAGATCTCCAGAATGCCTTTGAGATGACACTTGGCTTTAAGCCCGCCGTTGTCAATGAGGAACAGTTTACAGATGACGGCAAACCAGCGCTTTTCCTTGGCAACACCGCCGCAATTCAAGCGCTTGGCATCAAGCCAGCCTCCTTTGAGAACTTCAATAGTATCATTGTTACACGTGGCAATCGCATTTTCATTGCGGGCAATGACCGCGATCGCTTTGGACGTTTGAATGTAGGAAAGCGTTTTCAGGATTGCATCCTGGGCACCGTGAAGGCAGGCGTCGTCTTTATGGAGGATTATATGAATGTCCGCTTCCTGCTGCCGTGTGCAGTCGGTACGGACTATCTCCGTGCGGAATCCATATCCATTCCCGCCAACATGACGCGGGAAATCGTTCCAAAGCTGATTTTTGCTACTGGTCGTTATTCAACGATGCTCTACCAGTACTCGAATAATAATTTTGGTCCAGGCACCTTTTTTAGCTATGGTGGTCATTCCTACTATAATGCCTGCCCGACTGCCGTTTATGGCAAGACCCATCCAGAGTATTTCATCATGAAAGGCGGAAAGCGCGATCCGTCGGCAAATCATCTCTGCATCTCCAATCCAGAGGTCCAGGAGCTGATTTACCAGGAGGCATTGAAGAGATTGGACAGCGGGGCCACGACTGTCCAGCTTGCTCAGACGGATGGCTACCAGCCCTGTGGCTGTGACAAATGCCTGGCCTATGCGGGCACTGATGACATCGGGGAGAAGCTCTGGGTGCTCCACCGCTCCCTGGCTGTGCGTCTGCTCAAAGACAGGCCTGGAAAGAACATGCACATCATCTGCTATGGTCCAACTGCCAAGCCTCCCCAAAGCTTTGATTCATTTCCCGACAATGTCGTCATTGAACTTTGCAATTATACGACTCAGACATTTGCCAATTGGAGCAAGATACACGTCAAGCAGGGCTTCACGGTCTATATCTACAACTGGGGGTTCTACCAACTGCCTGGCATCACTCCAAAAACAACCCCTGACTTCTGTGCTGCGCAGGTGCGCTTTTTCATCAAGAACAACGTGAAGGGCATCTACCGTTGCGGCTTCGGTGAACTCTGGGGGCTGGAGGGACCATGCTATTACGTCTATGGCAAGATGCTGGACGATGTCAATCAGAACCACCAGCTGTTGCTTGAGGAGTATTATAAGCGCTGTTTTGGAGACGCTTATGCGCCGATGCGGACTTTCTACAACACGTTGTATGAGCGGCTCTGGTGCGAGTATGTCTATCCGATGAGAAATCGCGGCTTTGAGGCTGAACCGATTTCCTCCTATTCCCTTCTGCCAAAGAATCCACGCATCGTTTTAGGTGCGATCTACACGCCTGACCTGATTGAAACACTGGAGAACAACCTCTCGCGTGCGGAAGCGATGACTTCCTCGCCGCAGGTGAAGGCGCGTCTGAAGTTGGTGCGTGTTGAGTTTGAGTATGTGAAGAATCTCGGGAAATGTATTTCCTTCTACAATACCTATCGTCTTATGCCCAACAAGGCGAATTTCGAGCAGTTGGCGGATGCGGTGCAGGCGCGCAACGAGATGATTGACGGCTTCTATGACGCGAAGGGCCGTATGATTCGCCTGCCTGAGATGAAGGAGCTGGCGCTCTTCGGGGGCATTGCCAAAGCGGCTTTCAAGGTCAATGGGCGTCTTCGCGCACCGTTGGCGGCTCCATTCACTTGGAATGTGACCGCCTTGCGGGCGGCGGGTATTCTGCCTGGTTTTGCCACTAAGAAGATGACCGTCCAGAAGGCGAAAGGAAGTGTTGGCTCTGATTTCGAAGCAGGGGCCTGGGCTGGACTTCCATGGCAGGAACTCGGCGGCGTCCAGTTGAATGAGGTCGGCTTTAAGAATCGCTTCAAGGCCACGTATGACAATGAAAACCTTTATTTTGCAATAGAGGCGCAGGTCGATTCAGGCATCGAATACAAGGCATTCGGCAAGGATGGTGCCTGCTGGCGTGAAGATTGCCTGGAATTGATGATAGACCCCTCTGGCATGAGGCAGAACTACTACCATTTCATCTCCAATCCGCTAGAGGATTCCCGCTATGATGCGGCAGTAGGTTTCATTGCTGACCCGCTTGACCCCAGATATGGTCAGGCCGACCCCTCGTGGGACGGCGAGTGGCAGTGCAAATCGGTTGTCAAGGAGGGGTTGTGGACGGCGCTTGTCACCATCCCGTTCAAGACCATCGGGGTAAATGCACCGCTTCCAGGAGCACATTGGACGTGGAATATTGGGCGTGAGGCCTACAAGAAAGAAGATGTTGGGAAAACAAAATTCTACCCGCAGCTGATGTTATGGTCGCCGAATCTGGAGGATATGGGCTTCCATTCCATTGAGGCCTTTGGAGATATTGTGTTTGAGTAAGGAGAAATCGTATGGGTTGGCGTTTAATGCTGACTGCCGTTTTGTTGTCGGTTTTGCTTTGCCTCCTAGTTGGGTGCAGCAAGCGGCGGCAGATGATTGAGCAATGTCAGGTGAAAATAGCGCAATGCGATAAGGAGATTGACGAAATAGTCAATGGCGATGAGTGGCGTGAGGAACGTGATGAAGTTGTGAACAGTCTTGCCATGGAAAAACAGGCTGAGGAGGTTCATGACGCTATTTGCAGAGCTCTGCAGAAGTCTTTGATTGCCAAATATTCCACGCTGGAGCACAAAATTGCTGACGACTTGTTGAAAGCGGTTGCTTTTGATGACATGAACAAGATGTTCCAGGTTTTTTGTGAGGAGCCTGCTATCGCAAAGGAGCGGGTTTCTGATGATATGAGAAAAAAACTTGAAAGGGAACTTGATGCCAAGAACATTTATCAGATAATGACAAAGCTGGATGCACAGTATCCCATGTTTCGAGTCTCTGACAATTCAAAAGGCATAACAGGAGATTTAGTCAAGTTCAACAAAGTAAATGGTTCCAGGCGAGTAGTTGAGGGAATCCTCAATGCTATAATGGATAATGGGGCTAGATTTGGCGTCACGTTTTGTCCTTTTGAAGATATGCCTGACGAGATTGTCGCTCGTATCCGAGGCGATTATAGAAAACGCTTTTTTCGTTTGAAATGCGCGGAGATTCAGCAGGAGCAGAATGCGCAAGTCAGCAAACGGCTTCATGAGGAACTGCCGAGTCGTTTCCTAGAGTGCGGTTATTTGCCTAAGCCGTCAAAAATCAACGATAAAATTGATTTGACAAGTGCCGAAAACTGGGCATCAAAGCACTCTTTGCTTGAAGAGGCATACAAAGTTTTTCTTGAGCAGCAGATGGAAAGCAAGAATTATGAATACACAGAAATCTTGCCAGAAAAAGAAAAAGAGTGGATTCCCTCCGAGCTTTTGGATAAAATAGGCAGTCTTCAGAACGAAAAACAAGTTTTGCAATCTAATCTGCAAAACCTTAAAAAGAAAAGAAGATAAAAAATCAGTTTTTGATGGGGGATGTCGGCATAAGCTGGTTTTCTCTAAAGCTGAAGTAATTATTGGACTGGTTAGATTTTTGCGGTCCGATTATCAGATGGTCGAGTAACCTGATGCCTATAATTTCCCCTGCATCGAAAAGCATTTTTGTGATTCTGATGTCATTGGCGGAGGGCACTACGTCTCCGCTGGGATGGTTGTGGCAGATAATGATGCTTGAGCAGGCTTCGCGAATGGCATTGCGGAATACTTCGCGTGCATGCACAAGGCTTCGGTCCACAAGTCCTATTGTCACCTGTTCGCTTCTCATAAGGCACAGTTTGGTATCAAGAAGAAGAACATAGAAACATTCTTGATTGGCATCAAGCATCAGCCTTTGCATATAGTCGGCAATTGACTGGGGGGACTTCATTTCAGGGCGTAAAGCCATTCTCCGTCTCGCCAGTCGTTTTGACAACGCGAATGCGGCCTCAAGTTCCAGTGATTTTGCAAGCCCCATGCCAGGTATTTCGCAAAGCTCATTCACTGTCGCATCACATAGTCTTAAAACATTCCCATCAAAACGTTCCAGCAGATGTTTTGCCATTTCGACGACAGGTGTGCCTTTGGTTCCAGTACGCAGTAGCACGGCCAGTAGCTCTGCATCGCTCAACGCCTCTGCCCCGAACTGCATGAGCCTTTCTCTGGGAAGTGATTCACAGGCTTGCATTTGCTTTCTTTGGAATCTTGGTGTTATGCTTTTTAGTTCATCGCTTCCATCCCTTTAGACCACACAATATATCATCTGAAATAATAAATGCAACCTTATGTTTGCAAATTTGGCAAATAAAAGGTTGCATTAAGATACATATCTTTTAGATAGCAAACGGTCTGATATTACTTCAGGGAAGCGGCTATTTGAGCTGCGGCCTCGGCGGGATTATCTGCCTTGGTAATGGGGCGTCCGACGACGATGTAGTTTGCACCAGCCTGCGCTGCCTGTTCTGGCGTCATGATTCTCTTCTGGTCATCTGCTGACGACCCAGCAGGGCGAATGCCAGGGACGACTGTGATGAAATCATTTCCGCAGGATTTGCGTATGACTGGCAGTTCAAGTGCCGAGCATACAACGCCTGGGACACCGCAGGTTTGTGTCAGGAGGGCAAGCCGTTGTACCTGTTCCTGAGGAGAGACATTCAGACCGATGGAGGCTAGCTCCATCGCGTCCATGCTTGTCAAAACGGTGACAGCCACGAGGAGAATGCCAGATTCCTTTGCCGCTGTAGCCGCAGCCTTGAGCATGGCTGTTCCTCCTGATGCATGGACATTGCACAGGTCTGCGCCAATGCCTGCTGCGGAATGGACGGCCTTGGAGACGGTGTTGGGAATATCGTGGTATTTCATATCAAGGAAGACCTTCTTTCCGCGCGCCTTAAGCTCTTGCACGATCATGGGGCCGACAGCGGTGAAAAGCTCCTTTCCGACTTTATACCATAGGCAGGAGATGCCAATGCGGTCAACGGTTTCCAGTGCGCTTTTGGCATCTGGATAATCTAATGCGGTAATGAGTTCAGTCATGGATGTTTTCCTTGGTGGGGACTATGCCTGAGTGGAGTCAAAGTTTGTCAACGTACTCCGCATACTGGCGTGCATCCATTAGAAGATCAAGCTCTTCCAGATTATCGTATTCCATGCTGTAGAGCCAATATTTGTTTGGATCCAGATGGAGCAGGCTGCAGTTGTCCAGCACTTCCTTGTTGCATTCGATCACACGTCCCGACAGCGGGGAGCGCAGGTGGTGTATTCTGTTGCGAAGGTAGAGGTGGATGCACATATTGTCCATATCGACCTCATCGCCTGGTTCAGGCATGTCAATGCTGCCGATTTCGGCCAACTGTTCAGCCAGGTAGTCTGTTATTCCTATGTAGGCAATCCCCTTTTGTTCATCAACCTTGGCCCATAGATGCCTTTTGGAAAAAGAGCGTGTGTCCTTCTCTTCTGCCATTTGTCGTCTCTCCTTTCTATATGTTGTCCTTTTTATGAAATAATCTGAAAACAGGAGATGAAAAATCCCCTAAAAGCATTATGTTATTATATGAATCTCTATATGTCAAATCGACAAGTCGAAAATTGTGGTCAATTATTGAAATAATGGAGCAGAACAATGGCAAATGAACGCCTTTTCATCGTTCGTAACGCGCAAGGGGAGGAGTTTGAACCCGCAGACCAGCAGACTCTGGTTAAATGGGCAGAGACAGGGAAAATCGACCTTGACTGCAAAATCCGTAGCACGCTTGTGAACAAGTGGGACAATGTCCTGGACATTCCGTTTCTCAAGCCGCTTCTCAAAGAGCAGGTCGTGGCGCGTGTCAACGCCCAGCATAATACGCCTTGGGAACGCATCAAGGCCAGAATCAACCTCAAGGTTGAGGATGTAAGCGGAAACGCCACCAATGGCCTAGTCAAACGCAACGCTGCCACCGCTCCGACTGCCAGCATAATCATGCGGTGCATGGCATTGCTGACAGACCTTCTGATCATGTTTGTCTGGGGTGTCATTCTTCATCTGATTTGCGCCTTCTGCTACAAGCACGATATCATCGACCCATATTATCTTTTCTACATAGCTTTCCCTGTCTATTTCCTGACTTTCTTCCTCTATTTCATCTTCACCATGTATTTGAATCAACAGACGCCTGGACAGCGTTTCTGGGGGATATACCTGGTGCGGACAAACGGCGAATCCTACTGGCTCGGACGCATCTTCTTCTATGTGTTCTTTTTGTTTGCGCTGGGGATCTTGAATCCGCTTTTCTTGTTTGCTAGCGGGAAGACAGTACAGGAACTTTTCACCAAAACCCGTATGACGCGAATCGTCATCGACCCGAACAAGATCAAGAATCCCGTTTAGCCATTATTTGAAATGCCCCAGAAATCATCCATATCCAGACGCATCTCCCCCTGTGTTCTGGCTTACATCGCAAGGAACTTCGCGATGCCGTATGTTGGTGCCATCATCGGCTTCATGGCATTGTTCATGCTGGTGGATTCCATCAATGGCGACATGAGGGATTTTCTGGAGGAAAATACCAAGATAAAACAGGAGCAGGCCGCCTTGGCAACCACACATGGGGAAAAGGCTCTTCGACCAGAAGGAGACAATGCAGGCGAAAATGCCGATAACAAAGGACATTCTGCGACGGAAAAGACGGCAAGACCGCTCATCCCCTGGTCTGTCATCATAACGTTCCTGCTTGCCAAGCAACCCCAAAATCTCACATACGTGATTCCATTTGCCAGCCTGCTGGCTGCCAGCTTTATGACCATGATGCTGGGCAAAAACAGCGAGTTGACGGCTCTGCGTGCCGCAGGAATGTCCCTTTTTACCTGTTGCATTCCAGTCTGGCTCATTGCTGGGGTGTCGTGCGTCGTGGTGTTTGCCATCAACGAATCCTGGGGACCTGCCTGCCTGGAGAAAGCAGATGCCATTGAGATGGAATACCTAAAGCATGGCAAGGCGAAATCCCGTGCGGCGTTCGCCTTCGAGCTTGAGCATCGGGATTGGCTGATTGACAATCTGGACATGGAGGGAGAGTCCACTGGGGTGATTGTTAGGCAATACCGCTCTGATGGCACATACGAATATCTGCTATCTGCACAGTCTGCCAGATATGACGGGGGATGGGTTTTCAAAAATGGCTTTGTAAAGCATTATGACACGGAGGGGAATCCTTTGCAGCAGGCCCCGGAAGTCTTTGAGACGCTGGAGAAAAACTATACAGAATCGCCTGAAAACATCAGGTCGCACAGCATCGATAGAGAACGCATGACCATTGCGGAACTATGGGAAGTGCTTTGTAGTGGTCTGGTTACCTCCAAACGCGAATTGCACCTTTTGAAGACTATTCTGCTTTATCGCTGTCTTTTTCCCCTGGCAGCACTTATTGGCGCCTTGTTTGGAGTGGCGCTGACTATTTCAACGAATCGAATGGGGCAGATGAATGGTTTTGCTTCCGCTGTAGGCTCCCTGTTGCTTTTTTATCTTATCACAGAACTGGGCGTCCTGTGTGTGAAAAACGGGTGGTTCCAGCCGTTGGGAAGCGTTTCGCCTTTCCTGGGCGGTGCCTTGCCTTGTCTTGCTTTTTTTGTCGCCGCTGTAGCGAGCATGTGGCGCCGCGCGTAAGCTGTGCATAATGCATTTCTGCTTTCTTTTTTGCAATGAGTACAATAATTTAGGGAATCGTGCGTTCATTGAGGCAAAGAGAAAGCGAGATGAGACAATGGAATCAAGCACAATGGAACAGGACATGGAGTTGATACGCCGTTGCCGTATAGGTGACGATGCTGCTTTCAACGTGCTTTATTCCCGCTATCGCCTCCAGCTCTATTCCTACTTGAATAAACTTCTTCCAAACGACAGAAGCCATATTGACGACTTTTTCCAGCAGGCATGGATTAAAGCCTTCAATAGTTTCGGCAGATACAATGACCAGCAGAAGTTCCTAGCCTGGCTCTGCCGCATCGCCCATAATCAGGTGATGGACTTTTTCCGTAGGCAGAAGGGTGCAAGCATGGTGGAGGTGGATGAGCATCTGCCTGGAGGCTATGAATCAGCCGAGATGGAAATCGACCGTGCTATTCTGGAAAAGGCTGTGGAGGAGGCTGTCGAGATGCTCTCAACAGAACAGAAGCAGGTATTGGAGCTGCGACGCGTAGGAAAGAGCTTCAAGGAAATAGCAGTCGTTCAAAACACAAGTCTTAACACTGTGCTTGGACGAATGCACTACGCTGTTGAAAAACTGAAGGGTTTTCTTGTGAACTATAGATGAGGAGCAATTGGTATGAAGACTGAAAAGCAAATCGATTGCAACAGAGTGAAGAAGCGTATTTTGCTTGGGGAGAAGCTGAATGCGGATGAGGAACTGCATCTTCTTGGATGCAGCGATTGCCAGGCTTTTGCGCAGGCGCAGCAGATGCTTCTGGAGTCGCATCTGACGCCGTCTGCAGAACTGGATAGCCAGGTGCTAGCTTCTGTGAAGGCTTCCCGAAGGCAACCTGTTCGGTGGCATGGCTGGGCGTGGCGGTCAATCGCTGCAGCCGCATCCATCGTGCTCGTGTGTTGCCTGGCCTTTGCCTTGACGTGGCACAGGGCGAAAGAGGCGCGTTCTACGGAGAACCTACAGGCGGTTATCCCTTCTTTGACCTTGGAGTATGCGCTGGCAGACAATGAACTCGACAGGCTTGAAATCGCCCTTGATGCTCTGACACTTGACAGCGAGTCCTCATCCAGAAGTGAGGAAAACAACGTGGAGGGCGTGCGCAGACTTGACTATGACATCATTTCCCTTGAGATGGATATGTTCTACGATCTTTAAAAACAGATAGAGGTGACAAAATGAAAAGCAGAATCACAATTCTGATGGCCGTGTTGGCGGCACTAATGTTCCAGGTGTTTGCTCAGGAAGGTTTTCCGCCGCCGCCAGAAGGCAGGGGACCAAATGGCATGGAGCATCAGCGCGGTCCAGGAGGTGAATATGGTCGAAAGGGAGCTTGGAATCCAGGGCGCGGCAACGAGGTTCTGATGATCATGTCGAAGCTCAAGAAGGATAATCCAGAGGAGTACGAACGCCTGGAGAATCTGCGCAAGACCGATATCCGCGCCTTTGTCAATGAAATCCGCAAGTACATGCCAACACCAAACGGGAACATGAGGCGTATGGGGCAGCTTGACAGGGAGTGCTTTGAGTTGGCACGTACCATTTCCGACTGCAAGGACGCCGCTGAGAAGGCAAAACTGGAGGAGCAGCTTCGCTCAAAAATCAAGGAGGCTTACGACTTCATGCTTCAGGACTATTTTGAGCGGCTTCAGCGTATGACGAAGCAACTGGAGGCTCTCAAGGAGAACGAGGACGCCATCCTTGAAGAACGTTTCAAGATGCTGACCGACACAGATTTCCTTCGCGAAAAGAACAAATGGAGGGAAAAGAAGTAGGCCATAATACTCCTGATTGACATCTTATGGGATAGGAGCGACGGGAGGGACGAGAGGGACAGCTCTAAGTACCTAATGCTTTTTTATCGTCCCTCCTGTCTCTGTCGTCCCTCCCGTCCCTTTTAAGTTAAGATTAGGAGCAAAATACAGGCCCCGACGCTTCTCCGAACGTCGGGGCTTACTTTATAAGTGGAACAGGTGAAAAAAGGAATGCTGTTTATTTCACGCGGTTTTCCTGGGCTTCGCGGTTGGCTAGCTCCATGGCGAACTGTGCCTGGTAGCCGTCCTCGCCACTTGCAAAGAAATGCGGAGTATCAGGACCATTGGCGGCGACCTTGGCCACTTCGGAGAGGAGCAGGGCGATATCGCTGGCGTGGCCAGTCGTGGTGAATTCGACCTTTTCGCAGAGGGTTCTGCTGGAGAGCTCAGCCACCGTGTGGTGTGCGAGAACGTCCGTGCGGAGCACTGCGACGCCTTCATTGCCCGCCACGACCAGGTTGTCCACCATCGGGCGCGGCTCGATCTGGGAGGCGAAGCCCAGGGAAGCGTTCAGGGTGACCATCGGGCCATTGTCCATTACACCGATGATGCCGATGTGGGGCGGCGGGTTGAAGGGTTCGCCAAACCAGGCGCCAACTGCGTGTACGGTGGTCCAGTTGCCGCCGAGGAAGAAGCGTGCCTGGTCCAGTTCGTGGACACCGCAGTCAAGTCCGCCCGCGACAGCGAGCAGACGTGCACGTCTCTCTGCCACGGGGCCGAAGTTCTTGTGCCCGTCCCAGAGATTGTCGAAGTGGATGGCGTCAATCCGTCCAAAGCGCCTCTCGTTTATCCAGCGCTTGACAAGCTGGATTTTCTGTGAGTAGCGCGTCTCGAAGTTGATGGCGAGGATGCGGTTGTTTGCCTTCGCCGTCGCCACCATCTCCTTGCACTGATCCAGCGTCTGCGCCATGGGCTTCTCGCAGATGACGTGCTTGCCCGCCTTCAGCGCAGCAATGGCCACCTGGCTGTGGTATTCCATGCCGACGGCCACATACACGGCATCGATTGGGGCTTTCGCCAGCATCTCATCGACGGAGGTGTATTTCTCCACAGGACGCTCGATGGCGGCGACTGCATCTGCGTTCGCATCGCAGATGGCCTTCAACTCTACGCCGACAGCATCCTTCAAGTAAAAAGATGGTGTCACTGCCGCCTTGCCATGATAACCATACCCGACTAATCCAAAACGTAATGTCATTGTCATGCTCCTGCTTGAGAGTTTTTCCTGGTAGAATGTTGCAAGAATGTAGCCCGATTATACAGGCTTGTCAAGTCGGCTCCACACTTTTTATAGTGATTAGAGGTTAGTGATTTGTGGTTAGCAATTAGAAATAAGTGATTAGTGGCTAGGGGTTGGTTATTAGTTGTCGAACACGCCCGCCACTACATCCTAACCACTAGCCACGAACCACTAGCCACTAACCACTAGCCACTAGCCACTAACCACTAGCCACTAAAAGTGGTGCGGTAGCGTGTCACATCGGAGCCGTTCCAGCAGAGGAGGAAGGAGAAATCGTTGCCAGGGATGACCGATGGGTGCCCATTGCGGTTGGGGACAATGGCGCAGTAGTGCTGGCCGAATGGCTTGCCCTTGTATTCAAGGCTGATGGGTTCGCTCCAGTGGATCAAATTCGTGCTGGTGCAGAGTAGCACGGTGTCCGTCACGAAGCGGTGGGATGCTTCTGTGCTGATGCCAGAGAGCACGTAGCAGCCAAGTTGCTCGAACCAGGTTACGCGCGGATGCCAGAGCCCCGAGACGATTTTGCTCTCGCGCCCAAGATTTCCTGCTTCGCAGAATGCGCCGTCATAGTATTTCACGAAGTCGCTCAGCAGTCCGTCGGTGCGCCGTCGCGTGCGCGCAACATAGACGTCGCAATCCAGCCAACTGTCTATGTCGGAGTCATGGTGGCAGAGGTTATAGAAGAGGTAGATATACTCGCCCTTTGGGTCGTCGTAGATGGAGAAGTCGCCTGCACCAAGGCAAGTGCTGCCCTGGGGCTGCCCTTTGACATTGATGTTGTCGGGGGTATAGAGCTCGCTGAAGCAGACCTCTTCGGAGGTCAATATCCAACGGTCGAACTCCCAGGTGCGCCCCTCGTCATCGGAATGCATCATGCCGATGTGGCGGAAATCAGGCTCACCGTCGCCTTTGCCCCTGATGATATAGCCCGTGCCGTGGCCGTTCCAACCTGTCTCGTTGTGAAAGTAGCAAATGAGGCGTCTGCTGCCAGGAACCACATAGAGTCCGAAGGGCCAGACAGACCCCCGTGAACGCACGCCTTCAGGGTACTTCACGGTGGCGAAGGCGCTGCCAGCAGCACCCGTTTCGAAATTGGTGTGGATGGGATAGAGTTCCTGCATGTCATCGACACAGGTGCCGCGAAAGAGACCGATGTGGCCCTTGTGGGTGTGGCCGCTGAGTGCCCACCACCGCCCGTGTTCATCCAACGCAAAGGGGACGGTGCCGTCCTGGTAGATGTCAATGGCGTTCTGGAATACGGTCGGCTCTGGCTCGCCGATGTCAAAATGCAGGTTACGGAGGAGATTATCAGTCATAGTTTGCTGGATAATAAGTAATTACATGTAGAACGACGACTTGCGTAATTGTGACGTGATGCAGTATATACGCATGATGTTACAAACAAAAGAGGTAATCGCAAAACTTGCAAGTCCATTGGGGGGAGTTTTGCGATTACCTCACTTGTTAGGTGCCAGTTCAGCTTGCTACAGCACTGGCCTCGATGGTGCAAAGGTTATTTGCCAGGTTCGTAGTGTGCCCAGAGGCGTGAGACAGCATTGCTGCTGTTCACTGTGGTCATCTGCCAGTAGTAGTCCATCCTGTGGCTCTCGACATGTCCATCGATCATACCGCAGTTCGCGCCGCCAGCATGCTTGTCGTTAACGCCGCCGTAATCTGTGACATCGACATTCTGGAAGAGACCATAGACAGTCCAGTTGCGTCCAGAAGCGGCCCGATCGTTGCAGCAAACAAACCACATGGTCTGTGCAGGAGTTGCATGGGCAGTCAAGGGGGCTCTTGTCGTACCACCCCATGCGACGTATGGCATACCGAAGTTCGCAGAACCAGCACCCTGGTTTGCATAGCCGCAGACGCCTAACTTGGCGCTCTGGCTCTTCGTTGAGGGGTCTTGCCAGACCTTAGCATCGCCGACATAGTGGTAGATACCGCTTTGCCACTTATAGAGCGGCACTGTCCATGATGATGGGAAATCGCCAGGATAGTTGAGGGTTGTTCCTTTGACAGGCATGTTCTGCTGGAAGATAATTATGTCGTCGCTGTCCAGGGCGTACTGGAGCATTCCCAGACCAATCTGCTTTTCATTGCTTGTGCAGGAAATCGTGCGCGCCTTTTCGCGTGCTTTGCTGAGGGCTGGCAACAACATGGCCGCCAGGATGGCTATAATGGCAATCACAACCAGCAACTCAATAAGTGTGAAACGAAGGATTGTTTTCATATTGGCATTCTCCTATCCGAAAACGTATGTTTAGGTTTAAACTCATTATCCACGCTTTCGGGAAGGGGAAAATGAGTTTTGCAAAACAGCCGACGCGATGGTTGTATTAGCCACCACTAAATAAAATACTACATGCTTTGCTGTATGCAATATCGTTATGCTTTTTTTCTTGAAAAACGATATTGTTGAGAGTTTGTTTGCAAACGCCATTTCATCTTTTTGCGACCGCGGATAATTGCACAAACGTTTTGCCATTTTCGCCGTTTGTATTATATTATAATTGAGGTGAAATAATTACTTCAGATGCTTGAACGAAGAATGGTGTGCGACGATGAGACGACCAATAGGCTGGATAGACAAGGAATGGGAAGGGGGCAAGCGGGAGGTGCGCGTCACCTTCCACGGCCACACCATTAAATGGCAGTTCCTGCCTGATGGGGCCGAGGATTGGGATTATACCACGCCTCCGACAGAGGAGAACTGGCATCAGCTTGAACAGAAACTGGCCGACCTTTGGCAGCGCGGTCATCTCTGCAAGAACGAGATGGAGATGGCGAAGCGCCGTTGTCCCCCGCCAAACGACCAGTATAATTCCAACGGAAAATGAACGAATATTATGTCACAGCGGCCCCAGGGACCGAGGAGGTGCTGCGGGATGAGCTTTGCGAGCTTGGCTTCAAGTCCGTACGGCTGAATCGCGGCGGCATCCCCTTTTTCGGCACGGAAATCGATGGCTGGCGTGCTTGTCTCTGTACCCGTATCGGTCAGAGGGTGATGCAGGTAGTTGCGCGCCTGAAGGTCAATAGCCTGGCGGAACTCTACAGCAGTGCGCTGGATATTGACTGGACGCAGGTCATCACGCCGAAACAGAGCTTTGTTGTCGCCGCCTTTGTGCACGAAAGCTCTGGCACCACGCCTGACCAGGCGGCGCTGAAGCTCAAGGACGCCATCGTGGATGCACAGCGCAAGGTCTTCGGTGAACGTTCCGACATCGACAAAGGCAATCCCGACGTGCGGGTGTTTCTGTATATGACGCAGGGGAAAGCCACTATCTATCTGGACCTCTCAGGCGAACCGCTCTTCAAGCGCGGCTACCGCGTGACGGGGGGCGAGGCGCCTTTGAAGGAGACGCTGGCGGCCTCTATCCTGCGTCTGTCTGGTTGGGACAGGGAGACTCCCCTTGTCGATCCCATGTGCGGCTCGGGCACCATCGTCATCGAGGCGGCCCTTTGGGCGAACAACATCGCTCCAGGGCTGAAGCGTGAGATGTTTGGCTTTCAGCGCTGGGCAGATTTCACACCCGAAAAGCAGGATGCACTGAATGCCCTGAAGGGGGAACTACGCCGTGCGGGTCATGGACAGCCGCCCCGCATCACGGGGTTCGACATCGATGCGGCGGCCTTGCAGAACGCACAGGAGAACGCGCGTTCTGCAGGACTGCGCCTCTCTTTCAAGCAGATGCCCCTCCGTGAACTGCAGACGGACAACACTCGACGCATTGTGGTGACGAATCCCCCCTATGGGGTGCGGCTGGACGCCGACAACCAGATTTACCAAGAGCTGCGCTCCGCTGTGATGCGCCTCCATGGATGGCGCGTCTGTATGTTGACTGGCAATCCAAAGCTGGTACATAGCATTCCGAAGAGCCCCACCTTCCAATACCCACTCAAAAACGGCAGTATTGACTGCCGACTTGTCATCTACGACTGCTGAAAAAACACATAACCAGATACATAAGACTTTAAAAGGACTTATGCACCAAACACCCAAAGGCTGAAAAATGACTGAATTGGAAACTCAACTACTGGAGACCCAGAAACAGGTCCAGGAAGCCCTTGCAACTGTGACAAATGAAAGTGAACTGGAGGAGTGCCGCGCCAAGTTCCTCGGGCGAAAGGGGCTTCTTCCTGCTCTGATGTCCCAGTTGGGCAAGGTGCCGAAGGAGGAGAAACCAGCTGTCGGCAAGACCCTGAACGCCGTCAAGAACAGCGTGCAGGAGGCGTTTGACGCTTGCGCCGCGAAAATCAAGGAATCCAAGGAGGAGCAGGAGGCTCTGGACATTTCGCTGCCAGCTAGGCACCACGCCATCGGCCACAAGCACCCCATCAGCCTGGTGATGGACCGCGCCGTCGCCATCTTCCGCAGCATGGGCTTCATCGTTGCGGACGGTCCCGATCTGGAAAACGTCTGGAACAACTTCGACGCTTTGAACGCGCCGCAGGACCATCCTTCCCGCACCCCCGAGGATACCTTTTACTTCGACTTGGACAAGCGCCACTGGCTCGACCCCGAGACGATGATTCTCCGCACGCAGACCTCACCCGTGCAGATTCGTTCCATGAAGGCGCAGCAGCCCCCCGTGCGCATCGTTTGCCCAGGGCGTTGCTACAGGCGCGACACGCCTGACGCAACCCATGGCATGAGCTTTCATCAGATTGAAGGGCTCTACGTGGATGAAAACGTCTCCCTGGCGGACCTGAAAGGGACGCTGGCAGTCTTTTCGCGCGAGATGTTCGGCCCCAACACGAAGATACGTTTCCGCCCGCACTTCTTCCCGTTTACGGAGCCTAGCGTCGAGTGCGATGCCAGCTGCATCGTCTGTGGCGGCACGGGCTGCCGCGTCTGCAAGGGCTCTGGCTGGATTGAAATCGCTGGAGCGGGTATGGTGAACCCTGCCGTCTTCAAGAACGTGGGATATGACACGGAGAAGGTGAGCGGTTTCGCGTTTGGCCTTGGCATCGAGCGCATTGCGATGATACGCTACTCCATCAACGACCTTCGTTTGCTCTACGATAACGATGTGAGGTTCCTCCACCAATTCTAATGGTTCCCTGCTTTAACATCGTCCTCGTGGCGCCAGAGATACCGCAGAACACGGGCACCATCGGACGCCTGTGCGTCTGCGCCGACGCGGCGCTCCATCTCATACGCCCCCTGGGTTACCAGTTGGATGAAGCGCATCTGCGTCGCGCTGGAATGGACTACTGGCAGTACCTGAATCTGACAGTCTATGAGAACTGGGAGGAGTTCTTGCAGAAGAACAACCATCCAACGCGTATGTTTTTCTGCAGTACCAAGACGGAGCAATCCATCTACGAGACCTCGTTTCAGGAAGGGGACTACCTGATCTTTGGCAATGAAGGGCACGGCCTCCCGCCGCACTTTTACGTGCAGTACAAAGAGAGACTGCGCACCATCCCGATGCCAGGCATCCATTGTCGTAGTCACAACCTGGCGAACTCCGTTTCCATCGCCCTTTACGAGGCGCTACGACAGACGCGCTGGACTTCTTCAGTGGTTAGTGATTAGTGATTAGTTGCAACACCTGTTAGCTAACAAACCACTAAACACTAATTACTAACCACTAGTCCCTGACCACTAACCACTAGCCACTAACCACTAGCCACTAATCACTAACCACAAACAATAGAGAAAGCACCAAATGAGCACAAACACACTTGACTACACCAGCAATCTGATTGCCGAAAAGCTCGGCAAGGCACCAGCGGAGTTCACGAAGGCCGATATCATCGGCTATATCAAGTCCGAGAACATCCGCCACGTCAACTTCATGTACCCTGCAGGAGACGGGCGTCTCAAAACCCTCAACTTCGTCATCAACGACGGCGCCTATCTAGAGGAGATTCTGACCTGCGGTGAACGCGTTGATGGTTCCAGTCTCTTCACCTTCATTCAGGCGGGCGCCAGTGACCTCTACGTCATTCCGCGCTTCCGCACGGCCTTCATGGACCCCTTTGCTGAACTGCCTACGTTGGTGCTGCTTTGCGACTTCTTTGACAAGGACGGCAATCCCCTCGCCAGCTCCCCCGCCTACACGCTCCACCGCGCCTGCAAGGCCTTCACGGAGAGCACGGGCTTTGTCTTCGAGGCCATGGGTGAGCTTGAGTACTATGTTATTGCTGATGACGACGGCTGTTTCCCCGCCACCGACCAGAGGGGCTACCACGAATCCGCCCCATACGCCAAGTTCAATGACTTCAGGCAGCTCTGCATGCAGTACATTGCGCAGGTCGGCGGACGCATCAAATACGGCCACTCCGAAGTAGGCAATTTCACGTTGGACGGCAAAATCTATGAGCAAAACGAGATCGAGTTTCTGCCGTGTCCTGCGGAATCCGCTGCCGAACAACTGCTTCTTGCCAAGTGGGTCATCCGCAACCTTGCCTACAGCAACGGCCTGGATGTCACCTTCGCACCGAAAATCACTGTCGGCAAGGCTGGCTCTGGTCTGCATATTCATACGCGCATCATGAAGGATGGGCAGAACCTGATGCTGAAGGATGGCGTGCTTTCCGACATTGCCCGCAAGGCGATTGCGGGCATGATGTGCCTGGCCCCCTCCATCACCGCCTTTGGCAACACGAATCCCACCTCCTATTTCCGTCTGGTTCCCCACCAGGAGGCCCCCACGAATGTCTGCTGGGGAGACCGCAACCGCTCCGTTCTCGTTCGTGTGCCGCTTGGCTGGACCGCTGACAAGGACATGTGCAGTCAGGCGAATCCCCTGGAGAAGCCAGTCTCCTTCAAGAATAGCCAGAAGCAGACTGTGGAAATGCGTTCGCCTGATGGCTCCGCAGACCTTTTCATGCTGCTGGCCGCGCTGGCTGTCGCCTTCCGCTATGGTTTGGAGAAGCCCGATGCCTTGGACATCGCTAAAAATACCTATGTTAGCGTGAATATCCACCAGGAAGAGAACAAGGAACTAGTCAAGAAACTGGCACAGCTTCCCGACAGTTGCGTTGCCTCTGCAAAGTGCCTGGCCGCACAACGTGGTATCTACGAGGAAAAGGGCATCTTCGCCCCAGCCATGATCGATGCTGTCATTGCAAAATTGGAGGCCTATCGTGACGAGACGCTCCGCGCCTCTATCGCGGATGATCCCGCCGCCATCCTTGAGTTAGTGAAGAAATTCTTCCACTGCTAAGTTTAAGTGGTTCTGATACATTTGGGTGAAAAAGCGGATTTGAACGCTATATTCTTCGAAAAATTGTAATGAAAAGCCCCGCAGGTGCGGTTGATTCAGCCGCCCGTGCGAGGCTTTTCTCATTATCTTTCCTTTGGGGAATAGCGTTTTCATTTGAGAATTATATACTTGAGTTGTCAGGATGCTCTAGCGAAAAATCTGCTGGGTTGCAAGTGTAAGTCTGCAAGTGTAGGTCTGCTAGGGTAGGTCTGCTAGGGTAGGTCTGCTAGGGTAGGTCTGCTAGGGTAGGTCTGCTAGGGTAGGTCTGCTAGGGTAGGTCTGCTAGGGTAGGTCTGCTAGGGTAGGTCTGCTAGGGTAGGTCTGCTAGGG
>JAFXUD010000067.1 GCA_017535315.1 Victivallales bacterium | reverse complement strand
CCCACGTCCCACGTCCCACGTCCCACGTCCCACGTCCCACGTCCCACGTCCCACGTCCCACGTCCCACGTCCCACGTCCCACGTCCCACGTCCCACGTCCCACGTCCCACGTCCCACGTCCCACGTCCCACGTCCAACGTCCAACGTCCCACGTCCAACGTCCCACGTCCAACGTCCCAACGGGCTCATCGCAGCATGACACCTAAATTTTCCCTAATTACTTGACCAGCAGGCATACAGCACCTGCTGGTTGATGTCATAAAGAAATCTGCGGCCTCCGTAATTTCGGAAGAGATAATTGTAGGCAAGAAAACTCTTTGGATAGTCGGGGCGAGTATTGTCATCTGGATAGAAGTATCTCCATGCCATTTCAATGCCACCAGCCTCCCTCGGTCCGTCTGGATTGGCATTGGTGCGGTAGTCGTTTTCGATGAATGTTATCCCCTGCTTTGCCTCAAAAGCGCGAAGCGCCTCTTGCGTGCAGGAGCATTTGAGATAGGCGTATCCTCCGCGAAAACTTGGCCGATAGACGAAATCAATCTCCGTCGCCCCCTCGGGTATCAATCTCTCCGCCAAATGCCTGGCACTGCGATGATTGGCTGTCAGTTCGGCATAGTCCCGCGCCTGGATTTTATGAGGATTCCTATAGAGCCAATCCATAATTCCCAAAAACATAAAAGGAACTATGAGGATAAAGCCAAGCAGTAAAAACAGAAGCAGCAGAGGGTGACTTGTCTTCCCCTTGGGAGGGGAAACGTTCTCTTTTTCCTCTTTGGAATGGGAAACCTTCTGGACGATGACACGGTACTGGTAGCGTCCCCAAAGACAGATAAAACAGATGGCCAGCAACAGGGCAAGCGGAATAAACAACCCATTTGATATATTTGTCTTCGGTACTAAAACAGCGCCAATGATTTCCACGATGCAAAAGGATACGACCGCAAAAACAGGAATCCCCACCACCAGATTCAGGATGTAGGTTATCCAGGCCAAAACCTTCCCCTTCCTTTCGTTTTCGCTTGGTTCCATCGTGCTTGCCTCGTTTCCCGTCACCTCTTTTCGCGAACGCTTGGGTGGCTGGCACTACATCAATTTGTCAAACACTCTGACATAATCGACTATGAATGAATCTCTTCCGATTATATCAAAAGCCTCCTTGCATGATTTGTGGTCTTTTCCACGATAGCCTTTGACCTCAGTGGAAATCAGGATGAACTCGGGATGGTGGGAAATGTTTTCGGAGATGTGACCATCTTCGACGCCATCGACATAGAAAGTATATCCAGTCTTGTCCCACAGCATTCCGAAGCGATGGAACGCCTTCTGGTCCAGTCCATCAAGGCCACCAGCCTTGGCGCGCGTCATATCCAGCCCATAGCCGCCCGTGAAGGCATTGTGAGCGACAATCTTGCCAGTGGAAAAACACTCCATGATGTCTAGTTCGGTACCTGTTTCAGCGGGGTCCAAGCTGGCACCAATTATGGGCGACTGCATCCAGAACGCACTCCACCAGCCCTCTGGACACTGTTGCAGACGACAGCGGCACTCATAGTAGCCGTAAAGATGCGTGAAAAGGTTTCTCTTCAGCTTTCCAATCGGCCATTGAAGGTGGTCCCCGCCGAACATCGTCTCCTGCACGGGTTCATCCATAAAATTGTAGCCTGTCTGAAGCTGGGAACTGACAGGCCGTCCATCTTCCATTAGGATATCAAAAACGACATTGCCCTTGCCATCCAGATGCACGCCCTTGTCCGTCCAGGCGGGATGTCTTTTCCCCATCATTGACAAGCGGTAGTCCCACTTGGTTCGGTCGAGTTCCGTGCCGTCAAACTCATCATTCCAGACAAGTTTCCAATTTCCGTCTGGCAGTAGGCTGTCTTCATGGTCGGCAAGTTGAAATCTCTGCATGTTTTTTTCTCCTTGATTGCTATAAAAATTTTTATGAAAACAACAGACAAGCTATTTTCCCCAGATTTCCATCTCGCTCAAGATGAGCTTCTTGCCAGCCTGCCGCGCTGGGATGGCCAATTTGATGCTCTTGGAAGCAACGTTCAGGGGAATCTCAAGGAGATGGACTTCGTTGGTCTCCTCGCCTTTGGCGGTGAAAACGGCGCCGTTGTCCAGCGTGGCGGTCACCGAGGGTAGTTCACCGCTGAAAAAGAGCTTGAGTGTTGAAATCTGGGCGTTCCGCCCCAGGTCAACCGCAATCTCGAAGGCGTCGTTCTTGCTCCAGGTGTCGAAGAACATCCGCGTGGAAATCTTGCCCTCGTCCACCAGCTTTTTGTTTTGTTTGTTGTAGAAGTCGCCCAGTTCAGTGGCCTTGATGCGGTTGCAGAGATTGCCCTCGGGGAAGGCGTACTTGCGTCCTGGCTCGTCGCCGTCGGGCGGAAGTGTGTAGGTGTAGCCACCCTCCTTGCAGAGGGCGTTGGCCGCCTGCACGGGCTTGTTCAAGTACCAGTAGAAGTAGTTGCCCGTGAGGCAGGTGTCCTTGAAGACGGGCTCCGTCTCCGCCTTGGCAGGGAACTTGAAGCGCCAGATGTCCTGGTCAACCGCAATGCCCAGATTGACGATGAACTGCCTCATCATCCTGCGCCAAGACCCAGATTCCACATGGCTGTTTCTGGGAGCCATGGCGAAAAGCACCGCGCGCCCTCCGCCAGGATACGCCTTGATGGTCGCGGCGGCGCTTCCGTCGGGAGCTGTCGCCAACACCTTTGTCCCCGCCAAAGGCTCTAGGCGTAATGGTGAGGATGCATGGTAGAAGGTCTCCTTCGAGATGCCAGTCGAAAGGGGGTCCTCCACAAAGCGGAAGCCACCGAACATGTTTGCAGAGACGATTTTCGCACCGAAAAGCTCCTCGCGGTTGCCAGAAGTCTCCGTGCCATCCTCGTTGAAAGAGAAGGCCTTGGGGTCGAAGCAGACAAGCGTGCCGCCGTTCTTCACGTAGTCCATAAAAGCCCGCTGGTTGCCAACATACTCCACATCGGCGTTGCCAATCAAGATGACCTTCCAGTCATTGAGGCGTATCTCCTTGTCGCGCAGCTGTGAACTACCGATGAACTTGAACCAGGCCCCTGCCGAGGGGCCCGCAAATGTGAAAAGAGCCTCCGAGGTCTCGCAGGGTGGGTTACGATAGCATGAGAAGGTGTCCGTGGAGAGGTAGATGGCCATCTCGTCCTTGGGGAAACGAAGCTGCCCCATGGTGCAGAACCTATCGACCACATCCATAAGGATGTCCCATCTTGGCCTGTGGCCATGGTAGTCAAAGCAGGTGTTGCATACGCCACGGTTGGAGTTGGCCAAATCGTAGTTCCAAATCTGCAGGCCGCTGCCGCCGCCACGGGCTACCTGGCTCAGATATTCAGTGGTTGTCAGTACGTCGTTGGAGCGCGAATAGGGCTCGACATGCGCACAGGGCCAGACCGTCTTGCCAGTGAAATCCTTCAGCACCTTCGTCGTGAAGCAGACGTTCTGGCGCCAGCGCGACGCCGTTGGCACCACCTGCCCCGTGAAGATGTCGCAGTAGTTGCGGTCGCGGCTCTGCTGCTGGACGACATTCAGCCCGCCCATCGGGTCGCCCGATATGCAGACCAGCGGCTTGCCGTGGAAACGGTACTCCTGGCAGAGCTTGTACAAGTCGCGCTGCATCGCCTGCGTGCGGGCGAACATGTAGTTCTTCGTGGCAAGCCACTCGAAGCGCTCCGTCTGCCCCCCTTTCGAGGAACTGGGCACGCCGTACTTCCCAAAGCCATACTGCTCCTTGACGGTCTTCACCGCCTCACGTAGCTCGGGCGAGGCTTCCAGCTTCTGCGGGTTGTTTGCATTGTCGATGAAGCGGAAGAGCAGCCACTCGAACGCCTCGTCCCCCAGGGAGATGCTCCAGACGGCGTCGGGGTTCTCATCAAGCGTTTTGCGGGTGATGTCGAACATCTTCTGATATACCACAGGGTTATAGGGAGCGGACCAATCCTCGATAAAATAGGGGAAATAGAGGCACTGGCCGATGCCCGTCTCGCGCGACCAATCCGCCATCCCCTTGATGCCGCTGTAATGCGTGAAGGAGTGAAGTCTGTGCGCCTCGTACTCCTTCAGGATGGCTGACCTGCTGTAGGCGAAGCCATACTGAAGGCCATAGGAGATGTTGATGGGGTCAAGGGGGCGCGTCCAGATGTAGGCGCCTTCGCCGTGCTCGGGGTGAGGCTTGTCTGTGATAAGCTCCTCATAGAGGGGATTCTCCACCTGCCAGCAAACCTCCACCTTCTTTGTGGCGATGTCACGCACGTTCTCGCGTCTCCAGTAGCGTTCACTGAAGTTGCGCCCGAAATCCGTCCCCAGCCCCTTGAAAAGCCTGAAACTGCCTGGCTCCTCGTAGCGGCTGAGCACACGGCTCCAGGTGGTGTAGTGTTCGCCCTGTACGCCGCTGAGGTTGCGACAGAAACTCATCTTGAAATCCAGCGGCACGATGCCAGCATCCACGGCATGGTTGTAGCCAAGCTCCTTCAACGGCATCCTGAACTCAATCAAGTCGCTCCTGTCGTCAAGCTTGCCCGTGGCGACCTCAAGCGCAGCATTCCAGTTGGCGTTGCCGTCCATGGCGTCGTAGATGGCCCCAAAGGCGTTTATCGCCAAATGGCAGCAGGAATCTTCAGCAGCCATTGGCGAGATGAACAACTCAATGCTGTCCTCGTCGTTGAAGAGAGCGGTGTCATCACGCCCGTGCATCGCCCCCTTAAGGCTGCGGCCAGCGGAGTGATGCAGGAGATAGGCAACGTAGATGTGCTCCGTCGTCATGCCCACATAGACCTCGGTCTGCTCCGAAGAAAGCTTCCCCTGCTGCAACGGGAACTGCATGAAATCCGTGAAACGTGCTGCCTCCTTCACAAAGGTCTCGTCCAACTTGCCGTCAAGCACGGGAGGCTGGCTCAGTTGTGGAATGGAGATGGTGTCATCCGTCTCATAGACTGCGATGTTGTCGAACGCGATGGTGCCAATGAACTCCTTGGTGCCCAGATGGATGTGAATGCCATTGCACTCCTCGGGAGCCGTCAGAGTGATGTGGACACTGCTCCAAATGTCTGGCGAGCACTCCGTAATCATAGGACTCTCAATCGTCGTGACGCGACGGCTCTCACGAACCTGGCCCGTGCCCTTGGTCCCTGACCAGAGGGCGGCGGCGATATAGGCGTGCCCGCTCTTGACCGTCCCCTTGATACGCGCCTCGACTGTGTATTTGCGCCCGCCGACAATCGGCACAAACCCCTGTGCGAAAAAGCCCGAGTTCGTCTCCTCCTTCGATGAGACGACAGCGGCGCCAGAGCCATCTATGCCCGCATCCTTGGAGAAGAATGAATGGTTGTCGCCATTCACCATTGGCCTCCACCATTCGCCTCCACGTTCCAATTCAGGGTTATACTTTCCGCGCAGGTTTTCCAGTGCAAACAGGGACAACGCCAAAAAGGCCAAGCAAAAACAGAGTTTTCTTACCATATCATCCATCTCCATTTTGGGGTCTCTAGAATCTCTAGAATCTCTAGTTAGTTCTTCGCCTTGCGTTCTTCCAGTGCATGCGCCAGCTGATCGGGGCAGGAGGTCGGGCCGCCGTTGCAGCTTATCCCTTTCAGACGTGAAATGACCTCGTCGCACTTCATCCCCTGCACAAGATGCGCAATTCCCTGGAGGTTGCCATTGCAACCGTCTGTGAACTCCGCCTTCACAATGCGGTCATCGTCGTCAATCACCAAATCAATACAACTGGAGCAGGTCCCAACACAATCATAATGGATTTTCTGCATAGTTTTTTCTCCTTTTTTGGGGAATTATATACCTGAGTTTTCTGATGACATTGTCCCTCATTGGTCGATGACCAAGATGCGCCTTGCCGCTTCGCTGCGCTACGCGGCACGGCGCACAGGGACTGGGGTGGTCATCTGACCGTGGGTTTCGCTTCGCCGCTATAGCGGCTTCGCTCCACCCACGGCTATGCTCCTGCCGCCGCTACGCGGCTCTTCTCTGTTGGTGAAGTTTAATCGGCAACTAAAGTACATAATTTCCCTTTTTTTGCGTGCTTGAGCGCAGCGCACAGAGCAGGCACCTGCTGCGTGGCCACGCTGCTAGCCGTTAGTGTCGCCGTATCAACAGCAGGTGGTTTCCCGTGCGGCGCGGTGCGCCGTCCGAGGGTTTGTTCTGGATTTTACCATCGATGACCAGCGTCGTGGATCCGCCACCGTCCAGATTGAGGATGCTGGTCAACTTATATGGCTTCAGAAGGTTGTCCATCTCCTCGTAGGTCATACCAACGGACCAGCCTTTCTGCCGCCCATCGACCACACCGAAAACCACGCCTTCGGGACCGTAGCCCCAGAAGGTGCGCGGATGGCGGGCAAGCCCCCCTTTGTCTTTGAAGAAGGTCTGCTCGCCCTGACGTATGATGCCCATGGCGCCCAACGCCAGTTTCAAGGGGGCAACTGCGGGCGCAGGCGAGATGGCGATGTTCATCCGAACAGTTGTTTTCGCTGGAGTTGAGTTAATCTCCGCCGCACTTCCAAAGCCAACCAGAACCACCTTGGAGAATTCGCCGCTGACTACGCCAACGGGGAAAGCCCCCTCAACATGCCCTTTAAACTCGCCAGGTATAGTCAGATACGGCTGCTTCAGCTGGACAGCGATTCCTGGCGCGGGCGTAAGCAGACGCCCCCAGTCCGACGTATAGGCAAACACGCCATCCACTCCCTCATAGCCAGCGACCAGAATGTCATTTAACGCAACCAATGGATAGGATTTCTCCCCGATGGAGACCGTGGAGCCGTTCATGCTACCGTATCCAATGGAAAAACTGTTGGCGGCATCCACAAAGAGATTGGCTCGGCTGCGCAAATCGCCAATGGAAAAGAAGCGGCCATCCACGACCGTCAAGGCACGGGGTTGCCCCAGCTTCGTTTTGTCACGGTAATAGTAGCTGTCGCCATTGATGGCGGCGATGACCTTGAGCTTTTTGGCTTTTGCGCGGTTGAAGGCATCCAAGGTGCTTTCAAGCCCTGGACAAACATCTCCCGCCTCGCTGACACGGAACTCGTATTTCTTCAGCGCCGCCTTTTCAATCCTAATCAAGCGCACCTCCCATGGTCCCGCAGGATCGGATATCTGCTCATAGATAACCCCAGGCGCAATCTTCTCCTTGGTGCGATGCGCCTTCTTCGGCTCATCGCATAATGCAACCAGACCAAGCAACAAGACTGCTGTAAAAATGGACAAGCCATCTCTCATCATGACTCCAAGCTATTTCCCTTCTGCCTCTTCAGGGAAAAGCCCATTGAGGATAATTCGCGCAATGGCGGCCATTCCCTTGTCGCCTGGATGGCGTGCCACGCCCGTGTGCTCAAACAGGCCCAGAGCCATCATGGATTCGTCCGTGGCAAGGTCCGCCTTGACGAATGGCACACCCAGCTCCTTTGCGGCACGCGCCATCATCTCGTCCTTCCATGTGCTCGGCCAGAAGACGCCACGCACCACGCTCTTCGGCTTTTTTGCACCGCCCAGAAACCCTTCGAGTAGCTTTTTGAAGGCCTCCGAGTAAGCAAGCCGCTCCTCCTGCGTTGTGAGCGCACCCACGTTTTCGCCAAGGGCGACAATCAAGTAGTCGGGTGCGAAGTCAATCAGGTCCTTCTCAAGACCATAGTCATAGTTGGTGAAACCGCGCTCGAATCGCGCCAGATTTCTGACGCGCACATCGGCCTTGCGCCCCGTCTTTGCCTCAATGCCGCGTGTCACAATGTGGACAAAGTCCTTTTCCGCTGCACTGGCTGCCATGCCCCACTCGTTGTGCCACCCTATCTTGGGCGCAACCCCATGCAGCGTGATGGAGTTGCCGATGAAGACAATCCGTACGCCCCCCGCATGGTGCTCTGCCACCTCCGCCTGCGTGGCGTTCATCTGCGTGGCATTGTTCTTCTCCGCATCAGACAATCTTTCTGCCACAACCTGCTTGCCATCGTTCATACTCTTCTCCTGCTTATTCGTCTCGCCAGCCACTAAATGAGTAGCCAGCCACACACACATCAAACACATCAAACGCATCGTCATCTCAACTGCTCCGTTAAGCTTTTTCCACTCTCTAACTGTAATACCTCCAATGGCAAAGTCAAATGCTCAAGAGAGTAGTTAATTCACTCCCTTCTCCCGACAAAATTGGAAAACCAACTTCATTTGGCCTCCTCTGGCTCATAAATTGCCTTCAGCAGCGGCTTAATGCTACTAAATGTTTTCTGCTTGACGGCCTCATCTCCATGCATTATTGTCACATCCATACCCCAACCTCCTAAACCCTCTCGTTTGAAAAAAAGAAAAGCCCTCGAGTGATTCCAATACTCCCGCTCACTAGGACGAAGGCTACGAGGCTGAAATCTACCATTCGAGATATATTGGGGAGCATCAGCAGAAGGCAACTGCACAAATGGCAAAATTATCAAGACTTCATCTGGATAGGGAGCCACAGGCGAAGGCGTTTTTCGCAATTCCTCCAGAGAGCGATGAGTGCTGAAAACGTATGTAATTGGCAGATTGTAACCGCGATGATCAAGCTTCCTCTTCGGCAGCCTCTCCCAATGGCCTGACAATCCAAATTCCGCAGTTTTTTTAATGGCACGCTCCAGAAAAGCCTTCTCTTCTTCTGATGGTTCGTCTGAATTATCCTCCTTCACGTACCAGAGGATTTCCTTGAAAGTGTTCTCATCCAGGCTTTGCACTGAATAAGGTATCTCGTCGGTACTGAGAGAATCAAAATTTGTTCCCTTTGGATAGCGCATTAAAACTATATCCCTTAATTCAACGTTGTCCCTCACACCTCTAGAAAACGTCCTTGGATGAAACTGAAGATACAATTCACATGTCGGCAGGGAGAACCACTGTTCGTAAAACACCCTTTCCAAAGGCACCCCGTCCAACTGCGTCGGAACCTTATTGTCTTTTTCAGTTAGGACTGCCCTGAAATATGCGGGCACTTCAAAGCTTTCAAGCTCCTGATTCCACTCCGTTGGTGACTTGCGCCTATGCCCCATGATAGTCACAAAATAGGGCTTCTTCGCAAGAAGCTCTTTAATAGGCAGATAATCAATGACAAGGGATTCGCCATTTACGCCAGGGAATCCCTTGGACAAGCGATAACCAGCCGCCTCGTATGAGTGTTCCAGGATGTTGACAACGGGGGCAAAGGCTAGAGGTATCGTCAGTCCTGCCTTGTCCAAGTGCGGAAGATTCGGATTCTCCTGCGCAAGCTCCGTATATTCTTTTGCGCCGTGGGAACGCAGCAAAGCCACCATCGTCTCCTTCTCATGAAGAGGAAGGTTTTTGTCCAGCAACACCAGGTCCAAAGCCGTCCGCTGCGTTTCGCCCTCGTGATAATTTCTCCAAATACTGTTGGTCGGGAAGTGGTTGTCCAACAGCATCTTGATGATTTCAAAATGCTGTTGCCTCCTCTTGTTATTCTCCTTTATCTTTTCGTCGCTTGACTTGTATTTACTTGACTTGTAAAGCGACAACCATGCTTCAATCCATTCCCTTACATAGATTACTGCCTCCAAATTCGAGGCAAATCCATCTGGAACACCATGCCGCAGATATAAGTAAGCTTCTTCTTGACAAAAAGCATCTGAATAATACTTGAAGTATGAAACATGTTCAGGTTTTGCACCATACTTAAGCAAAAGCTTTACCGCTTCAATATTGCGGTATTTGCTCGCATTCATCAGCGGAGATCCATAATACCGCCAGTCCTTCTCATTTGGGGCGGCCCCATGCTTCAGCCTTGCCTCAAGCTTCTTCAAGTCGTTCTTTTCAACAAGCAGCGACAAGGGGGGATTCATGCAATACTCTGCATAGACAGCAATGTCCATTGGAAGCATGACAACATCCGCCACAACCTCAAAAGGCAAGTCAGCCAGAAAAAAAAACGTCGTTGAAGGCTTATCACCAGTCAAGTCTTGAAGATTGCGTCTTACTCCACAGAAAATACGGCTGGGCGGCTCCAAGTGCTCCAATGTCTCACACCAGAGACGTGCGCACCCCGTGCAACACACCCAAACAAGCAAAAGAACAAGCTGAACTCCCCAAAAGGACAACGCATGAAACATGGTTCTATGTCCGTTTCGGTTGTTCATCGCACTTTTGCAATTTAAATGGCTGCAAGGGATGCTTCGAGTTACTCAGATTTTGGAAAGAATAGCGTCCGTCATCTCGGTGGTGGTAGCGTTGCCGCCGATGTCGCGAGTCAGCGCCTTTCCTTCTGTAAGGACGGCAATCATCGCCTCCATCACCTTGTCGGCCTCAAGCTTGCAACCGAGGTGCTCCAGCATCAACGATATGGCCCAGAAGGTGCCCATTGGATTTGCGATGCCCTTGCCTGCGATGTCAGGCGCAGAGCCGTGGATGGGCTCGAACATCGAGGGATACTTCCCTTCAGGGTTGATGTTGCCCGACGGCGAGATGCCGATGCTGCCCAGCATGGCGGAACCCAAGTCCGTCAGGATGTCGCCAAACAAGTTGCTGGCGACCACCACTTGCAGGCGCTCTGGGTGCATGATGAAATAGCCCGCCAGGGCATCGACATGCATCTTGGCGGAGGTGATGTCGGGGTAGTCCTTGCGAACCTCCTCGAACACCTTGTCCCAGAAAACCATCGAGTAATTCAGCGCATTGGACTTCGTGGCGGAAAGCACGTTGTCCCGCCCTGTCTTCTTCGCATACTCGAAGGCATAGCGGAGGATGCGCTCCGTCCCTTTGCGCGTGAAGATGCTCTCCTGCATGACGGTCTCGTCGGGTTGTCCTTCGTTCTTCCACTCGCCCTTGCCACAGTACTCCCCTTCGGAGTTCTCGCGGATGCACACAAAGTCCATCGTCTCGTTCTTCAAAGGCGAATGAAGCCCTGGTAGCATCTTGACAGGACGCATGTTCACATATTCGTCGAACTCCACACGGATGGGGAGCAGAAGCTGGCGCAGGGAAATGTGGTCTGGCACGCCAGGGAAGCCCACGGCCCCCAGCAGAATCGCGTCGCAGTCCCGCAGGATGGACATGCCGTCAGGCGGCATCATCCGCCCGTTCTTGAGGTAGTACTCGCAACTCCAGGGGAGTTCATTGTACTGGAAGGAGATTCCGCCACTCGCCTCGGCAATCCTGTCAAGAAGACGACGCCCCTCGTGTATCACATCCACGCCAATACCGTCACCAGGAATCAGGTTCAACTTAAACTGCTTCATAGTCATTCCTTTTTCGTGAAAAATACAAAAAAAAACCGTTTCCAAATGGAAACGGGCAAGAATCGTGGAGCGGGTGAAGGGAATCGAACCCTCCTAGCCAGCTTGGGAAGCTGGAGCATTACCACTATGCTACACCCGCGATAACGGTCATTAATATAACCTCTTCTTGCCAACATGCAAATCTGTTTTCCCAAAAAACGGGGAAACAGATTTAGAATTCGGAAAGGGAGACCTCAGTGAAATAGATTTCGCCCTCATCACCCTGACCAGAAACTCCGCATTGTATTGAGACGAATGCCGCGTTTTCAGGGGCAAGCACATAGCCATAGCAAGTTTCCAACTTGTCGGACTGGGGAAGCTTGAGATGCAGGTTGACATTGTGACTTAGCCATTTATGGCTGGCATCCTGGAAGCAGAGAGAGGCACCAGCTCTTCCGCTGCTTCCCTGATACCCCCCCTTGACCAGATAGAAGTAGAATTTGCCTGGCGTGATGGGAATGGTCTGGTGGAAGCAGCCGTGTTTGACCTTGCGTGCGACTGCCTTCCCGTTGCCAATGACGCCATTGCCTGGTGCGGGGAGTTTTTTGTCATCCTCCAGTTGCCAGAGAGTCCATGCATGCTCCTTTCCCGTAAAGGTTGGATCAATGGCAAGGTTCTTCCCTGGCTCAAGCCTGAAGTTATCCAAATCCTTGAGTGCGATGATGGTTTTCGACAGACCTTCCGCATTGGGTGCCTCGTCCCATGTCCCAAGGACCTTCGAGTGTGGAGAGCCTTTCCACCAGCAGCGCTTTTCGCCATAGAGCCAAATGTACGGTTCCGCCTCTTCCATAGCACCGAGGAAGTTTCGTGCGAAGAACTTGACATGACCCTGCTCCTCCATTTCGGGGAGAAGCGCCTGGTAGTAGATGGATGTTCTGGAGGCTGTCCAATGTGCATCCAAGTAAAAGGCTGGAGAGAGCAGCACCTGTGCGCGTGCTTTGACGCGGTTCTTTTCCATGATCTCCATGCGTATGGTCTTGCGGAGCGAGTTCTGTATTCTCCCGTATTCAAGCGGGGACTTGGCACGGTAGCCCTGGCTTTCGCAACCATCGTAGATGAGGGCGGTCGGTGGCATCACGTCAATGACGCCGTTGAGGAAGGGATAGACCAGGGTGGCGTTGCGCATCGAGAGGGCATAAGGCATGAAAAGAATGATGTTCGGGTAGGCACCAAATATGGCATCGCCCCATTGCTGTCCGCGTTTGAAGACGACCTTGGAAAGCTCGTCGTAGCTTATCTCCTTGGGATGGACATCGTCGCCGTAGTCCCAGAAATTCTTGCCATATTCCTCAATGTCCACCAGCAGGCCTTTCAGCCCCATCTCCTTCGCGGCCTTTGCTGCAACGCCAAAATTGCTGGCGACACTCTTCCAGTCATTGTCGTTGCACCAGTCGAAATCCATCTGGGAAGTGGTCAGATAGAAGAAGTTGTCGGTGAACTGTGTGAAATGGAGCGCCTTGTAACGCTGGATTTCATCTTGAAGCTGTTCAAATTTCCACGGTTTCCTGTTCCAGGCGTTGCCACTGCTAGGTGCGTGCTTCTTGCCGTCGATTTCCTCTGGCTTGCCTGAAAAGCGGATGGTCAGACCGTCCAGCGGCGAATCTTTTTCCATTTCAGCAAGGTGCTTTTCCAAAAAAGCTACAGTCGGATTGCTCCAGGAAAGGTCAATGACCTTGACCTTGGGCGCGGCAGCTAGAACGAGGCACAAAGACATTGCCAATAAACATTTTTTGAACATATCAAAAACTCCTTTTGATGAATGGTCATAAAAAATTATAAACAAGATAGCATATGTTGAGACCAAATGCAAGTGCCTTGGGGAAATAAACAAGCATCGCCAGATAGCTTATTCATCACGAGAATTATGCCGTGCTGGAGAATCTCCATCTAAATAGAGTTCCATCACCTGCCGAAGAGTTCCCTTCAGGCAGTTTGTATAATGCTCTACCAGCAACTTCTCCCACGAGAGCAAGGAATAGGTCTTGGACACCAGCAAAAGACAACGTTCCAATTCTGTCTGATCATTCCAGGAACGGTTGCAAAAATGCACATTATCCCATCCCTGCGGGTATTCTTCGTTGATGAATACCTGAAATAGTTCCAACCTCTTTTCTGACAGAATGCTTGCCGTCTTGCCGCTCTCCCATTTTCTATACGTCGATACCTCAACTCCGAAATAATCCGAGGCTTTTCGGAAAGACCATCCAATCTGCCGACGACGCGCTTGAAGCCGCCTCCTCATCTCTTGCGTCAACTCACCTCTTTTATTCATAATTATTCCTTTATAATCTTTTTATTTCTATAAGAACACTCTATAAACGAATATAAAAGAATCTTTATTTGTTCTTGTTTTTTGGGGCTTGATAAAAGTTCTTTAGGTTGTTTATCCTTCCGAAACATGATCCTATGGTAAAAAAAAGCAATTTCCATTTGCAATATAATAGATTTGTATTAAATTGGTTTTTAAGGGATATAGGTTCCTACTGGATAATTGAGTCGTCTTTTGTACCCTGCATTTATCGCGGATGTTCATAATATGTCAGAAGAAATCACTAAACAGGCATTCAAAGCCAAGCCCGAAGGAGAGTCGGATGATGCGCTCCCTTCTGCAACACCAGACGATACGCAAAAGAACTCTTCATCGACAGTAAAATCTCAGGGTGACAAGAATAACTCTGTCGTCAACTCTCCTGTCGCAGACAAGACCATCCCGCTTCCTGCCGATGCCCCCTCTTCGTCTGACAAATCCACAAAGCGTCCCTTGTCTCCAGTGGACAAAACCATCGTTCTCCCCGATAACCCTCCCCCTGTGGACAAAACCGTTGTTCTTCCCGAAGATGCATCCAATGAAGAGAAGAAATCCTCAGGCTCTTCTGCGACAAAATCAACCGCCATACGGGACACGGGAAGCAAAGTTACTCGCGCCAGTGAAACAGTTCGCATGAACAAGAAAGGTTCCAGGCGGGACGACGATGACACGCCATCGGAAAGTAGGCGAAACATCAAGACTGTGCTTGGTGACACATTTGACATCATTGCCAGTACTTTCGGGAAAGGCGATGCTGAAAAAACCAATTTCTACACCACCATTAAAAACGAGCACAACGACCAGGCATACAAAGAACTGCTCAACACACGAGACCAGTCAATGAGCGACCTGGGAGCCATTGACAAACAGTACACTTTCTTCGAAAAGATTGCGGAAGGCGGCCAAGGCGCCGTCCAGAAGGCAGTTGACAAGCTATTCCACCGCATTGTTGCAGTAAAATCCTTGCATGATAACATAAAAGACAAGGATGAAGTGCGTACCTCCTTCATTGACGAGGCGGAGATAACAGCACAATTAGACCACCCCTCCATCGTGCCTGTCTATGGCCTCTACTCCGACGAGAAGCACGGCCTGCACCTTGCCATGAAGCTCATCAACGGGCAAACCCTGCGGAAGTATCTGGACACCCTCACCGAGCAATACGAAAACCACATCAGAGCCAATGTGGCCATGCGCGAACGCAAGATGCTGCGCCAGCGCTTGGAGGTTTTCCTAAAGATATGCGACGCCATGTCATACGCCCACAGCAAACATGTCATTCACAGGGATCTGAAACCTGAGAACATTATGATTGGCCGTTTCAACGAGACCTATATCATGGATTGGGGTATCGCGCAGAAACTGGAAAACCAAACCTCCATTACCCCTGCCAACATCTCAGGCACGCCACGCTACATCCCGCCTGAACTCCTAAATAAACAGCCTATCGACAGACGGTCGGACATCTATCTGCTGGGGCTTATCCTGTTTGAAATTGTTTTTCTAAAGAAGGCATATCCTCAACGTCATGCAGAAGACGCCCTACGCGCAGCGAAAGAGGGTGAAATCGCCCCATTGAAACATGCTTTCGGCGTAACTATTGACAGGGATTTGAAAGCCATTGTAGCCGCAGCCCTTGCCCCCAATCCAGAAGACCGCTATTCAAGTGTGGCACGAATGGCGGATGACATACGAAACTACCTCAACGATGAAGCTGTCAGTGTTAGTCCCTATCCACGTCTGGCAGCAACCATGCGGCTAATAAGGCGCCATAGCAAGTTTTTCTTCTTTTTGTTGCTGATTCTGGGGACATTTCTGTTTGCTGGTTCTACGGCGGCTGTCTTACGTGAGGTTTACAAGCAACTGGAATCTGACAAGATTGAGAGCGCGCTTGGCCAGGTATTTACGGAAAGTGTCCACACCGCCTATACGATTGACACACAGTTCAAAAACATTGGTGCACACATGCAGCTCTTCTCGGAGGAGGTCTCCTTCCGCATGAAAAACCCCTCGCCATCGCTGCCAGTCTCAGATTTTTACAACTATATCGCAGGGCGTACCCCACAGACAGCCCCTCCTGGCTTTCAATATCACCCCAACTACAGCACATACGTCAGTTTCAAAACCTTCGTCTATAAACAAGTCCCCGTCAAGGAGCCAGAAAACCTACAGTTGATTCTAAACGCCGTCAATTCCATGCTTCCGACATTCGAGTGCTATATGATGATGCATGGCAAGCAGAACATCAACCACGATTTCCCAATCTTGAGTCTTTACATGGGATTTGAATCTGGCGTCCACATATCTTATCCATACAACACGGATTATGCGGACAACTATGATCCGAGGCTCCGCACCTGGTACACTTCTGCCCAAATGTCCAAATCGGGCATGCCAATTTGGACCAAACCCTACCTAAACAAGAACCAAGTTAAACAGCTGGTCATGACCTGTTCGATTCCGCTTAAAAACGCATCTGACGAATTGATCGGCGTCATGGGGGCTGATGTTCTACCAGAAACACTTCAGGAAATCCTCCATGCGAACACGACAAACCAACCTTACATCCTTGCCAAATACATCGTCTCCAAAGATGGCGAGATTTGCTCAGACGTTTCAGGGCACTACTCCCCGACCATCAACAACAAACAAATAGCCTTCTACTCATTCCCCGACATGGAGCTTTTCAAGAAGATGTGGGTTATGAAAAACGGGCGTTTCTTCGCAAACAAGGCACAAACCAGCGTTTATACCTTTGTCCATTTGCAATCCATCGACATGCTTTACGTTGAAAAGCTCAACTTCATGAAGCTGAAAGAAAACCTATGACGGGGAAATGAAACGCCTCCACTTGAAGAGGTAACTGCCTTTCCTGCGTTCGCACATACCAATCAATGTCTCTCATTTTCAAAACCATTCTTCTTGGAATCATCCAGGGGCTGACTGAATTCCTGCCCATCTCCAGCACAGGTCACATGATTATCGTCGAGGAGTACCTACCCCTCCCCACCGAAGAATTCAAGAAAGCCTTCTTTGTCATCGTTCAGTTGGGTTCCATCCTCGCCGTCCTCGTCTATTTTTGGAAGAAGCTGTTTCCCGCCGCAGCCTTCAAGGAGAAGGTACACTTCAACGCGTTCTGCCGCCTTTGGCTGAAAGTCGCGGTCGGGGTTCTTCCCGTTATGATTCTAGGCTATCTTTTCGGCAAGACAATCCAGGAGCACCTCTATGGAATCTGGACCGTTGCAATCGCCCTCTTGTTGGGCGGAGTAATTCTTCTGGTTCTGGAAGGGAGGAAACTCCCCTTGCACCACAATGATTTGGAATCATTTCCCTTTGCGAAGGCCATTGGCGTCGGTCTGTTTCAATGCATCGCACTGATCCCAGGGGTCTCCCGTTCCGCCTCCACCATCATCGGAGGACTTCTTTTGGGGGCTTCACGCACACTTGCCGTCGAATACTCCTTTTTCCTCTCCATACCGACGATGTTCGCAGCCTCCGCCTACAGCTTGCTGAAAAGCGGAGCGCATTTGACCAGAAATGAATGGACGGCCACAGCCGTGGGCTTTGTAACGGCGTTCCTCGTCTCATGGGCCGTCATAGCCTTCCTGATGTCCTACATCCGAAAAAAGGACTTTCGAATATTCGGTTGGTACAGGATATTTCTGGCTTTGCTGCTGATTGCCTGGAAACTTTTGAGGTAATTGCAAGAGTCTCTTGGCGCATCAATATAGACGCATTTCGCGTCATTTTTGCAATTACCCTCACATTACGGCCATGATTTCTCGCTTCCTGCAGAAAAAATATCTATTGCCCATCGGCATTATCCTTGCCATTTTGCTTGGCATCCTGGCACCACCCGTTGGACAGGCCGTGCGTGGAGCTATCGGCAACAATCCCCTGGTGGTTGCCATTTTTTTCCTATGCGGGTGGGAAGTGGACCTCAAGGAATGTCGTTTCACCCGTAAGACACTTGCCATCTTCCTCTGCGGCGCGATTCTCGCTCTCATTCTCTCCCCCTGGATGGCCAGTCTTCTTGCACACATCATGCACCTGGGGGAACAGGCAACTCTCGGCTTGATTGTGATTTCTGCCGTCCCCCCCACACTCTCCAGCGGCATCGTCTTCACGCGCAACGCACTAGGCAACGTCTTTCTTGCGATGACCGTGACCATCGGCTACAACATCATCGGGGTTTTCACCATGCCGCCCATGATAGCCTGGTGCCTTTCCTCCTGCGTAGAACTTGAAATAAGCCCCCTGACGCTATTCGTCAACTTGTTTCTGCATGTCATCATTCCTTTCATCGCAGGATTCTGCATTAAATACCTTGTCCGTTGCAACCGCCCACAATGGATGGCACAGATACCCAATCTATGCGTCATACTCCTGCTCATCTCATTTTTCGCTGACTTTCGCGTGATGCTACTGGATTCCCCACTCTCCCTGCTTTTCGCCTCGGCCTTCGCTGGGATGCTGCTGCATATTCTCCAGCTTGCCATCATCTGGTATGGGGGATTTTTAGCAGGATTCAGCGTCGAGGACAGGAAGGCCATGCTGTTCACAGCTGGCACCAAAACGCTTTCCATCACTCTTACTGTGTTGACCTTCATCAAGGCCGATACAGGTCTTGCCGCCGTCCCCTGCACCGTCTTCTACACCGTCCAAATGCTGCTCGATTCCATGCTTTCTGGACACATGGGGAAAAAAGGGGAATTATATACTTGAGTTTCCTGATGACATTATCCCTCATTGGTCGATGGCCAAGATGCGCCTTGCCGCTTCGCTGCGCTACGCGGCAAGGCGCACGGGGACTGGGGTGGGCATCTGACCGTGGGTTTCGCTTCGCCGCTGTCGCGGCTTCGCTCCACCCACGGCTATGCTCTTGCCGCCGCTTACGCGGCTCTTCTCAGTGGGTAAAGTCCAATCGGCAACTAAAGTATATAATTCCCCCAAAAAGAGTAACGACGGCCCGTCATAGCGCACCATGCAACGCCAGAGGCGAGGGAACAATAACGACGCCGTCCCCATTCCCGCGTTATTGCATTACAATGACCCAGAACATGTTCACAGAGGGGCTCACTGCGCGTCCTTCAGTTCATCCTCTATTTCGCGACGAAGCATGTGAGCCAAAAGGCTTGTCGCGTCAGCAAGCCAGTCGTCAAAGGCAAGTCCACCAGGGCAGATTATTGCGTCCCATGGGGGCACAAGGCGCAGAAAGCCGATTACCTGATTCATCAGAAAGACAATCATCAAGTTCAGACGCTTCTCTGGCAAGTTAGTACAGGCCAACCGAAAAAAACTCTCAAGGTAGGCTTTAAAGGGATTATACAAATACTCCATCAGCATCGGCAAACATTTCGATGGCCGCGACATCTCCTGCGAAAAGAGGCGGCGACGGCAGACGCTGTACTTGTCCTTCGTCAAATGAACCTTCAAAATGCCCGAAATGATTCCTTGAAGGCGCGCCTCCCATTCGTCGAGGCTCCTGACAGGCTCTGGCTCACCATTTGCCCACGGCATCTGCTCGGTCAGATGCAGATTAATCAACTTGTGAACCTCAAAATACAAGAGCTCCTTGGACTTGAAATAGTAGTTCACCAGGGAGACATTCACGCCTGCCTTGGCGCAAATCATACGCACAGACGTCCCCTCAAAGCCCTTTTCAGAAAACAACATGGCCGCGACGGACAGGATGCGGTTCCGCGTCTTCTCCTGTCCGTCATGGCCCGTCATAAATTGTGTGTCTGAATCTTTAGGCATTAATCACAACCATTTTCATGGACGGAATGCAGCCAGATTTTTTGCAAAGCCTGCGATTTCATCGATTGTGATGGAGGTGGTGGCTGTGGCACAGCGGTTTTCACAGCCAAAGGTGAGTTTCTGCACAAACGAATAGGGTTTGCCCTGACTGTCCATCAGCATGGAAAGCATGGGTTTGAGCATTCCCTCAAAGATAAAGGCCTTGAGCTGAATAGCATCCTCGGGGGTGTTCATCAGGAAGCCCAGCTTGACATCCAGATTACTACCATTGGCATTGACGCCAATGCTGACGCCCTGCAACTTGGCCCCCGTGTCCATGAAGGTCGCGTTCATCGGGTCGCTCTCTCTGCTTTTCTCTGCATTCTCCCCCAAATACTTGTCCAGTCCATCAGGCATGGCAAAAGAAATAACCAGATGCCCAGCGTTTCCAGCGGCAATCACCTCAGCCAGCTTCGCGGAGACGCCAACACCAGTGCCCGACTTGTAGCGCTCAAGATAGGTTTTCATATCCTCAACCTTGGAGGCGACAATGGACTTTCCAGAATCAACCAGGGCTATCACGACTTCGTCCTCTTTGGCCTTCACCTGCATGGCGGGGAATCCATCGATATCCGCTCGTTTTGCCTCGATTTCCTCCTTCTTGTCAACCTCGTTCACAATCTCCAGCAGAAGATCGATCGTCAGGGGTGCCTCCAACTCCGCCAGGAAGAAAACCCCTTTCGCCGACTTCGCATCAAGCGCACCGAGGATATCATCCTTCGTGACAGTGGCGCTAATAAAGACGTTCTGGACTTTATTGTCCTTCAGTTTCTCCTCCAGCTTCTTCTGAAGGGAAGTACTGATATCCGACAACTCATTCTGGTTCTTCATAAACGAAAACATGTCCTCCAGTTTGTTGTCCTTGGCAAACTTCTCCCAGGCAGCAGCATCGCCTTTGACCAGAATATTCGTGTCTTTGCCGAACAAAGCCTTGTAGGCAGACTCACTGGCAAAACATGCAATGGTCGCGATCAACAGGCAAAACAACAGTAGCTTTTTCATTTTCAACATTTCCTCTTTGTTTTATGTTTAGTGGGGGGACAATTTAATTTTTCAGCCATTAATGCTCTGAAGGTCCTCTTTTGTCAGCCGTGCCTCGAAGTCCTGCTTGTTTGTCGCCTTCATGTAGGCCTCGGCGGCAGTGATGCGCCCGTCGTTCAGAAGGTGCATCAGGTCGCTGTCCATCGTCTTCATCCCGCGTCCGCTGGACTGCTCAATAATACTACGAATGTTGGCGATGTTTCCCTCGCGGATGGTCGCAGGAAGTGCATCGCTGTACAGAAGGATTTCATGGGAAGCCACGCGCCCCTTGCCATCCGCAGTCTTGCAGAGCAGCTGTGAGATGACTCCCGTCAGCGTCTGCGCAAGCATGGCGCGAATCTGCGGCTGCTGTTCAGCGGGGAAGGTGTCAATGATGCGGTCAACAGTCTTTGGAGCGTTGTTCGTGTGAAGTGTCCCAAAGACCAGCATTCCCATCGCAGCACAAGTCAACGCAAGGTTGATGGTTTCCAGGTCGCGCATTTCGCCGACGAGGATGATGTCAGGGTCTGCACGCATGGCACCACGAAGAGCCACGCCAAATGAATCAGTATCGTTGCCGATTTCACGTTGCACAATGACGCATTTCTTGTTGGGATGCACAAACTCAATGGGGTCCTCGATGGTGATGATATGCTTGCATTGCGTGTCGTTGATATAGTCGATCATGGCAGCCAGCGTCGTGGATTTACCACTTCCAGTAGGCCCTGTCACAAGCACCAGTCCACGGTTGTAGTTGCAGACCTCACGCAGAATCGGCGGAAGATGAAGATCGTCGATTGTCAAAATCTTCGTAGGAATCACACGCAAAACGGCAGCAGGTCCGAAGTGGTTGTTCAGGTAGTTCACGCGGAAACGTGCCAGACCAGGGATTTCGTATGCAAAGTCCTGATCCAGATTCTTCTCATACCACTCCCACTTGCTGTCCGTGCAAATCTCTTTCAAAATATCCCGCATCTCCTCGGGTGAAATCGGAGGGACTGAAAGCGGCTTCAAATCACCATGCACGCGTATTTTGGGCGGCTGGCAGGAGCAGAGGTGCAAGTCAGACCCCTTGCTTTCTATCATCGTCCGCAGAAATTCATCTATTTTTGCCATATATCGTTATTTCTCCATGTCATTGCGGTTGAAAAATGTCTCAGAAACCGAAGAAACGGCGGCGCTTCGGTGGCTCGGACGCTGGCGTGGGGTTCGCTGCGGGCGTGGGTGCGGCAGCCGCTGGGGCAGCCCCAGTACTTGCAGGGCGCGCAGCCGCACCAGGGCCAGCTCCGCCAGAGAGGCGCAAAGCCTCCTGCTGCTGCATCTGGCGCTTCAGGTCATTGTTCTTTATATAAGGCAAAGTCTGCTCGTATGTCCGCTTGCCGTTCATATAGAGTTCGAAATGGCTCTGCTCCATCGATATCATCCCAAGGTGCTTGCTGGTCTGGATTGTCGATTCAATCTGGTAGGTTTTCCCTTCGCGGATGAGGTTGGAGACAGCCAGGGTCCCCAGCAAAATCTCCACTGCAAGCACCACATCGGATCCATCCGCGTTCGGAAGCAACTGCTGGCAGATGACCCCCTTCAGACTTTCTGCGACCATAGCGCGAATCTGTGCCTGCTGGCCGTGCGGGAAAACGTCCAGGATGCGGTTCATGGTATCTGCTGCGCTGCTGGTGTGCAGAGTACCGATGACCAGGTGTCCCGTTTCCGATGAATGGACGGCCATCTCGATAGTCTCCAAGTCACGCAGCTCGCCAATCACAATCACATCTGGGTCCTCGCGCAAAGCTGCACGCAAGGCATTGCCGAAGCTTTTTGTATGCTTTTTCAGCTCGCGCTGGGAGACACTGCAGCCGATGGGGTTATGGACAACCTCGATAGGGTCTTCAATAGTAATGATGTGGTCGTGCCTGTTTCGGTTGATATGGTCAACCAAGGCGGAAAGTGTGGTGGATTTGCCAGAGCCCGCGGGCCCGGTCACCAGAATCAGCCCCTGGTTGTAGGAGGAAAGCTTTTCAATGACCTCGGGATTCTTGAAGCCAATTTCAGGAATGGTGCGGACCTCCGTGTCAATAACACGATAGGAGCCTGCGACACCAAGACGCTGCATCATCACGTTGGTACGATAGCGGTCAGAGGCAGATATGTTATACCCGTAGTCCAAATCACGATGCTTGTCGAATTGCTCCCTCTGGGCCTCGTTCAGCGGGGCAAAATTGAGAGCCTCCGCAGCCGCGACGGAAAGCACATCCTGGTCAGGCAGGAGAAACAGCTGCTTATAACGGCGCACAAAGGGTACAGCCCCTGCCGAGATATGAATATCGCTGCAGTTCACTTCACGCGCCTTGTGAAGGAAATCATTGAGAAGGTTCTGGGCCGCCTCCCTGTCCATCCCCTCGGCGCGCGAAAGCTGCGGCCAGCCCATAGTCCAGTCAGGACTGTTTTCAATCTTCGGGCGGGTCATTTGTGGAGCTGGCCGTTCTTGATTGGCGGGCTTTGCAGACGCCTCTGGTTGCGCAGCCTGCGGGCTAGGCGATGCAGCAGCCTGCTGCGGGGCGGCCTGGTTTTTTGTCGGCACTGGATTTGGCATAGCCTGGGCATTGTCATCAAAGACACTTCTTGAAGGCGGGCCAAAGACACGCGCCTCGTCCTTGGACATGGAGGCCAATTTGTCAAGTTGTTCAGCGGGACCTTCAAAGAGCTGATTGTCCTTCACGACACCCACAAACAGCTCCAGATTTGGTGTAAGGCCATTTTCTTCAATGGCCTCCAAGACTGCGACACAGGACTCTTTTGACATCAGCCGTTCCGAAACGACGTGATGGCAAAACCAGTCTATTTCTTTGGTAATTGATTCTTTTTTCATGCTTTCCTGTTTTTTGTAGAGATAATTTCAAAACTAGTGCGAAATGTACATTTTGATGACAGTTTTGAACTTACCTCTGATCTAAAACACACCTTTTTATGCAATGTATTAGAATATAGTGACTTTTTCAAAAATCAATATGCAATCGCTTTTTTTTTGCAGATTGACCAGTTGCCTGTTTCGCATTTGCTTTTTTTGCCACCTCCTCCAGTTGTTTTCTTGAGAATCTGCATTATAGTTAGATGCTGGATTATTATACAACTATTTTTCATGAAACACCATCCTCCACGAAGCTGAAGAAAAAGAGTTCATTCCATGATCAGTTCAGATAAAATCATAAAGACAGTCAGCATGATCCAGAAAGAAAATCTGGATGTGCGCACCGTCACCATGGGCATCAATCTGATGGATTGCCGTGATTCGGACATCAGTACGCTGTGCAATCGTGTCGTCAATAAAATCGAGCGTTGTGCGGGAAATCTGGTGGACGTCTGCGAAGCCGTTGTCACCAAATATGGCATACCCATTGTCAACAAGCGACTGGCTGTAAGTCCTGCGGCAGATGTCGCAGCAGGTTTTGGACGCGACGGATTTGTCGCTTTGGCAAAGGCGCTGGACCAGGCTGCACGCTCCGTTGGCGTTGATTTTGTCGGCGGATACAGCGCCCAAGTTCAGAAAGGAGCTAGTCAGGCAGACACCATCCTCATAGACTCTCTTCCCGAAGCAATGTCCTGCACAGGCAAAGTCTGCTCATCCATTAACGTCGCTTCCAGTCGCGCGGGCATTAACATGGAGGCCATCGGCAAACTGGGGAAGATTCTCTTGAAAATGGCAGAGAACAGCAAGGACAAAGATGGTTTCGACTGCGCAAAACTGGTCATCTTCTCCAATCAGCCAGAGGACAACCCTTTCATGGCAGGTGCCTATCATGGTCACGGTGAACCAGAGACCACCATCAACGTGGGTGTCTCTGGACCAGGCGTCGTCAAGCGTGCTCTTGAAAGGCGCATCGAACGGGACGGTGCAGAAAACCTCGGTCTTGACGACCTGGCGGAGGAAATCAAGCAGACCAGCTGCCGCGTCACCCGTTGCGGCGAACTTCTGGGACGAGAAGTCGCCAAGCGCCTTGGGACCCGCTTTGGTGTCGTTGATCTCTCCCTCGCTCCCACGCCGAAAATCGGCGACAGCATCGGTGAAATCCTGCAGATACTTGGAATGGATGCCATCGGTGCACCAGGTTCCACCGCCTGCATCGCCATGTTGAACGATGCCGTCAAGAAGGGAGGTGCCTTTGCATCTCAGTCAGTCGGCGGCCTAAGCGGAGCCTTCATCCCCGTCTGCGAGGATTCTGCGCTTTCCGCAGCCGCGGCGGCTGGCGAGCTCAGTCTGGAAAAACTTGAGGCGATGACCTGTGTCTGCTCCGTGGGCCTTGACATGATTGCCATTCCTGGAGACACGCCTGCGGAAACCATCTCCGCCATGATCGCCGATGAAATGGCCATCGGAATGATCAACAAAAAAACTACCGCCGTACGTTTCATCCCTGTACCAGGCAAAAAGGCAGGCGAGCGTGTCGAATTCGGCGGTCTCTTCGGCGGCGGAACCGTCATGTCAGTTCCGAACATGGGAAAATCCGCCCGATTCATCCAATTTGGAGGACATATCCCCGCCCCCATCCACAGCCTGAACAATTAACCTAAGTCAAGCCCTGTCTTATCAATGGATAAAATCAAAATAGCGCTGCTCGGAGACATCCACGCAAACCTGGAAGCCTTTAATGCCGTGATGGAGAAAATCAAGACGCTGGAAGTTACCCATTACGTCTGCATCGGGGACATTGTCGGCTACAATGCAAACCCCAAGGAATGTCTGGACATGATGCGGGCGCTCAACCCAGTCGCCACTGTCCGCGGAAACCATGATGAATACGTGGGCACAGAGCAGGATCTCTACGGCTTCAACCCCTCTGCTGCGGCAGCGGTCAACTGGACACGCAGCCAACTGACTAAAGAAGATCGAAAATATCTTGCAGAGCTTCCCTATTCCACTGTGGTGAGAATCCCTGGAGTATCCCCCTTTAGCATCGTTCACGGGACCATGGACAATCCGCACACCTGGGGCTACATCTTTACCCGTCTCCAGGCCGTCGCCTCCATGGAAAACCAGCGCCCCTACAAGCTTTGCTTCTTTGGGCACACCCATATGCCCCTTTATTTTGTGGAAAAGGAATATGAAACCCAGGGCTTCTTCTTCCAGGAGGATGCGCCTATTAGTATCGAGCCAAACTCCCGCTACCTTATCAACGTAGGCAGTGTCGGTCAGCCACGGGATGGAATCCCTACCGCCGCATTCACCATCTATACGCCAGATGAAAATAAGGTAGAGCTGTACCGAGTGGAATACGACATCGAAACCTGCCAGCAGAAAATCCGTGACGCAGGTCTCCCTGAAAAACTCGCATCGCGACTGGAAATAGGACGTTAACCCCCCTGGAAGGGAGAGACATCATGCGGGTACTCATTGTAAAACCAAGCAGCTTCGGCGATGTGCTCCACACTTTTCCCGCGGTGGCACTCATTCGCTCCGCTGTTCCTGATGTCACCCGCATCACATGGATTGTCAATGATTCCTTTGTCGATGTCGTCAGGCTCTGCCCTGGCATTGACAGGATTGTCCCCTTTCCTAGACGTGATATCCGCAAGTTATCCGTCATACGCTCTTTTCTGCATGACTTGCGTCAGGAGGACTACGACCTGGCAATCGACTACCAGGGGCTATTGCGCAGCGGCCTGATGGTCAAGGCAAGCCGTGCAAAGGAGAAAGTTGGCTTTGCTCATGCCCGTGAAGGCTCTCCTTTCTTCTACACAAGAAAACTGTCTTTGGACAACCTCCTGAGCCATGCCGTCGAGAAAAACCTGGAACTGACGCGTTTTGCCTTGAATATTCCCAAAGAGATTCCAGTGCCCGCGCCTCGCTTTCAATTGGACGAGAAAGGTCGCGAAGAGGCAGAGTTATTGATTCCTTCAAACGGCAATCCGCTTCTGGGAGTCTGCTTCTCCTCTCGTTGGGAAAGCAAAAACTGGTCCGTCTCTTTCATTGCGGAAACTCTGGACCTGGTCGCCAAGGAGATACCTGGCCTGGAGATATTTCTCCTTGGTGCTGAAAACGACTGGCCTGCTGGAGAGGAGATTCGCAACCGAACGCATGTTGAAAAGCTTCAAAACTTAGCTGGCAAAACCTCTTTTCATGCTCTAGCCGCCATGCTCTCCCGCTCCACGGCGATGTTCACCGTTGATTCAGGCCCCATGCATCTTGCGGCAGCATTGGGCATTCCATGCATCGCCATGTTCGGCTCGACAAATCCAACCCTAACAGGACCGTATGGTCCCGCAGGGTTCCATACGATTCTCACCACGACCTGCTTTCAAACCCCATGCATGGAACGCGAATGTCCACTTCACAAGAATTGCTCTGAGGGCTTTTCCACTCAAATCGCAGCCACAGCCATAATCGATAAGATACGGAGGAACCACCCATGAAAAATGCTCTGCAGGCTATTATCATTCTGCTTTTGCTTACCACAGCAATGCTTCATGCTCAAATTGGAATGCAAATCAGCGCCCAGCACGAACGATACCTGCGCTACGAACGCATCCAGATGAAACTCACCCTCCGAAACTACAGCGGTAACACTCTTGTCTTCGGCAAAGACGCCCAAGGACAAAATGTCGGAAAGCTGGTTTTTAAGGTGACCTCACAGAACGGCAACCTGGTCTCCATGCTGGATCCAACCGCCAACCCAATGGAGGGAATGGTCTTCGGCGCAGGAGAAAGCCGTGAGCTAACGCTTACCCTGAATGCCCTCTTTGACCTTCAGGTCGATGGCTTCTATACAGTGACAGCCTATATTGACCATAAACGCCTCCCAAAGGGCTATGCATCCAACACGCTCAACTTCGAGGTGCGCGACGGCAGCGTCATCGCCAACAAGACCATCGGTCTTCCCACTGACAACAATGTTGACAGCATCAAGAGCGTCTCTGCCTCCCTGATGCGCTTCAACGACGGGAAACGGGAAATCTACTGCCTTCGCATCGAGGACGAAAACTGCGTCTATGGCACTTTCCGCGTAGGTCCCTACATCGCAGGACGCGAACCACAGCTCGACGCGGACGGCACCAGTGCTATACACGTCTTCATCCAGGTTGCTCCGAAACTCTATTCCTACGCTGTCTATTCCATCATCGGCGGAGAGGCAAAAATACGCCAGCAACGGTACTTCGTCCCCGAGAACGGCGTCCCGATGCTCTCCCGTGCAACTGGCTACTTCAAAGTACTCTATGCGCGACAGGCAATCGAAGGCGTCGATTTTAAATTCCAGAGCGTCGAGGATTGGAACTGATATAGACTCCCTGACAATCCAACCATCTTTTTTGACTCTAAGAACCACCATGAGCGAAAACCAATCACAATGGCCACAAAATCAGGAACCATTGCAGCCACAAGGTTCCAATCCCTTGATTCAAGCAGATGCACCACAACAGATTGTGCAATCACCACAATCTTCACAATCACCACAATCTTCACAACCACCACAACAGCCATCGCAATACGCGCAAACACTACCACCACAGCAGCCAGCACAGCAGCCACCTCAATACGCGCAAACACAGCCACCACAGCAGCCACCGCAATACGCGCAGCCGCAGTATGCTCAACCGCAGCAGCCACCGCAATACATCCAGCAACCATCCAAACCGCCTAAAAGCGGTTCCCATTGGTGGACAGGATGCCTCATCAGCCTTGCTCTCGTCATCGCCTTTTTCTTCGTCTGCGGATATATCCTCCAAGGATGCGGCAAATTGGTAACAAACATGACGGAACTTGCCGACAAGGCAGACTCACCCATTCCGCGCAATACCAACCACAAGGAGAAAATCCTGCTTCAAGGTGGCTCTGACCGAGTTTGCGTCATCGACATAAAGGGGTTAATTGCACGGCAGGAAAACGCTGGTGTCTGCACACCGAAAATCATCGCCCTTCTGAAACAGATTGAAAAGGACAATTCCATCAAGGCCCTGATTCTGGACATGGACACGCCTGGGGGCGAGGTCATCGCAAGCGATGAAATCAACTCCGCTATCTGGAAACTCCGCAAGGCGCGGAATATCCCTGTCATTACTTGCATGCACTCCATGGGTGCCAGCGGCGGGTACTACATCGCCTCCGCCACAGACTATATCATAGCCAACCGCATGACTTTTACAGGCAGCATCGGCGTCATCATGTCCTCCGTCAACGCCACGGAATTGATGGACAAGATTGGACTGAAATCGACAGCCTTCACCTCGGGCGACATGAAGGACATGCTCAGTCCAACCCGCCCCATGACTGAAAAGGAGCTGGCCTACACGAAGGCCATGATACACGAAACCTTCACCGAGTTTGCAAAGGTCGTCGCCAAAGGCCGCGAAGCCTTCAAGACTCACGAAGAAGTCATGGCGGCAGAGTTCGCAGATGGCAGGGTGCTCTCTGGTGCCGCCGCCCTCGACTACGGACTCGTCGATGAGCTTGGCGGATTTGACGAGGCTGTTGCCAAAGCCTGTGAACTGGCGAAAATCGAAAACCCAACCATCATGCAGTTGCAACCCAAACAATCGCTGATGGACATCCTGATGTCTGCAAACACCCAGGTGAAGCCCCTGTCTCTTGATGGGCTTCTTCCCATCAAGGCCACTTCCCTTGAAGCGGGCAAGCTCTACTACATAGCCCCACAAGCCATCGCACAATAAGTACAGGTTTTGACCATGATGAAACTCTCCACCATCCTCTCCATCGTTCTAGCGTATGTTGTCAGCGCACAAACCTTCTATCCGCTCAACAGCGCCTACGACAAGCCAGACCCCATCGCCAGTCCTGACGCCATCCCTGGCGGCAAGGTGGTCGAATACATCGGCCCCTCCCCCAAGAGCCTCAACGCCTATCTGGACAACAACACCATGAGCAACCAAATCTTTGGGATGCTCTATGAATCCCTCATCGGCTTCGATTCCCAAACTCTGGAGTATGACAGGGCCATCGCCGAAAAATGGACTATCTCCGACGACAAGCTCACCTTTACCTTCTACCTGGACAAGAACGCCCGCTGGAGCGACGGCAAGCCCATCACCGCCGAGGACGTGGTCTGGACCTACAATGCCATCGTCAATCCCAACAACATGACAGGCCCCTACAAGGTCTCTTTGGAACGACTGAATCCACCTGAAATCGTAGAGAACGGTGCCGCCGTCCGTTTCAAGGCCAAGGAGGTTCACTGGCAGAACCTGGCCGCCGCGGGCGACTTCAACATCCTCCCCAGCCACATCTATGGCAAGATGGACTTCAACAAAATCAACTTCGAGTTCCCCGTGATTTCAGGCCCCTACGTCATCAAGGACTACAAGGAGGGAATTTCCCTGACGATGGAGAAGCGCAAGGACTGGTGGCGGCGTGGTTGGAAGTCCCACGAAGGCATCTTCAACTTCGACCAAATCGTCTATCGCTTCTACGGCGACCGTGAAAACGCCTTCGACGCCTTCCTCAAGGGTGAAATCGATGTTTTCCCCATCTACACGGCTAGCCAGTGGCACCAGATTGAAAAGCGAGTGAAAGCCGTGAAGAACAACTGGATTGTCAAACAGGAAATCCACAATTACGCCCCCGTTGGCTTCCAAGGCTTCGCGATGAACATGCGCCGTCCTCCATTCGACGACGTCCGTGTGCGCAAGGCCATCGCGCATCTCATCGACCGCGAGACGATGAACCACACGCTTATGTACGACCAGTACTTCCTACAGCGCTCCTACTGGGAGGACCTCTACGACGAACAGCACCCCTGCCAGAACCAACTCGTCAAGTACGACAAGGAGGAGGCGCGCAAACTGCTTGCCGAAGCAGGCTGGAAGGCCAACCCCGCCAACGGTATCCTTGAAAAGGATGGAAAGCCCTTCACGTTCATCTTCCTGAACCGTGATTCCACCTCCAACAAGTTCCTCGCCATCTTCGAGCAGTCCCTCAAGGACGTCGGCATCAACATGACCATCCAGGTCAAAGACTGGTCTGCCTGGGCAAAGGACATGGATACCTTCAGCTACGACATGACCTGGGCCGCCTGGGGCGCTGGCCTTTTCAAGAATCCCGAAAGTATGTGGGCCTCCAAGGAGGCCACCCGCATTGGAGGCAACAACATCACTGGCTTCCAGAACGCCGAGGTTGATAAGCTCATCGAAAAACAGAAATCCATCTTCAGTGTCGCAGAACGCCATGAAATCTGCCGCCAGATTGATAAGATCGTCTTCGACCAGCACCCCTACGCCCTCCTCTGGAACATCAACTACACACGCCTGCTTTACTGGAACAAGTTCGGCACGCCACCCACCGTCGTCGGCAAATACAGCCGCGAGGACACCAGCTTCTGGTGGTACGACGAGGACGTAGCCGCCGAACTTCAGGACGCCATGACCAACGACCAGCCCCTCCCGCCACCCGAAGCCGTCATCTTCTACGACAAGAAAAAGAAATAGCTGGAAGCCGCGTAGCGGCGACAAGAAGATAGCCGTGGGTGAAGCGAGCGCCTCTGGCGCGAGCGAAACCCACGGGCAAGCATATCACCAGTTCCTTTGCGCCGTGCTGCGCAGCGTAGCGAAGCGGCAAGGCGCAGAAAGACTGGCTGCCTGTTCCAGTTTGCTTCCCCTCTGAATAGTTGTCCCAAAACCATCTGACGAAACCACAATCATTAACATTCTGACCACACACCCATGAAAAAACTCCTTACCACAACTGCCCTCCTGCTTTCCATCCCCCTACTTTCTGGTGAAATGGTGTTGATAAAGGGTGGGAGCTTCACGATGGGCAGCGCCTCTGGCAAGCCCGACGAGAAGCCCCGCCAAGTCACCGTCTCCTCCTTCTATATGGACAAGACCGAGGTCACGCAGAAGGAGTTTGCAGAACTCATGGGACAGAACCCCTCCCATTTCACCAACGATAACGCCCCCGTCGAACGTACACGCTGGACGGACGCCGCCATCTTCTGCAACATGCGCTCCCAGAAAGAGGGGTTGAAACCCTGCTACACCCCGCGTACCTGGGAGTGCGACTTTGAGGCAGACGGTTACCGTCTCCCCACCGAGGCCGAATGGGAGTATGCCTGTCGTGCTGGCAGCGATGCCAAGCTCTTCTTCAAGGGTAACGAGAAGCAGCTCACCGCCTACGCCTGGCTGCGAAACAACTCCAACGATACCACGAATCCCGTCGGCAAGAAGAAGCCGAATGACTTCGGGCTCTTCGACATGTACGGCAACGTCGCCGAATGGTGCAACGACTTCTACACGGAAGCCCCCGAAGGCGGCACAGACCCCAAAGGGCCCAAGACGGGCACCAAGCGCGTTCTTCGCGGTGGCTCCTGGCAGGACAGACCCAAGAACATCTCCTCCTCCGCACGTATGGCTGACGACCCTGCTACAGCTGACATCTGCCAAGGCTACGACACCTACGGCTTCCGCTGTGTAAGACGCGCCAAATAACCCCAAAATGCTATTCCAAACCTGGCCATTCCTTTTCTTCTTCGCGCCGACGCTGGCAGTCTATCTGCTTGTGCGCAAAACGGCGTTGCGCCAGCCAGTGCTTGTGCTGGCCTCCTACCTATTCTATGGTTTCTGGGACTGGCGTTTCCCCGCCTTCCTGCTCGCCATCACCACCATTGACTACTTCGTCGGGCGCGGGCTCGCCTCCTGCAAGAAACGACACGGTCTGCTGCTTGGCATCAGCCTGGTCGCCAACCTGGGTTGCCTCTGCGCCTTCAAGTACCTCGCCTTCCTGCTGGGCAACGTCCAGTGGCTTCTTGAACTCATCCACGTGGACTATGCCCTGCCCGAGGTCACCTGGATTCTGCCCGTCGGCCTCTCCTTCTTCACCTTCAAGTCGATGAGCTACACCTGCGACCTCTATCTAGGGCGTACCACCGTCGAACGCAACTTCCTCTCCTATGCGGCATATGTCTCCTTCTTCCCGCAAATCGTCGCAGGCCCCATCTCGCGCAGCGGCGAACTGCTGACACAGCTGAAGACCGTGACGCCCATCGCCTCCACCGACTTTACCGATGGCATCACCCTTTTTATCTCAGGCCTCTTCAAGAAGGTGGTTATGGCCGACATGCTCTGCGTCTATGTCGATATGATCTACGACGACCCCACATCGTACGGCGGTGCCGCCCTGCTCTGGGCCTCCTACTCCTTCGCCTGGCAAATCTACTTCGACTTCTCTGGCTACAGCGACATGGCGCGCGGAGTCGCCCGCTTGATGGGCTTCCAGACCATCCTCAATTTCAACAACCCATATGCAGCGGTCGATGTGCGCGACTTCTGGCGACGGTGGCACATTAGCCTCTCCACCTGGTTCCGCGACTACGTCTATATCCCGCTGGGGGGCAACCGCTGCTCGAAAATACGCTCCTGGTTCAACCTCATGGTCACGATGCTGGTGTCGGGGCTGTGGCACGGTGCCAACTGGACCTTCGTCGTCTGGGGTGGTCTGAACGGCCTTGGTTCCATCGTCTCATCGCTCTTCGACAAATCCACCTGGTACGGTAAAATCCCCGCCATCTTCAAACAGATTGCCGTATTCCACTTCATGACGCTAACCTGGATATTCTTCCGCTCCGCTAGTTTCGGCGATGCCTTTGCCGTGCTGAAGGGCATCTTCACCTGGGAGGAAGGGGAACTGCTCTTCCCCGTCATCCCATTCGCCATGGTGCTGTGCATCTGGCTCTACGAACTGGCCTGGTCTTCGCCGCGCTTCCATTTCCTCTGTGAAAACCGATTCGCGCGCCTTGCGACGGCCTTGCTCTCCCTGCTTGGTATCCTGCTTCTAGGCACGGGCGCCAGCGCACAGTTCATCTACCAGCAGTTCTAGGAGGGAAGCTATGGAAAACAAGCCAAAGAAACCTATTCCATACGGTTCGAACAGCCTGCGCCTCTCGCCCAAAGAACTGCTGCTGGTCGTTGCGCTGACGGTGCTAGTCGCGTTCATCGCACTGCCCTTCTGGCCGCTTGCAGCGGATTTTCCACCCCACTTCCGTTTCTCGTATGCCTATCGCGATGACTACTACCTCTACGGAAAGGTCGTCAATGCGAGCGGCATACACGATGCCGTATTCCTGGGCGATTCAGTCATCTGGGGCATGTACGTCAACAACGAAAGCACACTGGTCGAATGCCTGAACAAACAGACTGGAAAGAACTATGGTAACTTGGCCATCGACGGTCTCCACCCTGTCGCCATGCGCACCCTCGTCAAGGAGCACGCCAAAAATCTTGGTCGGGGAGGACAAAAGGTCTTTCTCTACTTCAATCCCCTCTGGGTGAACACCCCAGAATACGACTTGACAGGCAAGGGCGGCATCTCCGTCAACCACCCCAAGCTGCTGCCCCAGCTTGATTTCACCATCAAGGCGAACAAGCAAACCCTCTCCGAACGGTGCAAGACCCTGCTGGAACGGAAGCTGGCCTTCTACGGCTTGCTCCACCACTTCCAAGTGGTCTCCTTCGGCAACAAGGACCTCAAGAGCTTCATCGCAAAGAACCCAGGCACAAATCCGCTTGGACGTCTCCATATTGTTGTGGACGCGCTTGAGCATGGACACACCCTCAACAGCAAAATCGACTGGTACAACTCAGGCCTGCCCGAACAGAATTGGCTTTGGGTGAAGCCTTCTGAATCACGCCAGTGGCAGGCCTTTCTGGATACTGTCGCCATCCTGCAAAAGCGTGGTGCCCAAGTGACCGTTCTACTCGGCGCCATCAACACGCACATGCTCACCAAGGAGAGTGCAGAACGCTTCACAACGCTTCGCGAAGAACACCACAAGATATTGAACGAATTGAACATAAAAAACATAGAGCTGCCTGTACTCCCCAGCAACGAATACGGCGATGCCAGCCATCCGCTGGCACCTGGCTACGAAAGGCTGGCCGAGTTCCTGGCAGACAAAATTCAATGAGGTGACAAATGAAAAGAATTTTCTCACTAGCCCTGCTTGCATTCTCCACGCTCGTGTTTGCAGAGGATTTCGTGGCAACAAACGGTGCCATTGAACTGCGTTACAACGACGGTGTCATCAAGCTCTTCGCCAAGGGTGCGGAGAAGCCCACCGCCATCCTCCGCCCAACGCTCAAGGAAAAGGTGACGCCGCAGATTGTCGAACGCGGGCAAAGCGATTTCGTCTTCTCCCTGCGCGGTGAAAACACCCGCCTGACGTTCAGGCTCCACCGCACCCGTCCCGCTGCCTATATGGCACTCAACCTGAACGCCTCGCCTGTCACGGTCAAATGGAATGCAGATGCCGTCATCCTGCCCAGCCTCCTCGCAGAGAGCGTCATTCTCACCGCCTCGGAGAACAAACGCCTCCTGCCCCCCTTCCTCCCCATGTACTCCGCACTCCTCGACGACGGCGACGCAATGCTCTCCGTACTGCCCATCAAGGCACGTCAGGACGCGGAGCTTTCAGGCGACCTGAAGACCCTCACCCTGTACCAGAAGAACATCGAGGACTACTACTTCGTGCTGACCAGTGCCAAGGGCTGCTGGAGCAAATGCACCGTTCCCGCCGAAGTAGGCCAGGAACAGCTCTATGACAACTGCACCAAGCCCTACGCTGCCGAATGGAGGGCCTCCTTCCCGCTCGAACAGGACTTCATCCCCTCGGGCGACGGCATCTACTCCACATGGTATGTGCCAACCCATATCAAGAAGGACGGCAAGGATGCCTTGGAGTATCCGCCGCCACGCGTTTCCTTGCCCGCCGACAAGATTGCGACGATGAGCGCCTGGAGCTCGGGCTTCGAGGGCTCCTACCGCTACCCAGTCGAGTTTGTGGACGGCAAGCTCAAAATCTTCCATCCGCGCTTCCGCAATCTCGACCGCTATAAAATCTCCCAGACCGCCCCCGTCTATCTTTATGCGCTCAAAGGCCCCGAGGATGCCCCCGTCTCCTTCCCCTACACCTTCCTGCCCGCCTGGACGGTCATCACGCAGTTCAACACGATGAACTTCGGCTCATCGCCCGCCACCTGCGCATCCACCGCCGCTATGGAGAAGATTTTCTACCAAGACAAATCCAAGGAGGAAGTGCAGGAGATCAAGCGCCTGCTGGATTCAATGCAGTTCTTCGTGGAATCCATCCGCGCCCGCTCGGAGGACGCCCTCGTATGGAAGGGACTCATGATCGAATATGCGGAGCATGAGCTGAAGGCCGCCCCAGAGCTGAAAAACGCCGTCGAGACCCTTCGCACCCTGCTTGCGGACTGCGAAACAATCTACACCAACGCCCTGCCCACCATCAAGTACCCGCCCGAAGTCCAGAGGCTCTCCGCCGAGGTCATCGCCCTCGCCAACTCCGATGCTGATTCCGAGGAGAAGGAAAACAAGGCAAAGGAGCTTGGACGCGCCATCCGCACCATCGGTGGCGGCCAGGACAACCTTGTCGCCAACATGCGCCGTATCTCCAAGAACATCTGCTACAAGGCCATCATCGCCTACACGCAGGCTGCCACCCCGCAGGAACGCGCATTCTGGGGCGAGGTCTTCCGCCGCACCGAAGAACGCATGCAGGGCATGTACGGCCACGAAGGCAGATAGCGTAGCCCAGGCCTTCTGGCTCTGGGGCGCGCAGTTCTGGGGCACGCACACGCGCGCCCATGACCTCCCCAGCGAAATTGCCCCGCCACACCTGCCTGCCACAAACACGCCCCCAAGGAGAATCTTCCATGCACAGAAAACTGATAACATTGGCTTTCGCCCTTTCCCTCGTTCTCTTTGCGCTTGACGCCCCGCCGCTCCCGCAGGGCACGCCCCTCCCTGGCCTCCTTGCAAAGCCCGACAACCTTGCGGAAACCGTCATCCCCTTCATGAAGGAAAGTACAATGCCCGCGCAGTGGCGTGAAATCGACGCGCGCCCCTACATCGAACTGCCAGGCAGCTTCGTCAACAACGACGCCAACCGTGTTGCCTGGGACTTCCAGTTGAAATCCGACCTGCGGAATGTCCAGCAAATCCAGTTTGACCTCTTCAGCACCGACACCGTGGTCGCCAGCAACATCAGCTTCTACTTCCACAGCGGCAACGGCTGGTATTCCACCAGATTCGCACTGGAAGAGGATTCCACCTGGAAACACATCGTCATCGACAAGGGGGACATGAAATTTGAGGGAAATCCAGGCGGCTGGGGCAACATCGATGTCATGCGAATCGGCTACTGGCGCACCACCGATGGAAACGGCGAGGCAACCCTCGGCATCGCAAACATCGCCGCCTCGGACGAAAAGCCTGATGTCATCATCATCCCCGCCGAATCCCTCATTGGCCCCGACAATCCCGAAAGCAAGGGCTACATGACATACGCTGCCAACTTCGGAAAATCCCTCGCCAACATCGGTATCCCATACAGAACCGTCTCTGACAAGGAGCTTTCCGCCGAGGCCCTCGCCGATGCAAAAATCGCCGTTCTTCCCTACAATCCGAAGCTCTCCCCTGAAAACGTGGAAATCCTGCGGGAGTTCATCGCAAAGGGCGGTAAGCTCATCACCACCTACCTGACGCCTGAATACCTTCTGAACCTTCTGGATGTGGATTATGCCCAGCAGATTCCTCCCCAAGGCGGCAACTACTCTGGTATCATTGCCACCGAGAATGCCCTGCCCGCGCAGCCGAAACTTGCACTCCAGACCTCCTGGGCTGGCAAGCAGATTGCACCACGGGCTTCCTCCCACCCGAAGGTGATTGCCACCTGGCGAAACGCCGACGGCACCAACTCCAACGTCCCCGCCGTGACCATCCTCAACAACGGCGCCTACTTTAGTTATGTCTGGAACGGCGGCAGCACCAGCAACGGCGACAGGTTCATCCTCTCCGTCATCGCCCATTTCATCCCCTCAACTCTCCCAAAGACGGCCAACTCCGAATACAAGAAGATTGGCATCATCTCCTCCTTTAAATCATACGATGCGTTCCGAGCATTCCTCCAAGAGCAAAAGGAACTCCAGGCCGATGCCGCACAACTGGACGCGATGCGCAATGAAGCCCGTGCTTTGCTTGAGCGCAAGGAGTGGGTCGCGTCACTGGACAAGATTCAGGAGGCAATGGAGCTCGCCTCCGACCTCTGGTGCCGTTCACGCTCCGACAAGCCTGGTGAGTTCCGCGCACTCTGGTGCCACCGAGCGTTCGGCAACAACGGCTACAGTTGGGAAGATTCCGCGAAAATCATCGCAGAAAACGGCTTCAACAACCTCATTGTCAACTCCACGAACGCAGGAACCGCCTTCTACCCAAGCAAAGTCCTCGAAACCTACCGCGAATTCGACAAGCAAGGCGACCTGGTGCGGAAATGCCTCGATGCCTGCAACAAATATGGTGTCAAGGTACACGTCTGGCGCACCTGCTTCACAATGGGCCACAGTGCCAGCCAGGCGTATGTGGACAGGATGGTTGCGGAAAAGCGTGTCTGTGTCACCCGCAGCGGAAAAGTCAAGGCAAGATGGTTCTGTCCAAGCAACCCGCTGAACCAGCAGCTTGAGCAGGAAGCCTTCTGCGAACTCGTCCGCAACTACCCCGATTTGACGGGCGTCCACTTCGACTACATCCGCTACAGCGACGAGAACCAATGCTTCTGCGATGGCTGCCGCGAACGCTTCGAGAAAGCCGCTGGCATCACCATCAAGAACTGGCCAGACGACCTCCAAAACAAGGAGATGTTCAAGAAATGGAACCAGTTCAGGCGGGACAATATCACCGCTGTCGTCCGCGACACCTACAAAGCCTTGAAGGCCATCCGCCCCTCGATACAGGTCTCCGCCGCCGTCTTCAACAACTACGTCTCCTGCCGCGAGGGTGTTGGTCAGGACTGGGAACTATGGTGCAAAAACGGCTGGCTTGACTTCATCTGCCCCATGTCCTATTTCGACAACAACCGCTCTTTCGAGAGCATGACCCAAACCCAGATTCCCTTCACGCACGACGTTCCGATGTGCCAGGGAATCGGCATCTCCCTATGGAACGGCACCGACCTCGCCGTCAAGGCCGCCGAGCAAATCGAAATCGTCCGCAAATACAACCTCCCAGGCTTCGTCTTCTTCGAGTTCAACCCAGCCGTCATTGCCATCATGCCCCGCCTACACAAGGGCCTGCTGAAATAGAGGGATTAGGGATTAGGGGTTAGGGGTTAGCCGCTTTAGCGGCAGGGGGTTCGGGGGGCTTCCCCCCGTCGTTCGTAGGCTCCCTAGCCCCTCGCCCTTAATCACTAAAAACTCACTACCCCCAACCCCCTAACCATCAGCCACTAATCACTAACCACTAAACACTAAACACTAATCACTAATTCAAGGAGTCCCTATGAACATCAAACGATTCACCTTGGCCATGCTGACGGCAACCATCACAGCCTTGGCGCAAAACCTCATTCCCAACCCGAATTTCGTTGACGGCGTCGATGACAAGGGGATTCCAGTCGGCTGGAACTACGACACACCCGATACAGTGGATACCAGCTACGCAATCGTCCAGGAGGATGGCCGCAACTGTTTCCGCCTCCAAAAAAAGAGCACCCCACAAAGTGCGCACCTCTGCCGCATCTCCGCATATCCCAGCAAAGTTGTCCCTGGCGGGGACTACGTCGTCTCCGTCGATGTGAAATGCGAAGGTACCGCTACAGACTTCATCATCTATGACTTCACGCCAGACGGCAAGTACAAATCCTTTGGTATGAATTTCGACAAGAAGAACCACGGCTGGCAGACCGCCTACGCCGCCTTCAAGGCCTCCCCGCAGTGCAAGAACCTGAAGGTATCCCTCATCGCACGCAATGAATCCGCACCCGTATTCTTCACCAACGTGCGTTTCTTGAACGTTGATGAGGCCCCGAGGGCCATCCTGCACAAGCTGGACGTCGAACCCGCTCTTGACGCCGATTGGAATGCCCCTGCCTGGGAGAAAGCCGACAAAACCACACCCTATTATATGCTCGGCAAGGAATACAAGACAGCGGATGCGACCACCTCAACGCTATCCAAGTTCGGCTACGGCAACGGCGCGCTCCACATCATCACGCTTGCCAACGAACCGACCATAGCCGACCGAGTCACATACGAGAACTCCTGGTCCAACGACACCATCGAGCTTTTCCTGCGCGACATCGCCACGGGCAACACCTATCACATCGGCGTGACCGCCACAGGCGAACAGTGCGCCGACGTCGTCAGCACCGAGCAGAGTGCAGGCTTTGCACTGGACTGGCACTCCGCAAAGACAACAACAGCAACCGTCATCGAAGCGCAGAAATTGAGTTTCAAATCCGCCATCTCGCAACAAGAAAAGAGCTGGGTCGCCCAGTTCGCCATCCCGCTTGATCAGGCGCAGCTAAAGGACCGCAAACAGTTCCAGATACTCATGACCCGCTCGCGCAAGACCAAGCAAGGCGAGTTCAACAGCTCCTGGGGACGTACCACCACCACCTTCTTCAAGGACAGTCCTGGCTTCGCCACCCTCGCCCTTCCCGCGACTGGAAGCCTTGACAAGCAGCCTGCCCTCCAGGCGCAACTCGCCCCGAAACCGCAGGCCCTCATCATCCCCACGCCCCAGAACGCCAAGTTTACTGAAAACATCATCACGCTGAAGGCCCCCCTGAAGATTTACTCCAACAATGAGAAGTCCTTCCTGGCCGCCAAGGTCATGCTGGAGACGCAGCTTCACACAACCATTGCACAAGCCACCGCTGACACCGATGCAGACATTGTGCTGACACTTACTGACAAGCCGCTCTGGAATGAAAAGGAGTTCAACGCCCTTGCTGACTGGCAGCGCGCCGAAGCCTATACCCTGGCCACGGGCAAAGTCTCCAAGGCCACGGCCAATAGCCATCGCGGCCTCGTCTATGCAACTGCCTCCATCGCGCAGTTGATGACCTACGACGACAACGGCGACCTCGCCTTCCTCGCAGGTGAAATCCAGGACTGGCCGAACATGAAGTACCGCGGATGGCACAGCACAGGCCCCGCCACTAGTGCCGACGTGCCCGTCGCCATGCGCTTCATCGACACCCTTGCCGCCTTCAAATACAATTGGTTCTCCATCCAGATTGACAGCCGCTTCACTTACGAGCGCAACCCCAACTGGGGCGCAAAGGGCGCACCCACCAAGGATGAGCACAAGCAAATGGCCGCCCGCATGGACCTCTATGGCATGGACGTTATCCCCATGACGCAGTGCCTCTCACACTTCTCCTACTTCACAGCCCGCCCCGAGTTCCGCCACATGGCCGAATATCAGACACCTGCCCCAAACGCCCGCCACAAATACTGGAACTACTGCCCGAACCATCCCGAAATCCACAAGTACGTCTTTGACATGATTGAGGAGCACCTCGAATGCTACCCCAATGCGAAGTGGTACCATGTCGGCATGGATGAAAGCACCTTCGAGCCCATCGCCGTCTGCGAGCGCTGCAAAGGTATCAGCGGAGCCGATTTCTATGCAGACGAGGTTCTCCGCCTCCATAAGTTCGTGACCTCCAAAGGGCTCCGCATGTGCATGTGGTGCGACCAATTCGAGAAGGAACGCAACGGCGGAAAGGCCCCCTACAACACGGTCGAGGGGCTCCCGAAAATCCCGCGCGACATCATCATCTTCGACTGGCACTACACGGAAACCACCGACTTCCCATCCGTCAAGTTCTTCAAGGACAACGGCTTCGAAGTGATGACCTGCGGCTGGTTCTTCGCCGACAACGTCAAGCCCTTCATCGACGAAACCTTTAAGCAGAACGTCCTCGGCTACGGCGGCACCACCTGGATCAACATCGCCGCCATCCGCCAGAGATTCCACCTGATGGCCTCTGTCGCCCTCTGCGCGGACCGCACCTGGAAGCAGGACGACTCCTCACTCGACCTGCTCGCCTACAAGCCCGACCAGGTCTTCAAGCGGGTTTTCGACGGCATCACGCCTTCGCGCCCCAAGCAGTTCAAAACCATCAGCCTGGCCGACAAGTGCAACATGTCCCTTTCAGGGGCCTCCAACTCCCCCTGGATGGGACTTGACCCAGACAATGACGCATCCGCCGTTCCAAAGGGGCTGAACTGGTTCAACGGCATCCCATATTACATCAACGAAGGTGCCTACTCCGCCATTGCGACCGAAGGTGGCACACAGGGTTTCAAGAACTACCCTGACAGCGTCTGGAACATCCCTGTCGGCGGCAAGGCCAAGGAGCTCGCCTTCCTCCACACAGCCACGCGCCCCCAAAAGCTCCAGCGCGCCATGTACGATCGTTCCAACGTGAAGCCCAAACGTCTCGGTGCCTATATCATCCACTATGTAGATGAAACCACCGCGCACATTCCTCTCAAGTGGGAAAACAACATCGACCATTGGAACGCGCAGATCAACTCGCCCAACTGCCAGCCCGCCTGGAACAGCAAGACCAAGGCAGGAGCCGTCCTCACACTCGAAACCTTCCGCTGGACGAACCCCAAGCCTGAGGTCCCAATCGACTACATCGACTTCGTATCCAATAAGGACAAGTCCGCCCCCGTCCTCCTCGGAATCACTGCTATCGTGAAGTGACAGGGGTAAGCGACGGCACTCTCGCCGTTGGAAAAACCACGCTAGCTCCCCAGTGCCATTGCTACTGGGGGGTAGGCCCCCGTCAGTTGGGCTACGCGCCTGACTACTCCCATATTTCTTCACCCTGCACGTCAACGTGCAGGGTGTTTTTTTTGCATATGACTCACTATAAAAATATGCATATACCGATTTGTTTCTGCATATAAATATGCTATATTATATGCAAAAAAATGGAGGTTGATATGCACATATTCAATTACGATTTCCTACAGGATACGTTCCTACCAGTCCAAATCGTGAATCTGGCATCGAACATCAACGTCCTGCGTTTGGTCGCGAATGAACGCCAGAAAGTCCACAAGGAGATTTTCCAGAGTTTAGAGACAATCGCCAAGGTGGAGTCCGTCAAGGCATCTAATGCCATTGAGGGAATTGTCACGACAGACAAGCGCATCCATGAGATAGTTCAATACGGCAGCACCCCTCTCAATCACACGGAAGCGGAAATCGCAGGCTACAGGGATGTCCTCAATGAGGTCCACTCTAATTGGCGACAACATGATTTCAGCGAAAAGGACATCCAGCTTTTTCATGCACAGATGATGCGTCTGCTTGACCCTGCATCAACTGGAGCTTACAAGCAGGATGACAATGTGATTGCGGAAAGAATGGCCGATGGAAGGAATGTCGTCAGATTCATCCCTGTTTCGGCTGCCGATACGCCCAAAGCTATGGAACAACTAACTCTTGCCTACCAAATTGCCCGCGACAATGCATCCATCAACAAACTGTTGCTCATTCCCTGCGTCATTCTGGATTTTCTCTGCGTACATCCGTTTGCCGATGGAAATGGACGTATTTCGCGGCTGCTCTCCCTTCTGCTTCTTTACAGAAATGGTTTTGATGCGGGCAAATACATCTCTTTTGAAAACCAGATTTGCAACCATAAAGTTGAGTATTATCAGGCGTTGAAGGATTCCTCGGAAAACTGGCATACAAATCTCTGCCGATACTTCCCCTTTATGATGAACTTCATCATGACCCTTTATGCATGCTATACCGAACTAGACAAGCGCTTTGCCGTCGTGAACTCCTCGCGCATTACCAAAAAAGGACGCATCGAAGCCACTATCTTGAATGCCCTCACCCCGCTCTCAAAAGCCGATATCTGTCGCATCCTTCCCGATGTCAGCCCCACTACTGTGGAGGTCGTCCTGGGAAGGCTCCACCGTGCAGGACAAATCATCACCATCGGAAAAGGACGAAGCACAAAATACTTGCGAAAGTAAAAAACACTCAACTCACCTAAAAGGCGTGCATCTCTCCATCAACGGCAGCTGGATGCGCTCGTGCCTGAACTCGGACTCGTACATGCCGTTGATAAGCTCCATGGTGACGGCAGCCTCGGCAGCGCTTGCGACGGGTTCGCGCCCATCGTCCATCGCCTGAATCAAATCATATGCAGCGAAGCGGTTGTTGATGGTGAAGTACCTGTTAACGCCCCCGCCAGGCATCTGACTGAAATCCAGCGGCACGGCATTGGGAATCTCGCGTGTCTCCGTCAAGGGGATGATTTCATAGTGCGCCTCGTCTTCGGGCGGATAGGGGGATGGCGTGAAGCGCAAGTCGCGGCAATCGTCATATCTCATGCTCAGGCAACCTTCTGTGCCCGCAACCGTCACGCCCATGCGGACAGTTCCCTTGTAGAGTCCCCGCCGCGATTCAAAGAATCCACGCACGCCATCGGCGAAAGCAAAGGTGCTGAACAAATCGGTTCCCGCCACAATGCCCAGCGGCTCTGTTGTCTTGATGCGGTCAGTCCTGGCGAGAGGAGCGCCATTCTGCGTGATTTCCGCATAGACGGAGGTCGGGTGCCCAAAAAGGAAACAACCGACGTCAAGGATATGCGTACCCAGCACGAGCAGGTCTTCGCCACCGCCGCGGCCATCCTCCTTGCCGCGCCCGTAGAAGGTCAGCGGACGCCCGATCTTCCCTTGCTGAATCAATGTCTTCATCGTCCTAAAGACAAGGGCATAGCGCGCAAGATGCGCCACGCAGACGCGGCAGTTATTCTCGCGGACGAGACGCACGATTTCATCGGCCTCCTCCAAGGTGGAGACCAGTGGCTTTTCGCAGAGAACGCTGATGCCTCTACGTAACGCCACGCAAATCACCTCAAAATGGTCCCCAGGCAGACGCGAACAGACGTCGATGATGTCAAGCGGTTCTTTGTCAAGCATCTCCTGCCAAGTGGCATAATGGCGTTTCGCATCCAACTTGCCCATGCGCTCCGCAAGGTTCTGGGTATTTGAATCCGCCAGTGCAGCGATTTCGACATCTGGCAGCCCCTTGAACGCAAAATGCGTGCCATGTCCTCCACGTCCAGGAATACTGGTATCATAGACAATGCCAATCCGCTTCATAGTTTGTTTTCTCCATCCTGCGTTTTGAATAAATCCTGTCGTCCAGCCTGTGATGTCGGACCAAGAGCGCGTCCACCATCGATGAGAAAATCCTCGCCCGTGATGTAGCCAGCCTCCTCGGAAGCGAGGAACGCAATAAGCGCGGCAACGTCCTGCGGTGTTCCCGTGTGCCCCAGCCAGTTGCCGTGCGTTGTTTTTCGTTGGCAGTCCTGCGGAAGTTTGCCGTCCTCTCCAGGACGCATCCGCTCGATGAGGCCAGGCGAGATGCTGTTGACGGTGATGCCGCACTGGCCGACCTCCATGGCAAGCGTTCTCGTAAAGCCGATGATGCCCGCCTTTGCCGCCGAATAATCTGCCCAGCCAGGCAGGCCGCACCTACCTGCAATGGAGGCAGTGTTGATGATGCGCCCATAGCCAGCCGCCATCATGTAGCCCAGCACGGCACGGACACAGCGCATCGTGCCCAGCAAATTAAGGTTGAATACGAATTGCCACGTGCTTTCCTCGGACTGGACGAAATCCGTCCGCTTGTCAATGAGCTGCGCGCTGCCTCCAGCATTGTTCACAAGGAGGTCAATCCGTCCTGTACGCTGGAAAATATCAGCGAAGACAGAGGTCACCTCCGCCTCGTCTTGACAGACATCAAGAGCGACGGCAAGCGCATCATACCCCGCGCTGACCAATTCGTCGGCAACAGTCGCGGCACGCTCTCGCGTCACATCCGTCACGACGACGAAAAAACCATCCTTTGCCAGGCGTCGGCAGACCGCCAGGCCTATGCCACCACCCGCACCTGTTATGACAGCCACTCGTTTTGTTTGCATTGTCCGTTTCCTAAAAACGTTATGTCCTCAAAGAGAAAGGATAAAGTGCTTTATTTCTTTTCTGCAAGAGAATAAACAACATATCTTCCAGGCACGATTGCAACATTGGAGAAGCCAGCCTTGAGGGCGAGGACGTGGCGTTCCGTGTCATCGATATGGATATAGAGCAAGGGCTGTTGCTGTCCCTCGAACTCTGCTACAGTGCGCTTGAGGAGTTCGGCGGCGTTCTCCGTGTAGAGGGGATGGGTGGTGAAATCCATGACGGTTTCGCCATAATAGTTCAGCGCATATGCGAAGCCCACGACATAGCCCGACGGGGTGACGGCCACATTGATGGGGCCATTGCCAGAGAGATGCTCCTGAAAGGCGATGCGATAATCGGAGACGTGCGTGGAGAGGCCAACGTGATGGCAGCGACGGAAGCCGTACATGGCCTTCGAGTAGGCGAGGAACTTGTCAATATCGAACTGGTCGCCAGGAGTGCCAGGCCTGATGGTGAGCGGCTCGTTGCCAGGGAAGGCCTTGGCGTCCTCCTCGAAGAAATCCACCTTGGTGATGGTCATGGGCCCCGTCTCGCCGCCGTAGATGGTCTTGAAGCCAACCTTGCGGTAGCTGTTTGCAGCAAACACATTTCCAGTTGCGCAGCAGAGCATCTTGGCGCCGCTGGCGTGAAAGTCTTCGGCGCAGGGTTTCAGAAGCATGGTCATTAGGCCTAACCGCCTGAACTCAGCCTCCGTATAGACGTTGCCGAAGTTGCCGAAGCCAGAGTGCTTGTTGTAGGCAAACCAAAGGCGTGCGGCAAACTGTCCATCCACCTCGGCCAAATAGAGGTAGTCGGTAACATAGTCGGCGGTATGGCCGTCCAGCGCCTCCCTGTAGTATAGGCGCCAGTAGGCCTGGTCTTTTACATACTGGCGGTACTTCTCATAACTTAATGAGCCCATGAGATAGCGGATGGCACGGGATGGTACATTGGACTCGGGTGTGACGATGCGGGTTATGCGCACGCTGCGTCCGTCCACGAGTTTTCCTTCATAGAGGCAATCTAACATCTGTGAAACAAGGGGAATAAAGGTTGTCAGTTCTTCTTGGCAGCGAGGCGGTCGCTGGTGACGGCGATGATGATGATCAGGCCAACGGCGACAAGCTGGATTTGCGCGACCACGCCCAAGAGGGTGAGGCCGTTGCGCAGGAAACTGATGAGCAGGCAGCCGATGAGGGTGCCAAGCATCGTGCCCTTGCCGCCGCTTGGCGAGCAGCCGCCGATGATGACCGCCGCGATGACATCCAGCTCCAGCGAGAGGCCCGCCGAAGGCTGTGCGCTGGAAGCACGGGAGGTCATAATCATCGCGGCAAGGCCCACCAGCGCACCGAGGATGGTGTAAATCCAAACGAGCGTCTTATCGACGTCCACGCCCGCGTGATAGGCGGTCTGCGGGTTGGAGCCGATGGCATACGTGTAGCGTCCGAAGGGCGTGTATTTCAGGACATAGCCCATAGCCACGAGCACGAGCGCGAAGATGACGACGGAGGCGGGGATGCCCAGGATGCTGCCCGTGTCCAGCCAACTGTAGGCGGAAACGGAGATGGGGCGGCTGGAGTTGATGATGTGGGAGACGCCGCGGAAGATGCTCATCGAGCCGAGCGTCACGATGAAGGGTGCCAACTTGAGGCGTGTGACGAGAGCACCGTTCAGGAAGCCGCACAACGCGCCGACCGCCATGCCCGCCAGTGTGCCGACCAACATGGCGAAGCCTCCCATCTGCACCGCTGCGCCGCCTGAAATCTGCGTCCAGCCCGCGCCAGAAAGCACCAGCATCACAATAGAGCCGAGGATGCCGCACATGGCCAACATCGAACCCACCGAGAGGTCGATGCCCGCCGTGATGATCACAAAGGTCATTCCTGCGGCGATGATGCCGTTCGCAGCCGTACTGCTCAGGACGTTCTTGAAGTTCTGGAAGGTCAGGAAGGTGTCTGGCTCCAGAAACGTCCACAACGATATGATGAAGAGCAACGATGAAAACGGTAGCAGTTGTTTGGCAAGCTTGTTCATGGTGGGAAAATGCTTTTGGGAGAATAAACGTGGAATCTCTAGAAGCTCTAGAAGCTCTAGCTTTTATACAGCGGCCTTGTGCATGATTTCTTCGGCGGTGGTTTCGGAGGCTTTGAGGTCGGCGGTGAGGCGGCCTTCGCGCATGACGAGCACGCGGTCGCACATCCCGAGAATCTCAGGTAGTTCAGAGGAAATCAGCAGGATAGCCTTGCCTGCGGCGGCGAGGTCATTAAGCAGCGCGTAGATTTCGGCCTTTGCACCAACATCGATGCCGCGCGTGGGTTCATCCACAATGAGGAACTTCGAATCGGCCTGTAGCCATCGCGAAACCAGCAGCTTCTGCTGATTTCCACCAGAAAGCGAGGAAGCGGGGTCTTCTGGCTGGCGCCACTTCAGGTGCATCTTCTCGCCAAGTGCGAGGCATTCCTCGCGTTCGCGTGGCAGTGAGAGGATATGCCCCATCCCGAGGCGTTCGTAATTGGGCAGGGTGATGTTCCAGCTGCAAGGCAGTTCCGTGCAGAGCCCCGTGCGCTTGCGGTCTTCTGTCAAGAAGCCGATGCCCGCCGCAATCGCCTCGGTGGGACGGCGCACGGTAACCTTTTTGCCGTCCAGCAGACATTCTCCTGAAATGAGCGGGTCGATGCCGAAAATCGCCTGGGCGGTCTCGCTGCGGCCCGCGCCAACCAGCCCCGCCATGCCCACGATTTCGCCAGCGCGCACCTGGAAGGAGACGTCGTAGATGCGAGCGGTGGTCAAGTTACGTGCCTCGAAGAGCACTTCGCCTGGCTTGGAGGAACGTGGCGGATAATATTGCGATAGTTCGCGACCGACCATCTGGCGCACCAATGTATCCACGGTGAGTTCGGAAGCGGGAGCCCCGAATACCACCGCGCCATCGCGCAGCACGCAGATATCGTCCGCAAGGGCAAGCACCTCTTCAAGGCGGTGGGAGATGTAGATGATGGTGATGCCCTGTGCCTTGAGCTGGTGGATGATTTGAAAGAGGGTGGCGGCTTCGCCCTCGGAGAGGGAGGAGGTCGGCTCGTCCATCACAATCAGCCGTGCGCCCGAGAGCATCGCCTTCAGCAGTTCGACGAGCTGGCACTGACCTGGCGAAAGCTCCGCCACGGTGGCCAGCGGATCGAGCTGGAAGTGGTTCTTCGCAATGAGTTCCTGCACCTGCCGAATCTCCGCATCGCTGTCGATGCACTTGAAAAGACCGCCGCGCAGGATTTCACGTCCAAGAAAGAGGTTTTCATAGACGGTCAAGTGGCCAGCCAGTTCCACCTCCTGGTAGAGCATGGAGATACCCGCCGCCAGAGCGTCTTTCGGTCCCGCAAAAACCATCTCCTTGCCATCCAGGAGGATGCGTCCGCTATCAGGACGATGGACACCAGCCAGCACCTTCATCAGCGTCGATTTTCCTGCGCCATTTTCGCCGCAGAGGGCGCAGACCGTCCCTCTGCGCACTGAGAAGGTCACGTTGCTCAAGGCGGTGACGGGGCCAAAGCGTTTCGTAATGCCCTCCATCTGGAGGAGATAATCTGGTGTATTCTGTGACATAGTGGCAAATAGGTACTAGAGTCCGAGGGCTGCAGCATGGGTTTTCTTTTTCTCTGCCAGATTGTCGATGGTGACGACCATGCTGGGCACGGGGATGTCGCGCGGCGGCTTTTCGCCACGGAGCAGCTTCACCGCCGTCTCCACGCCAATGTAGCCAATCTGAAGCGGGTCCTGCACGATAAGGCCTACACAGGAACCGTCTTCGATAGCCTGCACCAGCAGGGAGTCCGAGTCAAAGCCGACATACTTAATCTTGCCCGCCTGTCCATGCGCCTGGATGGCCTTGTAGGCACCCACTGCACTGGGCTGATTGACCGCAAAAAGGCCGTTCGTGTTTGGAAAACGCGTCAGCAGATCGCTGGCCTTCTGGCGCGCGCCCTCCACCGTGCCGTCCGTGTAGTCCTCGGCGAGGATGGTGATACCTGGGAACTCCTTCTGGATGGTTTCGCGGAAGCCCTGGGCGCGTCCATCGGTGGATGCAGAGTTGGGGACATACTTGACCAGCAGAACGTTGCCCTTGCCCCCCATAGCCTTGCCAAGCAGGCGCGCAGCATCGGCGCCGCCTGCAATGTTGTCGGTGGCGGCAAAAGCGTCATAGATATTGGTGTCTGCGGCGGAGTCGATGATGACGCAGGGGATGCCCTTTTCGTGGACCTCCTCGATGGGGCGCACCAGTGCCTTGAAGTCATTGGGGCCGAGTACAACGGCATCGACGTTCTGCACGAGGGCATCGCGCACCGCCTGAATCTGCTTCTCGCGGTCGGTCTCAACCTCAGGGCCATTCCAGCGGATTTCTACACCATACTTTTCCCCTGCCTTCACTGCTCCCTGGCGCACGACATCCCACCACATGTTGATGGTGCCTTTGGGGATGACGGCAATGACGGAATGCTGCCCGCCTGCAGATTTTGCCTGCGTATGACGCACCTTCTTGATGACGCCTAAGGTAAACAAAACGGCGGAGACCGCCAGCAACAACGTGAAAAAGAGATTGTATCGGTTCATGGTGGTTCGATTAAGGCCTATCAAAAAACGTTGCTTGTTATATTGAAGTAATTGGAACAAATATACCAGCAGTTCAAAAAAAAACAATCTGGACAGAAAAATAAAAAGTGAAGGAACTGGTTTGAGTATCGCCTGGAATAAGATATAATAAACTTGTTGGGCTTAAACCACAAGGCAGAATAGCCACCTCTATAACACCATGAAAAAACTCCTTATAACCTTTATTTGCGTCTCATTCCTCCTCAATGCCGCAGATTTTCGTACATCAGATGCGATTTACACGCTCAACGAGAAGACGGGCGGCATCGTATCCATAGCATCGCTTCCATCTGGAGAACCACTTGTCACCTCCACCGAAAACCACTATCTTCTTATGACTCCAGGAGGCGACGTCACCGCATACGAGAGCAGCGACAGCGTGATAAAAACAGCCAACCAAAACGGTTCGCTTGTCTTTGCCTGTACCAACCCGAAACTCCCAAACATCATCGTCACCAAACGCTATTTCCCCTACAATGGCGGACTGCGCCGTACTATCACCTACCACAACAACGGTCAGAGCATCGCTTTCCTCCTTACCTTCACCGAACTACACTTTCCTGAGACGTTTCGTCAGAATCTCTGGCACTTGGGAGCAGGCTACATCGGTCCATACAAGCCCTTCCCGAAGGTTGACAAGCCACGTCCAGTCAACGAATACCGCCAGAGCAGCAAGGGAATGGTCTTCGTCCACCCTGACGGCAAGGCACCCAACCTTTGCCACTACCGCGTCAAGATCAACGACACAGTGGTCCTCCCCTGGTTCCACTCCACAATCGGCCACTATCGCGAGTATGCCGACCGCCTCTGGTATCTCCCCGACGGCTACCGCATGGGGCTTGGCACCCTCGACCTGAAACCAGGGGAAGATATCTCCGTCACAGACTTCCTGCGCCCTTTCCCAGGCGACCCCTACACATTCTTTGAGGAGATCTTCGCCAAGGACGGCGAGGTGATGAACGAAATCAACTCCATCCTCAAAGGCCCCGCCTGGTTGAATGATGTTTTCATGAACGGCAGTTACGATGTCCTGGACTACATACGCTGGCTCTCCGAGATGATCGATGATGGTATTTTCTTGGGACTGACCACCACTTTCTCCGTCTGGACAGACTACCGCATCCAAGGGCGTTCATTTCTCCCGATGGCACAAGGCGGCGCCATCACCCCGCAGGAGGTTCTTGACTACTTTGCCCTTCAGCGCTCCATTACTCCACGTGCCTATCCATCCACCTACCATATCGTCATTTCTGCCACCCAGGACGCGCCAGTTGTTGCAGAGCACCCCAGCTGGTTCCGTCCTCTTGACCGTGCGGGCAAGACCGATTCCCTTTTCCCTGGGCTTCGCGGCAACTACCAAACCATGTTCAACTACCCCGAGTGCCGCCAGTTCCTCATCGACACGTTGTTTGAATATACCCACATCACAGGGCAGCGTTCCATCTACCTTGACGAAGCGCAGATGACCAACACCATTGACTGGCAACGCCTCGCCCTGACGCGCGACGACCACACCGTCCTCTTCTGGAAGGCTCTCAAGGAACGTGCTTCAAAGGAAAACCTCCTGCTCTTCTTCAACGGTTCGGGAAATCCCTATGCCGACTTGAACTACATGGAATCCCCCCATGAAATGGCTTCCGACCGCTGGCGCGACTGGGTGGGAGTTGCCTGGGGCATCGGCATGATGAACCGCCTCAAGCCAGGCAACCGCGCCGTTCCGCTCTATTGGAGTGCTAAAACGGACTATGTCAACCGCTTCCTGGCACTGGGATGGATTCCAGCTCCCATGGTCTATTCTGCAACCATCCCCCCCATGCGCGCAGAATATGAGACAGGCAACCTCCTCCCCATGCGCATCAGGCACTCCCCCGACTGGATGCAGGACTTTTCCATTGAGGTCGAATCGCACACCATGGAACGTCCATCCTCCAACGAGCGTCTTGTCAGCTACATCTCCCGCGCCGCCAATCCGCAGGACATCCCTGTCACCATCGACCTGGGCAGCCTCGGCTATGCCCCCGACACCCGCATCAACGTATGGCGTCTCACACCGCGCTACGACACCGCCTCCAAGCGAAACTATTGCCTAGCCGACCGTGAACTCAAAGAGAACTGGCGTACATATGGATGGGATGACGGCAATGCCATGATGGTTCCCGAACTTGCCTACAGCGGTCCAGCTGTCGGCGAGTTCAAACAGGTACTTGAGCAACTTGCCCCGAATGCGATGGTACAGTTCCTCTTTGCACCAGGCCCCGCCTCCATCAGAACGGTGGATGGCCTCCCCAAAAACTACTTCTACACAGCCGTCAAGAATGCACGAATCAACGGGAAGACGGCTACTCTCGAACGCCCGTCGGAGATTCTTCTCATCGACCGCGAACACTCCTTTACCGATGTCACCACAAATGGCACCCCCGCCAAAGTACGCCCGATTGACATTGGCGGCGTCATCGGCACGCTTGTCTCCCTCCCCGCAGGAACCCACCACCTCCAATGGGTAGAGAAGTCAGCAGTCCCCCCTCAAAATGGAGGCCCCGACCAGCCGATCATTGCCAATGGCCTTCTCTCCGCTGGTCCAGACGGCACCCTTCTCGCCATCGACCACCACGGGCGCACCATCTGCACAGGAACATCCCCCATCAAGTTGCCGCCACAACGTGAGAACGGAGCCTATAAACTGCGCTTTGCGGGAAGTTCAGAAGCACGCGATTTCACGCTCGGTGGCGGAAAAGGCTCCAATGTTCCCATGTACTCCTTCTATTTCCATCCCGAAACCACAACACAGGAAGAGGTTTCGGTCAAACATGGTGATGTGACTGTCACCCGAAAAGCAGAATGGATTGGCCGCTTCGAGGATGTCGTCGGTCTCCAGCGCAACCTTTTGCCCTCCGTTGCAGAAGCGAATCCAGAGCAACTGACTCTTCTGGCGGGCACCACCCGCCGCGACGGAGGTGCAAACCTTGCCCAGCGCGCCTTCGCGGGACTGGAACTGAATGGCGCACGTCAAATCCGCCTCCGTTTCCAGCACACTTTCCTTGAGCCTCAATCCATCGCGCTTCGGCATGTCCGCAAAGGAGCCCCGCACCCCGAGACCAATTTCACAGGCTTCGTTCTGGATTTCCGTGTCAATGGCAAATACGCAAAGCGCGTCGCCATCTCCACAGGTCTTTACCATACGCAATACGCCAATCCAGACCCACCGCACTGGGGAAGTGGCGGCAAGCCCGATGCCGTCCTTGAGCTGGGCGAGTTCATCGACGGCCCAGCCGAACGTGTCTTCTCCCTGGATCTTGAACCGCTGGCCCCAAAGGATTGGGATGGTACGCTCTTCTTCTCCATCGGCACAGCACGCATCCTGCCTAACCGCCGCCTTGCGGTGAGCATCCTTGGCTTCAACGACAAAGAGGCCAGTGACTTCCTGATGCCTGAACAGCCTATAGCCGCAGGTGCCCGCACCATGCCAAATGCACTACGCTCCAAGCGCCTCACCCAAAAGCCAGCCTCCTTGACGGGAACGCTCAATGCCGCCGAATGGCAGAAGTGGAGTCCGTTTGAACGCCTCCAGCCCCTTGGCACTGACCCCGCCGCGCTCATTCGTTCTGCCACCCGTGCATGGCTTGCCCACGACTACGAGTACATCTACCTTGCCGTAGAGGCCGCAGAGCCAGGGCGCGCCCCCGAATGCAAGGATGCTGCCCCGTGGCGCAATGAACGCATTGAACTGCACATCGTTCGCCCCGACAAAAAGCTCTACCAGGTTCTAGCCGACGCTTCAGGCAAGACCGCCCTCTTTCTCGGTGGCATTGAAGCCGCTCCAGAGGGAATCATCTGCAAGGCGACGACCGTTCCAGGCAAGGGGTGGATGCTCTTCCTCGCCGTCCCCGTCAATGACCTCGGCTTCGACATGCAGCGGACACCCGTTGTCGTCAAGGCAAACCTCTGCCGCGCCAGGCTCAAGCCAGAAACCGAATACTCCACCTGGTCCCCCTGCCAAAAAGGTTTCTCTGAAACCGAATCCTTCAGCTCTTTTATCTTCGACTTTGAGTAAAAAGTACACTCCTGCAAAATGCGATGCCCTCAACGCTGAAATCGACGAGTTCAACATGCATGTCAAACGTGTCGCCACCAAGACAGAAACCCTCGTCATCTACTACCACGCGCAATTCATTGGCTACGGGAAAGACAGCATTACATATGTTGCGCATCTGCAACTTATTAACCAACAATGCAACAAAAAAACAATGCTTAACTAACTTACCAGGAACAGAGTATTAAAAACAAGGCGCCTCATCAATACTGATCAGGCGCCTCGTTTTACGATAAAAAGATACTTAGAATGTGGCTGTGAGGTTCAGTCCCCAACAGATGTTGAAGGCGCTGTTGTTTTCGTCCTCTCTCCAATCACGGCGAACGCCACCATCAATGGCCCACCCCATCTGGAGGTAGGTGCCAACGGAGAAGTTTTCGTTGATTTCATAGAGCAGCGTGGGCTGAACACAGACACTATAGACGGCAGTGTGGTGCGTGCATCCCGTATATTGGTGGTTGCCCGCCCAGAGTTCGACGGGGCACTCGAAGCCAAGCTTCTCGGAGATGAACTCCAGCGCCTGCACGTAGGTGACATTCACGTTCGCCTTGATGGTGTCGTTCTCGAAGTCGTGTACGAAGACGATTCCAGGGCTGAGGAGCAACTCTGTCGCCGTAACGTCGATCTCGTACTCCTTGGTGTCAACGTTGTGCTTGTGCTCGTCCCAGGGGTAGTTGTAGTAGATGTAGTCGATATTGACCTCAATGCCGCCAGGCAGTGTGAAGGTCACGCCAGCCAGCCAGTCCCACTCCTCGACGTTGTCATCGTGGTCGCAGGCATTCGTTTCGTCGTAGATGGCGACGCCGCCGATGTGGAAGGAGAACTCATCCGTGATGCCCCATTCAGCTGTCAGGCTGAGAGTGTCGATGGGGTCGGGATTACCAACATTTCCCTCGGACATGTAACGTGAGGTGCGGTCAAGGCTCAGCTCCAGGGATGGTAGCCACGCTGGACGCTCCTCGGCCTCCTCCGCGTCCTGCGCCATTACAGTGCCAGCCAGCAACATCCCACTCAATACACATATAGCAAGATTGTTCAGTTTCATTTTCTCCCCTCGTAATGGTTACTGTTTCTTGCCCAAAGCGGCTTTGACAACACCCTCGGGGTCTTTGCAAAGCAAAACAACCAGCCAGATGACCATCGCAAGGGCAATCACAGTCGCCCCCAGAAATGCGTCGTTCAGCATGTCGTGCGCCGAAGGGGTAAAGTATTCAGCACCGACTTCCATGTATTCGGCGATGGCATCGACCAGCCACATCAGGGAAGCCCCCCAGAACATCCAGCACAGCGTACCAATCATCAACTTCCGCCTGCTTCCAATGACATACCAGGCAATGGTGGAAAGAATGGCGGCAAAAGCAGTCAACAACAATGTCATATTCAAACTCCTTGAAAAAAGCATAGTTTCAGGCACAAAATACCCCTTATAGGCACAAAGTACCCTTTAACAGAGAAAAAACAGGCACACACCACCCTCGAGCCAGCAAAAACACTAAATGGCAACCATCCGTGCCTCAGGCACAATAAAGGAAAGAACAGCTACAAGAGCCTTCTGGTTTTGCGCTGTCGTTTACTAGCTGGTTTAGAGGTTACAGTGAGAACAAGACTACTTCAGTTCTCTTTGGCAAGCTGGGGCGTTTCCTGAGCCTTTTCCTTCATATGGGTAACAGCCAGCATGACACCCCAAATCAATGTCACCAACAGGGCCATACCCACGCCATTGGTGGCCATTTCACGAAGCATTTCCGAGGTCTCGCCATCCTTCACCGCCGTCAGGAAGGGGAAGGTGGGAATGACTTCACCATGCCAAACATGCTCAAACGCAAGCAGAGCAGAGCCGCCCCACAGAAGTTTGTTCAACCAGCCAAGCTTGGTGGAGAATTTGATTTTGCCGTTGTCCTCTTTGGGTTCACGGGAAGCGATCACCTTCGAAGCGATAGTTGTCACAACAGCTTCCGCAACTGGAACTACAAAACAGGCCATAATTGTCTCCTTAGTTTATTCAGGACAGGCACTCACATACTTGTCCAATTAAGGTATTGTTCTCCAAAACAACGCTTCAGCGCTCCCCTTTTGGCTTCATGCCAAAAATGTTTTACTGTTACTATATACAGCCACTATGATTTGTCAAACAACTGTTTTGTTTTTTTCAACCTTTTTGCCGTCGCAACAGCGACTCCCACAACCACAGTTGCAGCAACCATCACAGTGATGCTTTTTCAAAGCATAACGGACAGCCAGTACAAACAGGCAGACGATGATTAGACCGATGATGATGTTCGCTATCATAAACAAAACTCCCTGTTGACTTTAGATGCTGAGGTAATTTCAAACTTCAGGGGAGCGCAAAGCGCACCCCACTGGCTACACCCTTATCTTTGGCGAAGGACGGAATACGGCGTACAGAACTGCCAGAATGATGAGGATGGCAGCAACCTGGCCAATACCAAAGGATGCGCCCGCATAGATGAGAACACCAAGTCGGAAACAAACCAGCGCTAAAGAATAGCCGACAAGCAGTTGGAAGCCAATGGCGATACACCCCCATTTCGCGCTCCCCATCTCGCTCCAGGTGGCCGCAATGGCCCCCAGACAAGGTGGGAAGAAGAGATTGCAGACCATGAAGCTGAACGCAATGACCTTGGCATAAATCTCGCGCATGGTCGGTTCCGCAATAGAAGCAGGCACCATGTCGGCGAAAAGCATTTGGATACCCTTGATCGTACCACCCGCCACATCGGGCGAGAGCAGTGCCAGCGTGGCAGTCGCCTGCTCCTTGGCGATTTCAGCGGAGGCACAGGCAACGGTGGCCTGCCAGCAGCCAAACCCCAGAGGTTTGAAAATCCAAGCAAAGCACTGTCCGATGTCGTGCAGCATGCACTGCTCCAAGCCTTCCGCGCTCTTGGGGTCAAGCAGGTTGAAGTGCCAGTCGAAGTGCATCAGCAACCACAGGACAACGCACGCAGAGAAAATGATGGTGCCTGCCTTAATGACATAGCCCTTGCCGCGCTCCCAGGTATGGATGAGCACGCTCTTGAGGCTGGGCAGGTGATAGGCGGGGAGCTCCATCACAAAGGGTGAGTTCTCCCCTGCAAACAGTTTCGTCTTCTTCAGCGCCAGTCCGCCCAAGATAACGATGGCGATGCCGACGAAATACATGCTCGGGCCAATCAGATTGCTGTCGGGAAAGAATGCCGCCACCATCATCGCGATGATGGCCAGCTTGGCGCCGCAGGGAATGAAAGTCGCCAGGATAATGGTCATGCGGCGGTCGTTTTCGTTCTGGATGGTACGCGTCGCCAATACGGCGGGCACGCCGCACCCCGTACCGACCAGCATCGGAATAAAGGACTTGCCAGAGAGGCCGAAACGGCGGAAGATTCGGTCCATAATGAACGCCACACGTGCCATGTACCCGCAGTCCTCCAAAAACGCCAGGAAAAGGAATACAATCATAATCTGTGGAAGAAAGCCAATCACGGTGCCGACACCGTCGATGATGCCATCCAAAATCAGGCTCTTGATAAAACCACTGGCACCGCACTTGTCCAGCATCGCCTCCAAAGCAAGGCGCACAAAGGCCATACCGTCATTCGCCCAGTCCGTCATCCAAGTACCGATGGTGGAGACGGAAACCCAGTACATGAACCAGATGACAACTGCAAAGATGGGCAGCGCCAGAACACGGTTCGTGACAATCAGGTCAATCTTGTCTGAAAAGGTCAGGCTGCCAGGAGCCGCCTTTTTCTTGACGGTCTGCTCAACCACCTTTTGAATATACCTATATCGCTGATCCGTAATGATGCTTTCGGCATCATCGTCCATCTCCTTCTCGCAGTCCTTGATGTGCTCATCCAGATGTTCAAGCAGCTCCGACGGCAGCTTCAGTTCCTCCAAAATCTTCTCGTCGCGCTCGAAGACCTTGACAACATACCAGCGCAGCTTCGCTTTGTCCACCTTCGTTTCGATCGATTCCTCAATGTGGGCAAGCGCATGCTCGACAGAACCTGAAAAGACGTGCGGACACTCGATGTGCTTCTTGGCTTCAGCAGCCTCTATTGCCTTCTCCGCGATTTCACGGCAACCATTGCCGTTGAGTGCACTGATGGGCACCACAGTGCAACCGAGAGTTTCCGCCAGCTTGTCGAGGTTGATCTTGTCCCCATTCTTCTCCACCAGATCCATCATGTTGATGGCCACGACCGTCGGAATGTTCAGCTCCAGCAACTGCGTCGTCAGATAGAGGTTGCGCTCGATGTTCGTGCCGTCGATGATGTTGATGATGGCATCGGGCTTGTCGTTGACGAGGTAGCGGCGCGATACCACTTCCTCCAGCGTGTAGGGCGAAAGCGAATAGATGCCTGGAAGATCCTGAATGATGACATCCTTGTGCCCCTTCAGCTGACCATCCTTCTTCTCAACCGTTACGCCTGGCCAATTGCCGACATACTGGTTGCTGCCAGTCAAATCATTGAAGAGCGTCGTCTTCCCGCAGTTCGGATTCCCCGCCAATGCGATTTTTATAGCCATAGTCTCGAAATTCCAAGTGTCAACTTGCCATTATGCCTCGACTTCGATGGCCTCCGCCTCGGCTTTCCTGATGGAAAGCTCGTATCCGCGAACCGTCAATTCCAGAGGATCGCCCAGCGGCGCTACCTTTCGTACGGTTATCTCAACACCCTTTGTGATGCCCATGTCCATGATCCGACGCTTGAACGGTCCCGTGCACTGCAACTTGACAACCTTTACCGTCTGACCAATCACCGCATCCTTCAGTGTCATTCAAAAACTCCTTTTATTAGTTAAAACAAAATCCAATTTGTCCATGCCATTAATTTAGCAGAATTATTCACGAATTCAAGCCATCTTTCAATATCGCCCTATTCCCTAAGGGGGGTGACATAGGACTTAAATGGTGAAAGAGCCCAAACCAAGCATTAGTTTTGCCTTAATCTTTTTAGGCAGGCCTTATTATTGGGAATTATATACTTTAGTTGCCGATTGGACTTTACCAACAGAGAAGAGCCGCGTAAGCGGCGGCAAGAGCATAGCCGTGGGTAGAGCGAAGCCGCGACAGCGGCGAAGCGAAACCCACGGTCAGAGGCCCACCCCAGTCCCCGTGCGCCTTGCCGCGTAGCGCAGCGAAGCGGCAAAGCGCATCTTGGCCATCGACCGATGAGGGATAATGTCATCAGGAAACTCAAGTATATAATTTCCTTGTTATTCGCCTTTTTTCCAGGGAGGTCCTCCGCCGCTATTAAGCGGCAAGAAGCCACATTATGGTGTGAACTCGGAAATGAGGCTGAAAAGAATCTCCTGCCCTTCTTCCTGGGTGCCATCAAAGGGCATATCGACGATAAAGACGCTCCAGTCAGTTGCTGAAGAATAAAGAGTACGGAAAAGCATAAAATTAGATGTTGAATAACTGGAGTTGCTGAACCACTGCCAGAAAAGGCGTTTTTCGCCAGAGCGTTCCCCAAGGGTCTCCAGTACCTCAACTGCCTCACCTGCCTGCGGCAGACGATAGGCGTGCTCGTGCAACATTTGAAAGCCGCCAACGCGCAGGCAGTAGGCCGTTGGATGGACCTGGTGGACATTGTCTATCCTGCTGACAACCAATACCTGAATGGCGTTGCCATTCTGGTCGTTGAAAAGGAAACGCTTGACGTCACTGTCGCCAAAGAATTGCCTGTCGGCTGCAGAAACACTCTCCTGGACACCACGAAAATGGGGAGAGACAAGGCCGTCAAAAACAGGCAGCAGTGCTGGATGACGTGACACGGCTCCGCTACGCATCCAATACCCTGCCGCAACAATCAGGGCAATTCCACTGAAGAGAAACGCCTCCAGGTTTATTTTGGACTTTTTGCAATAGAGCAGACAAGGCAGCAATACTAAAAACCCAAGAGCACAAAGTAGCTTCAGCAGGACACCATCAAGATTGAGTAGAGCGGAAAGCAGAATGCCAACACTGGGGCAGAAGAGCACAAGCGTGCAACAACTCGGCAATAGCAGCAGAATGTTCCGCCAGCCGAACAGACAGCCTGCCAGAGTAAATGGCAGGCTAATTCCCCCGAGAAGTATGGCCAGATGGATTTGCCTCGCATAACCGAACAACAAGAGAAAGAGAGGAAATACTAGACTGGCAAAACGCCAGAGTACGTCAGAAGGTTCCTTTTCAGCATCCTGAGCATGTTCATCAAGTCTGCAAGTCTCAGTTTGGCAATTGGATTCTCCTGCGTCCCTCTTCCTCGCTGGCGTTCTCGACGTTTTCAACCGAAAAAAGACGGCGAGAGCGGCCAGCAGAATCGCCCAGAGCCCAAAGCCCCAGTTCCAGCGTTCCGCAGAAGAAATCCGCATCGCATGAAAACAGTAAGGCAGTTCAAATAGAAAAGGCAGAAACGACGCACATAGTAAAACAATAGAATGGCTTCTCTTCATGCCGCATCCTGTTTTGGTGAGTCCATTTGGAACAGGAAGGAACTGAACCATATCAGAAGCGAAGCAGCAACGATGAAGAAGCAGCCAAGCAGGAAATGCGGCGTCTGTTCATGGACCTTCTCCCCCATGACCGTAAAGAGTAAAAATGTCAGCAATTGACGCAAGGCATTGGCGAGGATGATCCAAATCAGTACCATGGAGCTCCAACACCATTTTTTCCAAGAGGGGGCCTGGATTTTCCGCGCAATCAGATATTCCAGGAAAAACATGAAGCTTAGAAGAGAGATACCGCTGCAGGCATCGGTAATGGAAATGGCCTGGTCATTCCAGAAAAGGGTGGTTCCCTCAAAGCTCACCGTCACGGCGCAGATTCGTAGCAAATAGCAGGCGGCGGCTGTCGAGACCAGACGCATCGGATAACTGATCTCCAGCAGAAGATACTCGTACAAGGGGAGAATGACAATGGAAAGCAAATAAAGAGGCAGAAATGAAAGAGCCGTTTTCACACCGTCAAAACGCATCGATATCGCAAGTGCCAGCAAGAAAAAGGCACCGTTTTTACACAGTGCCCGCCCTAGTTCATGGGAACCATCTTCCGAAGAATGGCAGGACGCAAGCAGCATCAGTCCCCCTGCAATCAAAAGAATCCCCCAGCTGTACAAGCGTGCGTGCAAGGTTATATTGTGGGAGAGCTTGATCTTGAACTGATCGAAAGAGGCCAGCAAAAGCAGGGCCAAAAGCAGAAGCCCATCCTCCCAATGCGCCCTTCCCCATAGAAGAAACTCGACCAGGCCAAAAAGGATGGCACATAAAAGGATGCCCGCACTACTCTTCACGACACGAAGATTCTGACGAATAGTACACCAGCTGTCTGTTTGGAGCAATTTACACATTGACTATGGCTGCTTGGCTGGCGCGTCCAACTTCTCCAGATACTCCCTGGCGCATGGGTTGTCTGGTTGAAGCGATTGAAGACGCTTGATGATTGTACGGCAGGTGGCATTGCGCCCCTGCGTGAAGGCAATCTCGATGTTCTTCTCCAGACAGGTCAGAAGCACCGCCTTGGCATTCTCATCCATGGTATCGTCTGGAATGTAGGTAGCCGCTTGCTCGTAGTCCTCCATTTCCGCATAGCGCAGACCATAGACGGTTTGTACAAGCAGCGACTCAGGGAGTTTCTTATAGGCATCAGCCGCATATTTCAATGCCTGTTTTGCATCCCCCTCTGCGGAATAGATTTCCGAAAGATTGAGTTCAATGAGGGCATCCTTCCCGCCGAAAGGCAGCAAGGCGTTGTAGATGGCCTTGGCTCGCTCGAATTCACGTACCAGAGCCAGATAGATCCCCAGCGGAAGAAGAATCTCCCTGTCTTCGCTTTTCTCTGCAGAAAGCCCCGCCTCTAGAAAGTTCTCCTTAAGCATCTTCGTGGCAGTCTCCAGATTGCCAAAACGGCGTTCCGTCTCAAAGCGTGCTATTTGCGCCAGTTCAGGGAACTCGCTTGCCAATCGCAGGGCTTCGCTGTTTCCCGTGCGGATGCCAAAGGCCAGACAGTGCTTTCCCGAAGCCATGGAATGTTCTGTCTTCAAAAGTTTCTGAATCTCCTGAAAAGCCTCATCCAACTGCATTTCCCGTTCCAGGTATAGTACCTTGCTATAGCGGTCGCGTGCAGGGTCATCGCTCATTTCAATCATTTGATCATATAGAGCAAGCGCCTCCTCACGGTTCCCCCTGGAAAGGGCAAGGCGCAATGCCAGATTACGAAAGAACAATTCCTTTGGAAACAACTTGCTGGCTTGCTGGAGCGTACTCATTGACAGACTCTTATGCGCCATCTGCTCCAGAACAACCGCCCTCCAGCATATCAGCTCAGGAGGTTCATACCGCAAAAATTGCTGCGCCAGCATGGAAGCCTCATCCAGCTTGTTCTCCTTCAAGGCCTTTGCAATGACCGCACGCACATTTACAAGGATTTCAGGAAGCTTTTCCTTGTATAACTTGGAACGCCGCCAGTGCGCAAGCACCGACATCATCAGGGGGATGTCCGCATCCTCCACGGCTACAGCATAGCTGAGAAGCAGCCCCATCGGGGTGGTCCGATTCTGCTGCGCCACATTGTAGTTCTTCACCATCGTCTTGGAATCCTTGCGCAGATAGGCGTTCAGACTCTGGATATAGGCACGCAACGGAACGGCAAAACGGTTTTTTCGTGGAATCTCACTTTCCACATGATGAAGCGCCTCCTCATCCTTGAAATAGAACAACACCTCCGCATAATTTAGAAAACAGTTATCCGACATCATAGAATTGCGGATACGCCTATAGACTTCATTGGCCTCCTTGTAGCGTATTTGACGGAAAAAGAAGTTTGCCAGTTCAGCGCGGCACAGGTCAGGGTTGATGGAAACCGCTTTTCGAAACGCCTGCTCGGCACGTTCCAGATTCTTCTCCTTTTGCTCTGATAAATAGCCATCCTGAATCAACGCCTCCACCTGAATCACGGGATCTTCATTGTTCTCCAAGGCCTCAAACTCTGAAAGAGGTCCCTGGCTCGTTATCGCCTGGATCAAGCGCGCAGTCGCCCCGTCCTTCGGTATCGCTGCCAGTGCTTTCTCCGTCGCCTCATCATTTGGCTTCACCCAAAACTGCGTCAGTGCATATATCTCCGAAAACTCCTTGCGTTTTTCCTCGGGAAGCGTCTTGAAAAAACGATCCAGACCCTTGTAGTTATGCGCCCGATAGGTAGCCCTCACACAGCGCGCAACATAATCGTTGTTGAGAACATTCAGGCTGACAAGATGACGCCAGGCATACGATGCATCAGGCCACAGACGTTTTGTTTCATAAATCTCCGCCAGGTAACGCCATGCATTCTCATGATTGGGGTCCCGCCACAGATACTCGGAGAGTTTTTTCCTTGCCAACTCATAGTTACCCTGCTTGTAGGCAGCCTCACCCTGCCTATACAGGGCGGTATGTTTCTGGCGACGATGCGCCATGATCGTCATCAGGATGCATAAGCCCACAACGACCACAACACCTGAAAGAAGCAAAAGGATAAAAAAATTCTTTTTTTTCATAATGCTAAAACAGAACAGACTTCCACCTGTTTAGGAGGAAGTCTGTCATAAGCTCAATTATGTGAAGCTGTCAACTAACTTATGCACGCTTCTGCCTCTTAACCTTGGAAGCACCGAAAACCGTGCCCAGTGAAAGCAGACCTGCAAAAAAGACACCTGGAAGCGGTCCACCTGTGGAGGAATATCTGGCTCGCTCCAAATCTTTGGAGTAAGTGCCATTGTCATAGACTGAGACAAACTCACGACCAGTGGTAGGTTGAGTGGTGTCAAGGCCGTAATTGATTCTAACATTACCCGCAAGGTCGAGTTGTGGATTCGCGGTAATCTGACGCGAGACTAGAGTAGTATCATAGGCATTTGGATCCCCACCCTGCACATACTGGTAGGCATCAACAACCTCACCACCATCAGCTTCAAGAGTCGTGAGAACAAGGTAAATATTCGTATCCTTTTCAAAATAGTCCAAGAAATAGCCTTGAGTCTCGTTGGTATGTCCCGCATCATCATTATATTGGATCATAATAGGATCGTTGTTATTCGACGCCCATTTGATAATGCCTTGATAGTCTTCTTTCTGCAAATCATGTAAGTCAACCCCCTTCTTTTCGGCAAGTTTCGCCAGATCTGCTTGATCGATATAGCCATATTTCTGGTTGCCCTTCATATCGTATGCAAAACCGTGCAGATCTACAACAGGATTGTACTCATAAGCAGACAAATCCCAATGATCGACAAAATTCGAAAGCCAAACACCCGAACCAGAGCTAACGCTAAGTGTCATCATTGATTGATAATAATTGTTCTGTCCCTCCTCTGTCCGAGGATTGAAAGTATAATCATTTTGCGTAAACTGCTTAAAGGGCTCCACTACACCAGCAAAGGAGGCAAATCCAACCATTAGCAATAGTGACATTAAAAGCTTTTTCATCGTGTTTGTGTCTCCTTGAATGCCAGTCCCGATTACATGGGGACCCATTTTCAGAACAATTATTTCAACTAAAACCGTTATTTTGAATCAAAGATAAAACTAATATACACGGGACCTCAAATATTGCAAATCGATTCTTATTTTTTTTTATTTTTTTCCGTAATTCCCTTGAAAAAATAGAATCTATACGTATAATTATTGTACAAGCGTAATTTGACCCCATAAAACCTCCGCTGGAACCATGAAAAAAAGATTTACCCTCATTGAGCTTCTGGTCGTCATCGGCATCATCGCCATCCTGGCCGCCATGCTCCTCCCCGCACTCTCCAAGGCACGCGAAAAAGCCGAGGCCGTCGCATGTATCAGCAACCTCAAGCAGATCGGCCTCGCCATGGTCGGCTACTCCGCCGACTTCAAAAACTACAACTGCTACACATATGTCTATTCGGGAAGCGATGACGATAGCGACGAAGCCCCACGTTACACCTGGTTAGACGCCCTCGTCAACTACGTCGGCGATCCCAAAATCTACGTCTGCGATTCAGAGGTGCCAAACTCCCTTTCAACTAGACGACCCCCTTCCACCAGCTCCACCACCTACGACAACCCGCTTGAATACTCCTATGGGCGTGCCTGGTGGCTCGGCGGTGACTTCGTCCGTCAGTTGAAAATGAACGCCTTCAAGAAACCTTCCCAGACCAACAGCGTCACCGACGGAAGCACCTTCTCCTACGCTTCCTGGACGACTTGGGACACCAACGGCAGAACCATCCCAAACGACGCCTTCGCATCATACGTCAACAAGAGCAGTTCCACCTGCAAAGTTAAGTTTCGCCACAACAATGCCTACAACTCCCTCATGTTCGACGCACATGTCGAGGCCAAAATGGACAGCAACTACAACGATATCATGTGGCGTCCCAAATATCCATAGCGTTCCAGCCTTCACTAAATCACAACCTTCCAAGCAGGAGTCAATAATGAAAAAAAGATTCACTCTCATTGAACTACTTGTCGTCATCGGTATCATCGCCATCCTGGCCGCCATGCTTCTCCCCGCACTCTCCAAGGCACGCGAAAAGGCGGAGGCTGTCGCATGCATCAACAACCTCAAGCAAATCGGCCTCGCCATGGTCAACTACTCCTCCGACTTCAAAAACTACAACTGCTATACGTACGTCTATTCTGGCGTCGATGGCGACAGTGATGGCGATGCCATTCAATATACCTGGATGGATGCCCTCATCAACTATGTCGGCGATTCCAAAATCTATCTTTGCGATTCGGAGGTGCCAAACACCCATTCCAGCAGACGCCCGTCATCAACCAGCTCCACAACCTACGACAACCCCCTCGAATACTCCTACGGGCGTGCCTGGTGGCTTGGAGGCAGTTCAGCCACTATGCTGAAGATGAACGCCTTCAAAAAACCATCCCAGACCAACAGCGTCACTGACGGGAGCACATACACCTACGCCACCTGGACGACTTGGGACACCAACGGCAGAACCATCCCAAATGACGCCTTCGCACCATTCGTCAACAAGACCAGCTCCACCTGCAACGTCAAATTCCGCCACAACAACGCCTACAACTCCCTCATGTTCGACGCACACGTCGAGGCCAAGATGGACAGCAATTACAACGACATCATGTGGCGCACTAAAAAATGATTGTCTGGAAAAGAATAGGAAGAAACCACAAAATGAAAAAGAGATTTACTCTGATTGAGCTTCTGGTTGTCATCGCCATCATCGCCGTCCTGGCCGCCATGCTCCTCCCCGCACTCTCCAAGGCACGCGAAAAGGCGGAGGCCGTCGCTTGCATCAACAACCTCAAGCAAATTGGACTCGCAATGGTCGGCTATTCCTCCGACTACAACAACTACAACTGCTATATCTACTCCAGTTCGGGGTCTGGTTCAGATGCAATCCGCTATACCTGGATGGACGGCATCATCAACTATCTCGGCGATTCAAGAAGCTATGTCTGCGACTCCGATGTACCCAAAACCGTCACTACCATGCGTCCGCCATCCACCAGTACCACCACCTACGACAATCCCCTCGAATACTCCTATGGGCGCGCCTGGTGGCTCTGCGGTGACTGCACTGCCAACAGGCTCAAGATGAACGCCTTCAAAAAACCGTCGCAGACTATCAACGCCACGGATGGAAACGCTTACTCGTATGCAAGCTGGACTATCTGGAAAGACAACGGCAGAATCATCCCAAATGACGTCTTCGCCCCCTATGTCACCAAGGGCCATTCCTCATGCAATCTGCAATTCCGCCATAACAACGCCTACAACGCCCTTATGTTCGATGCACATGTCGAAGCCAAAATGGACAGCAACTACAGCGATATCATGTGGCGTACAAAATAAATTATTTCTGATTGTGACAAGGTAAAGGACAATGAAAAAAAGATTCACCCTGATTGAACTTCTGGTTGTCATCGGCATCATCGCCATCCTGGCCGCCATGCTTCTCCCCGCCCTCTCCAAGGCCCGTGAAAAGGCGGAGGCTATCGCCTGCATCAACAACCTCAAGCAGATTGGACTCGCCATGGTCAGCTACTCTGGCGACTTCAAAAACTACAACTGCTACACTTATACCTATTCTGGTACCGCTGGCGATGATCAGATTCGCTACGTCTGGATGGACGGCATCATCAACTACGTCGGCGATTCCAAAAGCTACATCTGCGATTCGGAGGTGCCCAATACATACAGTGACATGCGCCCGCCATCCACCAGCTCTACCACCTACGACAATCCCCTCGAATCCTCCTACGGACGCGCCTGGTGGCTCGGCGGTAGCGGCAGAGGCAACATGTATAAGATGAACGCCTTTAAAAAGCCCTCACAGACCATCAGCGTCTGCGACGGAAGCACCTACTCTTATTCGGACTGGACTACATGGGACACAAACGGACAGTCGATGACCAGCGACGTCTTCGCCCAATATGTCACAAAAGACAATGCCAGTTGCAAAGTCAAGTTCCGCCACAACAACGCCTACAACGCTCTCATGTTCGACGCCCACGTCGAAGCCAAGACAGACAGCAACTTCTACAACATCATGTGGCGAACGAAAAACTGAGAAGGAATCTAGCATGAAAAAGAGATTTACTCTGATTGAGCTTCTGGTTGTCATCGGCATCATCGCCATCCTGGCCGCCATGCTCCTCCCCGCACTCTCCAAGGCGCGCGAAAAGGCGGAGGCGATCAGCTGCATCAATAACCTCAAGCAGTTCGGGCTGGCTATGGTCAGCTACTCTTCCGACTTCAAGAACTACAACTGCTACACCTATACCCGCGCGGAAAACCAAACCGTCTGCTACACCTGGATTGACGTTCTGACCAACTATGTCGGTGACATCAAGTGCTATGTCTGCGATTCCGACGTGCCATATACTATCACAGACCTTCGTCCAACCTCCACGGACAGGGTCACCTATGAAAGCACCCTGAATGCATCCTATGGACGTGCATGGTGGATTGGCGGCTGCGAAAGTTCCAAGTCCATGAAGAAACTCAACGCCTTCAAGAAGCCATCCCAGACCATCAGCGTATGCGATGGAAATTATTACACATATGCATGGCAAACCACTGATGAAGGCAAGGAAGTCAGCGACAAATACGCACCGACCGTCACCAAGGGCAATAGCAGTTGTAATGTTGAGTTCCGACACAACAATGCCTATAACGCCCTCATGATGGATGCCCACGTCGAAGCCAAGACGGACAGCAACTACTACAACATCATGTGGCGAACCAAATACTAACCTAAAAAAGGATCTGTAAAGCATGAAAAAGAGATTCACGCTCATCGAGCTTCTTGTCGTCATTGGCATCATCGCCATCTTGGCCGCCATGCTCCTCCCCGCTCTCTCCAAGGCACGCGAAAAAGCGGAGGCCATCAGCTGCATCAACAACCTCAAGCAGTTCGGACTGGCTATGGTCAGCTATTCTTCCGACTTCAAAAACTACAACTGCTACACATACACATATGCGGAAAACCAAACCGTCCGCTACACCTGGATTGACGCCCTGACCAACTATGTCGGCGACATCAAATGCTATGTCTGCGATTCCGACGTGCCATATACTGTCACAACACTCCGTCCAACCTCCACAGACAGGGTCACCTACGAAAGCACCCTGGAGGCATCCTACGGGCGCGCCTGGTGGCTTGGTGGATGCGAAAATGCTCATGGCATGAAGAAGCTGAACGCCTTCAAGAAGCCATCCCAGACCATCAGCGCCTGCGACGGCGGCTCCTTCACCTATGCATGGCATGACACGGATGAACACAAGGATGTCAGCGATGAATACGCCCCCTCCGTCACCAAGGGGAACGCCAACTGCCTGGTTAAATTCCGACACAACAACGCCTACAACGCCTTGATGATGGACGCCCATGTCGAGGCCAAGACGGACAGCAACTACTACAACATCATGTGGCGAACCAAATACTAATCCCAATACCAAATCAAAAAGGACATGCCAAGCATGAAAAAGAGATTCACTTTGATAGAACTGTTGGTCGTCATCGGCATCATCGCCATCTTGGCCGCCATGCTCCTCCCAGCCCTCTCCAAGGCACGCGAAAAAGCGGAAGCCATCAGCTGCATCAACAACCTGAAACAGCTCGGTCTGGCGATGGTCAGCTACTCTGGCGACTTCAAGAACTACAACTGCTACGCCTATACTTACTCGAAACAATCGGGCGGTGACGACAGTCTCATGTACACCTGGTATGATGTCCTCACCAATTATGTCGGGGACATCAAGTGCTATCTCTGCGATTCGGACGTGCCAAACACCTACAATACCTATCGTCCGCCATCCACAAGTTCCGTCACCTATGAGTCCACTCTGGAGTACTCCTACGGGCGCGCCTGGTGGCTTTGCGGCACCCCTTCCTCAAGTGGAACCGCAAAAAAACTCAACTCCTTCAAAAAACCTTCCCAGACCATCAGCGCCAGCGACGGCAGTTGCTTTACATACGCCTGGCTCACAACAGATGAAGGCAAATCAGACAGCGACCAATACCCCAAGTACGTCAATAAGAATGATTCCAGCTGCAACGTCAAATTCCGTCACAACAACGCCTACAACGCCCTCATGATGGACGCCCATGTCGAGGCAAAGACAGACAGCGCATACAACAACATCATGTGGCGAACCAAATATTAATTCCATGTGGAATTAGGGTGGGGACAGATGGCCGAATACAAATAACTCTGAACAATGCCCTGTCCCCAAGGGTAGTTTACGGAAGCCGCGAAGCGGCAGCGCACGAAGTGCGCGACCATACGTAACCGCTGGCAAGCGCCCGAAAGGGCGCGCAGTCTGCGGATGTCACGCCCCCTAGAATCCGCGCCCGCAAAGGTGCAACAAAAACGTTGCCGTTACCTACCCTCGTGAGGGATATAGCGCTGAACAAAAGCTATATTAGGGCAATTCAACCATTCGAACATGGTCCACCCATGCCTTGCCGTTGGTGGCGGGAAACTGGAAACGGAGATATGGACGTGAATCACGTCCAATATTGTCGTTTGTGCTTAAGATCGTCTCGTATCGTCGCCAAGGCGATCCTCCCTTTAGCGGAACCTTTGGCCACGTAGTGACATATCCGCTGCCTTCGTCAAGCTTGACATAAAGTCCAGTGCCCTCAACATCCGCCACCTTGGCGTAGAAACTAAGTCGATATTTCGCATTGGGCTTCAAGGCAGGCATATACTGTGCGACCTTGTCATTCGGCAACATGACAAGGCATTGGCCATTCGTGATAAACTCCTCCTTGTCCAGACGAAATTCGCTTGCATTAAACCAGGCTCTTTCCTTGCCAAGCGACCGCGAGCCAGGCCTGGGTTCCCCATCAAAATCGCCATTCAGAATCAGAGACGGCGGCTCGGTGGCCCCAGGCAAAAGCCGCCCCCAATTGACTGGCGCATGGGGGGATTTACCAGATGGATTCCATTGGTAGGTGGTCGTCTGGACGCTCACACCAGGTATGACGCGATAGCGCATGAAGTTCATGCCCATACCATCAGGCAAAACGGTTCCAATTGCAGCCTTCGGAATACGGATGTCAGCTAGCCACCCTTTTCCTGGCTGAATCGTGCATGTGACCTTCGCTTGACTCTCCCATCCATAATCGCTTTTGCCCCCAAAATGACGCAGATCCGTCAAACTTCCAGAAGGAGAAAACTCGATTTGGAAATAGTCCTGACGGGAGCACGCGGGGTCCAAAAAGATGGTCAGACAACCATCGGCCCAGACATTTCTGTCATCATGCGGACGATTGACTAGCGGTATCTTTTCGACAAATGGCTCTTCCGCGTCAAAGGAAAAATGCCAGTCATTTTCCTCTTCGGTGATTGAAACCGTTGTTCTGACCTCCGCCTTCCCTCCCTTCGGGATAAGGGTGAGCTTGCAAGGCGGGTACGCGACCCAATGGTCACGTGTTCGGTTTTCGGCAAGCCAGGCTTCCCGCTGGACTAAAATGGGTTCGTGGTATTGCTGACGGTAAAAAAGCAGTCGCTTTGCCTCGTCGGGATGGTTCTTCAGAATATCTGCAGCCTTGTCAAGGAGGCTCCCCTGTTCAGCAAGGAAATCAGGCGTGTAGATTTCATTCCAGATGACGGAGGTGGCGGGTGGGTGCGCAACAGGACCTTCGTCCGTATCCACAAAGGGCGTCACAACCTTCATCCAGTTTGCCTCCAGATTCTCGTCAAAGAGTCTGAGGGTATCGCCTGCTGGACCGAACATGGTCTGGTAGTAATCCGAGAGGATACTGTCTAAGGAAATGGAGTTGTCCCAAGCGAGGCGGCTGAAAACGTAGAAGTTAAGGTAGGTGAATGCGGCGCTGTCAGTCTCCGCCTCAAGGTAGGCACCAAAAATCCAGGGCTGGCAGCTTTTGTAGAATGTATAGAAGGCGCGTGGCGCGACATTGGGAAGTCCAGGCATGTCCAGGTGGAATTTGGATGGATATGTCCAAAGCCAAAGCTTGCGGTTGATTTTTTTGTTCCATGCCTGAAGCAACTCCAGTCCCCACTTTTGCGCGGTTGGATTCTGTTCGTTCCAGGGTCCCCGCAGAGCAAGCATGACTAGGATATTGTCCTCAATAGGCATGTCAGGCACAAGACGATAGCCGTCGTATGCCATCGTGGTTAACCGTCCATGAACACCAGATGCCTTCACCTTGCGGGCAATCTCATTGAAGAATGCCCAGGTGAAATTGCTGGTCTCCTGGGCGCCTTGCGAGTAGTGCGGCCAGCAGTTTTCGCAACGACATCTGTAATAACTGTCGTTGGGCATGATGTTAAAATAGGGCATTCCAGCAGGAAAACGAGAGTGCGACCAGCCAATCTTCCCATTCGGGGGACAAACCCCGCGTTCCGCCGCAGGGTGCCCAGACAAAAAGGCTATGGCATCTTCCGCAATGACCTCCCGAACCCCACTGGACAGGCAAATATGCCCCATTCTCGATGAACGGCGCGCCGCATTCGTATCATAGTGGCGAAGCCCATTGTCCATCAATGCAAAATATTCGGGGTGGCTCTCCTTGAACCGCTGGATAAGCCCAAGAAAGGCCAGGCCATGGCAGTTGGGAATGGTCGTACTGGAGCTCCTTAGGCGGAACGAAGCACGCTTCGCCTCCTCCGCACTCCATTCGTCAGGCATTTTTAAATGGCGGTATGTAAAGTCAGGACGGTCCATGATATCAATGGTGGGAATCGACCAATCCTGCAGACGAGGCACGATGGTGCCCATTTCACCAGGGAAGAAGAAATGGACTCCAGCGAAACGCTCCAGAAAATCATAGACTCCGTTGAGGGTTCCCCTGTCTGGGGATTCACGATAACCAAAGGAGTCCTTTATCAGGCGTCGTGTCGGGTCGTCCTTGCCATAGATATGGAGTCTATTGTCCTCTGTGCGGATAATGAAACCGTCTCTGTCGATTCCCTCAGCCTGCCGTACGCCAACCATGATGCAGGGCCTGTCCCCTGATGGCTCCGCGATGACTTTGGGGCGTGCCTCCAGTGCCAGCGCCAGCACATCCGCTAGTTCAGTGGCAGCAAACTTGGCTGAAGGAGTGCCCCCATGCACAATGTCAAAAAGCGGCTTACCGCCAAGAGCCAACGTCACCAAGGGCGTTTCACCAATTTGGATTCGACGCGGAGATTTCGGATCAAACTCGTCCTGCGCCGCAAAAAGCGACGCGTTGGCAATAAGGAAAGCAACACAAAGGAACCGTTTCACTGGCCTACCCTCCACTAGTGCTCCGTTTCAATTGATAACAAACAGAGCTGATGAAGTTTTCGAGATGTTTGTTTGAGAGTTGCACCGCGCATAGTTTCCTATGTAAGAAGCAACTCACAAGGAAACAGCCGAAAAATGCGCGACTATGTTGGTTTTAAATTGAAACAGAGCACTAGTCTCTGGCTGGCAGGGTCAGATTTGTCTGGAGTGCGAACTCCTGAAGAGTACCGCTGCTGACATGCCCGTCAAACCACTGGACATTCCCCCTGTTGTTATGACGGAAATCAATTGCCGTTCCAATGATGTTTCCAGACATCCTGAATGGATATCCAGTGCCAGCCAGATTGCAGTATTTTCCGTTTTCGTCATTATGGCCCCCATCGGCCCGTATGAGTTTGGAGGATGGCTTCTTGAGTTCATGAAGGGTCAGGATGTAATCCGAGGTGTCGGCACGCCGATAGTCGCCGCAGCCATAGTAGTTCTTCGAGTAGGAGACATGCGCGTTGTTAGGATGCTCCAGCCTCAGGCTGTCCGAAGGGCAGAAAAGCGGGCCAGCGACTTTGGCGTCCGTGGGCCCCGTCACCCCGTATTTGTTGGTGGGCAAGCCAAGATGCAGTACTTCGTTGGTGTAATTTGCAAAGGGCCATTTGAGGAAATAGACCTGGGTCGTGTCCCCGATAGTGCCTGGCGACAAATAATCCTCATAGTCGGAGTTGTAGAGGGCATCCACAATGCCCAGTTGCTTGAAGTTGTTGACGCACGTGATGGCGCGAGCTTTCTCCCTGGCCTTAGCAAGGGCAGGGAGTAGCATGGCCGCCAAAATTGCGATAATGGCAATCACCACTAACAGCTCAATCAGCGTAAAAAATCGTTTCCTTTTCATAGACATCTCCAGACAAAATCTATTGGGGTTGAAATCATATTTGTAACTATTCAGAAAGGTAAGCAGCATAGCGGCGGCAGGAGCATAGCCGTGGGTGGCGCGAGCGAAACCCACGAGCAGGCGATTTCCCCAGTTCCTTTGCGCCTTGCAAATAGTGCCTATTTGCTCCCCTTTTGAACAATTCCAGATTCAAAAAAGAGTTTGCGCGTGATGCACGAAATCAGGCATCTCGCGTGTCAAAAACTCGATGCGACGTTCAAGCGGGACCTTCGCCATCCCCTCGATGTGAAACGCCAAAACACGCGCCTCCCAGGCGGCAAGAAGCAGCTTGCGCTCTAAATTGGATAGCGGATAGTTGGCATTATACGCATCCAAAAACAGAGTCGTTCGCCTCCCATTGAAACGCGGAATTTGCGTCAGTCCCCAGATATCGTTGCTGGAGAATGGCTTTGGCAGGCCACCTGCAAAGAAATGCAGGGCATCCGCCACATCGCGGATGCGCGCACCAGGCATCGCCCAGTCAAAGTCAAACAGCCCCGCGACAGAACCGTCCTCCGCGAACAGGATGTTCGTCAGATTCAGGTCTCCGTGGATGAAGCCGTCATCCACCTGCGCATAGATGTCCGAGCCATACTCCGCAGCCAGTTTTTCCGCCAGCGAGAGGACAAATGCAACCTTTTCACGCCCATCGGAATCCAGCGAATCATAAAACCCCTTCAGTGCCCAAAACATCCCTTCAGGATCGTCAATACGCGAGCTCCGTTTGGCATAGTCGGGCAAAGCCGCGCCGAACTGATTGAACTCTAACGGAGAACACTGGTTGCGAAAACCAGCCGCCACCTTGTGAAAACGCGCCAGGCAACTTGCCAGGTTCCGCAGTTCATCTGCGGAATCCGCCTGCATGAAACGACCCTCGACAAATGGATGCAGTTCGTAGGCAAAGCCGTTGGCGATGAAATAACAGTCCCCGCCTCGCCCAGGAAGCGCACAGCTCGTCGGAATGCCGCCTGCTACCAAAAAGCGACGGAAGGCGTGGTCGCGCTGCACCAAACTTGGTTCGCTGGTGCGTCTGCCGCGACGGCGAAGCAGATATTTACCACCAGTCGTTGCAATGCGCCAGCAGTGTCCCGCCGTGCCGCCCCCCTCCTCAATGGAAACAGGAATGCCTATGTCGGGGTAGCACGATTCGAGTATCTCCCTGCACTCGTCCATAAACGACGCCAAATCCTCTACCAGTACCTGTCCTGACGGTTTGCCAGCAAGACGCTCTGCCAAAGTTGCCCGCGCGGATCAATTTTGCGGCGGTACATGGTGGCAAGCGCAATTGGGACGTAGGTGAAGTAGCCTTGCCAGTTGCCCACGACGATGTCCGTCATGCCCGCCATGGCGGCATGCACGGCGTGCTGCGCCAAGTGCAGGCAGAAGATGGAATCCATGCCGTTTGCGGGGGTGCTACGAATGTTGTAACTGGGGTCAAAGTACTTTACGCCGCATTCGATATTCTTGAACTTAAAGTATTTGACGATTGAATCCTTCAAAAAGACACCAATGTCGTTGTGAAGCTTGTTGCCTGATTTGTCCAGAACAGCCTCCGACTCCTGGAAAAGTTGCTGGCCTGCGCCTTCTGCCACAACAATCACGGCATGGTGCTTTTGGGAGAGGCGTTTCTCCAATGCAGGCAGGAATCCCTTCTCGCCCATCAGCGTAAAGGGCACCTCGGGTATCAGACAGAAGTTCACCAGTGAATTCGCCAGGCTGGCGTATGCGGCGATGAAGCCAGAGTCACGCCCCATGAGTTTGATGAGGCCAATGCCGTTATAGCACCCCTTCGCCTCATTGTGGGCGCAACTGATGATGGGCGAGGCCGTCTGCACAGCCGTCTCGAAGCCGAAGGTCTTCTCCATGAAGTTGAGGTCGTTGTCGATGGTCTTCGGGATGCCGACCACCGAAATCGGGAGCTTGCGCTTCTGGATTTCCTGTGCAATGGCGTGTGCGCCACGCTGCGTGCCGTCACCACCGATCGTGAAGAGGATGTTGATGTTGAGTCGCTCCAGGGTCTTGACCATCTCCACCTCGTCCTGCGCGCCGCGCGACGAGCCAAGGATGGTGCCGCCCGTGGTATGGATGTCATCCACCACGTCAGGCGTCAGGATGACGGGTTTCAGCCCATACGACGGGATGAGCCCGCTGTATCCGTACTGAATGCCGAAGATGTTATCCACGCCGTATGTGTAGTAGAGGGTGTTGACGAGGGCCTTGATGACATCGTTCAAACCAGGGCAGATGCCGCCGCAGGTGACGATGGCCGCACGCGTCCAGGATGCATCGTGGTAGAGCTGCCGCCGCGGTCCTGCCGCCAGAAAGGCGGGCACCTTCTTCCCCTTTGCCAGAATCTCCGCGTTCACGGCGGGGTCCGCACAGTACGCGACCGTCTCGTTGTCATCCACAAAAATGACATCTTTCAATGTGGATTCCAGCGTGGGAGTCCCGACACGTTTCACGGAAAAGTCCAGATCGGTAATCTCCTCAATGCCCATACTCATGTTCTGCGGAAGCATCAGGCTAATCTCCTTATGATTGGTTGTGCAATGCCTTTCACTTAATAAAACTCTTTTCTTTTAAATGTATCAGTTTTTCTCGCGAAATCAACTCAAACAACTGTTTTTCTTTTCGCTCTGCTGCCGCCAGTACTCCTTTAACGACTAAAGAGACAGGAGAGACGGGAGCGACGGGAAAGACCTAGCGCAATTTCGCTGTTCCTCCCGTCTCTCCCGTCCCTCCTGTCCCTCCTGTCCCTTTTTAGTGAAGCTCCCCTACTCCTTGAGCAGAACGACTTGGTCAAGGAAGATTCGGTTTTCCTTCTGCGAGTCCTTGACGTATGCAGGGCCTGTGATTTTGGCGGAAATCCAGACTGTCCATGTGTTGTAGCCTGGCGCACCGTCGGCAGGGGTCCAGAACGAATCGAGCTTGACCTCCATGCGCCAGAAGAAGCCCCAGATGATGGAACGTGTCCCGATTTCAAACTTGCCGATACGATACCAATGGTACTTCTCGTCCTGTGGAATGTCGTCTAGTTTGATCTGGATGCTGCGCTTGCTCGAATAGTCGTATGCACCGAACCAGGTAGGCTTCAGATTCCCCGCCTGTTGCTTCATGACGTGCTTAGTATTTGTTCCTTCAGGAGGCGAGACCATGGCGCGTCCCGTCACAGAATCGGTGTCTGGTTCGGTGGATGCAAATTGCGGGTAGGCCAGCAGACGTATCTGGTCGGCTGAGTATTTAGCGAACTGTTCAGGGACTTTCATCTCGAAGCCATATTTCTCCAAATCCTCCTTCAAGGCCTTTTCAAAGGCAGGCCTCTTGTCGGGCGCCGCATATTTGTCAAGCCGTGCGATTTTGTAGGTTCTGTACTCGTCGAGCAGTTCCTTGCGGTGCCCAGCAGGCACAAAGCCCGAGTTTGTCATCATTACGGCCAGAGGTGTCAATAGCTCCTTCTCAACGCGCATCCTGTAGTCGGAGCCATCTGGCGTCAAAGCGCGGGCCTCCTTAAGCAGGCCGTAGAATCTGTTGACAAACGAGGCCGTCTGGTACTGGCGCAATGAGCGGATGACGTAGAACATGGGTTCGGAATCATCGCGCACAGCGGTGCGGACCATCTCCAGCGCATCGCGCATCTTTGCGGCGGCAGGGCCATAGTGCTTCTCCATAAAATCTGCAATGAGGGCCTCTACATCTAAGTCAGGATCTTCCATCAAGTGTGTTCCGAGCCAGTACTGCAGGTCATAGAAGTTCTGCGGATTCTTGAACTGGGCGGTCTCTGCCTCGATGAAAATCATGTCGAAGCCCGACGAAAGGAAATACGGCATATCAGGCGCAATGGCATCGACCATGGTCTCGACGCGAGGCGGCGTGAAGTAAGGACCTTCGATGTCCATGTTCCAGTAGTCCCACAGCACCAGATGCGCATCCAGCCTGCGCCACCCCTCGACCAGTGCCCGCTGCCTGTCGTTGAACTTGGAAGTAAGTGGACGGAAACAGTCGCTTCGCGTATAGACGTCGCACCATCGCACCAGCACATTCTTCGCGGGATGGAAGGTCTTGGGAGCCTTCTCTGTCGAAACATAGGCGAAGGTGCGCAGGAGAATATCGGGGTATTCGTCGGCAATGGCCTCGGCCACCCTGTTCACAAAGAGCACTACCAAGGCACTGTCGCCGCCTTCCGCATCGATGATTTTCCTGCATTCGGGGCACTGGCAGATGTCATCGGTGCTGTCCAACTGGGAGATGTCATACATGACGGGCCATTTTTCCTTTGGGAGAGTGGTTCTGTCCTTGGCGATATACTCCCGCAGGTGCTTAACGGCAACCTGCGCAACCTCGGGGTTGCTCAGGCAGAGTTGGCCGTATGCCCTGCCCTTGCCGTGGTAGCGCTTCCCTTCCTTGTTCATGCTGAAGTACTCGGGGTGCTCCTTGAAGTATTTTTCAGGGCTGACGTAGTCGTAGAAGCTGTGGCAGTGGTTGACCTGCCGCGAAAGTCTCACAGGCGACCACCGCTCATTGAGGCGGTTTCGCCTCTCAAACTCTATATTCTTCGTCAACCACTCTTTCTGCAGCCCATGCCTCCATGACGCCGAATAAATCTGCCTCTCCAGAAAGGCGGGTTTGCCGCGTTTGTTGAGTTCACCGAAGACCAGTTTCTCCCTCTTGGGAATATATGTCGATTCGAAAGTGAACCAGCGCACGCCCAGTTCTTCTTCCAGGAAGTGCCACACGGCATATTCGGCTCCGTTGAGTTCATGCCCCGTGAGAATGATGCTGCCGTCTTTCGTGCAGTAGAGCCACTCCTCTGGCGCAAAGGACGCAAACTCAATCCCCTGCTTCTTCGCGAAGGCGGTCTGCCCCACATAAAACGCAGGCTTGTCTCCCGCAAACTCCTCTTCGGTAACAATGGAAAACTCGCGCCCAAACACTTTCTTAAGATGCACATACAGCTCCGACGCTGCAAACTGGGCGTTGGCGTGGACAATCACCTCCTGGGCATATAAAGTCGAGAGCACCATAAGCAACGAAAAAGCAGTGAATTGGATGATGTTTTTTGCCATTGTATTCCTCGTTGTAATAAACTGGGGCGCACGAAGCGCACCCTTCTCCTCCCATGGCGCATACAGTGCCACAACTGCTAGAGGTCAAAGGCAAAAGGGCAAGCTGGGGTGCGCGTAGCGCGTCCTCTGCCCCTCACCCCTGTTCCAGGAAGGATTCGTAGCGTGCGCGAAGTTCCGTTACATTCGCATCGTCAAAAGGCACGTTGAAGCGTTCGCATAGTTCAGCATAGAGCTGGGCCGCCGCATCGGAAGCAGCTCCGCCCTCCAAATCGCCTGCGGAACGCTGCTTCGTCACCTCGATGTCCATGATTCCACTGACGTAGTGTTCTCCCTCACGCGCATTCCGCAGTCCCACCAGTTCCAGTTCAAAACTGTTGACCACGCGGAAGGTAATGTCCAGTAGCGCATCGTCATGCTGCAACATTGAATAGAACTGTCCTAACATCGAAACCGCCACGATGGAGAGCCGCATTAGATGCTTTGACTGGATGCACTTTTCCTTGCCCTCCTCCAACGGAAGCAGTATCGACGAAAAAAAGAGACCGTTCATGAAAAACTCCCAGAAGCAGACTGGCGTACCGTCACCGAGAACCTGCTTCCCGCACACCGATTCATTCGTGGCGTGAATCGTGGAGGTAAGACTTGCGTTTCCCCACGGCAAATCCGACAATCTGGGGGTTGCTATGCCATGCAGAGCCTGACGCACCTTTGTCAGTGTGAGATCGTCAAAGGGGGCCGTGGGGCGGCAAATCACCTCGAACAACGGCTTGCTACGCACAACGTTGTTGCCAAGCTGTTCGCGCGCCTGGCGGCGGCTACGCTCTAGGAAGGGAGGAAACACGATGCTTTCGTTGCTGTCCACCTGACGCTCCTCATACAAAATGCCGCGCAGCATTCGACCCAGCATCTGGCGCTGGTTGCGAAGCGCACGCTGTATCAGTTGATGCAACTCGGAGGCTTTCTCCGCAGGATGGCTGCGGGCATCGGGCGTACGCACATAGAAGACGCCTGTCCGCAGTTCATCGGGGAAGGCGTTGCTGCACACATGGGGCATATCCTTGAAGGGATAGACAACCAACACTACATACCGTTTGCCATCCACAACGGGACGCACGATGTCAATGGAGACAGGCGGGTCCGCGCTGCGGCTGATGGTCTGCCCGACGGTGCTCGGGTCGAAGGAGGCGGCCTCCTCTTCGGTCATCCCGATATACTTCGTTGGGTTGCCGTCGTTGTCCTCCGCCACGCCCACCACCACATAGCCGCCATTCGTGTTGGCCAGCGCAATGGCATGACGGGCGAATTTTGCCCGTCCGCTGCGGCCAATCTTGACCCAGTCCTGGGGCGATTTGAAATCGATCTGCTGGTTTTCAAGCCCGCAGTAGATGATTTCCCGCCAGTCGTTCGGTGTGGCAGTGACTTTCATTTAATTAGCAATTAGAATTGCAATTTATTTGATGGTGACTTCCTTGTGCTTTTCAGCGGATTTGTAGAGCGAGGTGATAATCTTCATGATCACCACGGCCTCCTCGGGACGGGCGAGCGGCTCCTTGTTTTTGCGGATGCAATCGACATAATAGCGCGTCTCCGCGTTGCCCCAGGCGGAATCCTTCGCCAGTTTCGGCGTGCTGTCAACGGAGACACCATTCACCTGGGTGAAGATGGTCAACTCGCCATTCGCATAACGCAAACCACCTTTGGTGCCGTAAAGTTCGCAGAACCTGTACTCGCACTCGATGTTGCTGGCCCAACTGAACTCCAGTTCCATCGAGCAACCGTTCTCATAGCGCACCATGCCGATGGCGAGGTCCTCCACGTCATAGGTACCCGTGTAGGAGCTTGCCTTCGGGTTGAAGGGCTGCCCGTCGGCGAACTTGCTGTAGGTCTCCCCTGTGACGGTCACAGGCGTCGGAAATCCCATGATGTAGTTGGTGACATCGATGAAATGCACGCCCAGGTCAATAAGCGGACCGCCACCCGAACGCGCCTTCGTGGTGAACCAGCCACCCTTGCCAGGGATGCCGCGGCGGCGCTTCCAGCCGCATTTGGCGTGGTAGATTTCACCCAGACCGCCATCATCGACGAGCTTCTTCGCAAACTGCGCCCAGTTGGTGAAGCGATTGTTCAACCCAATCATCAGCTTCTTGCCAGAGGCATCGCGGGCATCAATCATGGACTGCACCAGCGCAGGCGTCAGCGACGCAGGCTTCTCGCAGTGGACGTTGCACCCCGCCTTTAGCGCCGCGATAGTCGCAGGGGCATGCACGTCATTCGGTGTCGCAACGCTCACCAAGTCGAGTTTCTCCTCGCGGAGCATCTCGTTGTAGTCCGTATAGGCGGCCTCCACGTTGAAGCGGTCCGCCGCCGCGTTAGCCCGCTCTGGAATGAGGTCGCAGACCGCAACCAGTTCCACGTCGTCGGACAACAGCGAATAGGAAGAGAGGTGCTTGCCTTGCCCGCAACCACCTGCACCGATGATGCCATAACGCAGTTTTTTCATAGTCATCCTTTGTTTGTGGTGAAATCCAAAGTTACAGCTTCTCGACTTCCGCCTCGCTGTCCTTGACCAGCAGTGCGCTGACGGCCTTGGCAAAGGCCAGCGGGTCCTCCAGTGGCAGTTGCGCCGTCAGCAGCGCCTCGCCGTAAAGCATGGAGGCGTATTCGTCCAGTTTCGCGTTCTTGGCATCCTTCGCCACCAGCTTGCGCATGGAGACAATCAGCGGATGGGTTGCGTTGATTTCCAGAATCCGCTTGGACGGCGGCAAATCAGGATTGATGCTCTTCATCATCCGCTCCATCTGGACACCATACGCGCCCTCGTCGCCGACCAGGCAACAGGCGCTCTCCGTCAGGCGATTGGAGAGGCGTACCTCCTTGACCTTGTCACCAAGTCTTTCCTTGATGGCGGTCAGCAGGTCCTTGTTCTCCTCTGCATCAGCCTTGCGCTGCTCCTCTTTCGCCTTCTTCTCGTCCTCCGTGTCCAGGTCAACGTCGCCGTTGCCTATCATGCGGAATTTCTTCTCTTTGTAATCGGGCAAATCGACCATAATCCACTCATCGACGGGATCGGTGCAGAAAAGCACCTCATAGCCCTTCGCCTTGAAGGCCTCCAACTGCGGGGAGCTGGCCGCCGCCTGCTCGTTGTCCGCAAAGAGATAGTAGATTTCCTTCTGCGTATCAGGCATACGGGAGACATAATCCGCCAAGGTGGTCTTCTTGCCGCTCTCCGTCGTGGAACTGGAGAAGAGAAGCAGGTCACTCAAACGCTCGCGGTTGGCAAAGTCGGTGTGCAGCCCCTCCTTCAGTACGGGACCGAAGGCATCCCAGAACTTGAGGTACTTGTCGAAATTCTTCTCCTTCATGTCGGCCAGCGTGGCTAGCACCTTGCTGACCAGGTTCTTCTGGATGAGCCGAACCGTCCTGTTCTCCTGGAGGATTTCACGCGAGACATTCAACGGCAGGTCGGAGGAATCCACCACACCGCGCAGGAAGCGCATATAACTGGGCACCAGCTCCTCGCACTTGTCAGTGATGAAGACGCGGCGCACGTAAAGCTGCACTCCCTTGTCCTTCAAGTCTGGCATGAACATGTCAAACGCGGGCTTCTCTGGGATGAAAATCAACGCGCGGAACTCCGTTTGCCCCTCCACGTTCCAGTGGATAGTCTCTAGCGGATTCATGAAATCATGGCTGATATGGCGGTAAAACTCGTTGTACTCCTCTTCCTTGACCTCGGACTTCGCCTTCTGCCAGATGGCTTTCATGGAGTTCAGCGTCTCCTCTTTGATGGTGACGGTCGGCTCCGCACCTTCAACGGGCTTGCCGTCATCATCGTATTTGCGCTCCTCGCGACGTATGTCCATGCAAATCGGATGCTCGACATAATTGGAGAAGCGCTCGACGGTCTTGCGTATTTTCCACTCGTCCAAGAACTCCTTGTTTTCATCGGTCAGCTTCAGGATGACGTCAGTGCCGCGCCCGTCACGTTCGGCAGGTTCGATGCTAAAGAAGCCATCGCCCTTGGAGTTCCAGCGAAACGCCTTCCCACCCTGTTTCTGGGTAATGATGGTCACTTCAGAGGCGACCATGAACGCGGAGTAGAAGCCCACGCCGAACTGGCCAATCAACTCGGGCGACAAGGCATCCTTATTCTGCTGAAGTTGCTCCATGAACCGCTTGGTGCCTGAACTGGCGATAGTACCGATATTCTCCTCCAGCTCCTTTTCGCTCATGCCAATGCCGTTGTCGCGGATGGTCAGGGTACCTGCATCCTTGTCGGGTATCAACTTGATTTTCCACTCGGTATCCTTCTCAATTCCATCCTGTCCCGTCAACGATGCAAAGCGCGCACGGTCAATGGCATCGGATGCGTTCGATATCAGTTCGCGCAAGAAAATCTCCTTGTTCGAGTAAAGAGAGTGGATGACTAGATCCAATAGCTTTTGTACTTCGGTTTTAAATGGACGTGGTTCTGTCATAATAAGCCTTCTTTTCCTTTGGGAAACCTATATGTCACCCTGTTTGGAAGCCGTTTCCCGTAACTCCATGCAACAGGTATTTGATTGCATTTTAGACAGAATTCAGCGACGTATGTTCCAACATCACATGTTCAAGTCGATCTTGATCTTCGGGAAGGCGGTGAGCTGGAACATTATCATCGCCTCGAAATCGTTGTTGTCCCAGCCGACGCCCACCGCCATCGTCCAGCAGTGAAGCTGTCGACGCAAGACATAGCGATGTTCGGAGAGCCTACTCTTCTCAAAGTCATACTCTGCCGAAACCTCCAGCGAGGTAATGCTGTTCAACGGGATGAATAAATCCGCCACAATCACATCCGCCGCCTCAAACCGCTTCTTTAGGTAGCTGCTTTCGCCAGAGATATCGACCAGTGAACTGCCCATTGACCAGACGCTACGCGAAATATGCTCGTTCCTGTAGATATAGCGCGTGCTGAAGTTCAGTTCATCCTCCTTGCCGATGCGATAACCGAACTCGCCACGCTGGATATCTCCCTCGCCGATGTCATGCACCAAACCAGCCCAGAAACTCAAGTCCTCCCTTGGGATGAAGTCCAGTCGATTCCCCAAATCACCTGGATGACGCTCCGATTCCTCGCCACGGTCAAAATGGAAGTCGATATAGGACTGCAGGCGCAGAATCGGCGCCGTTCCCTGCTCACGACGCGTCAGCAACCGCTGGTCCACGCCAAGGCGGATGAAATGCTGCCTTTCCAGGCGGTCAATGTCGTCGAAATAGTAGATGTGGTCGCGGTCATGCGAGGGGTCTGGCGCATACGTGTAGTTCACGTATGGCTCCAAGACATGGCGAAGCCCGTTTATCTCCAATGAATCATTCGTGACTGCGAACCAGTCCCCATACAAACTGCTACGCAGTTCCGCACCCGTCTCAAACGCCATCCGCATAATCTCTCCACCGTCTGCATCGTAATATGCCACCCGTTCCTTGGCGTAGGGCTTGTCAGGGTTATCTACCTCCAGCATGTCCGCCAGATCGTTCTTCGTGACGCGCCTCCTGCTGGAACGGCTGTAGTAGGTCGCCGCAAAGCCGCCACGCGGCGTGAAAGTCACCTTGTCCCAAAGCGAAATCGGCAGATAGAGGAAATGCTGCGAGTGAAGCCTCCAGCTTTCATAGTTGTGCGGGTCGTCATATAGTCCCTCGACATAGATGTCGGGGATGAGGCTCTGCCTCTCCCTGTCGAACTTCCGCCATTTCAACGAATAGTATCCCGCCTGCGTGGAGGATGCATACTGGATTGGCGTGTAGGGAACTGTCCACCTCGGCACCTCCAGACGCAACTCTGGCAGGGATTCCACCACCGTGTAGAAGTCATTAACGCGCGGGCGCACCGCCAGCCCCAGACTGAAAACCTCACTGTCGTATGTGAAATCCACGAACGACTTTGGCTGTTGCTTGCGCCTGTAGTCGCTCTTGAACCAATCCTCAAGCATGTCGATGTCGCTCAACTTATCGACATTCGCACGTAAAGTCAGTCCATCGGCAATCTTTTCCCGCCAGTAGGCGTTGATGCGCCAGCGCTCGTCCTTCGTATTCCAGCGCCTGTTGTAGCCCCGCTCCGTCTCAGGCGGGTCGCTGTCCTTCAGGCCGTAAAGCAGGGTTTCAACATCCCGCTTCTCAGAGGCATACTCACTCTCGCTGCCTAGACCAACCCCGCGCTTGCTCATCAAATCGATGTAGAGGTTGGCTGATGAATTCGGCACTGGATGCCAGATGCGCCCAAGACGCAGGTAGGCGCCACGCTTTCCTGAATAGCCAGGGCGGATGATGAACCCGCTTGTCCCGTCCGCATTGCCAGCAAGATAGGGAAAGTAGAAGACGGGCACCCCGCCAAACTTCAGCATGACGTGCTTTGCCGAGAAGGTCTTGTCCTCGTTGTACTTGACGCTGGATGCGTAGAGGCAGTAGTGCGGCTCATGCCTGTCGCAGGTGGAAAGCCATACCTTGCTCATCTTCATGCTGCCCTGGTCGTCGGTAGTGCCGCCCTCCCCTGCGCTATGCCATACAGGCGAATCCAGGCGATAGGGGCCAAAATGCAGCTGGCGTTTCTCCAGGTTCCCGCTCACGGCGGGAGCCTCCCAACTGCTCCCATCATCGGAGGTGATATGTACGTTCCCTGCAGCCTTGAAATCCGTGGTCTCCCTGTTCACGGAAAGTTCGTTCGACGTGAGGTGCAACTTCCCGTAGTTCAGTTTCACATTGCCAGTCGCCTTGAACAGTCCCGTCTCCAGCTCCTGCTGCATCTCGTCGGCGGAGATTTCCAGCTCCTCCGCCTCGCCGACTATATTCTCAATGACATCCTTCTCCTTGGCGTAGCCAATCAAAGAGAGAAGAAGCAACACAACGCAAAAACAACCGACAAGCCGCATATTCTTTCTGATAACCATCGCGTTCACAACTATTTGACAGGTACAAAACGCTCTCCAAGTGCCATCGGGCTGCTGCTGTCAACAAACATCCCCTTGCCGTAGATGGAGGCCTTCATGCTCGGACGCATCTTCTCTATCATCACCTTTTCAAAGCCCACGCTGCACTCCGCTATCTCCAGGTTGGACTTGTTGTACTTGTAGCCCTCGTACCCTGTCATGAACATCACCTCGGCACGCTCACCTGCCTTGAAGGGCCCTTTGATGGTGAAGGTCATGTTCAGCGGAGCCTTCAACTTTTCAGGATTCCTGCTCTTCAGCGTCAACTTGACCTCTGGCGCATCGGCCTGCACTACAAACGACAGCACATACCACCCTGCAATCAGCGGCGACGTGCATTTCTCCTCGTCATTCCACAGGTTCGTCACCTCGACACCAAACTTCTCCATCGGTGTATTGGCGGGCGTTGCAAACTTGCGGATATACTCCGCCGTGATGTCCGTTACCACATCATAACCGTATGGCGTCGGGTGGAGCACAATGATTTCAGGCCAGTCGGGACGCTGCCGCAACGGCTTCTCATATTCAATGATGACGACCTTGTCACCAAAACGCTCGGGTATCTCCTTGCGTAGAATCACGTTGGTCGCAGAGCCAGCCTTGTCGCGGTACTTCATGTGCTCTACCGCCTCGGGCTTGGCATTCTTCACGGAGGCAGCAGGAAGTATCGTTCCCCAGAAGACCTTCTCCGTGCATTTGCGTGCCAGCAGCCCTTCGATGATCTGGAGGATGCGGTCTGCCGTGCCCCGCGCGATGATTGGCACAGTGTTGTCGTCCTTGGCTGAATTGCTGTCGTTAATTCCAATGAGCAGATGGTAGTAGCGGCTGTCTGGGATGTTATTGACATCATTCAGCCTGGCCAGCACGTTCCCCGTACGGTTGCCCCCCTCCCCAGCATGGCTGTACCCGAACTTCGCCGTGTGGACGCCCACAAACGCCAGATTTGGAACCTTCGCGACCAGATGCTTTCTGAAGTAGTCCCCCTCCTGCGCCCAGGTGATGCTGTCCCCTATCATGCACAGTTCTATCTGCTTCCCCGCCACATCTTTCGGCTCCACCGCCATAAGACCCATCGAAGCCACAGCCATTATCATCAACGCAAATCTGGCAATTTTCATCATCAACAATTCCTTGTCAAGGCAACAACATCCATGAAACCCACTAGCCACTGACCACTAGTCACTAGCCACTGACCACTAGTCACTAGCCACTGACCACTAGTCACTAGCCACTATTCACTCTTCCAGCTCAAAGAACTTGATGGCATTCTGACGGGTTATCTTGTCGAATACCTCCTGCGGCAACTTGCCCTTGTCCCGCCATTCGATAAGCATCGGGCGCAGAGAAGAGTAGTGCTTGGGGCCGCAGCAGTCCGTCCCAAAGAAGAGGCGGTCCTGGAACTCCGTCAGGAAGGCACACGCATAATCAGGGTCGCGTCCAAGAGTGAACGCCGCATCGGAGAGTTCACCGTACAGGTTCTCATAGGTTCTGAAGAAGAGCGGCACCACGCCTGGCTCCGTAATGGGGCCCTTGAGGTAGGAGGTGCGCGGCCAGCGCGGCGTCTGCCCGCCGTCGGGGAAGAAGGCGGGCTTACGCTGCGCAGGAGTCTTCAGACGCTCCAGTTCCATCCAGAAAATCGGTCCATGTGCGATAAACTTGAGTTTCGGGAAGCGCTGAAGCGAGTGTTCCAATTGCGGCAGGCCAGGCTCGTCATAGAGGCCGAAGTCGCCGTCGGGCTGATCGGAGCCGTCGAATGTCACAGGCATCTCCGTGGCCTGGGCATGCTTGAAAAGATTCTGCACCATAGGATGTCTCATCGGCATATTCGGCATGATTTCACCAATTCCCTTGCAGCCGCGCTCCTTATAGTACTCCATCACCTTGTAGAGCGGCGCATCCACCGCGTTCGTCAACGCGCGCGGATCGATGTTGCAGAAGGGGATGAAACGCTTGGGATACGCTTCGCATATCTCCAGGATGTCCTCGTTGGACTGTGGAAGGTAAATCTCGGGGCTGACCACAGGCAGCAGGAAGCCACGCTCAATATCCTGCTCATCATAGAGCTTGATCAGCTCCTCGGGGTTGCAGAAGCGGCATCCGAACGGAACAGGATGGCGGTAACAATGCGCATGTATGTCGATGAACATCTTTTATCAAAACTCCATTCAAATAAGGCACTTGCGCTCGCAAGTGCCTCTATCCATCGTATCAAATCTCCCAGCCTTCGCGGTAGGGCTCGCCGTTGATGATGGCATCGGCCTCGGGCAGACCAACGGCTTTCATGTTCTTCGCGTCCCAGGTAATCTTCTTGCCCGTGCGTAGAGCCAGCACGCCACAGAGCGCAATCTCCGTCAGAATCGCGGAATAGGCGAAATTCGTTCCGCCAGGACGCCCGCCCTTGCAGGCATCAATCCACTCGCGGTGATGCCCTGGGCTACGTGGTATCGAGGGTTCGGGGCGAACATAGTTCTTCTCCAGCTTCTCAGGCATCAGGAACGGCGTTGCCCCCAAGCCAGGGCAAACTAGAATACCCTTTTCGCCTGTGAACATCGTGCCGCGGTGCGGCCATTCCATGTCCTTGGGCCAGTGTTCGGGAGTCTCGGGGCGAATGCCGCCGTCATACCAGGTGACCTTCACGGCGGGACGACGTCCGCTGCTCTTGAAGAAATAGCGGCAAATGCTGCCGTAGGGAATCAGCTCAGGCGAGGTCTGACCCGCCTGGCACGCCTCAATCGTCGTCGGGGCACCCAGTTTCAGCGCCCAGCAAATCACGTCCATGTCATGGCACACAAAATCGCCGATGGCACCAAGACCAAAATTCCAATAGTCACGCCAGCGCACAGGGGCCATGGAGGGATGATACGGATGGAATTGGCGCGGACCAAGCCAGAGGTCCCAGTTCACGCCCTCGGGAACTGGCGGCGTATCCGTCGGCGGCGTAACCATCCCCTTGTTCCAACGGGTCGCACGCACCCAGGAGCACGCTTCGTGCACGGGACCAATGGCACCGTCCCAAATCCATTCGCACGCCTGGCGCATCCCGTCGCGGGCATGTCCAAGGTTGCCCATTTGGGTAGCCATACCTGTCTCCTCCGCAACTTTCGCCATTAGACGCACTTCACGGATATTGTGTCCCAAAGGCTTCTCACAATAGACGTGTTTGCCCTTTTTCATACAGTAGATGGAGACATAGGCATGCAGGTGGTCGGGCGTGGCGCAGACCACGGCGTCAATCTCGGGCATCTCGTCCAGCATCACGCGGAAGTCCTCGTATGTCTTAATCTTGATGCCAGGGAACTTCTCCGCCTGCGCCTTCTCCATCGCCTCGGCCACAGGGAAGCGCCCAACGGGCGTCTTGTAGAAGAAATCATCCTGATAACTCGGGAACGGATCCGCGATGGCGACTATCTTCACATCTGGCAAATCGACGAACTTCTGGAGGGCATGAAGCCCCATGCCGCCAGCCCCGACCAAAGCCAAGTTCACAATGTCATGCGTGACAGGATGCGTGGTACTTTTCGCGAAAGTTTTCATCATACTACACTCTCCTTGATGGGTAAATGGTTGTCTTATTCAAAAAATTTAAATGTCATACGCGCGGGGACGCCCGATCAACTCAGTCAACATATAAGCCTCACGCAGGCGTCTGCTCCGCTGCAAGGCATACTCCGTCGCCAGCCGAGGAATTGCCGAAGCATCTTCCTGCGTCTCATCTTTCCCATCATCGAAACGGGAAATATACTGACGCTTACGCTTTGCAGGAACAGTCGCGTCATGCAGCTTTTCCGCCTCCTGAATCCGAACTTCAACAGGGGTGTTAACAGGGGCAACAACAGGCACATCGATGGGTTCCTCGTATCCAGCTAGTTCCCTCTGCCTTTTTAGTTCATTCAAAAGAGCCTGCCTGGCCTGTTCTATCTCATGTTGTTTAGTCTGCGCACGATGTGACGCGACAGGCGGCACATTGCCATGTGCATTCCTCCGTTCTCCCTGGTTCTGCCTAGAGGAATGTGGCGTGTTGCCTTGTTTCGGTGGCATGGCCGCACTGCCGCCGCTAGCCTTGACTGCTCTATAAATAAAACTAATCAAGATTATTCCGACCCAAATGACAAGGCCAACTAGATCACCAGCGTATTGCATCGCTCAATCTCTCTAAATCTGCCTTATCCCTGATGCGGCGTCGATGGTGGCACGGGCTTCTTAGGAGCAGCGCTCTCCGCCTCGCCCCCCTGCATAGGATCCACCAGTTTCTGGCGCATCTCGGTGTCCGCCTTGAGGTTCTCCAGCCTGTAGTAATCCATCACGCCCAGCTTGCCAGATTGCAACGCCTGCGCCATCGCCAGAGGCACCTGCGCCTGCGCCTCAATCACTTTCGCCTGCATCTCCTGCACCTTGGCACGCATCTCCTGCTCGGCGGCGACTGCCGCGGCGCGGCGCATCTCCGCCTTCGCCTCCGCAACCCTCATGTCCGCCTGCGCCTGGTCTGCCTGCAAGCGCGAACCGATGTTCTCGCCGACATCCACATCCGCAATGTCGATCGAGAGAATCTCAAAGGCGGTCCCGCTGTCCAGACTCTTCTTCAGCACAGTATTGGAGATACTGTCGGGATTCTCCAGAACCGCCGTGTAGGTCTCCGACGAGCCGATGGTCGTGACGATGCCCTCGCCAACGCGCGCGACGATGGTCTCCTCCGTGGCGCCGCCGACCAGTCGGTCCAGGTTCGCCCTCACGGTGACACGCACCTTCGCCTTCACCTGGATGCCATCCTTGGAGACGGCATCAATGGTCTTGCGCCCCTGCGACTGGTCGGGACAGTCAATCACCTTCGGGTTGACGGACATGCGGACAGCCTCCAGCACATTGCGCCCCGCCAGGTCAATGGCAGAGGCCTGCTTGAAGCTTAGTTGGATATTCGCCTTGTTGGCGGCAATCAGTGCATCGACCACGTTCTCCACGTTGCCGCCCGCCATTGCATGACTCTCCAGTTCGTCAATCCCCACATTCGAGAGGCCTGCCTTGTGTAACTTGATGTAGCAACGGACTATCAGCATGGAATTCACTTTTCTGAAGAACATCCCCATCAGGCTGAAGAGGCTTACCCCTGCCCCAGACGCCTTCGCCTGCATCCAGATGCCGAAGTACATCATGAAGACAAAAAGAAACACTATCCCAACCAGTATGGCGAGGATGCACAGCAACGTGATAATCGGACCCATTGTTAACACTCCTTCTATTTAATACAAGAACTTCAAGAATCTACATATGCCTAATGTATTCTATTCAACGAAGAATTCAATGGATTAGGAGCAAAAAAAAGGAAATTATGTACTTTAGGAGATGTAACAAAATAAATGCAACATATTTGATTAGGGGATTTGGATTGATTTTGCTATGCAATTACTAGGCGCATAGTAAACTATGTAACGTGTAATTGTGTAGGAAAGCACCCAAATACGCAATCAAAATGTTGCAGTTATTTTGTTACATCTCCTTAGTTGCCGATTGGACTTTACCAACAAAGAAGAGCCGCGTAAGCGGCGGCAAGAGGATAGCCGTGGATGGAGCGAAGCCATGACAGCGGCGCAGCGAAAACCACGGTCAGATGCCCCCCAGTCCCCGTGCGCCTTGCCGCGTAGCGCAGCGAAGCGACAAAGCGCATCCTGACTATCGACCAGTGAGGGATAATTTCATCAGAAAACTCAAGTATATAAATTCCCCCAAAGAGGTGCATTTCGCACTAGTTATAAAAATGCCCCAGTTTTGAAATTACTTCGGCATACAAACCAAACGGAAACCAAGGTTCAAGGAGCTGTCGGTGGGAGCATAACTACTGCGTGCCCTGTGATACCACTGCGTTGCTCCCTGTACCCACTGTCCTCCACGAATGACACGCTTGCCATCTTCGCCCATGACGGGACCCGTCGGGTCTGTCACCTCTTTATTCTCCCAAAACCGCACATACCAATCTCTGCACCATTCAGTGACATTCCCATGCATGTCATAAATTCCCCATGCGTTCGGCTTTTTCCTCCCCACGGGATGAGGGCCTCCAAGGGTTCCCTCTCGCAAATCCTTCCTGATTTTGGACATGTCGTAGCCGTTGGAAAGATCGTAGTCCTTTTCGCTGTTTCCTCCATACCAGGCAACCTCATCCAACTCGGGACAGTTGTATGGATCCTGGTCAGGCTTGAAAAAAACGACTTCCTCGTTTGCAGGAGTACCCGCACGGCAGACATACTCCCACTGCGCCTCCGTCGGCAAATCAAATATTAAACCTGTTTTGCCCGCCAGCCTCATTAGGAAACATCCCTCACCCTCGCAAATATCATTGTATGTGACTTTTTCCACGGGGCACGTGCCAGCACTGTCCTTAAATACAGCGGGATTGTGTCCCATCATCATCTCCCATTGCCTCTGTGTCACCTCGAATATCCCGATGTAAAAATCTTTTGTCAAGGTTACATTGCGCTGGATTGGTGCCTTTGTTTTCCCCGCCATTCTCATGATAAAAGAGCCTTTCGATATATGCCGCAGCCACAATTCGCTTGTGCGACAGAGATCGTTGTCCAGGTCTGGTGGCGTGACAGAGTAGCGGTGTTTTCCCGACATAAGCTCAACTACCAAATAGGCTGTTTCGACCTCAACCGCCACGCCAGTCGTCACGGCGGAACTAGAAACAGAAACCTGCACACCCTCTACCTGCTTGTCTTGAGACTTTGCCACATTCTCCAACGACTTGTTATACTCCGATGGTTGTGTATTTGGAGACTGCGGCTCAACCATCTCCACAGCAGACACAGCAGTTGCCTTGTCCCAGGGTCTGTGCTGCAGACTCATAATACCATAAACAGCTGACAACAAAACCAGCACCACCAGACCGATGACCAGCAAGAAGTTGAAATAAGAGAAACGTGCCGACTTCGCCTTTGACGCCCCACTGGCAAGGGCATTTACAAAATCCTCGCAGCTCGCAAACCGTTCTATCGGACTCTTGGCCATTCCCCGCACAAGCGCATCATTAACAGGCTTTGGCATCTCTGGAATCGGCGACGGCTCCACGTTCAGAACCATATTGAGCATCACAGACGTATCAATGCAGTCAAAAGGCAGATGTCCTGCCAGCATTTCGTATGCAGTCACGGCGAGGGCATACTGGTCTGTGGCGACCCCTTGGGGCTGCTTCTGCCACTGCTCGGGTGCCATATACATGCTTGTTCCCGACCTTGCATTGAATGCCTCGGCATGGTTGGATATACGTGCAGCGAGCCCAAAGTCCAATACTTTGACTGTACCATCAGGCTTCACCATAATATTACCAGGTTTAATGTCCCGATGCATGATGCCCATGGCATGGGCATAGTCCAAGGCGGAGGCCACCTGACGCAAAATCGGGATAGTCTCCCCAAGTGACAATCCACTTGAATTGCGCCTTTCCCGCAGCCATTGACGTAGTTCCTTGCCCTCCACAAGCTCCATCACCATATAGTAGCTCCCAGTCGCCTTGTCTTCCTCCAGGTTCAGACAGGCGGCGATGTTCTGATGGATAAGGGTTGCCGTCAGTTGGAAGTTTGCCCGCAACTCCTCCATGTCGGCATGACTTCTGACTAGTTCTACGGGAATGGTTTTCACCGCAACCTCGACGTCGCTCAAAACATCCAGGCAGCGGTAAACCGCCCCCATCCCCCCTTGTCCCAGCTTCTCTAGAATCTGGTATTTTCCCAACAGGAGCCTGCCTTCTTCACTGTTCAAGCTCTGTGTATTCTGCAAATCAGTCATCGCGAAACAACCGTCATCAAAAACACCATTATGGAATGCAAATCAGACGAAAACCATTAAGAAATGATTTCTCGCCTGATGCATGTGGTCCGCGAGTGAAAGGATGTGCAAACTTTGCACTGTAGGGATAGCAGGATCCGCGCACAGCACGCAACCCATTGTCTCCCCCATCCAATCTAATGGGATCTTTCACGCTAATAGTACCCAAATCATCCGCAAAAAAATCCTTGCACCACTCAGAGACATTTCCATACATGTCATACAGATACCATCTATTGGCACGCTTCATTCCCACTGGATGCGTTCCGCTCCATTCTGCACGGCGATTCTTTCTTGACGGAATATCGAGTAATGGCCTTCCTTCATTAGGCTTATAACCTTCATCCGCATTTCCAAAATACCAGGCTATCTTGTCCAGTTCTTCACTAAACAACTCATTATCCTGACTTTGGTTGAAGATCAACTTCTCCTGTTTATCCTTGTCTGCATCCCTTCCACCACGGCATGCATACTCCCACTGTGCCTCGGTGGGCAGATCAAACTCCAGTCCACTCATTACATTCAACCTCTTAAGAAAACACTCCTCTCCTTCGCAGATATCATTGTAGGAAACCCGCTCGACTGGACGAAGATGGTTGCCTTTAAAAAATGAGGGATTGTCGCCCATGACATTCATCCACTGACTCTGCGTGACCTCAAAGATGCCTATGTAATAATCCTTCGACAACGTAACTTCCCGCTGTCTTTTTATATCCCAAGATCGTCCCAAAACGCATTTCCCCTTCGGAATACGACGCAACCATAGCTCATTTGTGCGGCACTGGTCATCTTCCAGCTTGGGCGGCTTGAACGTACACCGCAGTTTCCCCGTCTCAAGATTCACCACCATGTAAACCGTCTCCTTGGCTAGCAGCTTCTTCCTGGCCTCACGTCTGTCATTGGCTGGTACCAAAGGCAATTTGGGTTTGGTGTTCTCCGTGGCAGTTACTCTGCCAGAACCTTGTGTATTGCCGTTTTGTCCATGGGAAACACTCTTTTCCCCAGTGGCAGCCATGGTCTCTGCATTCTTCCCTCCAGCAACAACCGCAGTTGCAGCATTCTGCTCACCAGAGGCAGCCGAAATGGCAGCATTCTGCTCACCAGAGGCAGCCGAAATGGCATCATTCTGCTCACCAGAGGCAGCCGAAATGGCATCATTCTGCTCACCAGAAGCAGCGGCAGTTGCAGGAGTAGCTTTCGCAGAATTCTCAGCAGATGATGTTTCGGCTGGCACTGTATTCTCTGCAGAGGCTTTTTGGGCTACTACAGTTTTCTCGGCAGGTAACGTTTCAGCTTCCACAGGCTTCTGTTCAACGTTTGCAGAACCATCAGACGCTTCAGTAGACGCAGTATTCTTGGATATGTCGGCAGAAGCCACGCTGGGACCTTGCCCCCTCTGTTGTCGAGAGATTCTCCAGAAGCCACCTGCAAGAATCAAACACAAAAGAAGCACTAGGGAGGCAATCAGAAGTAGCCTTTTAGTGCCTTTGCTTATCGTTTTCAGCCTTGCCAACTTCTCGCCCGACAAGGCACGAACAAACTCATCGCAAGTGGCAAAACGTTCGTTTCTATCCTTGGCTAGCCCTCTGGCAAGAGCTGCGTTCACAAATCTCGGCATCCTGGGAAGCGGCGGCACACGCTGCGTCATCACAAGTTGATACAGGCTTTTGATGTCGTCGTTTTCAAAAGGGCGATGTCCTGCCAGCATTTCGTAGGCAGTCACGGCCAGGGCATATTGGTCGGTAGCAGCTCCCTGGTGAATCCCCTGCCACTGCTCTGGCGCCATGTACAGGCAGGTGCCAGACTGCTCGTTAAACTCCCCAGAGATATAGGACATGCTGCTGCGGATGTTGGCGGCAAGTCCAAAATCCAGCACCTTCACCATCCCGTTCGACATCACCATGATGTTGCCAGGCTTGATGTCCCTGTGCATGATTTTCAAACCATGCGCGTAGTCCAGGGCTGCCGCTACCTGCCGCAGGACGGCAAGGACCTCATCAAAGGTCAGTTCACCTGCATCCCACTTTTTCTTCATCCATTGTTTCAGCTCCACTCCCTCTACAAGCTCCATAACCAAGAAATACGCTCCCGTGGCATTGTCCTGCACCAAGGCACGATATGCTGCGATGTTCTGGTGGATAAGTTTTGAGACCAGATGATAGTTGTTCTTCAAATCCTCCATTTCGGCGGGACTATGCGAAAGAAGGAGAGGAACTGTTTTCAAAGCGACCTGGATGCCGCCTGCCGTGTCCAAACAGCGGTAAACCGCCCCCATGCCTCCCTGTCCAAGTAGCTCCAACACTTCATACTTCCCTGCGATGAGCATTCCAGGTCGGATGTTCACGACATGCGAGGCAATCGGTTCATCTCCCATGACAACCGTTCTTTCACGCTTTCCGTCATCGTGAACCGCATCATTAACTATCTGCCCATTATCGTCTTGCATAGCTCACTCTTCTTATTTATTGCAATCAATTGAATGCATGGGAACATAATCAGCACATTTTTGTTTACACATGACGATATTTTCCATACTTGATTGCTCGTAACTATTCAGAAGGGGACATATTGGCATAAGCCGCTTGGTTTTCTGCGCCTTGCCGCTCCGCTACGCTACGCGGCACGGCGCAAAGGAACTGGGAGTATCGTCCACCCACGGCTATGTTCTTGCCGCCGCTAACGCGGCTTACCCTTCTGAATAGTTACGATTTCTCATACAGAGGCAATACGATTACCTCGTACAATAAACCTAATACAGATTCTCAATTTTGCAACAGAGCTTGTCAAGAAAAACACCTCTACAAAAAATTCAACAAGCCAGCCAAGGTCAGAAAGAGGATAGCCACAAGAAGACAGATACCATTCAAGTCGAAGGTCTTTCCCTGACGCTGGCCTGTATCAGTAAGCTCATCAGACGTGACAATTCGCCCGCCAGTTTCAGTTGCAAGTGTCTCAATCATCGTGCCATCTGCCTTCTCTCCATTGGCCTGCCATGAGAGCTTACCCCTGCTGTCGCGCATAGGATGATAGAGATAATCCGCTCCGACGATAATGGGATAGACTGCAATTTCAGCCTTTTGAAGCATCTTCACCGCCTTTTTTCGTGATTCCGCTTCCGAATGGTCCGCCCCGTCGGAAATCAGATAGATGCGCTTTGCACCCCAAATATGGCTCTGCTCCATCGTGCGGCAAGCACAGATCAGCGCATCACTTATGGCGGTTCCATCCTCATACTCAAGAATCTCCAATTCAGAGAGACGCTCTTTCAGGCTCGGCGTGCTTTTCGTCAACGGAGACACCATGTAGGCACGACGCGCAAATGCGATGAGCGCAATATTTCGCCCATGCAGTTTTTCCAGCAGGTCAAGCGTGACTTTCTTGGCTAACTCCAGACGCGTCCCCGTCAGATTCTCCTCGTCTGGAACTTCTGCCCCAGACTTCAATCCTCTCGCCTCCATGCTGCCAGACAAATCCAGAAGCAATGCCACCGAAGCACTCCCTCTGCCATCCTCTCCACTTCTCTGCAAGCGAGGCCTTGCTAGTTCAACAATCACCAGCCCCATCGCCAAAAGAATGCATAGCCTTGCCATCAACCGCCTGTTTAGCCGCCTCCTGCGTCCATTATAAAGCAGTTTAGAGGGCACTATGCCGTCAGGCGTCAGCCTGGCAAAGCAAATGGCTGCCGCTGGCATAAGCAACAGCAACAGCCATAATGCCGATGGAGCTTCAAAGCTCATCCCTTTTCAACCCATTACATGTTCTCAAGAAGACGCGTCAGATCATTGGCGGCATCCGACAAGCTGCCTGGGTAGGCGGCTCCACCGCCAAGGCAAACCCAGCCGCTGAAGGTCTCACACCGCAAAATCGAAAGCAGCTCCTTGACTTCGCCATTGCCCTGCGCCAGACGCGTCGCGCAACCGTCCCAGGTGGCGTCCGCCAAGTCAAGCTGCCCGCAGATGCGCACCATGCGCCCCTTCTTGTAGGAGGTCAGGAAGGGGAATTCCGTCGCACGCACAAATCCAGGCGGATTCAGTGCAAAGCTGGCCGCCTTGTAGCCTGCCGCCGCCTCCTTGAAGGTCTTTGCAGCCAGGATGCCGCCCTGCCCGTTGTTTGCAAATGCCACCGCAATCTTTGCGGCCTTTGCGGCGGCCACAGCCTCCGCCGCGTTCTCGCCCAGCGGGAAGATGATTCTCTTGATGCCTGCACCCTTGGCAAGTTTCACCACGTCCGCAGGTGTCTCGGGCAGATAGAAGAGGCGCAGAGCACTGACGGCTATGCCCTCCTCGGCAAACTCCCCGACCGCCTTCTTCAGTTTGTCCACCGACATCTTGGCGCAGGCCTTCCCCTGGATGTAGTCCAATTCGATGTTTGAAATGCCAGCAGCCTTCAGGTTTTCGATCATCTCAGGCACATAGCGTCCAGCCAGACGTGAGGAGGCCGTCAGCTTGAAGAGCTCCTTGGAAATCATATCCGCATAGATGGCAGCACGCTGCTTCACGCAGTCGGCGCAGGCGGGATTGTCGCAAAGGGCGAATGCGGGGTCATGCTCGCCAATCTCCAGCATCAAATCAAACAAATCCCTGACCCTCATCAGGCGCACCATCGCATTGTTGATGCGCTCGATTTTGATGATACCTTCGTGACGCATGTAGTGTTCAAGACCGATGAAGTCGCGGTGCGGTCCTGGATAGTACTTCCAGGTCTTTGTGCGCTCCTTCCCATCAGGCGTCTTGAATGTCGCCGTCGTGTCATTGAGATAGGGAAGTTCCAGCAGAGCCTCGATGGAGTGCAACGTCGTGTTGCGGTCCTGGTCAACTCCCAGCAGGCAGATGTAGCCGTCCAAGTCGCGCAGACGGGTAAAGGGCGTGCCTTCGCCATGCGCCGTCGGCGCCTTCCAATGGTCGCGCCCGATCTCCTCCGCTTTCGGTCCAATCGCGGCGATGGTCCCGCGCGGACAAGGGCTGAACACCGCGTTCGGGCGCGCCTTCACCTTCTCGGCGATAATGCCCAATGAACCAAACGCAGGCACCATCAGGGTTCCTGTCGGCCCAACGGCATCCAGAAACGCATCCACCACCGCATCGGGTCCGCCATCCATCGGCTCCATGCCGACATACGAACTATGCAGCATCACGATGGAACCGCGCTTGATTCCCAACTTCTTCAACGCAGCCGTCAACTCTTTCTTGTTCATTTTCGTACCTTAAATTGTCATTGGAGATGATTTGATAAAACTTTTACGAAATAAAAGGAAATTATATACTTTAGTTGCCGATTGGACTTTACCAACAGAGAAGAACCGCGTAAGCGGCGGCAAGAGGATAGCCGTGGGTGGAGCGAAGCCGCGACAGCGGCGAAGCGAAACCCACGGTCAGATGCCCAACCCAGTCCCCGTGCGCCTTGCCGCGTAGCATAGCGAAGCGGCAAGGCGCGTCCTGGTTATCGACCAGTGAGGGATAATTTCATCAGGAAACTCAAGTATATAATTACCAAATAAAATACCACGTTTCCCTTTTTTTGCCAACGCACTAATCACACGAAGCAAAAAATCACTGCCGAAGTGCCTCCGCAAAAAGGTCCGTCCCATGGTTGATATATGCCAGATGCGCCTCCGTGTCACAGGATGCCCATGGGGCCATCATGAATCCCTTGAGCAACGTCGGATTCAAGTCGCGGCGGCAGACGCCGACAAGGCGACCGATGACATCGTCGGCGCCGATGTTGGCCTTTTTGCGTGCCCAGCCTGTCCAATTTGTTCCGCATGGCACCTGCTCGAAGCCCGCCTTTTCAAGGTCGTAGAATCCCTTGAGCCTCTTGTGGTCCGAAGTATGGTTTTCAGCCAATTCAAAGCCACCGTTGCTTTCATCATAGTACCAGTTGCTCATCAAAACGCTCTTCGGACACCATTCATAGAAATCCTCATGGTCCCAGCCATAGTCGCTCCAGGCCCAGGCCCTCATTCCGCACTTTTCGACGGCTCCCACGATATGGAGGAAATCATGTTTCCAGAGTTCGCGGTTTCTGATGCAGATAAACCTGACATAACCACTGCCTTCCTGATGAGAGGTCGTCTCCTCGTCGTAGCCGATGTGGAAGAAACGTGGCGTACCGAATATCTCCCCTGTATCCTGTATGACATCTTCGCAGACGCGGTAGTATTCCCTGGTGGAGACCATGCGACGGTAATGCTTCAGCCAGCCATTGTGCGTCGTGGAGAAATTCAACTTGGGAATCGCCTCAATGCCAAGCGACTTGAGCCGCTTGATTTCCGACTGCATCTTCTCTGGCGTCCAACTGCCTTCGATGGCGAGTTCGGGATGACTTGGGTAAACCAGCCCCTCACCGAGGTCGATGATCAGCATATTCATCTTCTGATCCACCATGTGGTCAATCGCCCGATTCCAGAGTTCATCCTTGCTGCGCAGAACCGTGTCAGGCACACCCTTTCCAGCAGGCAGTCCAGCATCCAGCAGCGAATTGTCCATGTCCTCTGGAAGATAATCACACCACATATTGTGACCCAGATGAAGCAGCAACGCCTTGATACCGCCGTCCTTAAATCCATTGTTTTTATTCTTTTCGCCCATCTGATGATTCTCCTGTAAATAACCTCTATCAATATGGAAAAACCTCTATAATTTACCACCTTTTTGTTTTTTCAAATCAAGTTATCTAAGTTTTTTCACTTTTCATCCTTGCTTCACACTTTTTTGGGGATATAATAACAAATAAAGGAACAAAATAGGAATGAATTAAAGAATCACAATGAACCTGACACGCATAAACAACAGAGCATGGGATGCGCTGGCAAAGGACTTGCGAAACGACATCCTGAGCGGCAGGCTTCCGACAGGCGCGGCCATACGGACGGAAACGCAGCTAGCCAACAACTACAACATCAGCCGAAACAGTGTCAGAAAGGCAATCGACTCCCTGGTGGCACAGGGGCTTCTGAGGCGCGTACAGGGCAGCGGCACATACGTTGCCCCAATACAGGAACAACTTTTGGACAATCCCATTTCGCGGCGCCAGATACTCTTCCTCTCCATGGAGACTGAGTTGAGCGACTATTGCGCCCATAGCACATTTGTCCCTATATTCGATAGGATAGCCAGCATGCTGGCAACCAAAGGCTTCAACATCCTGTACTCCAGCGTAGATCTGGACTACAAACCGCCAGCCAGCCTTCTGAACCACGACATCTGCGGTGTCGTCTTTCATGGGAGGATGCCCGTGCCGTTCTGGGAAAAGTACATCAACCCCCTGCCCGCTGTCGGCCTCCAGTACGACACGCCTGAAATCGACTGCAACTGGGTCAAGATTGACAACTTCTCGCGCTCCTACAAGGCCGTCCAATACCTTCACAGCCTCGGGCACACGCGAATCGGCTTTGTCTCCAACGAAAGCGAGCAGAGGCTGACCGCGGAGCGTTTTGACGGCTATCTCCGCTCCATGGAGATGTTCAACCTGAAGGTGAACCCGCGCTGGATTATCAACTGGCAGCGCCCAAGGGTAAATGGCCTGCTTCTTTCGGAAAAACTCAACATCGACTACTGGGACTATCTGAAAAAAGCCTTTGAGGTCAAGTCGGAACAGCCCACGGCATTCATCTGTGCGGACAACTTCCGTGCAGCCTCCACGGAATACACTCTGAACAAGGTCGGTCTCCGAGTACCAGAGGAGATTTCACTGGTGGGGGGCTTCAACATCAACAAGGAAAACAGCTTGAGGTACACGGCCCTGGACGACAGGCTGGAGGAGCTCTGCCGCGAAGCGTTGAACCTGCTCCTCGGCGACATCGACGATACCAATCTGATTAAGAACAAAACAGTCATATTAAAACCACAACTCTTTATTGGGAAATCAACCATCCCAGTAGGAAAAACGCCTCAGAAAAGGAGGGCAAAATGAAACATTCACGAACCTTTACGCTCATTGAACTGCTGGTCGTCGTCGCCATCATCGCCATTCTGGCCGCCATGCTGCTGCCAGCCCTGGCCAAGGCGCGTGAAAAGGCACGGGCCATCTCCTGCACAAACAACATGAAGACGCTTGGCCTGGCCTTCCTGACCTACGAAAATGACAATGAGGACTGCTATCCAATCGGAGGCAAAAGCTGGAACGCGGGTGCCGCCGTGCTCCAGAAATCCATCCAATGGTTCAACCTTATCAAGCCGCACATTGTATCAGACACGGCGGGAAACTGGAACAACTATAAGACCAATGCCCCCTCGCTGGTGTGCCCATCCATCCAGGCAGACCAGTGCGCCGCATGGGGAGCCACAACTGCGGGAGCGTCTGACCTGGTATCGGTTGGATACGCCTACAACAAGCGCCTCAGCGGAGGAATGAACTCCCTTGTCAAAAATCCCTCAAGCACTGTATGCTCCCTGGACAGATGCATCCCAACCAGCGGCTCGGTCGATTATTTCTTTATCTATTGGAACGCCAACAACCAAAACATGGCGGTCTTCGCTGGCGGGCTGGACAAGGTCTGCGGCAGACGGCATATCGGCTCTGCCAATTTCCTCATGACGGACGGCCACGTCGAGACGCAGAAATGGGTCGATAGGGCGCAAATCGAGATTACCATCCTCAGCAATGACGGTTATTCGGCAACCATGGTGTTCCCGTAATGATAGACGATAGGAAGGTCCAGGTACTGCTATGATGAAGAAAACCCTTGCATTGTCATTATTGGCCCTGGCTGTTTTTGCCTACGGCGAGGCAGGCATCACCCGCACGGATGCATACGCGCTCATCAAAGGCAAGAACTTCATATGCAATCTGCAGGCTGCCAAGAACTACAATTTCAATTTCAAAGATGCCACCAGCAATATGAGCATCTTCAGCACTATTGTGTGGTATCATGGACGCAATGCCAACGAGGCGGAGCATTTCTATCTTGACCAGAGTGAAAGCAATTGGCCTGTCTTTGACATACAGGAGAAGGAAGGCCATGCTGGAAAGCAGCTTGTCCTTCAAAGCAAGAACAATGAGTTTTCCCTGACCCGTACCATCGGTCTCCTGGAGGACGGTGAAGCCCTGCACCTTAAATATGAGCTGTTTGCGCTGGAGACAAGGATGTACGCCAGTGTCAACTTCCCCATCATGCGGGTCGTCAAGGAGGTCGATTCCGTGTCATACAATCTGGAAGGCTCCGAGGATGCCTATGCCACGGAGGCAAAGCCTTCGGCGGACAAGCTGGCACGCGCCCATCTGGTTTTTCTGCATAGCAGCTCGCTGAACCGCACCATTCTGGTCATCCCAAACCTGAATGCGCCGCTTTCAAACGGCGAACTGGCTGGCCTTGCAACCACATTCAGCAACGCCAACTGGTGCAAGAATCTCTCCTTCACTCACCTCTATCATCCCCTCGTCAATTTCAAACGTGCTGGTGACAAGCAGGTTTTCGAGTGCGCAATGGCCGTATTCGAGGGCAATGCACTCACAGACGACATGAAGGCAAAAGCTAGGAAGATAGCAAAACACCTTGGCTTCAAGTCACCCAAGTTCAAGATGCACGGCATCAACGAGAACCAATTGCTTCCCTCGGAGATGGCAGGCATCCTGCACAGGGGGGCAGGTGTTGTCCTCTGGCAGGAACTCTCCTCAAAGCGCGTCCACCCAGAAACGGCATTGCCTTCCAATTCCCTGCCCTGCGTTAAGGTGAACCTCGCGAAAAACGAGGCGGAATCCGTTCAATTGGCTCTCAACTGCGACGACAACACCGTCATTGACGGCATTTCAATCTCCCCGTTGAGCAACGGTGCAAATGAGACGTTTGCGCCTTCAAACATTGAAATCCAATTTCTTGAATATCAGGAGATGCACAACAAATACACCGCGCAGGGAATGTCCTGCATGTCGGGTGACAAGTTGATTCCCTTGGAATTCCCCTGCCCCGTCAAGGAGCGCAATCAGGTACTCTGGCTGACCATCACCTGCCCGAAAACACAGAAGCCTGGCACCTATAACGGAACCCTCTCCCTAAAATGGCATAACTCCCAAAACAGTCAGGCAGACATCCCAATCCAGGTTAATATCTGGGATTTCACCTTGCCTGACAAGCCGAACTACACCGCATACGGCCTCCTCTGGGAAACACCCAAAGATATACGCAAGGCAACCATGGAACTCGCCTCAAGATACAGGCATACCACAACTGTTTTCTTTGGCGGACGAGCCGATTTCAAAAAGAATTACCAAGACGGCTCCTTCTCAAACACAGACGAATTCGAACTTGCAAAATACGCCATAGAGAAACTCAATTTCAAAACCACTCCGATTCCCTACTTCTTCATGGGCGCCTGGAACTGGACACCTGACAAAAAGGTCTATTTCTGCGACCTCATGATCGATTCGCCTGATTTTGAACCCAAGGTCAAGGAATATCTGACCGCCTGCGTCAAACAGTTCAAGGAACTCGGCATCGACAAGAACCTCAATGCCTATATGTGGGATGAGGTCACAAAGCCCATGTATGAGGCCGTGGCCAAAACCACCAGAATCTGCAAGGAGGTATCGCCAGACATTCGCGTCCTGACCGTGGGAGCACCCGATGAAGGCGTGCTAAAATACAGCGACATCACGGTTGCGGGCGACCCCTGCAACTGGTGGGGGACCATTGCAAAAAAACGCATAGAAGAGGCACGTCAGGAGGGCAAGGAGGTTTGGGTTTACCAAAACGGTTCCATCTCGCCCATCTTGCCCTTCATATCGACGCGAATCCTCGCCTGGAGATGCTGGGGCATAGGTCTCACGGGATTCCTTTACTGGACGATGGACTACCAGTGGAAAGGCAATTTCAGCGCAAATGGCCTGAACTGGAAGTTCTATCCGCCCGAAAAGGAAGGACAGCCCATCGCCTCTGTCCGCTTGGCGGTGATGAGGGACGGCATCGACGACTATGACTATCTGGCGATGGCCAAAGAAAAACTCTCACCTGAGCAGTGGCGTCAGGTGGAGGCCATGATCGCCCCGCTCGCCTCTCCTGACGATGAGCCCAATATCGAGCCAGTGTCACTCGTTAAAACTCGAAATGCACTTGGCGAATTGCTCAGCAGGACTCCAGCAAATGGATATCAAGATTGAATATTCCAATGACAGAATTGAAAACCATCCCGTAAGCGAATCATTTACGGAAATCAAGGTAACGCCCACGAAAACTGACACACTGGTTTCCGCCATCGTGCAGATTCCGCTCATTGATGTCTTTTCCTGCTGGCATAGCGCATTGACGCCTGGACTGACACCACGCATCCCCTGGGTGGAGAAAATCCCCTGCGGCGCACAAAAGAACTTCCCATTCTATGCGCTGTTAAGCAGGTCGGGACGCGTCAAGGCCGCGTTCAGTTCCACAAACCTCATTGACGACTGCGAAATCAGCTTTGCCATCAATCAGGAACAATGCACAGGAGAACTGGCCTTCTCATTTGCACTTTCAACTGAAACACAACCTTTCAGCATCCTTCTTGACTTGAAATCAAGACTCTTGACCGATTCACTGAAGGCATGGCGCGACAAACTGCATCTTCCAAAACTCAACTATCCCGCTGGTGCATACGAGCCTGTTTATTGCACATGGTATGTGGTGCATGGCGAGGTCAATCAGACATTCGTGGAGGAGACCTGCCCTATTGCCAAGGAACTGGGCTTCGGCACCTTGATTGTTGACGACGGCTGGTGCTATGACGAATACAAGCGGGTGAGTCCCAAGACCATCACCAACTGGTATGAATCCGTTGGCGACTGGAATGTCTCCCCTGTCAAATTCCCCCATTTCAAGGAGCATGTGAAGAGAATCCAGGCAATGGGGATGAATTATCTCCTCTGGGTGGCTCCACACCTCTTCGGCAGGCACTCCAAGATGCTGGAAGCCTACAGGGAACAAATACTGCCTGATTACGTCGAAGGCTACTACAAAATGGATGTGAATACCGCTAATAGCGATGTTCTCGTTGACAAACTCCGCACTCTGGCAAAAGAGTATTCCCTCGATGGTCTGAAAATCGATTTTCTGGACATTGTTTCACCAAATGTGAATCAACCGAACGCCAGAAATACCCTTCATTTCATCGAAAAGATATGCGGTGGTCTTAAGGCTGACAACCCCGATGCGCTCATTGAGTTCAGGCAATCCTACGCAACGCCCGCCATGCTGCCATGGGGAACGCAATTCCGTGCAGGCGACGCCCCCTTTGACTGGCGTCTGAACTTTGGCAGGCTTGTTGAAATCAGGTTGAACATCGGCAACTTGGGTCCCGTTCATGCCGACCCTGCCTACTGGGCTCCAGGAGAACTGCCAGAAAACATCTCCAGGCATCTCATGGCCATGCTTGTGGGCGTTCCGATGCTCTCCATGGATTTGCGAACCCTCACAGAGACCGAAAGGCGTATCATACGCCATTATTTGGATTTTTATAATCAGCACAGGATGCTGATCAATCACGGCAAATGGTCTGTCCTGTTTTCCCAAACGGAAATCGCCGCCGCTATCGCCGAAGACGCCACAGAGAGGCTTGTCATTCTTGCAGACGGCAACACCTTGGCTGATGCCCTGGGAACTCCCCATAAAAACACCTGGGTCATGAATCTCTCAGACAAGACGTTGCATATTGCTTCTGCGAAACAAATCTTTGCAGCAGATTGTCTGCCTGGCGAAAACGGCACCCTCCCCCCTGGCGGCTCTGGTTTCGTTTCCGCTGCATCTTGCTAATGCCCCTCACCCGTCCCTACGGCGCGGTTCTGCACGGCGCGCTCCGCGCGCCGCATGGGCTGGTTCGCGCGCAGAAAAAAGCCCCCTGCGCGGTTGTCCGCGCAGGGGGCTGTGAAAGGGAGGTTGGCGACGCGCTACTTTCCCGCGCTCCTGGGCGCAGTATCATCGCCGCGCGGGCCCTTAACGGCCGTGTTCGGGATGGGAACGGGTGTTTCAGCCCGGCAAGGGTCGCCAACCAAATGGTTTCGGCAGGAAAACGCATGAAGGCCAGTCTTCGCAGGCGCCAACGCTTGCGCCTGCCTGCGTCCCGAATGCGCCCCGCCGTCGCGCCCGCTGGAGCGGACACCGCGGCGGGATGCAGCGGACAAGCCTCACGGCCCATCAGAACCCCTCGGCTGAGCGTGTCGCCACGCTTGCGCCTGGGGCCTGTCGACCCGGTAGTCTCCCGGGGGCCTTCAGGGCTTGCGCCAGGGATGGT
>JAFXUD010000066.1 GCA_017535315.1 Victivallales bacterium | reverse complement strand
CTGTCCCCTGTCCCCTGTCTCCCGTCCCCTGTCCCCTGTCCCCTGTCCCCTGTCTCCCGTCCCCTGTCCCCTGTCTCCCGTCCCCCGTCCCCCGGCCCCTGTCCCCCGTCCCCTGTCCCCCGTCCTTTGACATGGGACGAGGGACAGGACCTGTTCTGTACGTCGCGCTTTAGCGCGGCGATGGTGGGGCTTTTCTACCGTAGGTGCACAGGACTGAGCCTTTTTCTTTTGATGCACAAACATTGATGGCTTTTAGTGCGTTTCTTATCATTGGGCAAGTGTCGCTTCAAGGGTCTTGTTATCAATATTAAAGAATCAACGAGATATAGAAATGGGGTATAAAATCACAGGAATGGGGCTGATCTGCGGCCTCGGAAACTCACCAGAGGAGGTTTTCAACCGCATGTGTGCAGGGGAAACCGCCTTCCGCAGCATCTACACCTTTGATGCGGAACCGTATGCGCAGAAAAACGCAGGTCAGCTTCGCCCAGAGGAGAATGACCGTCTGACGGAGCTTTTCGAGGACGAGGACCGCGCCCTGTCAACTGTCCGCCATGCGGCGTTCCAGGCACTTGGAAAGACTCTTACGGCAGAAGAACTTCCAATTGACGAACGGCGCGCACTCGTTTTGGCCACCAACTTCGGTCCGATGGAGACCATGCAGTGGTGCTGGCAGGAGCGAAGGGATACGCAGGAGATCGACAGTTTTACCTTCGCCCCCGCCAACGACTATGTGAAGCGTATCGCGAAGGCATTGGGTTGTGGTGGACCTGCCGTCCAGCTCTCGATGTCCTGCGCATCGGGCGCCGCCGCCGTGGCTGCTGCCTGGGATTTCCTTGCCGCAGGGCGCGCCGATTCCGTTCTGGTGGTGGCGTATGATACCCTCAGCGACTACAGCTGGTGCGGTCTCAGCAATCTGAAGACCATTACGATCGAGACGATGCGCCCGTTTGACGCCAAGCGCTCAGGCACCATTTTCAGCGAAGGAGCCGCTGCCATTTTGCTGGAGCGCGAGGAAGGCTCGGCTGCCGCCTTGGGCTGGGTCAATGGCGTTGCCACTGGCAACAATGCCTTCCACCTGACGGCACCGCGTCCAGAGGCGGAGGGCTCGCGCCTCGTCATGGAGGCGGCGTTGAAGTCGGCGGGTCTGGAAGCATCCGCAATAGACCATGTCTGCGCCCATGCCACCAGCACTCATGCGAATGACGAGACGGAATCCGCTGCCATCCGCAACCTACTTGGTACTCATGCGTCCGAGGTCACCGTTTCCGCCTACAAATCGCAGTTGGGGCATTTGCTTGGCGCGGCGGGTCTGGCAGAGGCCATCATCTCCATCCTTGCGATGCGCAAGGGCATTTCGTTGCCCATTGTGAACTTGGATGAGCCAGATCCAAAATGCATGCCGCTGAAGGTCAACACAAACAGAACGGAATTCAGCCATTTCAGTTGTACCCTGACCAACTCGGCAGGTATTGGAGGGAACAACGCCTCCACCGTACTGGGAGTTGAAAACGCAGGTTCTTCACGAAAGATTTCCCTTGATGGCAAGCTCTATCTTCGCAATATGGCCTGGGTGTTGCCTGAAAACGTCGGCAACGGCGCGGCACTTCTCAAAAATCCTGCTTGGACGGAATACGCGAAGGGCTGCAATGAAAAACAGGCCTCCTTCAACCCGAAACCCTACCTCAGCTCCGTGAAGGGCTACCTCGACCCAGGCGGAGCCTTCTTCCTGGCGGCCTGCTCCATGGCACTGGAGGGTGTGCAGCGGAACGGCATCGACCCGAGGCGGGGTATCGCCAGTGCAACCTGCTATGGCTCCTCCAAATCCGCCTTCACCTTCTATGCACAGTTTTTGGAGAAGGGCAGTCGCTTCGCCAGCCCGATGGTCTTCCCCCATGGTTATGCCAACACCCCAGGCAACCTGGCTGCCATCGAATACGGCTATGCGGGGCCTCATACGGTCCTGTACGGGCCGCAGAATGTCTGCGAGGCGTTGCTTTTTGCATACAACCGTCTTCAGGACGGTACTGCCGAGGAGATGCTGGCGGGAGCCTACGAGGCTCTTTTCCCCGCCGCCTTCCCGCAGGAACTCCAGGTGCTCAACGGCGCCATTGTCCTGCGTCTCGCCGCCACTCCTGCGCCTGATGACATCGCGGTGATTGATGTTGAAAGCCTTGCCACTGCCACCACCCCGACCTCATTGGGCGCCGTGCAGCAACTGGGTTCAATACTACGCTTAATCAATCTTGCATAAACGCACTATAGAGGTAATTTCAAAACTAGCACATTCCGCGCTAGTTTTGAAATTACCTCTAAAAAAACAAGGAGCAAGCAATGGGACAATTCACAGTAGGAACAGCAAAACTTGACATCACGCCTGCAATCGGCTGCCACCTGGTGGGCTATTTCAAAGACCGCATCTCCAACGACATCCATGACCCCCTCTTTATCAAAGCCATCTCCATCTCCGACGGTGAGCGTGAAATCGCGTTGATCACGCTTGATATCATCGATGTACCGCGGAACATCATTTCCGAAGCCAAGGAGATTATCGAGAAGGAGACAGGGGTGAAGGGCGATTACATCCTGGTCTCCAGCACCCATACGCATACGGGACCATCGGCGGCAGAAGCATTGGAGACGCCTGGCGATCCCGTCTATGCGAAGTCGCTGGTCAAGAAGATCGTGGATGTCTTCACAATGGCACGCAAGCATCGTGTCCCCGCCGAAATCGCCCATGCTTCGGGTGATGCGCGGGAAGAGGTGCACAATCGCAGGTGGCGCATGAAGGACGGTACCACCCGTATGAACCCTGGCTATATGAATCCAGACGCCATCTGCCCCGCTGGTCCGACTGACCCGCAGCTTGGGCTGCTGATCGTGCGCGACCCCGTCACGAAAGTTCCGCTGGCCCTCTATGCGAATCTGGCCCTGCACTATGTGGGCACCTCCAATGGGCTGGCCATCTCGGCGGATTATTTTGGCTACTTTGCCAGTGCCATGCAACGTATCGCTGGTGCTGATTTTCTTGTCATTCTTGCCAATGGCACACAGGGCAACATCAACAACTGCGACTTCACCCGTCCGCAGCGCACATCCAGGACCCCCTATCAGCAGATCGAGCGTGTGGCGAACGTCGTTGCAGCCGAGGCCTGGAAGGCATGGAATCTCCTGCGCGACGAGGACTTCAAGGCGGAAGGTGTCGTTGATGGCAGAATCACGATGGTCACCTTCAAATCCAGAACCGCTACGCCTGAACAACTTGCCGAAGCAAAACGCAACTTTGCCGACAAGGAGCATGTCCCCTTCAATGAATGGGTCTATGCCCGCGAACTGCTGCTTTTGCAGGATCTGCCCCAGGAATACCCCGTCCCCGTCCACACTCTCCGCGTGAACGATCTGGGCATAGCGGGGCTCCACGGCGAGGTGTTTGTCGAAATCGGCCTGGACATCAAGGCCCGCTCGCCCTTCCCGCAGACGATGGTCATCGGCCTTGCCAACGGCTCCACTGGCTACATCGCCACCGATCAGGCATTGGACGAGGGCAGCTACGAAACCCGCCTGTGCCGCCACGTCCGTTCCCCGAAGGGCACAGGCAAACTCTGGGCAGACACCGCCGTCAACGTCTTCAACGAAATGCTTGAGCAAGATTGACTAGTTTTGAAAATACCTCTAGTGCAATAGAAAAAAACACAATACGCATTATATTATTTAGATTATTCTTTTCATTTTTTTCCACAGGACAACGAATATGGGGCGTACTGCTCAAATAACCAGGAAAACCCGTGAGACGGACATAAAGTTGAAACTGTCGCTGGACAACGCAGTTGACGGTTCCCTTGTGTCCGTGGCGACAGGGCTCGGCTTTTTCGACCACATGCTGAATGCATTTGGCTGCCATGGCGGATTTGGCCTGAAGCTGGCTGTCAAAGGCGACTTGGAAGTGGATCAGCATCACACGATGGAGGATACGGGACTCGCGCTTGGCCAGGCGCTCAAGGATGCGCTTGGCGATAAGCGCGGGATAACCCGTTTTGGCTCCAGCCTGGTGCCGATGGACGATTCGCTGGCGCGGGTCGTCCTGGATCTGTCGGGGCGTCCCTACCTTGCATGGCGTGTTGAACTGCCGTATTGCGAGGCGGGGGGCATTCCTGTGCAGCTTTTCAAGGAGTTCATGCAGGGATTTGCAAACGCCAGTGGCACCACGATGCATGTCGATCTGCTGGCGTGTGAGGAGACGCACCACGGTCTAGAGGCCATATTCAAGGCTTTCGGCAGGGCATTGGCGCAGGCGGTCGCCCTGAAACCAGGTTCCACTGCCATCCCCTCTACCAAGGGCTCACTCCAGTACAATTAGCCCAACCATTATTGTGAAAATCAACTTTCTTTTAAGGAGAATATAAATGGACAAGCAAGAGTTGCAGAAACTGCGTCATAGCGCGGCTCATATTATGGCCGCCGCAGTTCAGAAAATCTATCCCGACGCCAAGTTTGATATCGGTCCTGGCACCGATGAGGGCTTCTATTACGACTTTGACATGGAGCACCGTCTGGTGCCCGATGATTTCAAGGAAATTGAGAAGGAGATGAAGAAGATGATAGGCCGCCATCTCCCCTTCGAGCGCATGGAAGTCTCCCGCGAGGAGGCTCACAAGTTCTTCGAGGAGCGCGGACAGACCTTCAAACTCTCCAGATTGGATGACATCCCAGAAGGCGAGGTCGTCTCCCTCTACAAAGTCGGCGACTTCACTGACCTTTGCCGCGGGCCTCATATCGAGAACACCTCCAAGATCGGCGCCATCAAATTGATGTCGATCGCGGGCTCCTATTTCCGCGGCAATGAGAAGAATCCGATGCTGCAGCGCATCTATGGCACCGCCTTCGAGACCAAGGAGGAGTTGCAGGAATACCTCACCAGAATCGAAGAGGCCAAGAAGCGCGACCACCGCAAAATCGGACAGGAACTGGAACTCTTCAGCACCCATGAGGAGATTGGACCTGGGCTTATCTGCTGGCACCCGAACGGTGCGCGTATCCGCCACGAGATCGAGACCTTCTGGAAACAGGCCCACTACGAGAACGGCTATGAGCTGGTCTATACCCCCCATGTGGGACGTGCCTTCCTCTGGCAGACCAGCGGACACCTGGACTTCTACCGCGACGGTATGTACTCCAGCATGGACATCGACGGCGACCCCTATTACGTCAAGCCGATGAACTGCCCGTTCCATATCATGATCTACAAGGAGCGTCCCCGTTCCTACCGCGACCTTCCTGCCCGCTGGGCAGAACTGGGCACCGTTTATCGCTATGAGAATTCGGGCAGCCTGCATGGTCTGATGCGCGTCCGTGGGTTTACGCAAGACGATGCGCACATCATCTGCGCGCAGGAGCAGATCGAGGATGAAATCCGCGAGGTTCTCCGTTTCTCGATGTTCATGTGGAAGTCGTTTGGCTTCAAGGAAATCAAGGCATATTTGGCCACCAAGCCCGCAAAAGCCGTCGGTGATGATGCCTCTTGGCAGAAGGCTCTGGTCTCTTTGGAGAAGGCTGTCAAGGCCGAAGGTATCCAGTGCGAAGTCGATGAGGGCGGCGGCGCCTTCTATGGTCCGAAGATCGACCTGAAGATCAAGGACGCTCTGGGCCGCGAATGGCAGACCAGTACCATCCAGTTCGACTTCAACCTGCCCGAACGCTTCGATATGACCTATGTGGGGCAGGATGGACTGAAGCACCGCCCGTTCATGGTGCACCGTGCGCTGCTGGGTTCCCTGGAGCGCTTCTTTGGCATCCTGGTCGAGCACTACGCGGGGGCGTTCCCCGTCTGGCTGGCTCCCGAGCAGGTGCGTATTCTCCCCATCAGCGAGAAGTTTGTCGCGTATGCAGACAAGCTGGCTGAGCAGCTCAAGGCAAACCGCATCCGCTACTCGGTGGATGATGCTGCCGACACCATCGGCGGAAAAATCCGCAGGGCGCGCAACCAGCGCATCCCGTTCCTGCTGGTCGTTGGCGAGCGCGAGGAGGCCGCTGGCGAAGTGGCCGTCCGTAGCCGTGCCAAAGGCGAGGAAGGTGCCTGCAAGTTCGATGATTTCCTTGCCCGCCTGAAAAAGGAGATTGAGGAGAAAATCTGACGGTCGCCTGTTCTGTTCCAGGTGGCGCCTGTTCTGTGCCTGGCGCTTCAGCGCCAGGGGCTGAAAAAAATAAAAAAACAATCATTGGCTATTGCAACTAGCGGATTTGCGATTATAATATATAGACTGTGCAGACTTGAAATGGTTTTCTTTACGGAGGGCAAAAGCCTCCCTTCTTTACAGCGAGTTGCTGTAGAACCTTTCTAGTTTATCCGCACAACAAACACAACAGAGGAGATACTCTTATCGCACGCCTACTAAAAAGTGGTGACCGTTTTTTCCGCGGAAAAACGGTTCGTCTGATTTCTGAGAACAATGAGCAGCTTGGTCTGTTTTCGTTTGAGGATGCCTTGAATAAAGCGGAGAACGTGGGTCTGGATTTGGTTGAGATGACAGCCAAGGCCGATCCTCCTGTGTGCCGTATTATGGATTTCGGCAAGTACCAGTATCAGGAGGAGAAACGCCAGCGCGACGCGAAGAAGAAACAGGTCGTCCAGAAGATCAAGGAAATCAAGTTCCATCTGCACATTGACGACAATGATTTCAAGACAAAAATCAATCACTCGATTGAATTTTTGCAAAGAGGTGATAAAGTAAGATTTGTGTTGACGTATCGCGGTCGTGAAATGAGCCACACCGAATTGGGAGATCTCCTGATTCAGCGGATCATTGATGCTGTTGGAGACAATGGCGTCATCGATTCGCCTGCAAAGCTTCTCGGCAAAAACTGCCAGATGACCATTGCGCCAAACACAAAGAAAAAGAAAACAACGGAACAGGCCGAGCAGACGACGGAAGAGACAAAATAGTCTTTTACGGTTTGTTTCCCTTTCCAATATTCCCACCGCCCGAATGGACGGCACTAACCGCAGGCAGTTCCACGCGGATACGACTGCTTAATGCATCTGAGCCGAACACAGATGTTCATTGACAGTAACGGAACTGCTGCATAACATCAACCCATTCAAAAACAGGACAAGTACCGCAATGCCTAAGATGAAGACAAGAAAGGCCGCCGCCAAGAGATTCAAGGAGACGGGCACTGGTAAATTCGTGCACAATTGTGCATACGGAAGGCACATCCTTACCAAGAAGAGCGCTAAACGCAAACGCCGCCTCGGCCAGACTGCAGGCGTCAAGTCCAGCGAAATCAGACGCCTCAAGGCTTCACTGCCCTATGGCCTCTAATTCAAGACAGGAAGGTAGCGCAGTTTTAAGTTTTAACACTTGAGGAAAAGAAACTATGGCAAGGACAACATGTGCAGTTGCGTCGCGCAAGCGCCGCAAGAGAGTTTTGGAACAGGCCAAGGGGTTCCGTGGCAATCGCAGTAAACTGATCCGTATGGCTTACGGTGCGGTTGACCGCGCCATGAAGAACGCCTACATCGGCCGCAAGGAAAAGAAACAGCAGTACCGCGCCCTCTGGACGCAGCGTATCAATGCCGCCTGCCGCGCACTTGGCTCCAAGTACAGCTGGCTTATTGATGGCCTCAACAAGGCTGGCATCGAAATCAACCGCAAACTGCTTGCCGACATGGCCGTCAACGACGCGCCCGCATTCGAGCAGATCGTCAAGCAGGCGATGGAAGCCCGCGCATAATCCAGCGAGGTTCCTTACAAGGTTGATAAATCAGTTAGGCCGCTGTGCTTACAAGGCGCAGCGGCCTTTTTAAATGGGAATTATGTACTTTAGTTGCCGATTGGACTTCACCAACAGAGAAGAGCCGCGTAAGCGGCGGCAGGAGTATAGCCGTGGGTGGAGCGTAGCCGCAATAGCGGCGAAGCGAAACCCACGGTCAGATGACGACCACCCCAGTCCCTGTGCGCCGTGCCGCGTAGCGCAGCGAAGCGGCAAGGCGCATCTTGGTCATCGACCAGTGAGGAACAATGTCATCAGGAAACTCAAGTATATAATTCCCTTTTTAATTATGGAGTGAACAATGCGACTTTTGTTTTTAGGCACTGGTGCGGCTGACTGGCCGAACCCAGGGGCGCACTCCAATGGCGGGCGGCGCTTTTCATCGATGTTGCTGGATGATGCGATACTCATCGACTTCAATGCAATGAGCATGGATGCCGTGCGCGAGTTCAACGTCGATGTGAACAAAATCACGGACATTGTCATCAGCCATCCGCATGGGGACCACTTTGACATGAAAACCATCGAAGAACTTGCAATGTTGCGCGATGCGTCATTGCCGCCTCTGGTCGTCCACGTCAATACGAAGGCAATCGAGCGTTCTCAGCCGTCGTCTGAAGCCGCGACGCGTCTGGCACTTGTTGGCTATCTGCCATGTGACAGCTTTGACTGCCACGGATATGCCTTCGAGAGCTTTGCGGCGAACCATGCGCTGGAGGTACCTGGGGAATTGGCCGCACATCTGGTGGCTACCTGTCCCTCTGGCGAGCGACTCTTCTACACCTTGGACGGTTCCTGGTTCCCCAGCCGTACCTGGAATCAGTTGCGCAAGGCGAAACCAGTCGATGTCGTAGTGTGGGAGATGACCTGCGGGACACTGTATGACTGGCGTGTCTGTGAGCACTGCAATCTGGCGATGATAGCCTGCGAGGCGAAGTTTCTCGCGACGTTCGGCTTCCTGAAGCCAGGCATCCTAATGCTCTGTTCTCACATTATGCGGGCGGCTTGCGGCGACATGGACCAGATGCGAAAGGAGGTCAATGAAGCGGGCTTCATCGTCGCTGAGGACGGTATGCGTTTCTCTACCACGGCATGATGTGTTTTATACTTGCATTTTCAGCAAGATAGGCTAGGTTAATTACCTAGAGAATCTAGACAATCTAGAAAAAAAACTACGTACTAAGCATAGTCTTTTTCCAAAAAACAAGGAATGACAATGGAAGATATTTTGAATGAAGCAGGGAGTGTCACCTCGCCGAAGGGTTTCAAGGCGGCAGGGGTCAAGGCAGGTCTGAAGCGCAGTGGTGCGCCAGACATGGCCATGATATACAGTGAGCGTCCCTGTGCTGTTGCGGCGGCATTCACATCTAATCTGTTTGCTGCGGCGCCTGTCGTCTATGACCGCGAAATCATCGCGGGTCAGGGGAAAATCCATGCAGTGGTGGTCAACAGCGGGAACGCCAACGCCTGCACGGGCGAGAGAGGGCTGGCCGATGCACGCAAGACCGCAGAAAAGGCGGCAAGCCTTCTCGGTTGCCTTCCAACCGAGGTTATGGTCTCCTCCACGGGGCGCATTGGCGTGCCTATGCCTATGGAGATTATCTTGAAAGGGACGGAACTGGCCGCCAACGCTCTTTCGGAAAAGGGCGGCAAGGAAGCGGCGCTGGCCATTATGACGACGGACACCCGTCCAAAGGCCTTTTCTCTTGAAATCGAGGTCGGTGGCAAAGTAGTTACTCTGGGTGGAATGACGAAAGGTGCAGGTATGATAGCGCCCAAACTTCGCCCTGCGATGCCTCCGCAAGCCACGATGCTTGCCTACGTCACAACTGATGCGGATATTTCGGTGGAGGCGCTTCGCACGGCGCTGGCAAGGGCCTTGGACAGGAGTTTCAACCGCATCACCGTTGATGGCGACACCAGTACCAACGATACCTTCATGGTTTTGGCGAATGGCGCGGCGCAGAACCCGACCATCCAGGCTGGCTCTCCAGAGGCGCAGCTCTTTGCAGAGGCGCTTGCCGTGCTGGCAGGACGTCTGGCAAAGGAGATGGTGCGGGACGGCGAGGGGGTTTCGCGGTTTGTTGAGGTCAATGTGACGGGTGCCGCATCCGATGCGGATGCCCGCAAATGCGCTGAATCAATCGCCAATTCGGCTTTGTGCAAAACCGCTTGGTTTGGAGCGGATCCCAACTGGGGGCGCGTCCTTTGTGCTGCTGGATATAGCGGCATTGCCTTTGATCCCTACAAAGTCAATCTGGACATGCAGGGGGCGCCTGTGGTGCGGAACGGCATGGATGCGGGTACGCCTGAAAAGGAGCTGGTCAAGCTGGTTTCAGCCAAGGAGATCAGGCTTGACCTGAATCTGGGAAACGGGAATGGTGCTTTCACTGTCTGGACCTGCGATTTCACCTACGATTACGTCAAGATCAACGCAGATTACCACACCTGAGTCCCCGCCGCTTTTATTCAGTGGGCACAGAACAGGCTGTTTGGGCAGCGGCGTACGCCTGTTCTGGGCGGTGCGCTTCAGCGCAGCGATTTTTGGCGTGTTCTTGAAAAAACGCGCTAATTGATTTGAAAAAAAAGCAATCCATGCTAAATTTATAGATGTTCTTCGTAAAAGGACAATCCAGCATAGCTCAGCGGTAGAGTAGGTGGCTGTTAACCACTTGGTCGTTGGTTCGAGCCCAACTGCTGGAGCCATCATGTTTTTTATTCCAGCATAGCTCAGCGGTAGAGTAGGTGGCTGTTAACCACTTGGTCGTTGGTTCGAGCCCAACTGCTGGAGCCATTTAGCCTCCAATCTTGTGTTGGAGGCTTTTTTGTTTCCCTTGGGGGAACAGGATTTCAAGGGACTTGAGTGACGGGAGGGACTTGAGCGACGCAAGGGGCGCAGGAAAAAGCAGATTTCCAAGGGACGGGAGCGACGGGAGGGACGGGAGCGACGCAAGGGGCTGGAGACAGGAGGGCAGGTGTCTAAGGGACTTGAGAGACGGGAGCGACGGGAGCGACG
>JAFXUD010000065.1 GCA_017535315.1 Victivallales bacterium | reverse complement strand
GGGTGGCGCATCGGGCGCGGGTGGCGCATCGGGCGCGGGTGGCGCATCGGGCGCGGGTGGCGCATCGGGCGCGGGTGGCGCATCGGGCGCGGGTGGCGCATCGGGGGCTTCGTTTGGGGAGTCTGATGCGTTGTTGTCAGTCGGTCTTTCAAGAATCTTGAGAGATGCGACGGGGTAGGAGGTGACCTTGAAGCCTTTGGCCTCGCGTGAACGCATGCCCAAGTCAGCAAAGCGGACGATGATGGGATCACGTGTCCGCCGTGTCTTGGAAGAGACTTCGACCTGGACGATGAAGGCATCGCCGACCAGCAATTCCTGCACGATGCATCCCTTTGGAATTAGATTGTATTCCTTGTCGAGGATATATGCTCCCAGTTTGAAACGTTTTGCATAGAGCGTTCCCTCTATGCGGCTTTTGTAGAGCATGCAATAGACCTGCTCCTTGTTGGCGGCAAGCAGATACCGTGTTTGCCCAACAAACTCCTTTTCAGGAATGTCCATTACCTTGGCGGTGCCGTCGGCCCGTATGATGAATATCTTGTCGAACTCAGTCAAGACAACAGGAGCAGCATCCTTGTTGGATGGCTTGACGGCGGTGCCGACAAAATGGTTCTGGCGGTCAAAATAGACCTTGACATCGCGCCGTGCAACCTCCTTGGCATTGACGGTCGAGAAGGTCGTGATTTCCGTCAGGCGCGGGAATTCACCTGCGTACTTGTCGTAGATATGCTGAATGTAGTCGATAGTGAACTGCACCAGGTGGTCGAGGTGGTCCTGATTTTCTGCAATTGCCTTGTTCAGGTTGACGATGTCCTGCTCGTTTTTGGCAATATCAAACGCGGAGATGCGGCGTATGGGGATTTGGAGGAGGCGCTCGATGTCGCTGTCCTGGATGTCTCGGTAGATGAGCTCGCGGTATTTCTCCAATCCTTTGCGCGTCTCTGCGAAGATTTTCTCGATAGTCTCGCAGGTTTCGATGCGCTTGTAGATGCGTTTTTCTACGAAAATCTGCGCGAGAGTTTTCTCCAGTACCTTCTCCTGCAACTGGGAAATGGCCAGTTCCAGCTCCGTCTTCAGGTATTCCTTGAGCTTCGTCACATTCCGTCGAAGGACATCGGAGACAGTCATCTTGACTGGCTTGTTGTCTTGGATGACCAGCATGTCGGAGTTGAGAGTCTTCTCGCAATCAGTGTATGCGTAGAGCTCCTTGATGGTCTCCTCCGCGTAGATGTTGCGTTGGAGGTCGATTTCAATGCAGACGTTTTCGGCGGTGTAGTCGTTGATGGAGGCAAGCTTCACCTTGCCGCGCTTGGCGGCGGCCTCGATGGAGGCGAGCAGGGAGTCGGTCGTCGTCGTGGGAGGCACCTCGCGAATGACAAGCTTCTTGTTCCCATCCGCCTCGATGCGTGCACGGACGCGGATGCTTCCCGCACCGTCGGCGTAGTCGGTGGCGTCCATTAGGGCCCCCTGCGGGAAGTCAGGCAGAATCTGGAAGGGCTCTCCTTTCAGTATCTTGATTTCCGCCTGTAGAAGTTCGCCAAAGTTGTGGGAGAAAATGTGGGTGGACATGCCGACGGCGATGCCGTCGGAACCCAGCATCAGAAGGGCTGGCACCTTGGCTGGCAGACGAACGGGCTCCTTCAAGCGCCCGTCATACGTATCGACGAACTCCGTGATTTCGGGGTTGAAGAGCGTCTCCTTTGCCAATTCGGTCAGGCGGCATTCGATGTAACGGGGAGCGGCTGCCGCCAGCCCTGTGATGATGCTGCCGAAGTTGCCTTGGCGGTCGATGAAGTATTTCTTATTGGCGAGGACGGTCAGTGCCCCCGCGATGGAGGCGTCGCCGTGAGGATGGTAGTGCATGGTGTCGCCAACCACGCCCGCGACCTTGTTGAAGCGTCCGTCATCGACTTCGTGGAGGCAGTGAAGAATGCGGCGCTGAACGGGCTTCAGGCCGTCATCGACATCTGGGATGGCCCTGTCGCGCACGACATACGAGGAGTACTGGATATAGCAGGCGGCATAGAAATTGCGCAACGTCTCCCCGTTGTCCTCAGGGACGGCTATGGCCTCGTTTGTAGAACCCTGCTCATCGTCGTTTTCCTCGTCGATGGGGTTGTCGGTGTATTCCTCATCGTCGCCATTATGTTTCTTGCTGTTTGCCATATTGCATTAAATCACGATATCAGAGAGGAGGTTGTCCAGGACATATTCGCGACGCGTCGGGGAGTTGGGCCCCATGTAGAAACGCAGGATGGATTCAATGTCCTTCTGGTTGTCGATGGTAACTGGCACGAGACGCATCCCCTCGCGGATGAAGGGCTTAAACTCCTCGGGCGAGATTTCGCCTAGACCCTTGAAGCGCGTCATCTCGCAGGTCTTTCCCAGGGTTTTGATGGCCTCGTCCCGCTCGGTGTCGTTGAAGCAGTAGATGGTCTTCTTTTTGGTCCTGACGCGGTAGAGCGGCGTCTCCAAAATGAAAAGGTGGTTGGAGAGGACCAGCGGCTGGAAAAAGGTTAGGAAGAAGGTTATAACCAGCATGCGGATGTGAAAGCCATCGACATCCGCATCGGATGCGATGATGATCTTGGAGTAACGCAGGTCATCCAGACTTTTCTCAATGCCAAGGGCTCGGACGATAAAATAGAGTTCTTCGTTCTTGTAGATAGATTTCTCGGGGCTAAGGCCATAGCAGTTCAAAACTTTGCCGCGCAGCGGGAAGACCGCCTGCGTCTCGGGATTTCTCGCGTGAATCATGTTGTTCGCAGCGGAGTCACCCTCGGTCAGGAAGAGCATGGATTCGGCGCAGCGCTCCTTGTCAACCAGTTTGCGCTTGGTGTCGAAGTCGCACAAATGGAACTGGCAGTCCCGCAGTTTGGGTACGCGGAGGACGGTCTTCTTCGCCTGGTCCTTGATGCCCTTGCGAATTTCCTGGATGCGCGTGCGTGCCTCTTCATTCTTGGCGATTTTATCGAGCAGGCACTGGCGAAGCTCCGCGTTCTTGTAGAGCATGTTGGCGATGGCCTCGCTGACCTCGGCTACCATCCATCCCTTCAGGTCGGTATTGCCCAGCTTGTTCTTGGTCTGGGATTCGAACATCGGGTCGGGGATGCGGATGGCCACCACGGCGACGATACCGCTGCGCACATCTTCTGCGTCAAGTCTTTTGCCGTTCGAGACAGCGGAAACCGCCTTCAGCAGCCCCTCTTTGAAGGCTGAGAGATGGGTGCCGCCATCGTTGGTGTTCTGACCGTTGACGAAGGAGTAATAGCTCGCATCCAGCACCGCCAGGTGCGTGAAGGCAAACTCGATGCGGTCGTTCTTGAAGTGGAGCGGTTCGTAAAGGCAGGCATCCTTGTCGATTTTCGATTCCAGCAAATCCAGCAGGCCACGGCGCGAAAAGAAGCGTTCGCCGTTGAAGAGCAGGGTCAGCCCGCTGTTCAACCAGGCGTAGTTGGACATGCGCCTCGGCACAATGTGCTTCAAGTCGAAGTGAAAGTCTGGGAAGAACTTTTGCGCAGGGCGAAAGATGACCTCGGTTCCGTTCTCCTCCTCCGTTTTTCCATTTTCCTCCTTTTGGAGCACGCCATGCTCGAAGCGTGCGGTGGTGAAGGCGCCGTTGCGGCGAGAGGTAATGACAAATGTCTCGGAAAGCGCATTGACCGCTTTGAGACCGACGCCGTTCAACCCGATGGAGCACGCGAAAGGACTCGGCTTGCCGTCGCTTCCCGAAACGAACTTGCCGCCCGTATTGATCTTCGACACGCAATCCACCACCTTCTCAAGCGGAATGCCGCGCCCATAGTCGCGAACACGCACCAGCCCTGTCTCGTCGATATTTACCTCGATTTTTTTCCCTGAACCGACGGTAAACTCATCGATGCTGTTGTCTATGACCTCCTTGAGGAGGATGTAGATGCCGTCGTCGGGGTGTTCGCCGTTGCCAAGGCGCCCGATATACATGCCTGGGCGGGCCTGGATGTGCTCCAGACTGTCCAGAGTGCGTATATCTTCTGCGTTATATTCGGGAATGATGTTTTCTTCAGAATTATTAGCCACGTTAGCACCTTTTAATCTACTGCGCGCATTAAACTGCAAGTATGCGCGTGCAGCTTTTAATAGTCGTCCTCGTCGTCCTCATCCTCATCGTCATAATCGTCCTCGTCGTCCTCATCCTCGTAGTCATCGTCATCGTAATCGTCCAGGTCCTCGTCATCGAGTTCATCGTCTTCATCGTCGAGGTCGGTGCTGTCCATATCGGTTATATCTTCATCGTCGTCGTCAAAGTCGTCGAGAAGCTGTGAGGCGAGGAGGGGTTGTCCACATTCAGGGCAGCAACCTTCCTCTTTTTCCACTTCGCGAAGAGAGACCTTGCATTCGCAATGAGGGCATCTGATAGTTTCGCTGTTACGACTGCGCATATTTTTCTCCTTAATGTTATATTTGCTAAGGCCCAAGTGTACACAGGGCAAATCTATGCATAATCTATTGCATTTTCCACAAAATGCAAATAAAATAAAGAGGCGATTGCGGACAATCGCCTCAACATAAATGATTATTTGCTGAAGAAGCGCTTCAGGAGGCCAGCGAAGCCCTGTCCATGGCGTGCTTCGTCTTTGGCCATTTCGTGGACGGTGTCGTGGATGGCGTCATAGCCCAGTTCCTTGGCTCGTTTTGCAATGGCCATCTTGCCTGCGCAGGCACCGCATTCGGCCTCGGCACGCATGGTCAGGTTTGTCTTGGTGCAGGGGAGAACCACTTCACCAAGCAGTTCGGCGAATTTGGCTGCGTGTTCGGCTTCTTCAAAGGCATAGCGCTTGTAGGCTTCGGCAACTTCGGGATAGCCTTCGCGGTCAGCCTGGCGGCTCATGGCAAGGTACATGCCGACTTCCGTGCATTCGCCTGCGAAGTTGTCTTTCAGGCCCTGGAGAACTTCGGCGTCAATGCCTTTGGCAATGCCGATGACGTGTTCGGCAGCATAAGAGGCTGCTTTTTCTTCCTGAACGGTGAATTTACTGCCAGCGGCTCCACATTGCGGGCACTTGGCTGGTGGTTCCTCGCCTTCGTAAACATAACCGCAAATCGGGCAAACATACTTTTTCATAATTAGCTCCTAGTTGTGTGTTGAAAATACCACTTTTGTTTTCACTGTTTTCAGGGGACTACGTACATCCAGCAGTGATGGAAGGCTATAAACTAATATCTTTTTCACAATATTCAAATGGAATTTTTGTTTTTTCGCTGTCAGAGACGTGGAACGTGGGGCTGAACAACTACCTCTTAAGATTATATGTGTCAAGGGGTATGTCACGTTCCCAGGCAATGGCTGAAAAAACGTTTCCATCCTTCACATAGACGGCTTTTACCTGATGCACAGCGGTTTCTGGGGCAATCAGCCGCGCAAAGATGCAGATATGGGCAATCCAGACATTCCATTGGCGGGCGTTTGCGCATGGCGAACTCACGTGAACGCTTTTCCGTGAATACAGAGGCCATGGGATTCTTCCCGATTGTTCCCAGTTTCCATTCTGGAAAGACATGGAAATCGCAAGGGTAGATGCTGCCGTCGTGCTCAATGACAAGGTACTGGTCGCAGCGTGTTTCCATAGCACAGCAGGCCGACTGACCAGCGTTTAGGCGATTCATGATGCTGTCAAAGAGGCGCACGGAAACCCTTTCCTGGTCCCGCGTGTACCATTCATCAAAGACAGCGATGAGGAAATCACCCCATTGCCGTGCAGAGACAGGGTTTTCCCCAGAAGTCTCCTCTATGTATTGATGATAGGATATGCCAAGTTCATCGCGCAGATGGCGGTAGATTTCCAGCGGATAATTTGCGCTAAAGCCATTGACAACAGTCAGGGAATTGAAAGGAACGTTGTGGCGTCTAAGTAGATTGCCCCCCGTCACAACCTGTCGATAGCTTCCAGCACCGCTGGCGTTATGGCGAAAATGGTCATGGATGGATGGTGGACCATCGATGGAGAGGCCTGCTAGAAACTTGTATTCTGAAAGAAACTCCCCCCATTCCTCCGTGAGCAACGTTCCATTCGTCTGAAGCGTGTTGGAGACATTCACCCCACGTCCACCATATTGCTTCATGTATTCAACTGCCTGGCGATAGAAATCCAGACCTGCCAGCGTGGGTTCTCCCCCCTGCCAGCAAAAGAGGTGTGTCTCCATTGGGATGGCGAGATATTCCGCGCACATCTTTTCCAGAATGGTTGTGGACATAAGATGCTTCCCATGCCCGAATATCTCCGATTTGGATGAGTAGAAGCAATAATCGCAACGCAGATTACAGTCACAGGAGACGGGTTTGATGAGAAGTGAGAAGGGATGCGGCATGAAGAGAATGGTTTTGTGGGGGTAGAACGTTGAGTGTATTCCTGGCAGGAGAAGGAGCACCACTTTTTTCGTGCACTCCCATTGGAAAAAAAGGGAAGGAGACGCATATTAATATAACGCAAAAAGCAAAGTTTTGATGAATTGAATAAGGAGATTAGCATGAGTGTAAAGATTGCTTTTGTTGGGTTTCGCCATCCGCATATTATGCCGTTGTATGATGCCGCGAAGCAGAACCCTGGTACGACGATTGTCGGCGTATGCGAAGAGGATGCGGACACCCGTGAGAAACTGATTTCAGGCGGAAAGGTGGAAGTGACACACAGCTGCTTTAGCAAGATGCTGGCTGAAGTGGATTGCGATGCCGTTGCTGTCGGCGATTATTTCAGTCGCCGAGGCTATCTGGCAATCCAGGCTCTGAAGGCAGGCAAGCATGTGATTGCCGACAAGCCGCTCTGCAACAGCCTGGCAGAACTTTCGCAGATCAAGGAGTTGGCGGAGCAAAAGCACCTGAAAGTGGGCTGCATGTTCACGATGCGGGATATGGCTACTTACCAGACCATGCGTCGTCTGATCAATGACGGACGCATAGGCGAACCGCACTCCATTATCATCACAGGCATGCACCCGCTGAACATCGGTAGCAGGCCACAATGGTTCTTCATGCCTGGATGCCATGGCGGAACCATCATTGACATCGGCGTTCATGTCTTCGATGTGGTGAAGTGGCTCTCTGGTCATGCCATTACGGAGATTTGCTCTGCCCGTTCCTGGAACGGCAAGGCGAAGGACTACCCATGGTTTGAGGATTGCGCACAGTTCATGCTGAAGCTGGACAATGGGTGCGGCGTCTTTGCGGATGTCTCTTATCTAGCCCCCAGCAAATGCGGCTATTCCGTCAAGCAGTACTGGCGTTGCACGATTGCGGGCGACACGGGTATTATTGAATCCCAGAATGGTGATTCCAATGTCACGCTGGTGACAGACGATGATGCAACACCGCAGCTCATACCTGCGGAAATCACGGAGCATGAGGACTATCTGGAGGATTTCCTGGCGGACATCAATGGCAAGGAGGCTTTATGCCATTCGGACACGGCAGATGTGCTGGAGAAGCACCGCCAGGCATTGGAGACCCAGGCCGCCGCAACCAAGTGAGAAGACTTTTTAGCCAGAAAACAGGAGTCTTCCATGGGACCAATCCGCATTATCGGAGTTGGGTCGGCGCTGGTGGATTTGCTCTACTATGTTCCCGATGAGCTGTTGAACACCATACGCGGCGGCAAGGGCGGGACAGAGCAGATTTCACCAGCTGACCTGGACACCTTGTTGCAACGTCTTCCCGACACAGGAAGACGTATGCAGGGCGGCTCCACTGCCAATACGTTGGTTGCATTGGCGCATCTTGGTTTTCCCAGTGCATTTGTATGCAGAATCGGGAGGGATGACGCAGGTGTCTTCTTTCGCCGTGCCCTTGCGGAGGCTGGGGTCGATACAACCTGCTTCAAGGTGGATGAACAGCTGCCGACGGGGCGCTGTCTATCACTGATAACTCCCGATTCCGAGCGGACTATGCGGACTTGCCTCGGGGCCGATGGAGCGATGGGGGCGGAGGATGTGCGACGCGAGGAACTTTTCGGAGCGACGCATCTGTGCGTCGAGGGGTACAGCCTCCGCCACCCTGATTTACTGGCGAGAACGGCAGCACTTGCCGAGGAGTTGCACGTTGAGGTTCATTTTGATTTGGCAGCGCCCGAAATTGTGCGTGAGAACCGCGATTTTCTCCTTGATTTCATTCGGCGGTACGTTTATGCGCTCTATGCCAATGAGCGGGAAGCGCAGGAGTTGAGCGGAGAAGAGAATCCCGAGAAGGCGTTGGCCTTTTTGGGCAGATTGTGCGTTCTACCCATTGTCAAGCTTGGGAAACGGGGTGTTTTGATTGGACAGCAGGATGGAACTGTGCTGCGTGTCCCCGCAAAGAAGGTGCAGGCTATCGATACGACCGCCGCTGGCGACCTCTGGGCAGCTGGATTCCTGCGGGGGTATCTTGATGGGTGGCCGCTGGAGAAGGCGGCACGCTTGGGTGCGGCGGTCAGCGCAGAGGTTGTCCAGGTGACAGGTTCCGTGCTCCCCGAGCCTGTCTGGCAGCGGTTGCGACAGGAATGGCTAGTCTAGGCAATCTAGACAATCTAGAAGAAAAAGGAGTTTAAACTATGGACATTGTCAAGACCGAGAACTATTGGATAGCGAATCCTGATTTGGCTGGTGTTGGCCGCCAGGAAATCCTTCTTTCAGAGAAGGAGATGCCTGGACTGATGGCTGTACGAGAAAAGTACGGGCCGTCCCAGCCGTTGAAGGGAATACGCATCATGGGCAGTCTTCACATGACCACTGAGACGGCTGTACTAATCGAGACATTGGTCGCGCTGGGTGCGCAGGTACGCTGGTGTTCCTGTAACATCTACTCGACGCGTGATTCGGCTGCTGCAGCCATTGTCGCGGGCGGTGTCCCCGTCTTTGCATGGAAGGGGGAGACATTGGAAGAATATTGGGAATGCACGCGAAAGGCGTTGACTTTTCCAGGAGGGCTTGGCCCGAACCTGGTGGTGGATGATGGGGGGGATGCCACTTTGATGCTCCATCTCGGTTATGCGGCGGAAAAAGACCCGTCGGTGCTCGAAGTCGCCTCGGATGCCAGCGAGGATGAGGTGGAACTTTGCAAGTGCCTGAAGAAGATTTTGGTGGAGGAGCCTGGAAAATGGACTCGCGCCATCAAGGAGTGGCGAGGGGTTTCGGAGGAGACAACAACTGGCGTTCATCGTCTTTACCAGCGCAATGCGGCGGGGAAACTCTTGGTGCCTGCCATCAATGTCAATGATTCTGTTACGAAATCCAAGTTCGACAACCTTTATGGCTGTCGGGAATCTCTGGTGGATGGGATCAAGCGAGCCACGGATGTCATGCTTGCAGGAAAACTTTGCGTTGTCTGCGGGTATGGCGACGTTGGCAAGGGATGCGCACAGTCTCTCCGCGGTTTTGGTGCGCGGGTGGTGGTCACGGAGATTGATCCCATTTGTGCGCTTCAGGCGGCCATGGAGGGGTATCAGGTTGTTATGCTGGAGGACGTGGTTTCCCAAGCCGATCTGTTCGTCACCTGCACTGGCAACTGCGACATTATCACGGCTGAACACATTTCCAAGATGAAGGACTGCGCGATCGTCTGCAACATCGGCCACTTCGACGATGAGATTCAAGTCGCCGCCATGAAGGCTACGCCTGGCATCAAGCAGATTCCCATTAAGCCACAGGTCGATAAATACGTCTATCCAGACGGTCACTGCATCATCCTGCTGGCGGCAGGGCGCCTGGTGAATCTTGGTTGTGCCACTGGGCATCCCAGTTTTGTCATGAGCTGTTCCTTTACGAATCAGGTACTTGCACAGATGAAGCTGGCGAAAGAAAACCTACCTGTAGATGTTTACCGCCTGGACAAGGAGCTGGACGAAGAGGTGGCGCGCCTCCATCTTCCTCAGCTCGGTGTTCACCTGTCCAAACTGACGCAGAAGCAGGCTGATTACCTTGGGGTGTCAATAAATGGTCCTTTCAAGCCAGATTATTACCGCTATTGAACAGACTTTTTTCGACATGGTTGTGCAAAAAGAGTTGCCATATGGGAAAATCTCCTTGTGGTAGTTGTATTATCATCTTTACAATTTATATTATAAATTGATGATTTGTATATATGTTTCACTGCATATCAACTTTTTGCTTAATGGGGTGCTAACGAGTAATGAAAAAGCTTAAATATCTCGTTGTTTTTCTTGCAGTTGCGTTGATAGGTGCCGAGGTCGAATATGAAGACGATGAGTGGAATCCATCATCCCTTCGACCTGGTGATGTCTTGTCGATAAACGTTTTCCGCGTGCCAGATTTCAGCAAGGCTGTACGTATTGAAGAAGATGGTACGTTTCTATTTCCGTTTTGCGGTGCGGTGCCAGCGGTCGGCAAAACACCGCGTGAGATCGCGCGAGAGTTAGAGAGGTTGTTGAAAGAGAAGAACCAGATAACAGATCCGATGGTTGACGTTATAGTCAGTAATTGGGCTCCCAGAACCGTTTATATCATTGGCGAAGTGAAAAGCAGTTCCAGTTTGGAGCTTCCAACGTTTGGACGTATGACCGCCTTGCAGGCCATTAGTGCGGCAGGCGGTTTTACCGAAAGTGCAGATTTGAACAATGTGGCTGTTCTCCGCCGTCGCTCTGCAACTGAGAGTGAGGTTAAGAGTGGCAAGAAGACAGTGTTGGAGCGCATCCGCATCGATGTGAGCGCCATGACCTCCACAAGCATGGGGAGTGATGATTTCCGTCTCCGTCCAGAGGACACTTTGGTGATTCCCAAGGCACCGCCTGTCTTCGTTTCTGGCGAAGTCGGTAGCCCTGGACCGTATTATGTTGATACGCAAAAACTGCCTTTGTGTTCAGAGTTGCTTGTACGTACTGGCGGGCTGAAGAATGGCGCGGATGTCTCTAATATCCGTATCATCCGAATGGATGGAAATGGGAAACGTGTCATCAAGCCAGTTTCTTTGCGTTTATCGGGTTCGGGTACCTATGAAAACGACACGCGGATTGAGCCAGGAGATTACGTGATGGTTTCGTATGCAGAACAGATTTACGTGCTCGGCAGCGTTGCCAAGCCAGGTCCGCTTATGGTGGGACCTTATAAGGAGGTGACGGCCAATCAGGCGATAGCACTGTGTGGGGGCTTTACAGCTGTCGCCAAGAAAAATGACATATCTCTTATCCGTGGGCATCAAATCATCAATGTGAATCTCAAAAAACTCTATGACAATGTTGCGAATATGGAAAACGATGTGAAACTACAGTATGGTGATATTTTGTTTGTTCATGAATCCATCTGGTAGTCCTTATTCCATGAAGCGTATATAATTTGGAGCGATATAACATGACTGAATTGAATGCAAACGAATCAAGCCAGCAACAACAGGGTGTGAATGACAATGAAGAAAACATGCTGCAAGTGGCCTTGAACTACTACAGTGTGTATGTTCGACCTTACTGGTGGCTGTATCCAGTTGGGATCATTCTGGCACTGATAGGCGGCATGATGTTCTTGCGCATGGCAGTTCCACTCTATCGCTCAACAGCCCGTATCTTAATCAGTAATTCGGAGATGAAACTGCTGGACGTCCGCGGTGTGCAGGATCCCCTTTACAGCGGGAGCAATTCGAGGACATTTTTTCAGACACAGATGATGCTGATTACCTCTGAGGAAAATGTGGCAGCTGCATACAAACTGCTGGAGGAACAGTCTGTGCAAGTGGCAGAATGCAGTTATCCTAAGGCTGTTCGCCTTCAGGATGCCGATTTCATCGACGTGTCGGTTGAGTCGGAGGATGCCGATTCCGCAGCCAAAGTGGCGAACGCGGTGGTCGAAGTTTATTCGAAGCGGGCTGTCGAATATAAAATTACGCTGACCAGTACGGGACAGAATCTGCTGCGAGAACAGCTGGAGGAAATTCAGACCAAGCGTGACAAGGCTGTCAACGAGTTGCTTGAGTTCAAAAAACAGCATAATATTTTCGACCTTGATTACACCTATAAAAACATAACCAACCAGATTAACACGCTCAATAACAAGATTTTTGAGATGGGATTGGAGATGGAGGAGATTGACCTTACCCTTCAGGATGTGCAGGACAACCGCCAGGAGGCGGCATTCATGCTTCCCTACTTGATTCCAGAAAAGCGTGTTGAGTATATGAGTTCTCTGCAGACTGCCCTTTTGACCCATGAGATGAAGCTCCCAGAACTTCTGCAGAACTATAACAAGGAACATTACATCATCAAAACACACAACCTTGTCACAGAGCTTATCAAGAAGGCATCTGAAAGAGAAGTCGAAATCAGTTTGGAAGGCTTGAGGCTAAGACGAGCACGTATTGCCAAGCGCATTGAGCATTTGAAAAAGCAGGTGGAGGAGATTGCTGGAAAACTGGCAGAACTGGATATGCTTACGGGAGAGTTCAAGCAACGTGAGGCGATTTGCGATTCAATGGACAAGAATATTCAATTGATTATCAATCGTATGAACGAGATGCGAATCATCGAGGCCTCAACTCGACAGGACGATGTTTCCATCAATAGAGTTTCTGATGCAGTCAAGGCTGAGGTACCTTTTTTCCCAAACAAGAAACGGGTGATGATACTGGCTCTGGCTCTTGGACTTGCCGTCTCAACGGGCCTTTCCTTCTTGCTTGTTTCCATCAACAACAAAGTCACTGATATTGATACTGTCAACAAGGCTTTTGGAAATACATTGACTGTATTTGGCGAAGTGCCTATGTTTGACAAGGACGAGAAGGTTTTGTTGAAGAGCGATGGTGAGGAGAGTATTGATGAAGTATTTCGTAACATCCGCACAAGTCTGAATCTTTCCATGCAGACTCGTGACAGCAAGTTCCTTGCGGTATCCAGTAGTTTCCCATCAGAAGGTAAGACTTTTACCGTGACACAGTTGGCTCGTTGCTTTGCGCGTGATAACAAGCGGATTTTGCTTCTTGATCTGGATTTGCGGAAACCTCGTATGCATGAACTGCTTGCCGAACTATTGCCACCCAATGCCATAAAGCGTGGCTTGAGTAATGTTTTGGTTGGGGACTGTACCCTGGATGATGTGATTATTCATCTGGATGAACTGAATCTTGACGTCGCTCTGGCAGGACCAATTCCGCCAAATCCCAATGAACTTCTTGGAAGTGAGGCGTTCACGCATCTGTTGGATGTAGCCAAATCCAAGTATGATTTGACGATCATTGACACGCCTCCTATCATGCCTGTTTCCGATACGTTGCTTATTGCTGCTCATGCATATAAGATACCGCTTCTCCTTGTCACCATGCTTCAGGTATTACGAAAGCCTGTTCTCAGACATCTTCGCGAGCGTCTTGAACGTGTCAATATCCACCTTGCTGGCCTGATTGCCAATAACGCCAATTCCCAGGCAGGCGGCTATTCCAAATATGGTAGTGGCTATGGTTACGGTTACGGTTACGGGTACGGGTACGGGTACGGGTACGGGAAGAAGCATCACAAAACGACTGCGCAGAATGGAGCAGACAACGATAAATCCAATTTAAAGGATTCATAACCACTTATGGCTGAAGGGGACAGACATAGCGTGGAGGTCGAGCATCACCACCACCATCACCACCATCGTCATCGCCATTCTTTCTTTTCCTGGAAAAGAGTGCAAAACAAGTTGAGCTCTTTCTTCCATGGGTTGACTGTGGTCCCTTTGATGATTCTTTTATGTGCCATTGGTGTGATGCCAATTCTGTATGATGGTGGCACAGCCTATTGGTTGCCCGTTGAATTAACCCTTTTGACTGTTGGCATTGCAACTTGGTTGCTTGCAGGATGGTGGTGCGGGCGCGAAGCGAACCGTCCATACTTTCACCCTATTTTATGGCTGTTTGGATTTGTTGTTTTTTGGGGCATGATTGTACAAATGATGCCATTTGAAAGCCTTGTGAATTTCGTCAGCCCCCGTGCATGTGAAGTATGGAAGAGCTTTAATGAACTTGGCCTTGTTAATGCGAAGGCCACAATTTCTTTGGCACCTGACACAACCTTCGGACGCGCCATGCATCTTCTAATAGGCGGCCTCCTTTTTTTCATGGTGTGCTCGTTATTCCGCACAAAGCTGACGCTGAAACTTATTATGCTGGCAATTGTCGTTGCCGCTCTGGGCAATGCGATTATCTCCTTTGTTGATTTTTTCTTCAGTGGGAAGAATGGGGCTGACAGTTGGAGTGTTTTTCACGGGGCTTTCCTCAACAGAAATCATTTTGGTTTCATGATGATGATGGGTATTCTTTCTGCCATGGGGCTGATGGCAGGGATTTCTGGCGAGGGTGACCGTAAGAGTCGTGCCTTTGGAGAGGTGTTTGGGCCGAAACTGCTGTTTCCCATTGCTACGGCTGGTTTTCTTCTGATGGCGGCGCTAATTCTTAGTCTTTCACGTGGCGCGTTTTTGGGCACTGTTGTGGGGATGCTTTTCTTCGTGGGAATTTGGTTGTTCAAGACGCATGGAGAGTATGGTAAAAACAAGCAGATTATGATCGTGCTTATATCCATGGTGGCACTGACTTTGCTTCTTTCCATGCCATACGCTATGATTGCATTGACAGAAAGATATGAGAAATTGTTTGAGAACGACCTTTCATTGAATGCACGATGGCTTGTTTGGAAAAGCAGTTTTGGTGTCATCAAAGATTATTGGTTGACTGGCTGCGGCTTGGGTGCTTTTGGTGGTGTTGTCGAATCGTATGATGTCCTACACGCAGGGCTTCTGATTTCCCATGCTCATAATGACTATCTGGAGTTTATGGCAGAGGTTGGTTTGCCGCTGGCCATGATAGTCTTTGGGGGATTGGTATGGTTTTGGTATTTCTCGTTGAGAAGATGTCTTAAAAATCACGATAGGGTATTTCGTTGGCTTGGCATAAGCTCTCTTGCGGCTATGCTTGGTTGCGCTGTGCATGAATTTTTCGACTACAGTCTTCAGGCCTACTCAAATACGATGCTTTATGTAACCTTGCTGGCAGTGATAGCTGTCTGTGCATCCCATCATAGGCGGCCTGAAAATTGGTCGTTTATGACCTCTACTGAACGTGATCAAAACAGAATTGACCGTATGAAGTGGAGATTAGCGTTTCTTCCTCTTGCTTTGTTGTTATTAGTCTTTCTTGTCCCACGGCTTTGCAAGAAGGTTTCCTCTAGTTATTCAGCGAATTGTCTTTTAGAGGATTTTTCCTCAGAAAATGCGTCCACGTCGAAGACGGGAAAATACGAATATTTGAGACGACTCACGTATATACGCAAAAGTCACGACGTGAAAGGATTGAAGCATCGACTTCTTCGTGGCAGTGCCATAACTAAAGTGGGGTATGCATTGCGGTTTGCTGCATCGGATAATGAAAAGATTGATTATATCCAACAAGCGTGTCAGGATATTTCAGATTCACTTCGATTGGATCCTTTGGATGGGGAGGTCGTTCTGTTGGCGGCACGTATTGTCAAATTAGCGAATCGGTTTCATCTTCGCGATGACGCCTATGAGATGGTGTTTGGCTTGTATGCTTGGGCACAACGTTGCTACCCATTTATTCCGCAGATAGTCCGTGAATCGTCGCTTGCCGCCTATGAAGCCTATTTGTGGGAGGAAGATGAGGCAAAAAGCGCCCAGTATCGCGACATTGCAATCAAGGGTATGGCTGGAATTCTTATACAGTCGTATGAAAACCAGTTGAGCATCTATGAAGCGCTTGCGACAATGCTGGGCAGTGTGGAAGCCGTAGTGGCATATGTTCCTGATAATATCAGTGCACGCACTCCTCTAATGGAGTATTTCATTAGGGGAGGGTACTATAGGGAGGCTTTGTCGCTTTGCAACGATTTGCTGGCAAAAGCATCTATCCCCTACGATGAGTACGCTAAACTCGAAGTAATTCCCTTGACTCCTGAAGAGATGATGAATCGAAAGCTTCTGCTACTCGACAGGCGTTACATGCTCTATGAGAGACTTGGGATGGAAAGCGAGCTATCACGTGCGTGGAACGAGATGGAAACACAGTTGTTTATCTGCGACACATTTGATATGACAACCCAGATCAATGTGTCTAAAAGAATCGTTAGGAAAAATAAGAAAATAGCAAAAAGAAGTAAGAGCTCTAAAAACGAACGTACATTGCATGTCCTTACTCCAGAGGGAGTTATCTGGCAGGCACAGAAGGCTTTTGATGCACATGATGTGGATGAGACGATTAGCAAGGTGATGGAACTTTCGTATTTTGTTGGACATACTATAGATAAGACACTACTTTACAAAGGACTGGAGTTGATTCAGAATTGGCGTGCTTCTGTTCGTCCAAAATCTTTTTTCCGTGCGCGTTTTTTGGAGGCTGCGCTGCGTATTCTTCTTCTGGAACAAGGAGAGAAAATTGATTACGCGAAATATGTGATTGATCTGGAGACATTGGAGGAAGAGCAGTCGTCATCTGTTGAGAAATCCTGGATTCAGATGCATCTTGTTCCCTATTATCTTGGGCGTTCGCAGGAGTTGGAGGGAGAACCATCCTTGGCAATGGAAGCCTACCGAAGGTGCTTGAAGCTCTGTCCTGATAATATTTGGGCAATAAGGTGTCTTGAAAGGCTTTCCAAAGGAGGCGAGACTTCCCTTCTGACATATCATGAGCAGACTTTACTGAATAATATTAATCAGCGTTCCTGCCCTATCGCCTATGTCGCGCAGTCCGTTCAGTGGGTTGGCCTCAAGGTTACCCCATCTCTATTGACCCAGATGCACGAGGCAGCAACGGTGGAGTATTATTTCATTTGCAAAGGGGATGTGACACAAAAATGCTCTTGGAAGATGGTTTATTCCGATGCAAAGGGGAATACATTCTCTGACAAGATTTCATTTGGTGGAGCCGAAGAGTTGATTTGGAAAGTTGGGCAGGTTATCACCGTCCGTCAGCCAATTAAGCCATTTCTTGCGCTTATGAACAATCAAAAGTCATTACTGGCAGATGGCCCAGTTTGGGTTGGGGCTTCCTCAACGAGCATTCCGCATACACAGGTAAAAGCCTTTGCAGTAGAAATAAAATGACCGTTACGGAAGAGTTAATTGCATGGATGCAACGAAGTCATGATTGATTTTCACTGCCATATCTTGCCTGGGATAGATGATGGCTCCCAGAACATGGAACATTCCCTTGAATTGGCCTGGCAAAGTGTTGAAGATGGAATAACACATATCGTTACGACTCCTCATGGCAATCATGGTATTCTGTTGGAACAGCTTGGCAAGCGTGACAAGGCTCTGGCCGAATTGCGTGTGCGACTGGAACAGGAGAAAATTCCGCTTCAGTTGATATCTGGAATGGAATATAGTGCTGACGGCGAGTTTTGGAAAGTCGTTCAGGAAGCCCCAGAGTGTAGATGCGGAGTTGACAAGGGCGATGAACGGCCGCTTCTACTGGAAATCCCCCTTAACATGGATATTTCGCTTGCTGAAGACGTCTATTTCAAAGCACAGTTGAAGGGCGTGAAGATTGTGCTTGCGCATCCTGAACGGTATGAAGGATTTGAGCGCAATGCTGACATGTTACAGAGTCTGCTTGACAGGGGGGCGTTCTTGCAATTCAATGCCTCCAGCCTCCATCGTGGTTTTTTCTTTTTTGATTCTCTTCCCAAGACTATTCTGAAGTTGATAGAGCACGCGCCCAACCAGATTCTGCTTGGATCCGATGCGCATCATCCCGAGCATCGTCCTGCTGGCTTTGGTTCTGCTCGGGAGTATGTCACCAAACGTCTTGGCGAGGAGGTCTGGAAGTTGATGACTGACATCACGCCACGAAATCTTCTTGGCCTGGCTTGAGGTATTTTCATCAAGATTATTATACGGTCCTGCAGTGTGTGGCGCGTATAAGTCCTTTTTTCAAGGGACTTCTGCATTGTGCTAACCTTTTTCAGGACCGAAAACATAAATAAGGAGTAATAATGCTGAATCAATTGCAAACGTACCTTGAGGAGATGCGCAGTGGCTTGCGCAGTGTTTCCACAACAATTTGGAACAACCCTGAAATCGGCTATCATGAGAAGCTCGCCTGTGCTACTGCCACTGATTTTCTGAAGGAACAGGGGTTCCCTGTGGAGAATCCTTATTGTGGACTTGATACGGCTTTCCGCGCACAGTTCACCAACGGCGAAGGTCCAGTCTTTGCCTTCTGCTCGGAGTTTGATGCACTGGCTGGACTCGGACATGGCTGCGGGCACAACCTCATTTGCGCGGGGGGCATTGCTGCTTTCTGTGCGACTGCCAAATATATGAAGGCGAATGACATTCCTGGAGCCGTGGTGCTTTTGGGGACGCCCGCTGAGGAGAGTTATGGGGGAAAGGTGAAAATGGAAGAGGCTGGGTGTCTTAATGGCATTGATGCCGTCATTATGTCGCACCCTGGGCGCTGCAACACGGATGACAATGGTGCCAGCGCCGTCATTGGCTATGAGGTGACCTTTCATGGCAAAGCTGCACATGCGGGCGGTTCACCAGAAAAAGGCATTAACGCCCTCGATGCCGTCATGTTGCTTTTTGCTGGCATCAACGCCTATCGCCAGCAGTTGCCTGACACAGCACGCATCCACGGCATTGTGACGAATGGCGGAGCAGCACCGAACATCATTCCTGATACTGCCAGTTGCCGATTCTACCTGCGATCCACTATCGAGGAGTTGCTTGAACCACTGAAGGAACGGTTCCTTGACATGGTAAAAGGTGCGGAATTGATGACCCGCACCACTGCTGAACTCTCCGTTTTCCATCTGCTGTATCACGCTTCCAAGCCAAATGGGCCGATGAACAGAGCCTATACCAGATTTATGAAAGAGCAGGGGCTAGAGATGCTTTCCCTCACGAAGGTTGGGCGGGGTTCGACGGACTTCGGCAACTTCTCGCAGAGAATTCCAGGCTGCCACTTCCACTTCTCCATCTCGACGGCAAAGGAGCTGCCAGGGCATTCCATTGAGATGCGGGAGGCCGCCAACACCGACTACGGCTTCGAGATGATGCTCAAATCCTCCGCCGCCATGTCGGAAATCGCGCTTCTCTTCCTGACGGACGAGGAGTTCCGCCGTGAAGTGATTGAGGACTTCAAAAATTAGAAATTAGCAATTAGCAATTAGAAATTAGAAATTACTTACTTCTAATTGCTAATTGCTAATTGCTAATTGCGGTTTACAATTTGCGCCAACAGCATTTGATTTTTCCCAGAAAACCTTATATTAAGTAATAATCGTT
>JAFXUD010000064.1 GCA_017535315.1 Victivallales bacterium | reverse complement strand
TCCCGTCCCTCCTGTCCCTCCCGTCCCTGTTTAGTTAAGAGTACTAGCGACCATGGCATCGTTTCCCCCTGTCTTCCGAACACGCCCTCATGGGGTAAACAAAATTGTCCGCAGGAAGGCGGGATATGTCTCGCCAGTGGTGGTGCCCTGCCCGTTCATGTGGGCACCATATGTGATGCTGTCGCCGCAGCAGGCGATGCAGTCTATCGGCAGACGATGTGCCTTGATGGCATCCGCCACAAGCCGTGCAAGGAGGCGATAGCCTTCGGCAGATGGGTGGACGCCGTCCTTGCTACGGAGATTCGCCTCATTTCGAATGAGGGAGGATGCTGCACGCAAATCCCCCTGAAAGCACGCATGGTAGTCGACGACGATGGCTCCAGTCTTGTCGGCGGCCCGCTTGGCGCGTGCGTTGAAGTCGTTGATTTCAGCATTGAGGCGATCGCGCTGTTCAGGCGTGTATTTTTCGCGGTCCGCGACATACTCCTCGATGCAGGGCGGCATGGTGACCAGGATGGTCTTGACCTCATTGTCGCTGAACGCCTTGAGAAGGCGAAGGACATTCGCCTCATACTCTTCGGCAGGCAGCCGTTTTTTGCTCCACGTAACATCGTTGGTACCAATCATAACGATAGCGGTTTTGGGGTGTGCGTCCAATATGGAGGGGAGCATGGTGAGGAGTTCACGTGAATTGTAGCCTGGCTTGCCGAAGTTGAGGATGTGCGGCTCTGGGTTGAGGTCAATGGCGGACAATACATCCGTAGGAGTAGCAAGCGGAGCCGTCGTATTGCCAGCCTTGATGGCAACGACCAGCTTATCCCGCTGGAACTTCAACGGGCGTTCCATCACCTGCGGAATAATGCTGAGCCCCAAAGTCTTATCGAGTGGCGGACCATCTAGGGCAACTGTGTTCCAAGGGAAGGCGACAAACAAGCTATAGCCTGTGGCAGTGGCACGGGCGCGCAGGATAATGGGGGCAACTGGCTGGTGAATCCAGCGGCGCTGCAAAAACGCTGCGCCCGATGCGTCGGCAAAAAGCTGAAGCACCTTGTCGGGTTCAGGCAGGTCCACGCGGAACTCCGCCCCTTCGCTGAACCAGGGAATGGCACATCCCTGCCCTGCGCGCGGTTGTCGCCCCAATTCCATCTCCATGGCAATGTAGAGATGATGGTCGTCATACGCGCCAAAAGCTTGATAGGGAAATGGCGGTGCGGGCATGGAGGGCGTGCGGAGGCTGGCCCATCCCCGCCACTCACCTGGAGAGATGACTGTCATGGAGGCAGGCTGTTCAGCCACGCATGGCAGCGTGATGACCTCGCGCGCCATGAGAAGCGTGCAGAAAAGTAATGAAAACAAAAGGAGGGGAAGTATTTTCTTCATAATGTTCAAGGGGATATTGTGCTTAGACATTATGGGGATGCAGCTTACGAACGACGGGGGGCGAATGCCCCCCGTCGTTCGTAGCGATTAGTGATTAGTGGATAGTGATTAGTGGGTTGTTTTTTGATAACTGTCCCCTAACTAATAACTACCTATTTTCCAATCACATCGGTTGATTCAATGGTCTGATTCAGGCTGTCAATTAACTTGACATACTCCTTGATGCTCATCAATTCCTTCTTGCGGGCGGCAATGGCCCTGCCCTTCTCCGCATCGCCGTAAAGCAATTCGACGGCCAGCAGCGCATTGAGCTGAGAATTGACCACGTATGCGCTGTACTCGTCGGCAACGTGGTAGTCCTTGCCGTGCCCCGTGCCAGCGGCACCAGGAACATAGCCATGGATGGCAGGAATAATGGTGGCGACATCCCCCATGTCCGTGCATGAGGTCATGAAGGCGCTGTTGGCGTCATAATCGGCATTAGGCACAAGGTATTGCACAACTTCCTTGTCAAGCGCCCCCAGCGCATTGTCGTCGAAGAGTGGCATGAAGCCATTGACGCTCTCGATGGTGGCGGTGCATTCCGCTGCATGTGCGGCGTGCATCACGATGCGGTCGAAACGAGCGTTCAACGCAACAATCTCCTTCACGCTTGGCGCGCGCAGCATGTACTCCATCGTGACGGTGTCGGGGATGACGTTCACCGCATCGCCACCGTTGGAGATGATGCCGTGGATGCGAATCTTGTCCGTATTGCTGTAGGCTTCACGCATCAGCCCGATAGCGTGCTGCGCCAGCGAAGAGGCGTTCAAAGCATTGACGCCATTGTGGGGACTGGCCGCATGGCAGCTCTTCCCATGGAAGGTTATCCGCTTGTTGATGCAACCATTGTGGTCGTTGTAGCCAAACTTCCTGCCCAGATGGTGCATATAGGAAACATCGACGTCGTTGAAGACGCCCTCGTAGATGAGCTCCGCCTTGCCCGCGATGCAATGGAGCTTGCCAGCGTCTATCAGCCCCTTGCGATAGTCCATCTCGATGCTCTCCTCGGCGGGCGTAGCAATCAGCGCGATCTTGCCGCAAAGACCGTCCAACACTCCAGGTGCCAGCAGACCAATCGCCGCGCCGTAGATGGAAGTCGCGCTGGCGTTGTGACCGCAGGAGTGGACCGCCCCAGTCTGCTTGTCGCACTCGGGGTGCGACGGGATGATGAGCGAATCCAATTCGCCCAAAATGGCGACTGTTGGGCCAGGCCGCCCCGTATCAATGTCCGCCCTGAAGCCAGTCAGCCCCAGCCCTGTCTTCACGGCAAGCCCCAACTTGGTCAGCTTATCGACAAGAAACGCAGAGGTTTTGACCTCGCGATAGCCTGGCTCGGGATTTTTCCAGATATGCCTCCCGACTTCGATAATCTCATCCTTTCGTGCCTCAATGGCGGCCTTCGCCACTTCGCGAATCTCTACTTTGCTTGACATGGTGGTTAGTGGTTAGGGGTTAGGGGGTATCTTCAAATCTTTTCTTAGACAATATAGTATGATAGCACGAAACATTCAAGTGATGAGAAGCTTATAATCTGCCACCTACCCGCCGATTTCATACACAATACGACACACTGCATACAGCGGCAACTCAATCAGTTGGTATGAATCATCGCTCTTGGAGAACAAAACGACCAGCCGATGATAATCGATCAGCGAAGCTCTTACCGCAATCGGTGGACGTTATTTTTCCCTGAAGCTTGCCCCCCAGCTCATCGTCTGCCATCATCTTCAAAATGTCCTCGGCATAATTCTATGTCACGAACACCTGCATGTAGCTGGCAAGTGAAACAGTGGCTTCCCCACGCTCAATCTTCGTCAGCGTCGAGATGCTGATTCCAGCGCGCTTCACCTCCAATTTGGCCGTGACATTACGCCGCAGTATTAGCCTGTGAAGCAGTTTATGTCTCCTGTTCTGTGCCACAGGTTTTAGTCTGCGGAACGTTTTTTTGTTACAGTCGCTCCCTCACAGCCGCCGTGACGGTGGATACATCATGATGCGCCATGCATTCCCTTGTGCCGAGAGGACACTCGTACGCCAGACAACCTGCACATGGAAGCCCCTCTGCACGGAATATGGCGTGCCTTGTCCCGAACGGCTCCCAGCAGCGGCTTTTGCTGTGCCCAGAGAAAAGAACCACGCACTTGATACCACAGGCAGCCGCCAGATGCATCACCCCCGTGTCGTTCCCTAAATAGCAGACACACTGCCTCATCGCCGTCTCCACTTCCGCCATCGGATGGCCCACGAAAAGCGTTCCTGGCACAAGCTGCGCCAACTTCTCACAAATTACCCGCTCGTTTTCACCGCCGAAATAGACGGGATGTACATCCTCTGGAAGCCCTGTCAGCACAGCCGCAAACTGCTCTACTGGCCAGATTTTCAGCGGCATGTTTGCACCAGGCGCAACCGCCAACAAACGTTTTCCAACTGGAAAGGAAGGCAAATCAACTGTCTTTTGAGGAAGCGGCAACTCGAAGCCAGCGGGCTGAATGCCCAATGGTGCCAGAAGCTCCAGCAACTGTTCAAAAACCAGCTTTTCCGACCATGCGACCTTATCAGGGGCGATAATCTTCGGCACCCCACACCACTTCAGATATAGCGAGAAGCGATGCACCAGCCTCTGCGTCAGAGGTGGCACAGGCGGCATCATAACGATGCCAACATCCCACCGCTCACGATGCATCCGATGACAGAAAAGCAACCGCTTCCATGCACGCAAGAGTCCCCATCTGTGGCTCTCCATCGGCACAAAATCGTCAATCAGTCCACGCCCTCTTAAAACATCCTGCGCTGCAACATAGCCCTGCCCTGCCTGTTCGCTGGCAAGCACAATTCGAGCGTCAGAAAAACGCTGACGCAACGCACGCAGTGCGGGCAGCATGACCAAGCTATCTCCCAGGCGGCAGTTGGCTATCAGCAGGATGTTCATGAAAGCATACTATTTGTATAAACCAAGATATCTTTTAAGCCTGTACTTCAACAAGGCAAGATAGACGAGACAAAGACGCGTGCCATTCGAAAGTCGCAACAACAAATAGCTTGGCCAGCCGCACTTGTCGTAGTAGCGATAATACAGATTTCCTCCCGCTAGCATATTCTTCAGAAGAAGCAGATTGGGCCCCTTGTTCTGTTTCATGCTTGCACCAACTAAATGCTGAATCTGCACGCTATCTTCAAAGTAGAAACTCTTTCCGATGGTCTCCATCCGCCTGGAAAGAATCTTCTCCTCCCAGAAAAGAAATGTCCGCTCGTCAAACATCCCAATGCGGACAAAATCCGCCGCTGAGACCATCAGGAAACAACCACTGCAAATGGCAACCATACCAGCTTGCCGTTTGGGGGGCATAGGCTTGAAGATCTGGTCTGAACGTTGCCTGCCCAAAAGCGGCTCGCAGATGTTGCCCCCAATCGTCTGCCAGATGGTTGGATGCCTATACAATGGCCCCTGGTGGTTGTCTTGCAAATCCACGACATCTGGGCCTATGGCGCCAATATCGGGATGTTCGCGTAGCCGTTCCACCAGCGTTTCGAGCACGGGGCCCTTGATAAAGCGAACATCGTCGTTGCTGAAAAGGAACTGCTCTGTCTCAGGGAAATGCTTGAGAAGGTAGCGCACGCCATAGTTGTTGCCTCGCGCATAGCCAAGATTCTCTTGAACATGCAGCACAATGACATCCCCTGTGGGAACATCATCGTACTCGCTGACCTTCACGCCAAGCAAGGCAGCTATTCGCTCCGCAGAATTGCGCTCGCTCCCCACATCCACAACTACAATCTTGCGGGGCAGTGTACAAGGCAACAAGTCCTGCTCCACATACTCCTTGATGCGGTCGTAGGACTTGTATGTTACAATTATAATGCCCAGCATAGTTAGCAATTAGCAATTAGCAATTAGAAAAAAATGCTAATTGCTAATTGCAAATTAATAGAGTTCCGCCCACGTAGCCGCGTCCTGACAGATTTCAGGCAGGCGCGCTTCAGGGCAGCCAGAAGGCGCGAAAAGCACGACTCCCCCGTAGCCGCCGTTTCGCAGATACTCCGCCCATTTTGCCTGTTCGTCGTCGTACAGCGTCTCGAATGCCGTCACGTCATAATGGAAGACAATTGCCTTGACGAGAGGCAGGAACTCCCTGCCGCAGAGCAGTTCGGGTGCCATCTCCTTGTCGAGATGCGCGTGGACGCACAGCCCCAACGATGTGTGCGGAAGCAACGGCGGACGCTCGTCTATCCCATATTTCTCGTCCCAGTTTTCACGCGGCATTCCGTTCACGGCCTTGCACAACTCGACAGAACGCGCCAGTTCCTGGGAACCTGGGAAAGGCTCTGGCAAACTGGCAGGCAGCAGAATGCTGAAATCAAAGGGAAGCGGAGCCGACACGAGTGTGTTCAGAAGCGGCTGGAAACGCATGCTTTGCGTGGGCCAATTGGCCTCCTGGTAACGGTCCAGCGACAAGTCCATCGTGAACAAGTTGCACTCCGACGCCTGGTGGATGCTCCCCATCTCGCGGCACAGCCGCCCGAATAGTTTGGCCAGTTCGCCCCGCTGTTCCATTATAGACAAGATATCCGCCGCATTGCCTGGCAGTAAATTGAAAGCAAGGAGGCATTTGACCGCCGCCTTCTGCACTTGCAACCGCGTGCTCTCGTCTTCGAACAAGGAGGCATTTCCCCCAATCCCCTTCAATGCCATATATGGCTCCAGAGCCTTGAGCCAGGCCGCCAATTTCCCCTCTTCTATTGAAATGCCCGCCAGAATCATCGCCACCTTTTCCCCTACTTGATCTCCTGCAGAATGACGCCATCCAGCCATGCCGTCCCCTCAATGGTACTCAACACCCTGATATATGGTTTTTCGCCGATTTCAGGGCGTGTGGTGACCTCGAATGTGAAGGCTGTCCAGGGTATCGATTCCTTGATGCTGCCCGCCTTGGGAAGCGATTGGTTCACGCCGTCGTTGAACATGAAGAAGACACCGCCATTCGTACCAGGCTGCTTGTTGTCGATTTTCAAGTAGGCGGTCATGCGGTACTTGGTGTTGGGCTTAATGCCATTGAGGTACTGGCCCGCCATCGTCCAGTTAGCGTACTCCTCGCCCGCCTTGCTCTCCAGCTTCATGCTCTTGCCCGAGAACATGAAAACCGTGTCGTCATACGAGACCTTGCCCGCCTCATGCAGAGCTGGTGTGCAGAACCACTTGCCGCACCAGCGGCCATTCTGCTTGGCGGCGAAAGTCGGGTTGTCAACCAGATTGTCGCTCTCCACCTTGTCGAAGGTAATGGTGCCGAAGTTCTCCACGTCGCCATAGCCCTTGGCGAATGGGCTCCACTGGTGGTAGCGCGCCAGTTTGTTGTCGTCGGTTATGACGCGCGAACGGGAGATGTCGAAGCCGTATTTGCGGGCGTTTCCAATCGCCGCCAGCGGAACGGCCACCTCCATCGTCCAACCATCCTCGCCGAGGTTGGAAAGCACCTTGGCATTGGATTCGTACTCCCTGTCATACCCCTTGTTGGTCTTATCGACCTTCATGTCGCAGAAAGCCCCCATGGTATTGAGCATGATCTGCACGTAGCCCTTGCGGGTTGCGTCGGCATCGAAGAAAATCTCGATGGAGTCGGTCTCCCAGACGCTGCTGTCATCGTGCTCCAGGTGGAACACGCGGCGCTCGGCCATGCGAGGCTCCTCGCATTTGACGCCGATGTAGATGTTCTCGGCATCATGGAGAAGGCGCACCGCCGTCTGCACCTGCGCAGGGGCGTGCTTCTGGGGGCGCAACTTCAGCAGCGCACCTGTTTCCCATGCCTTGTCATCCAGTTTGCCAGTGAGGGCAGGCGTCCCTTCGGGGACGTAGGTCTCCATCATAGCCAGGCTTCTCTGGCTGGAGTGGAACTTGTTGGACTCAGCCTTGAGCGTACCAATGAACTCCTTTTCCCAGTAGGCAATGCTGGCAAGCTGCGCCTTGTTGTCCTTCACGGCCTTCTTCGCGGCATCGACATGCGCCTGCATCTCGGCCACCACGGCGGGTGAGTAGATTTCCGTCCAGAGCGCCCTCTCCGATGGGGCTGCCTGTTCGGGGCCTGTCGCCGTCATGACACAGTTGGCGCAGATTCTCTCCAGCCAGAGATCCTCGATCATCTGGAAGAAGGCGTTCATCTCACTGGCGCCGTCGCCGAAGAAGTCGCGGCAGAGGTCATCGACGAGCTTGTCGGGATCAAGCGAGCTGTTCCAGAGCATCTGGCAGTGGACATAGTGGTTGAGTGCCTGGAAGGAGACTCTGTCCGTCTCGGATTCGCCATACGAGCCGTGGATGTCCTTCTGGACCATCTTGAGGAAGTGCCCAACCGCGCGCGGCGTCGAGCAGGGGATGCCCAGGATATTGCGGCCCGAGTACTTGTCGATGTAGGTCCACAGCCAAACCTTATGGTTGAGCTTCTTGTGCCAGTTGGCGATGGTCTCCACCTGCGTGTCGAAGCCGCGCGGCCTTGAGGCGCCCTTAAAGGCTCCGCTCTGCCCCATCCGCTCGCCCCAGGGGCCGAAGACGGCCACCATCACAGGGATAGTGTCGGGGATGTCGAATGGCGGGATGTTGATAAGAAGACCGTAGGCCATCTGGGTCACTTCACCCTTGATGCCCTCCGCCTTCAAACGCTTGTCAAAATCAACGGTCATCTTCCAGACCACGTCCGAGGCCCACTTCGGGTTCTTCGCCATCTCCGCCTGGCACTTTTCGCACTGACAGGGTACCATGCCGTCCTGCGGCATGACATTGACGTACTTGCCCCGCCAGACGGCGTTCCAGTCCCAGATGCACTTGTTAAAGCGGTTGATATAGACGCCGCGCTCCTCGGCGGAAACGCCCGTCAAATAGGCCTTCACGTCCTTGTATATCTCCTCGACGATACCGCTGGAGTAGCAGAGCTGCCCGCAATGCTTCTCGGCCAGATTGTTGCTGCGCGTGCCGTTCTTGCGAAGGGCGAAATACTCAGGGTGCTCCTTGCCGAAGCGCTCGACGTAGCCCAGGCGTCCCAGGCCATGGCAGTTCGGAACGGTGTCCGTCTGGTAGCGAAGACGCGCCATGGAGATGCGCGCCTTCGTCAAGTCCTTCCATGCATGGTTCCAACTGTAGGAGCGCATGGTGTTGTCAGGCCTGTCATACAGGTCAATAACAGGTAACGCAAGACTCTTCATTGGACGCACATATTCGCATTCGGGTATCGGCAGAACCAGACGCGCCCCCAGGAAGCGTTCCAGGAAGCCATAGACGCCGAACAGGGTACCGCGCTTGTAGTAGTGTCCCGATACAGCGGCCCTTGAAACAGGCGAATACTGCACCTCATCCTGTCCAACAATGTAGGTGTTGTCACCCACGGTCCTGATGATGAAGCCGTCGCGCGGAAGCGTGGCAACGTCGAAGCCGTCTGGCGCAATGCCAACCATGAAGGCGGGCTTGCCCCCCGTAAGCGCGGAGACGATGGGCAGTTTCGCGCCAGTCGAGCGCTCGATGAACTGCTGAAGTTCCTCCGCCGCGAACTTCGGTCCTGCGCCCTTCGCAGCGACAATCTCGCCCACAGGCGTGCCATCCTGCACATAGACGACGCTCCGCGTCTCATCCAACTTCTCGTAGCGCATGGGACCTGGATCATCAAGAGTGTAAGCCCAGACCAACGCACATACGCTCAACAATGCCACTGTTATCTTTCTGCTCATGTTTGACTCCAATTTTACGCAGTTTTTTCTGGCTGGCAATTCTCAACGTAACTATTCAGTGGGGGAACAAATATACACAGGTTGCAAGACTTTCTGCGCCGTGCCGCTCCGCTACGCGGCACGGCGCAAAGAAACTGGGGATACCGCCTGCCCGCGGGTTTCGCTCGCGCCAAAAGGCGCTCGCTTCACCCACGGCTATGCTCTTGCCGCCGCTATGCGGCTTATTCTTCTGAATGGTTACTTCTCAACAACACACTCGCCTTATTGAAGCGCACTCTCTGGGAATGGGATGCCATTGAGCTTATAGCACTGCTCCAGCACGGCGATGCGGCGGCGCACCTGTTCGCTGGTAATAATCTGCGGCTTACCGTTGCGAATGCACTCGTACAAGGAGGTGTAAAGTGTCTTGACAGGGCCAGGGGCGGGCTTGGCACCAGCACCTGTATCGACTGGTGCCTGAAGCTCCCATGTGTGCTCCGTCCAGTTGGGCTTCTCGGAACAATAGACGCGCCCGTCCAGAGGCGTCATCTGGACTTCGCGCTTCGGCAGCTCCGACCAGTCGGTGGTCTTCCAGGTGAGCTTGCTGGTAGTCCCATGAAGCGTGCCATTGGTGCCATTGACAAGCCAGTTCTCGCGCGGATAGGCGCAAGTGGAGGTGATCTCCGCCCTTATGATGGGATGGCCAGGCGCGGTCAGCGTCAGGTGGATTTCATCTTCCGCAGGGCCAATGGAAAGCGACGAGGAAATCATGCACTCCACATGAGGATCGCCGTTGCCGAACAGGCACATCGCGTAATCGACCAGGTGCGGCATGTTGTTGTAGAGCTGTCCACCGCCATACTGACGGCTCGTCTGCCAGTCCCAGCGGCGCCCGAAGTTGTCCCAGCAGATCTGGATGTAGGTGATTTTGCCAAGGACGCCAGAGGAGACGACCTCCTGCACCTTCTGGAAATCCTCCTGGAAGCGGCGCTGCTGGAAGGGCTGCAGAATCAGTCCCTTTGCCGCCGCCAGTGAACTCATCGAATCGACATCGGCCGTCGTGAAGCCGAATGGCTTTTCGCAGAGCACATGCTTGCCCGCCTCAAGCGCCATGCGCGCCACAGGCGCGTGCATCGAATTGAAGGTCGCCACAACCACCAGCTCGACATTGGGGTCCGCAATCAGTTCTTCCGCGCTGGCATATCCCTTCGCGTTCGGAAACTCCGCGTGCGAACGCCTTTCGGGGATGAAATCCGCGATGGCTACGACATCGAACATCTCCCTCATGCGCGCAATGCCATTTGCATGAATGTTGCATCCACTGCGGCCAAATCCAACAATACCTACTTTGATTGGTTCCATCTTTCTGTTCCTTTTGGGGTTGTGATGATTATTTTTGGAAAAAACTAGAAAGCACAAAAAAACATCCTCACCTTTCTTCCCCATACTGTAATACCCTCTTGCGAAATTCCAACTAGGCAGATGCATTTTTCAACTGTTTTTCACGAATCCAAAGCAACTATTGATGCAAATTTTCACTATTACAGAAGAACTACTAAAGCTATTCTATACGAATTCGGGGCATCTATACAAATGGTGAATTGTTTTCATTCTGCGTCAGTCATCCACTTTCCGACAAGGATGGCGCAATCATGCCTAGGTAGTTCAAAGGAAGCATTGTCTAAGCTTATCCCAGTCTCGGCGTTCTTAAGATTGCTGACGCGGATGCCATGAAAACCGAGTGTAACCGTAGCGGCATCCCCCAGATTACCGACGAGAAGCATCAACTGCCCGTCTTTCCGCTTCAGGGTCGTGATGCGAACATCCTTTGTGGAAGACGCCACGGGATTTTCATCGGGCTCGTAGCCAGGGAAATGCTCGACTTCCGCGCTCCCGTAGCCGAACTCACGCACCAGTTTCTGCAAGTCATTGAATAGAGTGCTTCCATCCTCCTCACGACTGCCAGAATCATAGAAGTTCAGCATGTCAAAGGCGAATCCCACGGCATAGAGGGTTCTTTGCTGTTTCATGCGCTCCTCCTTGGAGCCGTTGGTATGGGCAATCGCCATGGGGACAGTTCCAGACTGCGTGCCAAGGCTCTGGACAAGATGGAACGCCTCGGGGAAACGGTCCTGGAAGTCCTGCCGTCCAAATTTCATCTCCCATCCAAGGTTGATTGAAGCAAGTCCCATGACAGGGACAATGTTTGCGTCCGTCATGTGGACCATCAGCCAGGCGTAGGCAGGGTCTGTGCTGAGTCTTCTGTTTTCCTGTTCGCATAAACGCAGTGTCCGCTTAAGCATCTCCCGCATGGGAAATATGTCGCCTGTGAAAGAGAATGTCCCTGGTTCCAGTTCGCGGCTTCCCCAGAAAGGCGAGGTTTTCCGCGTGGGATATAGATTGTCGTAGTAAAGCCCGCAGCAGCCTGGGTATTTTTGCAGGAACGCCCTTGCCTTGTAGAGCATCATGTCAACATACGAGGGGACTGGATGACGATGGTAATGGTTGTCATCTGGCTGATAGAACCCAGAGTGCATCCATTCGGCGTCATACATCTCCGATTCCGCCCAGCAGCGATAACCGCCACGTGGGTTCAGGTAAAGGCAGCGTTCCTTGTCGCGCGAAAAGATGGCGTTTTGCCGCATTCGAGCCGTCAGAGAAGAGTTGTCATGGGAGTATCCGCCATAGAGTTGCTTCCATTTCTGGTCATTCATCTCATGGCTTTTCAGAATCGCGTCGATGCGTTCCATAATCTGCTCGCGCGACTCCCCGTCTTGCTTGCCGCTGAAAAGATAATCCAGCCAGGTGGAGTCATTGGCGTAGGGGACAAGCGGATGCCCGAAACTGATGTCGGAAAAGGAGTGCTTGTTCCAGGCCATCACGTAGAGCATGTTCGTATGCGGCGGACGTGTCGTCCACATCCCGCCACCATAGCTTCTCTGCCCCCTGGGACGTGGCTTGACGGGTGTCGGCTGAAAACCGCAAACCCACTCGAATGGCTTGAACTCGCTCTCAAGTCCTGGGGGAGCTAGATGGACGCGAAGCGTCACACTACCAGACTCCCGCAACAACTCGTAGCAGGGGAAGTCGCTTCGATGGTCGAACATGGGCGGCGTCATGTCGCTGAAATAGCACATTCCCTTGTAGGTCTCGCCAAACCAGATGTAGGAGGGGTACTTGAGTGGAAGCCACTCCAGGCTCCACACGCTTCCACTCCCCTGAGGAATCCATGCAGACGGATTGCTGCGAATGCCAAAGCCCGTATGGTGGAAGAGCTTGGCGAACTCCTGCTTGAGTGGGATGTCAATATAGAGCGCATGCGCTCTGGTTCCTGATTGCGGCTTGAAGGCAAGCGTTACCTTGCATGCCCCGTCAAACTCGTACTCGTGGCAAACATCCAATGACAAGCCATCCGTCGAATGGCGGGAGACGCGAATGACACGATCGGCAGCACGTTCCATCCAATCCACTTTTTCCGTACCGAGTGTTCTCCCATTGAACACCAGGGAAACGGGGGCCGCCAGAATCTCCTCGCCTTGTGCATGGACGCCATTCCAGAAGACGCCATCGGCATGGTACCCCGTCAAAAGAGCCTCGACATCGTTGCCCGAACTTTTAAGCGGCTTGAATGGCGAAGGAACGCTCCGCTCCAGTCCAATGGCATTGTTCTGCCATTCGAAGTTATTGAGGCGGAACGTGTCCTGAAGAATCTCCCTTTTCCCGCCCCTGAAGATGATTTCCGCCTGCAAAACATATTTTCCAAGTGGCAGTTCTGGATAACTCCATTCCTTGAAATAGAAACCGTCCGCACGCTTGTCAGCCTGCATTATCTGCTTGATGACATCATCCGCATCAATGATTTTGAGTTCAACAGTCTCCACATCGGCCATCTTTTCAGGTGAAGCGCAGCTAATCTGCGCAATCGCCTTGTGGTTCGACGGACTTATTCCCGATTTCAGGAGAATTGGCGGGTCAGGATTGGTGAATTGAAGCCCGTTGGCAATATTCCAGTTCACATTACGGCTGTAAATCAGGCGGTTGCCTGGCTCTTCCGTCACCTTGAAGTCGAAGTTGCGGTCAGCAACACCGCCAACCATGAAATAATAGGTGAAATCCTTTGCCTGGCCTGGAGGAACCAGAACCGTCGAACTCTGGTGGAGAGGCACCTCCTGCGAGCTTATCGTGACATCGATGCTTACTGTCCTTGACTGCTTGGAACGATTGACCAGCAATCCAGTGGCACGGGCGCTGACATCATAGAGAGCGATTCGGGAGGCAACCATGGTGGTCTCCTCTGAAAAAAGCAACGGCACCTCCAACTGGGCCACCTCATCTGGATTCTTCCAAACGCGCCGCACTTTCATCGACCAGGCTGTGTTCTCGGGTGCTTTCACCTGCCCGAAAGCACTCCAGGGTATCGCCATCTCCACAACCCATTTGGCAGTGGTTGGAAAACCAGGCGCCACATACTGCTTGCCGCTGAAGGTTGACGCTATCTTTGTCCCTGGCGGAAGTCCCCTGCCCCCATCAGGCCCGATGGCAAACTGCGTTGCTTTTGAGGGAGACTCCAAAGACACCTCAAGGATATCCTCCGCCAATAGGGCCTGCGGCTTCTTCGGCACGCTGCTCAAGTGGCACAAATACAAGTAATCGCTGTCGTACCCATAGTAGATGAATGTGTCGCGAAGTGCTTTCATCCCCGTCTTCTGCGAGACAAAAACATGGTCAGAGGCACATTCCCTCCACTCTTCATCGGAAAAAAGACCATCAATAACTGGCTTCCGCAACAATGGGGCAAGTGTTTGCATATTGGACACAGGCTGTTGCTTCTTCGCTTCTTCCTGCGCAAATGCAACACTCAAGACCAAGGCAAGCAGGCAAACTGTATTGGCTATCTTCATTCTCAACCTATTGAGGTAATCTCAAAACTAGCGTGAAATGCGCTAGTTTTGAGATTGCCTCTATTATCAGTTTTGTTCAGTTATCATGAAAATACGGCAGCAATGGGCAGCGTCAAGGGCGATTGTAAATGACTTGTCGCCCCCTTTGGGCGAGGCGACGATTGCGCCAGTCTCAAGGTCTTTGACTATGCTGTCCTTTTTGAAGGTGTAGAAGACCGTCACCCTGCGTGGAATCTGCTCGCGATACTCCGACACCGAAATAAGCGCTTTGTTTTCATGCTCCAGACCTTTGACCAGAACTCGAGGCTGATTCTTCAATGTCATAAACTGGCGGAGTTTGAAATAATCGCCGAGTTCCTCCCAATACGGAATGTCGGTCGTGAGATGCTCAATCCGTTTCCCATGAAAAACCACATCTTCGCATTGGTTCAGCACCCGCATCGCATCGGCGAGCTGACGCACGGAATCCATGTCCACATAGCGTTGCGTGAAGATGATAAAGCTCCTGGCACCCAGCGTCATGGTCTCAAAGAACTTGCACTTCATTTCATCCTTGACTTGCGGTGCAATGGTAGCGGAATGGCTGGCTAGAAGTCGCGCGGGACAAATCCAAACCGCCTTGGCGGGGTCAACACTCCATTTTCGACGCATCTCTTCGTAAACCTTGCCCCATTTTCTGGTGGCGAGGTCCACGCTGCTGTACCAGGAACCGCCAATGCCGCCATCGAAAACCTGAAGCCAATGGTAGTCGGTCAGCCGTTGATGGCAGGTTTCTTCATCCACCAGCCTCATCCCGTAGTCGATGAAACGAGCATCGCCAGTCGTATCCATGCTCGCTTTGATTTCCTGAAAAAACTCCGCCCAAATCTCGCATTTGAAATCAATCCACAGTTGATGGTAGTCAGGATACTTTGTGGCGTCGCGCTCAAAGACCACTGGCGAAACATACTCTTTTCCTGCATGTTTTTCCTTGAACCAGCGTTCATACCACTGGAGCGTCCTTTCAGAAAAATCCCCCAGTTGCCCCGCCCCCTGAAAATGGTCCTCTGTATCGAAGATGTAATATTGGAAGCCAGCCTTCTGACAGTAATCACGGGTCGCTGCCAATCCATCTTGAAACAGCTTGCCACGGTATGATGGTGAAACCTGGAATCTATTGCCCTTGGGATTGATGACATCCTGCCCGTTGATATCGATTGTTCGCGTAGAACGGTCGCTTTCAGTCCATTTGGTGAAAAAGACGCCTGAACCAAAGGGAATGTTTTGTGTGGCGCTATAGGCAATCTGAAAACCTTTCTCCCGAAGGCGCCGAAGTTCCTTAATCTCCTTGTCATCGTGGCGGTAATAGGGGCTGCACATCAGATTAATCCCGACTTTCTGCAGTTCCTCCGTCCACGCATCCCGTGTCCCATAGAATCCAACGATGACTCTCTTTGGCTGCTCGGCTGGACGCACCTCCACGCTGGCAATGGGAATCTCGTGAACCAACGTCCTGCCCTCTGGCCAACGTACCTGATAGCGTAAAACATCCTTCGTGCCTGGCTTCAAGGTGCAGGAAAAGAGTGTCTGAATATCGTTTTTGAACTTCGTTCGGTTGATAGAAGAGAGTTTCTGGATAAATACGCTGCGACCTGGTTCTGCTTGCGGTTGCGGAACACCACTCAGCACCGCCACCCCCTCTGGAACATCGAACACAATCTCAAAAGCCTTGTAAACCCGCCCGTTGATCTTGTCTTTGTCCTCAACATCAAAAGAGTGACTGCTCTGCCACATAATCTGACAGGGCATGAACGGGCTGAAATGCAGTACTGGCCAAGCAATCTCGTCATCGCCAAGCGTCAGCATGACCTTCTCAGGCGGGGTATATGTGTAGCGGTAAACACTCTGACCACCTTTGGTGAAATTTAAGCTAAAATCCTTTTCAGCGTCTATCGTCAAAGGTGTTCCCGCCTTGATTGTCTCCGTTTTGCCGTCAGCAAGCGTGTTTTCCAGGTCGTGTGCAGCTGTCACCCTGCTGCCCAACACAGTGAAAAAGCCATCGGTTTCATCGGTGAAAATAGCTCTGGGAAACTGCTGATACTGTGCCGCCCATTGTTTGAATCGCGGTTTACGCACCAACATCCAGACACTTGTCTCTTTTGCAGTCTGATTGTTCCGCACCAGATTCAAACCGAATGAATCCTCTTTGAGTTGCAATGACTTCAACGGGAGTGCGAACTCCACCGTCCAGTTGTCCGAATGAACTTTGGAGCAGACACGAATACCACTATCGAACGGATTTCCTGGACGCGTCCCCAAACCTGCATCGGGAAAAAGCTCCTGCTCGAAAACGCCGTTCGCATGATCCAGGATGAACTGGAAAACCGAGGTGCCATTGGTGATAAAAATCTCCACGCTACCCATCGGTTTCGTCTGCTTTTCAGCATCTTTCTGCTCGCAAAAGACAAAGCCGAAAAGGGTGTCCTCTGACTTGCCCAGCCGCATGACGGTCGCTTCTCCCGCAGGAGCCTGCGTTTTGCTGTCAACCAGTCCAAAAACCACCGCCGCATTTCGCCAGCATACATCATTATCCTCGCCGTCCAGCACGGGGGGCACACTGACCTCAGGAATGGAGATTTGATGCGACGCACCAGCGAGAAACGCTGTAAATAACAAACAAATGCAGAGTATGTTCTTCATCATCTGAGACCTCCATATATTTTCCAACAGCGTAAATACAATGCTACAACGTAAGGTGTGGCGACGGCGTCCTCGCCGTCGGAAATATCGCCCATCCAACAACGTAAATGCAACGCCACAACGGGTGTAGTTTACACCATCGCACGTGGTAGAATGGGACAGGAGAGACAGGAGTGACGGGAGCGACAAAAAAACTGGCGTCATTTTGCTGTCCCTCCCGTCTCTCCAGTCCCTCCTGTCCCTTTTAGGTTAGGAATAGTAACGAGACACCGTCGCCACACCATACACCGTCGCCACTCCCTACTTTCTCAGCGCCTGTATGAAGGCGGCGAGAGGTGTGGCCATGAAGGGATAGGCGGGGTATGGGTGCGGGTTGCCCGTCTGGATTTTCAGGCGGACATCGCCCTTGTAGCCAGGGAATGGAACAAGGGCATCGCCCTTCGTAACGAGGTTGAAGCCGTTTTCGTTATCGCAGGTGATGCTGGTATCGACGAGGTAGAAGCCGTCCTTCTCGCGCTTGTCGAAGGTATCGATGAGCCACTTGCGGAAACGCCACATGGAGGCGTTCTGTTTGGGAACGAAGGTACCCGCCTGGTTGTCGATGGAGCCCAGGGTCGTGCAGGGGAGGCAGATGGCAAAGTGACCATCAGGACGCGCCTTCAGGTAGGAATCCTTCATCGTCGTAATCATCTTCTTCCACGGCTCGAAATCGGCATCCAAGTGGTTGCAGAAGTCGTTGATGCCAAGGTTGACAAAGAGGAATTCAGGAGCCTCCAGGTTCCACATTTCAAGATATTTGGGATAGTCGAAAACCCATTTGAACTCCTCGTTCTGCTTGGGCACCCAGGCATTTCCGTCAAAAAGCACCAGGGTATGATTCTCTTCGTCCATCTGCAAATCGCCTGCCTTCGGGTTTAGTAGCGTACCTGTCTCCTCGTCGAAGCGAGGCAGGACGGCATCGAAACGCCCGCAATTGTAGCCAGGCTGGAAGCCTTTGGGAGCGGTTTTGCGGAAAACCGTCCAGCAGGTTTTCCAGAAGGCGCGATTGCCATAATAGCGGATATCGCCTTCGGGCTGCATGAATCCATGATAGGAGCCAGTGGCAGTCCTGGGCACGGTGAAATAGGTATCCAGGCGCCAGCCTCCGCGCCCCTCGTCGAACTGACCTTCTGCGCAGCGGCGCAGACCAATCATCTTGATGCCAGGCACAAAGCCCTCCTCCAGCAGAGCGTGGCGGAAAAAGCCGCCGTGGGTCAGGCTGTCACCGATGACCTGCACGGTCACCGTCCCTTCGCCAACGCCCTTCTTGCCGACGACAATGCGGCTCTTCAGCGTCTTGATGGTCTCGAACTCGTCGCCGTTGATCAGCGCAGTAGTCAGGGTACTGCCATCCACGGGAGCCGTGATGCTGGCGACGCTGGAGATGTTGCGCATGAACTGGCCACCCTTGTCCAGGGAGAAACGCACATAGTCGTCGTATGGACGCCACCGCTTCAGCATCGGCTGCACAAAGATGTCGTTCTGAGTATCGGACAGCATGTAAAGCACGGACGGCATGCAGATGTCATTGACAAATCCCATTTTTCCTCCTTCATTGTTAACTGCGGGCTTCGGCGGGACGACGCGCACGTCCAACCGTTCTGCCAAGTTTTTGGGGATGCTCTGGCGAGCGAAGGCCGCGCCTGGCGGAATCTCGGCAGGGTTCTGGTTTTCCACAAAGCCAATGTACTTCTTGTCCTTGTCGAAGAAGGTCATGAAGCGGATGCCGACATTGGACTTCAGCATACTTCCAGCAGGTGCATCCGAGATGTCCATGTAGCCGCTGACACAGTAGATGGGGTTCTTCCCGTAGGTCCCCTGGGTCATATAGACGCCATCCGCGATGTCCGCATCCTTCGGGTTGAAGCGGTTCATTTCTCCCAGTTTCGTATAATCAGTGGGATTCAACCCACAGTTGGGACAGGTACACGTGGGTGCCTCCTGCGCAAATATAACGCAGGCAAAAACAAACAGAATCAAAAGCATTCGTTTCATTTTTACTCCTTTTTTCCAAAAGCCCTATCCTAGAAGACCTATCCTAGAGAACCTAATTCTTAGATGACTTAGAGGACTTAGAAGACCTACCCTAGAAGACTTATCCTATTTCTTTAGATTTATAATCCTATCAGCCTTCTTCGCGAGCTCCAAGTCATGCGTGACCATGATGAGGGTCTTGCCCGTCTTCTGGCGGACATTGTTGATGATCTCCATGATCTCCTCCGCAGCAGCCCTGTCCAGGTTTCCCGTCGGTTCATCCGCAAGGATGATGTCAGGGTCGTTGATAAGGGCACGCGCGATAGCGACGCGCTGCTGCTCACCGCCAGACAGTTCCATCGGACGGTGCTGCAGGCGCTTACCAAGGCCGAACTGCTCCAGCCATTCCTTTGCTCGTTTTTCTGCGCCGTCACGATCCATCCCCCAGTGCAATGCGGGCAGCACCGCGTTCTCCAAGGCGCTCAGTTCGGGAAAGAGGTGGTAGGACTGGAAGATGAATCCAATGCGCTTCAGCCGCAGGGCCGTCAATCTTGACTGCGACATGGTCGCCAAATCCTCGCCGTCCAGCAGGAGCTTCCCTGCAGTTGGCCTATCCAGTCCCCCCAGAAGATGCAGGAGCGTGGTCTTGCCACAGCCAGAACGTCCCACCAGGGCCGCCCATTTGCCGCCTTCGATTTTCAGGTTCAGGTCGTGGAGCACCTCCACGTAGCCATTGGTCATCTTGAAGCACTTGGAGATGCCTTCCAGACTGTAGAGTATTTCGTTTTCCGCCATCAGTTGTCCTCCTGAAGTGCCTTCGCTGGTTTCTTGCACGAAGCATAGATGGCGGGCACGATTGTCGCGAATATGCAGATTGCCAAAGACATGCTGACAATGAGAATCAGGTCGCCTGGCGTAAGAAACGCAGGAATCTTGCGCAGATGGTACAGCTCGGCGGGAAAGACGTCGTGCCCCATGATCCAGCTCAGGAAGTCCGCAATGTTCTCCCTAAAGACGATGACCAGCAGCCCCAAGCAGGTGCCGATGGTCGTGCCGATGACGCCGATGATCGTTCCCTGAAACAGAAACACACGCGCTATCATCCGCGAGGACATGCCGACCGCCTTCATCACGCCTATCTCGCGTGTCTTCTGCACAACAACCGTTATCAGCGTAGATGCAATACTGAACGATGCCACCAGCACGATGAACGCCATAAGGAAAATCATCAGATTTTTCTCCACCCTAAGCGTCCCGAAAAGCAGGCGATTGCGCTCCTGCCAGGTGACCACCTGCACATTGCCCAACGCATCGGCAATGCGCTCAGGCAAGTCGCCCATGTTCAGCGGCTCCTTCACTTTGCATTGGATGCTCGTCGCATTTCCCCACTCGTAGCCGTACAGGTCGGCTGCCTGCTCGATGTGCATGAAGATGATGTTGTCATCGAAATCGGCAACCCCCATGCTGTAGATGCCCACAATCTTCACCTGCTCAGGCAGATAGACCTCATCGGGCGCGGAGACATCGACGGTCCCGTCGTCCTTCCACTTCACGTTCTGCGTCAGGCGTGCAGGCGAATGGAGCAGTATCATGCTTCCCAAGTGCAGTCCCATGGAAGAAGCCATGCGGTCCCCCACCAGCGCCTCGCCCTCCTTCAGTTTGTGCGTGCCATAGATGATGGACTTATCGATGGTGGAGACCAGGTGCTCCGTCTCTGGCGAGACGCCGCGGACGACTTTCGGTGCAATGCTCTCATGCACCTGCACAAGCACCGCCCCTTCTATCAATGGCGAGGCCGCCACGTCTAGCTCCTTCAGTTTTTCAAGCATCGGCTCAGGCTTCTCTATTACCTTTGCCCATATCGGGTAAATCTGGATATGCGCCTGCAAATCCATGATGCCCTGCCGTATGTCGCGGTCAAATCCAGACATGACTCCCGTCACAATCAGCAGCACCGCCACCCCTAGCACGGGCCCCAGGATGGAAAGCAGCGTAATGACGGAGACAAACGTCCGCTTGGGACGCAGGTAGCGCAGGGCAAGAAATATATCGGCTGGAAGTCGCATTTTTGAGGGATTAGGGATTAGGATTTAGGGATTAGGGTTTAGGGATTAGGGGCTAGAGGTCTGGAGGGAGGTTTAGAGGTTAGAAGCTAGGGTTAGAGGCCAGGGGGCTAGGGGTTAGGAGGGAAGTTTAGGGGGTAGGGGTAAGAAGGTGGAGTGCTAGTTGCCAGTGGGGGCTGGCTACTAGGGACTGCTGGCTGATAAAGTTGGTGAGGAAGAAATTGGTAAGGAGAATAGGTTGTGCGCTGTATGCCGTTAATGGTTGGCTGTGAAGAATGAATGGTGGAGTGTGATAGTGAGATGATAAGACCACTTATCATCCTGCCAATCTCCTCAAGCAAGGTCATGATTGGTGCGATATCATCAGGAGATAGATAGTTGATTTCGACGCAAAGGATTAGTTGAGTCTCAAGCTCCGCCTTGCTTCCTTTGGCAATGGAAAGAAACTGCAAAAACTCCTTGGTTGAGTTCCGTGCATGGCCTTCTGCAATATTAGACGGAATGGATATCGCGGCGCGACGCATCTGGCTCGACAAGGCAAACAATTCCTCGCGAGGCAAACGCTTCACCAGCCAATAAACCATCTTCGTCGCTAATATGGCTTTTTGCCACACCTGCAAATCTCTATAACTCTTAACACCCATGTTTCACTCCTCCCAACTCTAGCTACTAATCACTAACATCTCCTCACTTCCCCTAACCCCTATCCCCTAATCCCTAATTCCTCAATACACTTCGATCTCCGTGACCCACATGAGGTTGGGGCGAGTGGGCGAGCCGCCGCCAGGCAGTTGCAAGACGCGGTACGCCTTGCCTGGAGACGGAATGGCCACATTGACCACATCTGCCTTGTTGTCACGTATCTGCTGGATGGTTTTCCAGCCGCCTTCATTCCCAAGAACCTGCACGTCGAAGTTGCGGGAGATGTACTCGACGCCTTCCTCCTTGTGCCAGTAGATGACCAGCTTCTTGCCAATGAGACGATTGAAGGTCAGGGAAGCCCAGTGCTCCTTGGTCTCCTCGTTCGAGGCCCATGCCTTCTGCTGCCATGGCGTGTTTTCGTCGCCGTAGATGATGCCGTCGTTCAGTGCCTTCTCACTATATCCGCTGAAGGCGCTATCGACACGCGGTACCGCCTCGGCGGCAAGCTGCCCCATGCGGTAGGTGTAGGTGCATGCGGACTTGTACTGCTCGTTCTCCACCGAAACTAGCAGGATGAAATTGCCGCTCTCGCCCTGGGGCTTGTCCAGCTCAACGAATGTCTTCGTACTCCCCTGCACGCGCACCTTTTTCTCCTGTGAAATGCCATTTCTCCAACCATAGCGCACCGTCGCCATAATAGGTATGCCCAGGCGGCTGTCGATGAGAATGTTCGCACGCAGCGTCCCATTCGGCAGCGTCTCCGCGTTAAGCACGCTGACGCCGATGGGCGTGCTCAGAACCTTCGCCTCCGCGTGCGCCCCCAGGCAGGAGACTTCCACTGTCACATCGTCCCGCTGCATATCAAAGGCAAAACTATACTCCTCCTTCTTGCCAGCAGGAATCACAGGCTTTCCGATTGGCAGCACCTTCGCGTTTCCGACGTACAGCATTACTTTGTCGGCGGGAATGTCATAGCCGAACTTGTTTGTCACTGTGAACTTGCCCGCCAACTTCGCGCCGAAGTCCGCTGCGCCAGGCACGTTAATGTCAAATGTGACAGGCGGCTGCGCCAGGCCAGCGGTCACAAACAGGCTGTGAATCTCCTCCATGTCGCGGTACTCACGCGTGTAGGGCATTGAAAAAAGCGCACCGCGCAGGTTCTGAAGAACATCTGCAAACGTTCCTTCCTTGACAAAAGTGTTGTCTCGCACCTTCTCAAGCCCCGCCTTCATGGTGCCATAGAGTTTATCGCACTCCTTCAGGAAAGCTTCCTCGGGTACGAACCCCTCGAAACTCGGGTCCGTGGCAATGTTCTCGCCATCGACAATGTACTCCACGTCATCGACATAGACCTTGCCATTGGACTTGTACGAGATGTTGAAAAAGATGCCGCCGAAGTTGTTCTGTGTCTTGATGGTGACGCTGCCGTACTGCCAGTCATACGTTCCCTTCGGGAAGACAATCCGCTGGGGTTCTGAAAACCTCGACGGGCTGTTGTGCTCTGTTACTTTTACGACGCAGACAAACGGCTCCTGCAAATCCTCCGCCTTCACCCAAAGCCCAACCTTGATTTCCTTGGGTGCCCCCATGGGATAGAAGCTCTTCTGCGAAAGCACCAAAGAAGGACAGCTGGAAACGCACTGCTTACCCGTGTGCCCGCCCGTACGCACAATCTTATAATAGCCCTGCCATGCATCCAGACGCTCCCCGCGCGCGCTCTCAAACTTTCGCGTGACCATGCGGTCATCCAGAATGCGCACCGCCTTCCCGACGGCACGCGCACGCAAACTGTCCGCCGTGTTCACGCTGATGACGCGAACATCGTCCACACCCAATGGCAGGTCAACGATTAGCTCGTCGCCCTGCACAGTACTCTTGAGATGCTTCCCTAATAATTCATCAACCACAACAATATTACCAAAATCACTTTGCGAGATTTTGTCGAAAAGCTTGCGCTGCTGGATGCGCAGAACCGCCTTTGGCGCACTGTATCCAGGGTTGCGCACCGTAAAGTATTGAAGGCCAAACATCTTGCCGAAGCGCTCGACTACCGCCGAAGGCGCGTTATCGACGATTGCCAGCGGCAGTGGCTCCCAGCCAGCATTCGCCAAATCCTTCGCCAGGCTCATGTATTTGCGCCACAGCGGACGCGCAGGTTCCAGCCAGCGGCTATTGGAGAAGTAGGAGGAACCGCTGTTCAGCGCGGAGGTACCACCATCGAAATAGCCAGGATAGACGCCTAGCGCCAAGCAGTGCTTGAAGTACCGCTCCATTCCCTCGCGATCCACAATATACAAATGCTTCGTCAGCAACGCCACGGTCTTCTTCCCGCACGCCTGCCGCAGAGCCGCCAGTTCGCGGTAATCGACGCGCGGGGTCGGCTCGCCCGTCGTCACATCGACGAACGGCGCGCCGAAAAGCAGGTCGGGCTTCGTCACATTCGCGGAAATCACCTTGACGGGGGCGTTCGTCGCCGCATGAACCGCCTTGGCAAGCTGGAGGCACGAGAAGTAGTTGTTGATGAAGCACTTTTCGCTGGCGGGATTGTAGAGCAACGCGAAATTCGTCAGCGGGAAATGGTCTCGGTTGAAGTTCATTCCGCCCAAGAGGCCGTCGTAAGCGATGCCACCATAGTAGGCAGCCTCCTTCTCCAGCGTCTGCTTGATCTCCTCCAAGAAGGCACGCCCGTATGGAAAGGCGGGGTCGTTGTTCACGGTACCCAGAAAATCCGCATAGTAGGTACTCAGAATGACGGGGTTGCCATCCGCTTTGCGGCAGATGGACTCCACGGCTCCCTTCCCCTTGAATTTCTCTTCAATGCACGCCATAATCTCCTCGGTTGTCGAGTCCTTCTTGTTCGGCGTGTTGACGAAGAGCTGCCCAGGCACGGTATATTTGAGACCGCGCACGGCTGCCCCGCCACGCGCGCCCCAGACGGTCGCCAGCCCGATTTCATCGTGGTTGTTGACATCCCCTGGCGGGATGAAGGCCATCATCGAGCCGTTCTTGTCAAAGCGCTTGTGGGTATATTGCGGGAAGTTGTCGTAGTAGCTCTGCAAGACCCGCCTGAAACCATAGTCTTTCGCATCGAACTCCGTGACGAAGAAGCGGAAGGCCGCGTTGTCGTGCTTTGCCGCCGCATCCGTGAGACCGAAGTAGTATTCGATGACCAGTGCCTGCACAGCGTTGTCGTAGAAGATGTTGAACATGCAGTAGAGGTCGCGTGGCACCGCAATCGCTAGACCCGTCTCCGCGTCATAGACGGAGCCAATGAATGTCTCGCTCTGCACATAGACGAAGGTCAGGTCCGCCTTCTTGCCCGAAATGTCCTTGCCGTCCGCCAGGAAATGGCGCGGGTTATAGGTGTAGCTGTTGGAGTAGTTGCCATTCGTCCCCTTGATGGGCTCCTCACGACCGATCGTGCCGCACCAGGTCTTCCCCTCGCGGGAGACGGGGAACTCAAAGCGGGCAATGAGTCCCCTGTCCTTCCCCAACGTGCTCGTAATGGTGAAGTCAACCGTCTCGCCAAAGCCGTTCTTGCCACTGGCCACACTCCCCGCAAACTTGCCCTCTTCGCAGCTGAACTGCTCGCCGACAAACAGCACTGGCCAATCCTCGCCATACCCCATCTCACGCAAACTCAGCTTATACGACGGCACAGCCGACAGCACGCTGCTCACCGCAACCACAAAAAGCAAGCTAATTATCCGTTTCATTCGATTCTCCTGGTTAAACTTGAAAACAATCGTTTTAACTTTACACCATATTCCACGTTTTCAAGTTAACCAGACGAAAAAAAGGGACATACGCTTGATTTAGATAAAGGTATGTGTATATTGATGCCAAAGAGACTGAAGCAACAGAATACTGAGGACATTATGTTGACATCAAGCATTGTGAAGAAAGCGGCTCTGGAGGCTGGTGCCGACCTCTGTGGCATCGGCGACATGGCCCGTTTCGAGGGAGCCCCCAAGGAGATGGACCCGCGCGAGATTTTTCCCGAGGCCAAGACGGTCGTCGGCATGGTATTCCGCATACCGCGCGGCGTGCAGCGCGGTATTGAGGAGGGGACGCAGTTCTACCAGTACCCCTCCATGGCATACGCAGGCATCAACGAAATGCACGCGCCAGCCGTCCTCTACAAGGTCGGCAAGGTGATTGAGGACCACGGCTACGAGGCGGTCGTCTATCGTAATACAGGCGCGCGCGGCATCGTCTCCGACATGGATGGCAGCCTTGGCAAAACCCTCTCCCCCGAAGAGCAGATTGAGGTGAACGAACGCAGCAAGGGCAAGACCGCCCACCATCGCTCGCTCTTCACGCGTCCCGCTCGTCCCGACCAGGCACCGCCCGACCTGCAGTTCCACTTCCGTCTGGCGGCGGTCGCTTGCGGCCTCGGCGAAATCGGCTGGAGCAAGATGTTCCTGACACCCCAGTTTGGCCCGTTGCAACGCCTGGCCTTTATCTTTACGGACGCACCACTGGAGCCCGACCCGCTCTATGACGGCCCGCCTCTCTGTCGCCGCTGCATGGCCTGCGCACGCGAGTGTCCTGGTCAGTGCCTCAGCACCAAGGAGAGCATCAAGGTCACCATTGGCGGGAAACTCTGCGAATGGGGCAAGCTGGACGAGTGGAAATGCTATGCTTACTACACGCACGCGGGCAAATACTTCAACCCCTTCGTTCCTAAAGAGGTCTGGGACAAAAACGAGAACGGCGACCTGGATTTGTTCGCAGGCAAGAAGCCCGCGTCGGAGGTGGAGATTATCAAGGTTTACAAAGCACTTGCCAAGTACTTCCCCTCCTGGCTGGGCTACAACATGGCAAAGTGCGGCGGCTGCATCCGCGCGTGCGTCAGCATGCTGGAGAAGCGGGGCGGATGCCTGGCTGGTCGCTTCCACAATCCCCTGCGCACGGGAAAAGCCTGGAAAATGGAGAGGTGAACGATGTTGACTGCAATGGACATAAAGAAGAAGGCCCTGGAGCTTGGAGCTGATTTGGTGGGCATCGGCGACATCCGCCTCTTTGAAGGCACTACTCCGCAGCACGACCCAAAGATGATTCTGCCAAAGGCCACCTGCGTCATCGGCTGTGCTTTCAGGGTGCCACGCGCCCTCTACCAGGCGATGCATGACCAGGTGCAGTACCTGAACTACGCGCAGCTTGGCGTGCGCCTCATCGATGAGGAGGTCTCCGAAATCTTCCTGCTACGCCTTGGCGCGATGATCGAGGACGCGGGCTATGACGCCTGCGTACAGCGCAACGTCAGCAACCTGATGGTCAAGGGCGACAAATCGACCAATCCCGAGGTTTTCGACACCTACGAGCTGAAATACGCAGAGGCGGTCGCCCCTGGCAAGCCAGCACCCGACGTGATTCTCGACGTGGCTCAGGCCGCCAGAATCTGCGGCCTTGGCAGCCTCGGCGATTCAGGCCACGTGCTGACAAGGGAACTTGGGCCATACGTGCGCTTCGTCTTCATCATCACCGACATGCCCCTGGAGTGTGACTCTCCATTCGAGGGAAATCTCTGCGACCACTGCGGCAAATGCGCCGCCTCCTGCCCAGGCCACGCCATCTCGAAGGATGGACTGGACACCTGGCAGTGCGCCGTCTATTACAAGGGCGCCCACGCCTCCAATCCCTTCATGCACGACGGATTCCTGAAAGGCTCCACGGAACGCGGGCAGATTCTTTCGGGAGAAAAACGATTTGACAGCGAATCGGCCCGCGCCCTCTACCCGCAGGAAAACTTCCTGCCAACAGAGCCCATGCGCGGCTACATGCCCGCCCTCTGCGGAAAGGCATGCGACTATGCCTGCTATCACCACTTGAAAGAACTGGGGAGGCTGTAAGACTATGGATACAAAGGAACTCAAACAGCAGCTCGCCGACGCCCTGATTGCCGAGGGAGCGGACATCGTCCGCTGCGGCAACGTAGAGCGTTTCCATGACCCCGCCATACTTCAGTTGATGCCGACCGCCAAGACCGTCGTCTGCGCGGCGTTCCGCCAACTGCGAGGTAGCCGACGCGGCATCGAGGAGGGCACGACCTACTACCAGTACACCACGATGGCCGTCATCACGTTGGAGGAAACCGTGATGCCCATCGCCCTCCTGCGCGGTTGCGCCGTGCTGGAAAAGGCTGGCTACGAGGCCCTGCCCCAGCGCCGCAACCAGTTCGTTCGCCATGATAGCGCTAATACCAGTCCCGAAATGTACCCCGAGATGGTCGAAACTGCCAACTCCCATGAACTCATCATGGACTTCGAGCAGGACGCCATCGACTGCGGCCTCGGCGAACGCGGCCTCAGCGGCTCCATCCTCACCGACGAGTTCGGCCCCTGCCAACGCTTCGTCTTCATCCTGACGGACGCAGAGCTGCCCCCTGACCCGCTGGTGCAACCGCACCTGTGCGACCACTGCGGCAAATGCGTGAAGGCCTGCCCAGGCCACGCGCTCTCCGCCGACGGCAAACTCGACACCTGGCAGTGCTCCGCCTACTACGCTGGCGCGGCAAAGGCCATCAATCCATTTATGCCAGATGATGCCTTCGCGGATGACCCCGACCGCCTCGCCATCATCGCAGGCGAAGCCCATTTGACTCCCGAACACGCAAGGGAGATTCTCTCCCAGCTCGTCTTCTACCCAGGCATGCGCTGCGGCTACCATGCCAGCATCTGTGGACGCGCCTGCGACACAGAGTGCTACATCCACCTCGAAGAAAAAGGCGCACTCTCCCGCAAATTCCTCACCCCCTTCCGCAAACGCCCCAAGTGGAGCCTGTCATACCCCTAAATAGAAATGACAAATCGCTACTCCTCAAGGCAGTTGTAGGTCTCCAGCATATAGCGCGTCAGGTCAAGCATCATTGCCTCGGAGCGGAGCTTGAATTCCAGCGGCGGCATGCCGAGCCTGTCAAACGCGGGGCCTTTCTCCTTAAAATGCTTTCGACCGCAGAAGTAGAAGCTCTGGGCAACAGGAACGCAGAACGCCTCAAGCGTGAACGGCCCTTTGAACTCAATGTCAAGAAGCCCGTTGATGATGGCGTCATAGCATGTCCCGCCTGAGTAAGGCTGAAGATGGAGGTCGCGACGACCATCGTTGTCGTGGATGTGGACGGCCATCAGTCCGTCCCCCATGTCGGTGATACTCTTGTACTGGTCAACGCTCTGCACGTTCGCATGTCCGACATCCCAGCAGCACCCGAAAAGCGGGTGGTTGCCGAGGCGTTCGCGCAGTTCATTGAAGTCCTTGCCTTCATAGAGATAATAGGTGGGGCAATTGGCCGTGCAGGTGTTCTCCGTATAGATGCGCACGCCCGTCTCCTCTGCCGTGTGAAGCAGTTCACCATACATCTGTACATTCTTCTCCATGAAGTCTTCTCTCTCGCCATTCGGCTTGCAGATTGCGTGGACCACCATGCCTGAAATGTCCAGCATCGCGCAGATTCTCATCTGGCGACGCAGCATCTCCATGCGGCTGTCGCGGTCGGGGCCTGGTGCGTATGCGGAGTTTATGGCGTGAGCCTGGACGAAATCAACGCCAAGCTCACGCCCTGTCTCCAGAATTTCCGCTGTCCACTTTTCCCATTCGTCCCCGCACATCTTCGAGCCGTTGAAATAAGCGCTGTCCAGACTCACGTCTATGTGCCTGAAGCCACACTTGGCCAGAAGGCGAACTGCCTGCGGAATGTCGTCCTTCGCGACATAGTCGCAGAAATCACCAGTCGTAGTCGCAATCTTCATCTTTACTCCTTGTTCAATTTGAAGTCTCCGTCGTAGTCAACATGGAGCTTGCAGCCCTCGGGGAGCTCGCCCGCGATGATCATGCGGGAGACGGGGTTCTCCAGGCGGCGCGTGATGACACGACGTAGCGGACGCGCGCCATAGACGGGGTCGTAGCCCTCATCCGCCAGCGCGGATTTCGCAGCATCGGTTATCTCGAAGCCGATTCGCCTGTCGGCGAGACGCTTTGCAAAGGCATCTAGTTGAAGTCCCACGATGCCGAGGATGTGCTTCTTCTCCAGCCTGTGGAAGACCACGATGTCATCCAGCCTGTTCAGGAACTCGGGACGGAAGGCCTCGCGCAGACGCGCCAGCACCGCCTCTCTCATCGCCTCGAAGTCACCCTCCTTTGCCTCGATGATTTCACGGCTGCCGATGTTGGAGGTCATGATGATGACCGTGTTCTTGAAATCGACGTGACGCCCCTGCGAATCGGTCAGACGACCGTCGTCCAGCACCTGAAGCAGGATGTTGAAGACATCGGGGTGAGCCTTCTCGATTTCATCGAAGAGCAGCACGCAGTAGGGATGGCGGCGAACCGCCTCCGTAAGCTGGCCGCCTTCGTCGTAGCCCACATATCCAGGAGGCGCGCCGACCAGACGAGACACGGTGTGCTTCTCCATGTACTCGGACATGTCGATACGCACCATGGCGCGCTCGTCATCAAACAACGCCTGCGCCAGCGTCTTCGCCAGTTCGGTCTTGCCGACGCCAGTCGGCCCCAGGAAGATGAAGCTGCCGATAGGCCTGTTCGGGTCTTTCAGACCAGCACGGGCACGCAAGATAGCTTCGGAGACGGCCTCGACGGCGTCCTCCTGGCCGATTACGCGGCGATGCAGATGTTCGTCCAATTTCAGCAGCTTTTCACGCTCGCCCTCCATCAGTTTGGCGACAGGGATGTGCGTCCAGCGGCTGATGATGGCAGCGATATCCTCCTCATCAACCTGCTTCTTCAACAGACGTTCGTTCTCGGCACGTTTCGCCTCTTCCTCAAGCTGCTCTTTTTTGCGCTCCAGCTCGTGGATAGTACCGTATTTAAGCTCGGAAGCCTTGGCGTAGTCGCTGTTGCGCTCGGCCTTCGCCATCTCGGAACGAGCAATGTCCAGAGCGTTGTTGATTTCGGCGACCTTCGCAATGGCGTTCTTCTCGTTTTCCCAACGTGCCGTCAGCTCATCCGCCTGCGCCTTTACGGCAGCCAGTTCCGCTTTCAGCTTCTCGCAGCGCTCCTTGGAGGCATCGTCGCTCTCCTTGCTCAGGCCATTCAGCTCGATCTCCATCTGCGTCTTCTTGCGGATGGCCTCGTCCAGCTCAACAGGTCGGCTGTCAATTTCAGTACGCAACTTAGCGGCGGCCTCATCGACGAGGTCGATAGCCTTGTCAGGCAGGAAACGCTCCGTCAGATAGCGGTCGGAAAGCACAGCGGCACTGACCAGCGCGGCGTCGCGGATGGTCACGCCGTGGTGAATCTCGTAGCGTTCGCGTAGGCCACGCAGGATGGAGATGGTGTCCTCCACGCTTGGCTGCTCCACGAGGACCGTCTGGAAACGACGCTCCAGAGCGGCATCCTTCTCAATGGACTTGCGGTATTCGTTCAACGTGGTCGCGCCGATGCAGTGCAGCTCGCCACGGGCCAGCATGGGCTTCAGCAGGTTGCCTGCATCCATAGCGCCTTCTGCGGCGCCCGCGCCAACCACGGTGTGCAACTCGTCGATGAAGAGGATGATCTCGCCGTCAGCCTCGTTGATCTCGCGGATAACGCTCTTCAGCCTCTCCTCGAACTCGCCTTTATACTTGGCGCCTGCAATCAGCGCGCCCATGTCCAGCGAGATGATGCGCTTGTTCTTCAGCCCCTCAGGCACGTCGCCTGCGACGATTCGCGTCGCAAGTCCCTCCACGATGGCGGTCTTGCCCACGCCAGGTTCGCCAATCAGCACGGGGTTGTTCTTTGTGCGGCGCGAAAGAATCTGAATCACGCGGCGTATCTCATCGTCTCGCCCGATGACGGGGTCCAGCTTGTCCTTGGCGGCAAGGGCCGTCAGGTCCTTGCCGTACTTCTCAAGTGCCTGGTAGGAGTCCTCAGGCTTGTCCGAGGTCACCTTCTGGTTCCCGCGGATGGCCTTGATGGCCTCCAGGAGTTGGCGAGAGTCCACGCCGTTGTCCTTCAAAATACGCGCGGCATTTGGCGACTTGTCCATCAACGCCAGCAGCAGATGTTCCACGCTGGTGTAGTCGTCGCCCATCTTTTTCGCATACTCCTCAGCAGTCGGAAGGACTGCCTGGAAGTCATAGGCATAGCCCAGCTGCACATTGTCGCCGCTGACCTGCGGAATACGTGCAAGAGCACGCTCCACGTCGCTGGCAATGGCACGCACATCCTTCCCCATCTTCTCCAATATCGCGGGTACCAGGCCGCGCGCGTCCTTAATCAGGCCGCCCAGCAGGTGGATGCCCGTGACTTCCTGATGCCCCTTGCCCGCAGCCAGTTCCTGCGCCGCAATCAATGCTTCTCTTGTCTTTTCTGTAATCTTTTCCGTGTTCATATAGCTTTTCCTCCTAAAATAATATTATTGTTTAGACTTCGACAAGTGTGTCTTGCAGGAAGCGTGCCAAGATTAACTAGATTAACTAGGTTTTCTAGATTAACTAGATTTGCTAGATTTACTAGATATGCGGGTGCGTCATTCTGTCGCACTTGCCTTGCTCTGACAAGACAGATTTGCCCATTTACAAAGGCGTGCTATAGTATTGGGGCACGATAAAACAAACCACAAACCATTCAGGAGACAACAATGGAAACCATCACGTTGAACAATGGCGTCGAGATGCCCCTGCTGGGGTTGGGCACATTCAAGACAGCAGGAGACGAGTGCGTGAACTCCGTCCGCACCGCCATTGAGGCAGGCTACCAGATGATCGACACGGCGGAAGGCTACAAGAACGAGGAGCAGGTTGGCCAGGGAATCGCAGAAAGCGGCATCGACCGCAAGCAACTCTTCATCGTCACCAAGGTCAGTTTCAGATCCTTTGAGAACGCACGTGAGGCTGTCCTTTCCTCCCTGAAGAAGCTCCGCACGGACTACCTTGACCTTGTACTGCTCCACTGGCCCTTCGGCAACTACTATGCCGCCTGGCGCGAACTCGAAAAGTTCTATGCGGAGGGAATCATCCGCGCCATCGGTGTCTCAAACTTCGAGCCCGACAGACTCATCGACATCGTCAGTTTCAACAAAGTCGTGCCAGCCGTCAACCAAATCGAGACACATCTCTTCTGCCAGCGGCAGGTTGAACGCAAGTGGATGGAGAAGTACAATGTCCGCCCCATGGCATATGCGCCTCTTGGACAAGCTCGCCGCAACGAGATGTTCACGCTGCCAGAGGTCACCGCCCTGGCCGAGAAATACAGCAGGACACCTGCGCAGATCCTCCTCCACTACCTGATTCAGCTAGGCATCGTCGTCATTCCCAAGAGCGTCCACGAAGAGCGCATCAAGGAGAACTTCAACGTGTTCGGCTTCGAACTGACCGCAGCGGAAATGGAGACACTGCGCGCACTGGACACTGCCTCCCCCATGGTCGGCACTCCTGCAAAGCCCGAAAAGGTCGAGATGTTCATGCCCCACTAAAGTGCCAGCCGCCACACTCTTTTTTTCATTATCCATCTCGCATATTTGCCAAAATGCCTTATATTACATTATGAGAGGCTAATATATTTGTCATTTTTTGCGATGAAAAAATCAGATAATCAACGAGTTGTCATAACAGGCATTGGCTTGACCGCTCCCAATGGGAACAATCTGGGAGAGTTCAGGCACAGCCTCCTGAACGGCGTTTCAGGGATAACCGAATACGAAATCAGGTATTTCGGAAAGACCTTGGCGGGGCTGTGCACCTTCGACCCACTTAAGTACCAGAAGAAAAAAGAGGTACGCACGGGAACACGCGCAGGGTCGATTGGTGTTTACTGTGCGCACGAGGCATTGCAGGACGCAGGGATAGAGCTAGACAGAGATTATTCCAAAAGCCGTACAGGCGTCTTTCTCGGCATCACGGAACACGGAAATGTTGAGACGGAAAACGAAATCTATGAAATCAGCAAGTTCAACTACGACACAAAATGCTGGTCCCATTACCACAATCCGCGTACCGTCGCCAACAGCCCTGCAGGCGAGGTGACCGTCAATCTAGGCATCACAGGCCCCCATTTCACCCTTGGCGCGGCATGCGCCGCAGGCAACCTTGGCTGTGTCTCTGGCCTCCAGCAGATTCTACTGGGCGAGGTTGATTTCGCCCTCGCAGGCGGGGTCTCCGAATCCCCCCATACATTTGGCATCTTCGCCGCATTCAACAGCCAGACGGCACTGGCACGACACGATGACCCAGCGAAAGCCTCCAGACCATTTGACATCGCGCGTAACGGTATCGTCATCTCCGAGGGCGGTGCCGTTTTCACGCTTGAACGGCTGGACAAGGCGAAGGCCAGGGGCGCAAAAATCTACGGCGAAATCGTCGGATACAACTACAACTCTGATGCCACGGACATGGTGATGCCCTGCGCGGAACGCCAAGCAGAGTGCATTCGAGCCGCCCTTGCCAAAGCGGATATGCAGCCACAGGATATCAGCATCGTCAACACACATGCCACTGGCACCCACGCAGGCGACGCAAAGGAGTGCCAGGCACTGCGCTCCGTTTTCGGTGAAAACTGCCCCGACACCTACTTCAACAACACCAAGAGCTTCATCGGCCACTGCATGGGGGCTGCCGCCGCCTTGGAACTGGCGGGCAACCTTCCCGCCTTCGAGGACAACATCGTCCACCCGACCATCAACGTCGATAACCTCGATCCCGAGTGCGCTCTACACAACCTAGTCTTGAACAAACCGCAGAAGGTGCAGAAGATCACCAGCATCCTCAACAACTCCTTTGGCATGTTCGGCATCAACTGCGTTCTTATCGTCAACAAGTACAATCAATAAAGAGAAAATTTCAAAACTAACGCGAAATGCGCTAAGAGATGGGCGCAGTCGCTAAGGTAACGGCTCGAAGCCGCACTTTCGTGCGGCAAGAGGCGTTGCCAACGCCAATGTGTTCATGTCAGCGTGCATTTTGATGATAGTTTTGAAATTACCTCTAAAAACATACCCATCTCAACAAGAACGGAGACCCAAACGAAATGACACGTAATGAAATCTACAAGGCGGTAATCAACATCCTGAGTGAAATTGTCGAGGACGAGGACTGGGCAGCACTCGGCATGGAAGACAACCTCAAGGGCAAGCTGGAATCGATGGATTTTCTGGATGTCATCATGGAGCTCCGCAAGCGGTACGGAGTCGAGGTCCCCGAAGCGGATTATGGCAAGTTCGCCACGTTGAAAGGATGCGTCGATTATCTGGAACCCTTCCTAGCTTCCAAGTAGTTAGTTTCCTCTTTCATGTAGATAATCCAAAACAATTGCCTTCACCCCCAGGAGAACGCATTTATGAGCAATGACACTGTTAACATTCCGCCCACCAACCACGTTATGGTGCTTGATGGGCAGGGCTGGGTCGGACTAGTTGACCAAATGGGCACGGAGACAAGCATTGTCAACGCCGCCAGGGTTTCCTTTGGAAAAATCCGCAAGGTGATGGATGCCAGGGATGCAGGTTTGGTCCGTTATCTCATCGCTAACCACCATTCCAGCCCGTTGGAGCATGTGGTCTTCACCTTCCTTGTCCATTGCCCCCTGTTTGTCCGTTCCCAGTGGCATCGCCACAGAACCTGGTCATACAATGAAATCTCCCGCCGATACACCCAGGAGGAGATAACCTTTTTCGTGCCACGCGAATTGCGCGAACAGGCCGAAAGTGACCGCCAAGCCTCTCACGCCTCTGAAAAAATCGATCAGGAAGCATGCCGAAAAATCATCGATAACCAGAACAAGGTCGCGTACGCAGCATACGAGGAACTGTTAGCAAAGGGGGTGTGCCGCGAACAAGCGCGTGGTGTGCTGCCGCAGAACATGATGACCACCTTCTGGGGAACAGTTGACCTTAACAACCTCATCAAGTTCCTGGAGCTGCGCGACAGCGAGCACGCCCAGGAAGAAATCAGGGAATACGCCGTTGCCATCAAGCAGTTAATCAAGCCGATTGTCCCACATGTTGCAGAAGTCCTCAAGTGGTAAAGCATCTCTGCTCTTATGCACATGAAATCGATCAGGAAAACAGAAGCACGCCGCTACAGCGACGGTCATCTCTGGCTTGAACCAGTAGAGAGCGTTGTCTATGTTGGTCTCACCAAACTGGCTCTGGAAGAGCTAGGGGAAGTCAATTTTCTGGAGTTGCCCCAGATTGGAGCAAAAGCCGTCAAAGACGAGGTGCTCTTTGTGTTGGAGTCCAACAAGGCATCGGGTGATTTTGTCTCGGCTGTCGATGGGATTGTCGAAGAGGTCAATGCTGGGTTATCAGATGATATGTCGCTTTTAAACAGCTCCCCAGAAGAACAGGGCTGGATCTGCAAACTCTCCCATGTTCCAGATACCCAATTAGCCGAACTGATGTCTGTTTCACAATACGAAAAATGGCTCAGGTAAAGATTTATTACCACGAAATGTCTTTTTTCACAAAAAAAGCTGTTTTAATTGAGTTTTTGACTTGCTATTATGGAAAAGCCTATTATTTTTAATTGTATTCTTTTATAGGTTTGTTTTTGATTTTGAAGATATTTTAACAGAGGAATATTAAAAGGAGGTTTCAACACAAGCAACATTTTCTGGAAGAACGAGTTTGAGTTGTTTTTTTACAGCAATTGATTGATGTCAATGTTTGCATTTGCATTTCAGAATTGTTAATGTATAGTGTTACAGTGTTTTTGAAATGACAAATCAGTTATTGCATCAAAGGTTTTCAACATTTAGGAGAAAGACAAATGAATAACATCCTCATGTACGCTATCCTCGCATTGGCAGCCATTGGAGCAATTGTCGGTTGGTCCAACTCTAAGAAAGGAGTGGCCTGGGGACAGCCAGTGACCATTCTCTGCGCCATCATCGCCATCGCCATCGGTGGCTACCTTTCCTGGAGCAACTCCTTCGGCGGCGGACAAAACAAGAGCGCACAGGCACGCGAAATCGAATATCAAAAAGTCATGACACGCCAACTTGGAAACTACCTGAAAGAAAAATTCTCTGGCAAAAAGGCCATCATCATCAAAGACCCCTATACCAAGGAAGACTCCCCCAGCCTGGTCGGTCTTAACGAAGGCCTTGATGGCGCCATCACCATTGTTGACACCATTTATCCCGAACCCCCGAAGCCGAAGGGCGGCGACCCCGACATGGAGATGATGGACCCCATGGAAACCTGGTACACCAAAAAGGTTCTTGAAGAGATGATGAAAGGAAAAGACGCCGACATCATCATCACCACCATCGGCCTCCCGATGGGTGTTGGCTGCGCAGGCAAAGAGTTCAACGCCAACTGCCTGAAGGGCAAGAAAGTCGTCTTTGCGGGTGGTAGCATCTATGAGCATGGACGTGGCTTCGCAACTGGCTGCATTGCCGCCGCCGTCACCTACAAGCCCAATGCCGAATACGACGAGAAGCCCGTTCCAAAGGACCAGCAGGCTGCTTTTGACAAGCGTTTCCTCCTCGTTACCTCCGATAACTTCGCAGAGGTTAGCAAAACTCATCCTGACATCTTCCAACACTAAGGCATAACGCTGCTTATATGCAGCCTGACCCGTCCAATCAGCGCACCCTTTCCAGAGGTGCGCTGATTCAAAGGACGGGCTTTTTTTCATTAGCGTTCATTCACCATGACAGACATTAAAAGCAAATTGCAGTTTCCAGCCGACTGGCATGGTACACTAATCACCTACGCCAAGGAGGGGGACATCTCCCCGTTAATCCAGGAAGTATTTGACAAGATGAACCTTCTCGGCACGGAAATCCTCCCTTCACACACCTCTTCTGCTGGCACCTACCGTACCTGGAAATTGTCGGCCACCCTTCCTACAAGAGAAGACATGGATGTTCTTTTTGCCAACCTCGGCGCCTTGCCTGGGGTCAAGATGCTGCTGTGAGTTTTTCAAGCTGCCACATTTTATTATGAAGACCGTCATTCTAGATGCCTATACGATGAATCCAGGAGACCTCTCCTGGGAGAACTGGGAAACCCTGGAAGGCTTTGAAAAATACGACCGTACACCACAGGAGCTTGTGGTGCAACGTGCATCCAACGCGGAAATCGTGCTAGTCAATAAAGTGCGCATGACAGCGGATGTCATCGCTCTGCTTCCGAAACTGCGATACATCGGTGTGCTGGCAACGGGCTATGACATAGTTGACATCCAAGCTGCTAAAAAAGCGGGCATCACGGTGACCAACGTCCCCGCCTACAGTACGGATTCAGTGGCACAACTTGTCTTCGCCTTCATTTTAGAACACTGCCAGAAAGTTGCCTTGTACAATCAGGAGGTGCATAAAGGTGCTTGGCAGTCCTCGCCAGACTTCACCTTCTCTATCACCCCCACAGTCGAACTAGCAGGAAAGACGCTTGGTGTTATCGGCCTCGGACGCATCGGCATGAAGGTCGCCGCAATCGGGCACGCCTTTGGCATGAAGGTTGTCGGCTATAGGCGCAATCCCCCCACTACTCTTCCTGAATGGCTCACAATCGCCCCCATAGAGACCATCTTCAAATCCTCGGATTTTCTCTCCTGCCACTGTCCGTTGACAGCCGAGACGCGCGCCTTAATAAACGCCAAACACTTGGCAATGATGAAAAAAGAGGCCTTCCTTGTCAACACCAGCCGTGGTCCCGTGGCCGACGAACAGGCATTGGCAGATGCCTTGAACGCTGGACAAATTGCTGGAGCCGCCGTCGATGTGCTAGCACAGGAGCCACCATCAAACGGCTCGCCACTTCTAAATGCAAAAAACTGCATCATCACACCGCATCTTGCCTGGGCCACACGGGAAGCACGCATCCGCCTGAACCAAGTTGCACTGGAGAACGTCAAGGCATTCCTTGCGAGTAATCCTGTCAATGTCGTCTCCTGATGAAAATCGGCATCGGCATATCAGGCGGTGTTGACAGCGCAGTAGCCGCCTCGCATCTGCTTGCACAGGGGCATGAGGTCATCGGCTTCACCATGACTCTATGCCCAAGTGCCCATACCGATGAAACCATCGAAAAGGCGGCCCAAGTGGCGAAAAAACTGGGCATCAGTCATATTGTTCTGGACTTCAGCTCTGTATTTCAGAAAGAGATACTGGATTATTTCGTCTCCGAATACGCTAGCGGCCACACCCCATCACCTTGCGCACGCTGCAACCGTCGAATCAAATTCGGTATTATGCAACAGGCCATCCTCGACCACGGCTGCGACTGTATGGCAACAGGGCACTATGCACGTATTGCAAAGAAAAAGAACGGCATTCAGCTCCTGCGAGGAGTGGATCCCATCAAAGACCAGAGCTATTTTCTTGCGCAGTTGACTTCAGCACAACTTTCAAAAGCCTGTTTTCCGCTGGGTGAATACCAAAAGGCAGAGGTCAAGGAACAAGGAGCAGCCTTGGGGCTTGTCCCCAAAAGCCAGTCAGAAAGTCAGGACTTGTGCTTTCTTCCCAATGGCGACTTCGCCGCGTTCGTCGCAAAGGCACGCCCTGACCTTGTAAAACCAGGCTGGCTCATTGACACGCACGGGAAACGGCTTGGACAACACACAGGCGCTTTCCAATACACCATTGGACAGCGCCGAGGACTTGGACTTGGCGGCGGCCCCTGGTACGTTGTCGGAATTGACATCTCCTCCAATACCGTCACCATCGGCCACCAAGAGGAACTCTCCTGCCATGAAATCTCAATTGACGGACTCAACTGGCTTGTCCCACCCCAACAGGAACTAGCCGTGCAGGTGCAGTTGCGTTACAGGATGCGCCCTGTTCACGCCATTCTTACCACCACGAGTTCCTCCCCAGCCATTCTCTCCTTCCCAGACGGCGCACCACTCGCGCCGCCAGGGCAGCTCGCCGTTGCCTATCAGGGCGAGCAAGTACTCGCTTCTGGCTGGATACGATAACTTTCCCTTATTCTCAATACCTTATGGGAAACGACCATGAAAATCGCAAACGATTATCCACTTCTAAAATGCCTATTGTTTGTAATTTCCTTGTCACTTGTCGCCTCTGCTGACATCTTCCTCGACTTCAGTCAAGGAGTTGGCGAGGTAAAACTGAGCGGAGGCGTGCAGTTCCAGGATGGCATGCTGCACTTCCACGGCACGGATGGAAAAGTCGAACTACCTGACAGCAATGGTTATAACCTCACTCCAAGCGGGCTGACCGCTACTGCCGTCATCCGCTTCCATCCTCACGGCGAAGACTTTGGGCAGGACATCTTCATCAAGGAGAACGAGTGGCGGCTCTGCCGCCAAGGGAAAGGCACCCTGTGGGTGGCACATACAGACGGCAAGAAATACCACGGTGGCGTGAAATCGGGCCAGATGGTGCCCTTCGGCGAATGGGCACACTATGCAGCCGTCTTCGAGCGAATCCAGCAACAGGGCCAGGGACGCGTCGGCTACTTGCAGAAAGCCTACATCAACGGCGAACTGGTCGGACAGCAGGAAGTGCTGGATGTCGAACCAGTCCCCTCCAATGCGCCCATTATCTTCGGGTACGGGCTGGGGCACAAGGTTTGGGCGCTGAAAGGCGAAGTTGCCAGCATCAAGGTATGGAAACGCAGCCTCTCCGACGGCGAAATCGAGCAGGACGCACTCTCCAGCGGGCGCGTCCATCTCCCCAACCTGCGACAAGCTGACATCACCCCGCGCTTCCAACAGATCGCTGACAGAGTGCCATCCTTTGCCAGAGAAGCGTTGCTTCAGGCGGCACGAAACGGCGCAGACCAAGCAACCCTGCTTCCCGCTATGGAAAAGATGGCTCGTGGAGAGCCGCAGAACGACATCATCGTCATTGATACAGGACGCATGAAGGCACTGATACTTGCCAAGGGCAACCGCCATATCTTCCCGCTGATTGGCATCTACGACACCTCTGCCCAGCGAGAAATCTTCGGCCGACGCACCATGTTCTGGGAAATCGACCTTACACAAAACGGACAGGATAAACGCCTCCGCAGCTCCGATTATGATGCGACTATCAAGCTACTTTCGCAGAACCAAATTGAGTTTGTCTGGAACGTCGAACAGCTCGCCATCTGCATGGAGCTTCTGTTCATTGGACCACGCATGGAGAGCTCTTTTTCCGTTGAAAACCACGATTCATCCGTCACCCTGACCGCCGCATCCTTCCCGAACTGGAGTTTCCGCAAACTCTCGGAGGGGACGGACAAGCTGCTGATACCCTTCATGTCGGGCATCGAGCTGGCACACCCTACCACGGAGCGCAGTCGCAACGCTCAGCAGGACTACTACTATCCCACCAGCGACCTCAACATGCAGTTCGGCGCCTATTATGACGACCGAAGTAGCATCTACTTTGCCCATGAGGACCCGACAGGAGCCGTCAAGCGCATCGCCTCCGTGGGACGGCGCGACAACCTGGACATCCATTACACGACCATGATAGGGCACGAGGCCACGCAGGGGGCCAACAACTATGCGCTCCAGGGGAAGGCCGTCCTGGAACTCTTCGCTGGAAACTGGTACGAAGCGGCCCGCATCTACCGCCGTTTTACGGAGGTGGGGGCAAACTGGCGCATCACCAGCCTGCCGCGCACCGACACCCCCGAACGGTTGCGCAACAACACCATCATCGTGCATGGGAGGACCCGTTTCGGCTACACAGCCGAGAAACTGCTCAGCACCTTGATGAAGCTGCGCGACTACTTTGAACTTCCCTTTGTGGTGCATTGGAACGAATGGGAGGACATCGCCCAAGGCGACTGGCCCCATTTCCACATCCGTGCGGACTCGCAGGCCGCCGTCCATGAACTTCACAAGCATGACATCGACTGCGAGCTCTATATCGACACCCGCCTGTGGGCTGAAAAGGACGGTCCCAACCGTGAAGGCAGTTGGATGTACGATACTCTCGGCAAACAAAACGCTCTGAAGACGCAGCGCGGCTCCATCCCTGCAGAACGATATGAACGCTGGTTCCACGAGCCAGGTTCTGGCAAGGGCAACCAAGCCGGCTGGTATTCAATCCGATACAATTACTACGTGATGTGCCCTGCCGCAAAGGGCTATCAAGAGTGGATTGAGGCTCTTTGTAAACGGCTGGCAGGCTACGGTGTCAACGGTATCTACCACGACCAGGTGATGGCTGCCCTGCCCTACCTCTGCTATGCCCCTGAGCACAGTCACCTGCTGGGCGACTCGCAAATGTGGGTCGCACAAGGCTATCGCCCCATGTTCGAGCCCCTGCGCACTTCGCTCAAGAAAACGCATCCCAACCTCTGGCACAGCAGTGAAGACGTCTCCGAGCCATATATGCAGATGTTCGACGCGGGTTTCTGCTGGCGCTGGACGCATGAGCAGGTTCCGCTCTTCAGCACCGTCTATGCAGGCAAGATTCAACTGGGTTGCCGCCGCTATGGCGACGCAGCACCAGGCAAGGACATCAATGCCTTCTATGCCAAGCTTGCGGAACAATTGGTCTATGGCGAACAACTCGGCTATTTTTACACAGAGACAGACCTGAAATCCGCCCCTGCCCTGCTCAACATCAAGCGCACGGCACACCTGCGCAGCGGCCTGCTAAGCTGGTTCAACAGCGGCGAGTTGCTGAAAGCCCTCCCCTATCGCAATCCAATGCCAATCATCGGAACGCTATGGGATGCCTACAAGGGCGGTTCTGGCGGCGGCGATACCATCATCCACACGCCCGCTATTCAACAAGGTCACTGGCAACGCCTCTCCGACGGCGCGGAGCTGATCGTCCTTGTCAACTCCACATCCAATGAATACGATGCAGAGCTATTGAACCTCCCTGAAGGCAGCACGCTCGTCACAGCAGACGGCTTCCAGCCATACAACGGGCAGACCATCCATTTCGTACCATTCGACCAAGCTCTGATTCTGCATGGAGTCCCCACCACCGAGCTGGAGAAGCTCGCCACTCTTCTCAAGAGAATCACAACATTTACTCCCCCAAAGAAACTACCATGAACGACTGCATTCTTGACAATGGAAGCATCCGCGTAACCGTCCCTGCCGACGCCTCCCGTCTGACAATTAATTCCACCAAAACAGGCTGGAGCTATGACGCAAGCGACTACGCCTATTTCGTCTATGGCAACACCTATCGCTTCGATCTCGTACAGCACGCCGTCGGAAAAGCCGTACTTGCGAATGATGTCATCCGCATCACCTTCAAGCAAATGGACTACTGGGCACGATTCCCCGAAAACGGCTTCAAAAAGCCCAAGGATGGTCCCGACCTCCATTTCAGTTTCTCCATCCGCCTAAAGGACGACGAGGCGGTTTTCACAATCGATTCGATTACAGGGCTTGACGATGAAATACTGTCCGTCTCCTTTCCGTACAAGCCATTACGCTGGAAACAGACAGACCACGCAACCCTCGTACTTGGCTTCCGCGGATGTGGTGCCATAGCAAACTTTCCAGGGCAGCCATCCTATACGACACGTACCCGCACCGAGATTCTTCCGCTCTACGGTCTCTATGACGACAAGGGGGGCCTCGCCGTCAGATACCCCGACCGCTTCGACCAATGGACGACCCTCGCCATTACCGACGGCCCCTGCCATATCGATACAGCACAGGAGTTCATCCGCAACCTCGCAGAATACCCGCGCACGCAGCGTCTTTCCTTCCTCGCACCAGGTGAAAACTATGTTTCCCTGGCCAAAAACTATCGCCGCCACATTGAAAAAGAAGGCAAGCTTTTCCTCCTAAAGGATAAGATTGCCGCCAACCCAGAAGTAGGCAAACTGCCTGGAAGCATCATCTGGAAGCACAACGTCTATTGGACACCACAGCCGCCCGCAGGAGTCGAGCGCGACTACAGCCTGTATGTTCGCGACAAGGCTTCAGGCGACGACGAGGGCAAACCCAACAACTGGTCGGCCTGTGAAGTCTTCGACACAGCCCATGCCGCTGGCTTCGACCGCATCTGCATCCTCAATACGGGCTGGAACCGTTATGGCTTCGATTCAGGTTATCCGACGCGTTTTCCTGTCAATTCCGAACGCGGAACAGCAGAGGATTTCAGGGCAAGCGCCAACTATGGACGCTCCATCTCGCCTGACTACATCCTCTCCGTGCATGACAACTACCGCGATTGCTACCGCAATTCGCCAGAGTTCAATTTCGAGGAGATGTTCCGTTCTGAAAGCGGTGCCCCCCTGCGCGGCGGCATCTGGTATGGAGGACGTTGCTATCTTATGTGCAGCGCCATCGGCCTCAAATACGCCAAACGCGACCTGCCGCGAATCGCCGAACTATCAGGTCGAGGTTGCATCTACATCGACGTGCTTGGCTGCACCTCCTGCGAGCCATGCTTCCACCCCGACCATCCAGGCTCCGCACGCGACGATGCCATGATGCGCAAGGAGATTCTCCGCGAGGCAAAACGTCATTTCGGCGCCGTCGCAACCGAAAGTTCGCCTAGGGATTGCTTCCTTGATTGTATTGATTTAGGTGCCTATATCACCCTCGAAGGCTGGGGAAATGCGCTGAACACGATTACAATTCCGCTCTGGCAGCTCATCTACCACGACTGCGTGCTCAACTTCGCTGGCATCGGAACATCGGGAGTCAGAGGCGCAGAGTACTGCGCCTACCAGGCACTCTACACGCTTCTCCCCACCAAGTTCGACAACCACAATTTCCGCATTTCAAAGGAATTGCGCTCGACCTGCCTGGAAGAGATGGTATCGCATGAGTTCCTTGATGACAACCGCCAAAAGGCTACATTTGATGATGGGACCTCGGTCATCGCCGATTTTACCACAGGCAAGTGGGAGATTACACGCACGTAACCCTCCTCAGCTTCAAACCAAAAGATTCATCTTACAGTGCGGGTATCCCTGTACCAATCCCAGAAACCCTTCAGGTAATCTAGCTGTTCCTTGTGGTCAAGTTTGCAAAACCAACCATTGTTCAGGATGCACCAGCCATCCAGTGTGCCAGCATCCAGCCATTGTGCTATGTACTTGCACTGGAGCTTCATCTGGTCCATTGGCTGTGGCACGTTGCCGTCACCGTATGCGTGCAGGAACTGCCCTTGGATTAACTCCTTTCCTTGGAAGACCTCACGCCACTGGCGAAGGGTATCCTCGTACAATGCATTCCAGAAGTAGTCGGTGGAATGCCACAGCCAGATAGCTGCACCATCGATATATGGCAGGAAAGGAACAACCTCCTCTGGCTTCTGGATTGTGTAGTACTGCACCACATAGAGCTTGAGATTTGGGTTAACCGAAGTCAGTGCCTGCTTGATTTCCCTGACTTCCGCTGGCGTGATGTTTCTACTTGGACTGGTTGGGGAGCGGAAATCATCGATGATGGCACCTTTTATATTGGATGCCTCCAACGAGAAGCGGCTTATCTTTTCTGCCGATTCCTTATACTGGAGTTCCCAGCCTCCTAGACCAGGCCCGTTCTTCTCCAGATGCGTAAGTCCCACGACTATGTTACCACAATCCTTTATGAGGTTGTACTGTTTTTCATTGATAGCCTCCTGTGAATGAAGTGGATTCATCCAGAAAAGGCTGCCGCATTTCAGCAGTGACAACGCCGTTTCTGCGCTGCAACTGGTTGTCCCGTCCACAAACATCATTTTGCCTGGAATCGAATCTTCCAGAACATATCCCCACAACCAAAATCTATGGTCAAAGCCGTTCATAATAAATTTGTCAGCTATCTTTTTACGTTGTTGTTGCCAAACGGATTGTCGGAGGTGAAATCAGGGGCGAAAGAATCGTCGCCCCCGCCGACTTGAGCAAAGAGCCTATAGAAGCCAAGCTCTTGAGCGTGCGCCAGCACCTTTTCATAGATATCGGGCTTGATTTTGGAGGTAAAAAGACCCAGCCGTTCACATTCGGGCATTGGCTGGAACTGACTCATGATGGAGAGCGGCAGACCTGGACCAAAGTGCTCGTAGAGGATATCCAGAGTGCGGATGCTGTTCTCCAACTGCCCAGGAAGTACCAGATGGCGCACAATTGTTCCATGCGTCGCAAGTATCTCGCCTGAAGCATCCCATGGACGCAGGAAGCCCGTGCCATCCACCATACGTTCAATCGCCGCAAAAGCGATGCGTGGGTATTCGCGGTCGCCCATGCAGGTTTCTGCCAGTTCAGGAAGGGCATACTTGAAATCAGGCATGAAGACATCGATGAGTTTTGCCTGCTCTGGCACCAACTCCGCATTCGAGTAACCCGAGCAGTTCCACAGAAAGGGGATATCGTACCCCTCGTCACGCAGTTGCCTGCATGCCGCAGCGATGTGTGGCCAGAAATGGTCGGGGGTTACAAAGTTGATGTTATGCACCCCCTTTGCAATCAATTCACGGAGAGCGGTCAAAAACTCCTCCAGGCTGAAGATTTTTCCGACATGCTGCTGGGAGAGCTGGTAGTTCTGGCAGAAGAAGCACCCACACGAACACCCCGTGAAAAAGACCGTCCCCGAGCCGTGCTTCCCGACTAGGCAGGGCTCTTCGCCAAAGTGAGGCAGCATCGCAGCTATGCGAAGATCCGCCGTCTCACCACAGAAGCCCGTCTCGCCGTTCACACGGTTGGCACCGCATTGACGCGGGCATAACGTGCAACAACGATATAGTGAATTGTCCATAACATCCTCCTAGAAGAAGCAGGCCGTTGACGATATGGCTACTCCCTCAATGGCACTCGCAGCGGAAACCATGTCCCTCCAGCCACTCGGCAGCCCGCTGGCGTTGGTCGCCCTGAAGTTCCAGCACCGTCTCCACGAAGCGCGCACCAATACCGAGGGCTGTTTTGATCTCCGAGCAGAGCTGCATCCGTTCCGTCATGGAGCTCTCCTTGAGGCCATGCACCAGCGTGACGGTCTTGCCCCTGTGCCCCTTGCGCTGGATGACGAGTTTCAGCAGCGGACCACTGGTTTTGCCATCGCTGTCAGGTGTCGTGATGCTTTGGCAGGTGCCCTTTTTGCGGAACTCCTCCAGCAGAGCCTTGTCTGCACGGCTCAGTTCCGCCTCCATAAGCTCTTCCTTAGTGGGTGGCGGAGGAGGCGGTGGAAGTGGCGGTGGAGGTGGTTCGGGAGCAAATGGGATGTCGAACTTGATGTCCGCAAACGGATTACCAAGATTCACGCCTATCTCGGACTCTGGCTTCTCCAGGCGTTGGTTAGCTTTGTTTTTCTTCATCTGACCAGTCCCTTATCAATGATACCATTATGGCGTTTGATGTACTTCTGGAGCGTGGGGATATCCAAATCAAAGAAGGAACGGCACTCGTCGTTGGTAGCCAGGAAGGCGGCGGCGATGCCCGCAGCCTCGCCGCTCACGGCGCAGGTCGGAATCACGCGCGTCACATCCCACGTGTCCCCCATGGAGGAGAGGCAGCGCCCCGCCGTGATGAGGTTCGCTGTTTTCACGGCGGCAAGACAGCGAAGCGGCAAGCAGAAGACAGGCCCCGCCTTCCGCCAGTCGCCCGTCATACCAAGCGTATCGTCAAACCAGCGGTGGTCATCCGATTCCTTAAGGGTGACCTTTGCCGCCAGGCGGCGCGACATTCTGAAGGTGGAAATTGTCGGAGACATAATCGGAATGGGGTTGCCGCCATCCTTCTCGCGAATCTTCTCAATATCCTCCATCATCATCTTCCGCGACTCCAACACCTGTGCGGTAACCTGCTCGGGTAGATCGCCCCTGAAGGAGTAGTATTTGAGGCGGTTTCCGTTCTCATCCACCTTGCGGATGCGGAGCGGGTCCGTCAGACAGCGCAACTGCACCTTCTCGTCCTTGTCGATGTAGTAGTACCAGCCACAGCGCACGTTCCCCCCGATTGAAACGGTCTTTTCGCCCGATTCTCGGCAGACATCCGCCTCACCGCTGCAATCGACGACCGCCTTGCAGGACAAAGCAACTCTTCCTGCCTTGCTCTCCGCAATCACGGCGGTGATGCTGCCGTTTTTCTTGACGACCGTGCTGAAACGCATGTCATAGTAAAGTGTAATGTGGTTCTTGAGCAGCAGCCGCTCCATCTTGTACTCAAAGGTAATGGGGTTGAAGCCCACGCGGAAGCGATGCTTGCTACGCTCCTCGACCGTCCCATTGCCGTCCCAGCAGGCAGGAACCTTGCTGATGCGCAGATTCGGTACCTCCACCTCATCGACAGAGAGGCGCAGAAGTTCCTCGCCGATGCCACCGATGACCTGGCGCCCCTTGCCATCGCAGAGTGGCAGGTAGATAATGACGTTTCCAACCGTGGCCAGTCCGCCAAGCGCACAGACCTTCTCCATCAGGCAGACCCTCGTGCCACGCACACGCGCTGCTGCCAAAGCAGCCGCGACGCCCGCGATGCCTCCGCCAACCACAACCACATCAAACTCGCCGATCACGGGGATGTCCGCCCGTGCCTCTTGAACTTTGCCAAATACCTTCATTGCAATCTCCTCATAGGTTATAATGTGAATAGATGTTTTCGGACCCCAAGACTATATTCCAGCTGCGGCTTTTACTTTGTTGCCAGCAACTCCCTCCAGTTGCCCACTGTGACAATATGCGTGTCGGGGGCGTAGAGAGCCGCCATTCCACCCTGTTTCCATGGTGGAATGGCGTGACACCACAGTTTTCCAACGGAAAACTCGCCACCCTTGTGAAAGTGACCGAGAAAGAGTTCGTGAATTTCTTCCTTGGTCTCCACAGGCTCTGCCCAGCGCCGCACCTCTTCTTCGGGAAGCACAGGCGTTGGATGGCGGTTGCCCAAAGAACGCTTCACACACCTGGCAAAGGCCTGGCCACATGGCATTAACGCCAGCACCAGGCTACCCAGCCAACTCTTGCAGAGCGGAATAAACCAGCGGTTGAAGCTCCAAGGCTTCCCCTGTATCGCGTGGCCGTGGACAAAGAGCGCGTCACCTAGTCGCAAACTCCCTTCCACCGCCATCGTAAAGACATCCTTGTACCTGGAAACCACGAAGAACTCGTGGTTCCCCTCCACAAAGAATAGCTTGCGCCTCGCCGATTCCTCACGGCACCAGCGGATGAATTCCTGATGGCAGCCCTTCTCGTATCTTGGCTTGGCTATCCACAAGTCCATGATGTCCCCCAGGAAAACCACGTCGCAATCTGTACGCGAGAGGGCGTCGAGCATCGCGCTGAACTCGCCATCCAGTTTCTGCCCGTCCTCCAGATGTGCATCTGCCACAACAAATATCATCTGAACCGACCAGGCCTCCCGACTCCGATAATCTCCGTCAAGGCAGATTCCAGCGCCATCCTCACGGTAGTGGTGCTGGACATCGTCTGCCACATCGCGTCACGGATGACCCGCAATGCCTTGATGATGTCATGGGGTGCATAGCGCTCAATCTCCATCGCCAGGTTCTTCGTACGGAATACGTTGTAGTCGAGAAACTCCATACCACGGGCTACGGCTGCATCCTTTGCCTCCGCCGTCATGCCGTTGATGAAGCCAACGAGCGCCATCGGGTTCCGTATCTTGTTCTCCGCCATGAAAACCTTGATGCGTATGGCATCCCTGAAAAACCTGGTCGCGCCGTACAGCATGGAACGAACATAGTCGTCGGAGCCGCGGTTCTGCGCAATGAGCTTGTCGATGACCTTGAGGGTCTCTGCGATATTACGCTCGCCCAGGACGTTGCCGAGGGCCCATGCCATCTCCTCCCCCTTGCCGATGCAGACAGCGCTGACCTCCTCAATCGTCACCGTTCCCTCGGTACCGCCGCGATAGCAGATCACCTTCTCAAGTTCGGCATTGATTCGCGCAGTGTCCGTGCCCAACACATCCAGCAGGAACTGCTCAGCATTAGTTGCCAATTTCATCCCCTTCAGGGATGCCTCCTGTCGGATGCAGTCAATCATGATGTTCTCCCAGCCCTTCTTCGTCATGTCAGGCTTGGTATATTCCAGCACCTTGCCATTGGCGGCAAAGGCCTTATAGAGTGCGCGTCGCTTGTCCAGCCCGCTGCCGTCAACCAGCAGGAGCATCTCGGGACCAAGAAATTGCGTCACAGCGGAGGCCAAACCACGCAATGCCACTGCCATAGGCTCCTTCGAGCCCTTGTCCCCTTCCTCGTCGAACCCCGTGAAGTGCTTCAGCCAGACGACCTTCCGCCCTCCAAGAAACGGCGGTGTCTTCAACGAACGGACAACGCTGTTCACCAGTTCGGGTTCTGGTCCGCTTTCGGCCTGCTCGAATATCTCGTTGGCAAATGGGTCGTCGTTGGAACCAGCCAGGCTTTTGTAGAGCCTCTGGGCCTCGGCTATGACTCGAGAGTCATCGTTTCCCGTCACCAGATATAGGTATTTCTCTTCCATAGGCATCAGTAGTTCCCCGCCGTGGGCATCAGCCCGTCCAGATGTGCCGTGTCATTCCAAGTCGCCAACTGCCACAAGCCATCCTTGAAGAGAAGGCGACAAATGGCCGTGTTGGTCACCTGCGGACTAATCGGCCAGGCATTCGTCATGCCCAAAATGTACTTGAGCATGGAGCGGATGGCTCCGCAATGGCTCACCACGAGAATACGTCCGCCCGACACCTCCGCCTCAAGCCTCTTCAGGAAGCCGACCACACGCGCATGGACCTCCGCAGAGTTTTCGCCCTCTGGTATGCGGAAATCGGGTGCCCCGTTCAGAAAATCCTTCCAGACGTCGGGATACCGCTCCTCCACCTGCGCACGCGTCAGACCCTGGAAAATCCCCAAGTTCCACTCACGCAGCTCAACACAAGGAATCGGCTCCATGTAGGGGGCCGCAAACCTGGCGGTCTGCATGGCACGCTCCAAATCGCTGCTATACACTGCGTCAAAGCGGACGTTGACCAAGCGTTTCCCCAAGGCGGCTGCCTGCTTCAAGCCTAGTTCGCTCAACGGGGTGCTTGTCTGCCCCTGAATCACATTTTTCTCATTTGCCACGCTTTGGCCGTGGCGTACCGCAAACATCTCAAACATCTTTTTTCAAGTTGATTATGAATGATAATCGCAAAAACATCACATCAGGGATGGTGAATCGACTCATTTGAAAACAAGTTCCTCAGGCCAGACACCATAACTACAGGCAGACATGAGCGTGAGATTCCGTATGCCTGGCTTCAGCATCACCTTGTCAAGCACAGCCTCCTTCACGTTGGGTTCTGCCTCAAGATCACCGACATAGACTCCATCCACGAACAATGACGCACGGACTGGCCAGCGCAAATCCTCTGGATAAGGACGACGCGGCATTGTGACACGATAGTTCCTCCCCTCCTTGACATCCACGGCAATATTGACGTATTCCCCTGCTTCGCGAAGGCCGAGTTTGTTGCGCGAAAAGCACTCCTTTCCATCAGGGATGGGCGTTGGACTCTGCTTGTAGTTTGAGACATTGTGACCACCCGTATTGTATGCAGCGGGATTGACGCTTCCAGGGATAGGTTGCGCCACACCTTTCCACGGGTCGCCGAATTGCATATCGACCATAACAGGAAAGAATTCAGTGAATCCGACGCGCCCCTCCTTGTCCTGCACCGCAATCCTGTAGATGTGCGGATAGCGGTCCAATTTCATCTTTTTTCCTGAACGCCCTGCACGCGACCAGGCAGTGTCCTTGTAGTGCCTCTCATCAACCGCGAGCGTGAAACGATATGGCGCCTCCCGCTTGTAGTCGATGAGATAGCCGTTATCAAAGAGATAGGCCACCCCAGGAACCGTGCTGTCGGCGGCAAGCGTAAAACTTTCTCCCGTCACGAAAGAGGATTTTAGAGGCAGTTCGCGCCAACTGACCTTCGGTTTGTCAGCCGTCGGGTATTCGTAACCGCGCACCCAATCCACAAGAAACTCCTCGCGTTCGCCGATGACTCCCTTCCCACCTGTTGTACCGTGGCAGAGGCCGATGCAGATGTAGAGGCTGTTCGTGCCGAAACCGTGGTTGAAGGCATCGTATGTAACGCTTTGCCAAGGACTGTGGCGCGAAACGGATTTGACGAGTCTGCCGTCGATGTAGGTCGAAATCTCGAACGGTGTCCACTTGCAGCCGATGACGTAGAAGTCATCCAATGTCTTAGGCAAGTCAAAATGATAGCCGTAACTGTTGGACTGGCTTCCACGGGTGGCATGGAGATTGCTGGCGACGACAGGCTTGCCCCCCCTTGTCGGGTAGTCCTCGAAAATGTCTATTTCAAAACCTCCGCCCAATTGCAAATTGCGCCCTTCGTCATGCATCCAGAAGGCTGCCCAACAGCCTGGCTTCCTGGTGAATCGCACACGTGCCTCATAGTAGCCATACCCAAAGCGGCGGCGCGAATATGCGCTTATGGTACGTCCTGCAACCTTGCCCTCCTTGTCGAACCATTCGCACGCAAAATGCGCCATCCCCTCCTTGACGCTGACCATGTCCTTGTTGCGGTCGGTTTCCTTTGACCAGGGACTTGTCGTCCAGTTGTTCTTCCAGTCAAGGGCATCGCCATCGAATTCGTCATTGAAAATCATCTTCCATCCAGCCTTCACAGGGTCGAACTCCACCGCCAAATCAATCCTGTACGGAATGGAATTGTCGTTGCGCTCGGGCATGCCAACTCCCGTGAAATGGTCGTCAACCCTGACGGCTTCCGTGTTGACGGCGACAGTCGTAACGAAGTCGCACAGTGCAGAGAAATCCTCCGTTCCTGCCATGCTGACAAGCCTGCTGTTCTGGATGCTGACGACGTTCACCGCATAGTTGTTGTGTCCAATCGCGACAATGATGTCCGCAGGCAGCATATCAAGCGGAAGCACCATTCCTTTCAACGTCCGTTCGCCTTTCGTCAGGACAGCACGCAGATTCCCGCTGTCACTGGTACGCCCGATGGAAAGGAGCACCTCGCCGCCAATGCAAAAATCAAGACTTCCCGCACCACTGAACTCATAAAGGCGGAGACCAGTCGCAAACATCTTTCCGCCGCTTTTGGCAGGAAGCTCGTGGCGGTTGCCATCGTCGGAGATGAGCACCCCCCTGCGGTAAATCGCCTGCGTGGTGAGAGTGTCCATCCCCTCCGTGAAAATACGCCTGACCAGTTCGGGAGCTCCGCTTCGTTCATATTTCGTTTCAAAGTCGTCGAAATAACTCCTTTCCGTAATGTTGATGACTGACGAGAGATTGCGCAAATCACCTGCACCTGCCAGAGAGATGAGCGGCTTGTCGCCAGTCCCCGTCTCAAACTTGACGGCGACGATGTTTTCGCCTTTTTGAAGCATGGCGGTGCCAATATGGTTGGTGAAGTGCGGAATATCCGCTCCATCTCCGCTCTTGAGCGTGTCAATCACCGTGTCGCCGTTGACATACAAGGCCATATAGTAGTCCGCACCTCCCCCTATCGTGTATTCCCCAGGGGCTTCCGCCATGATCTTCCCATAGAGCCATGCGCAGTTGCGGTGTTTCGGTGTCGGGAACATCGAGGCAAATGCGATTGCATTGCTTTCCATTTTGACTGTCGTGCCTTTTATCCCTGCAATCTCCTCGGGTACCCTCTCCAGTGGCGGTGTCTCCGCATTCGGAACGCCTGCAAAAACCATCCAATGCTGCGGGAAGAATGCATCGCCGACGTATGCCGTATGGTCCACGACAACCTTTGCATCCCTGATGTCCAGTTCCGAATTCTGTCCTGAGCCGACAGTCACAAGAACCTTTTCGGTCATCTTCCTGCCGACATTGTCCACCATAACCGTCAGAGAAAAATCGCGCCAATCGGCATCAAGTGCCTCGGCTGCGCCATACTTTGAGACCTCAATCCACTTTCCCTGAGCATCGAGGTTGTGGAGCCTCAACCCCAGCTTCCCTTTTCCTCGTGCCCGCGCAGTGAACGTCACCGTGTCGCCAGCCTTTGCATCTGGCTTGATAGAGGATTGAAGCGCGAATCCATACGCCCCCTTGATGTCGCGAATGGAAAGAACGCCATCCGCCACTGTCTTCTGGGGCGCAGGCTGATACCCGCTCCAGGTGTGAAAACTCCACGTGCCGTCAAGCTCGAACGCATCCTGTGCAAGGCAGAGAGACGCCAACACCAGATAAAAAGCTATAAAACAGCGCATATCATTCTCCTTGTTTCTCAAGAGAGGTAATTTCAAATATCAATTTGCCGAAACCATCGGGGACATGGAAGTCAGGAACAGAACGCCATGCCAGCCAATGCGGATGCGACGTTTTGTCAGCACACTTGAAGAAATTCGCACTCCACTCCTGTCCTGCAAGGTTCCCATCCACCTGCATATGTCGGACAAAGAAATCTATCGGTATCCTGAAGCCAAGCCGCCAGACCGTCGGTTCATCAATCTCTGGGTTGACAATTTCAGGAAGCGTGTGGAAACGAACAATCTCCGCAAGTTCTTCAACGGGAAGCCTGGTATATTTGCGCTGGTTGATATCTTCAATTTCATAAAGCAGCATCTTGCCGCCGCAGTTGAACTCGAAGTTGAAATACCGCGGTGTTCCAGCGGGGCGAACGTAGAACTCCACACAACTGTCAAGGCAAACCTGCTGCTGGTCCATAGTTGCCAATGCCTGAACATAGCAGTCATTCACCTGGAACAGCCCGTATATGTATTTCGAATCATACTGCAACTTGACCTGCGTGTCAGGGAAATGGTTGTATGCGTCGCCAGGGTGAATCATCTTTGCCTCCAGTTTTGCGGCAGGCACATCCTTCCAGCACGGGGAATTCCAGGCAGCAGCAATGTCCACCTCGCCGACCGCCCGTTTCACGACATACTGCGTCGGATTCACGTCAGGCGGCAGCACAACAAAGCCGAATTCATTGACTGGCCGCCCTTCGCAGTCTAGCGACTTTTTCCAAAGACGCCGCCAACTTGAGGGCAATGCCTGGACGTCTTTCAGCCCAAAGACCTGCCTGTTCTCGCCGTGTGGCCGCACACGGGAGAACGAGATTCCCCAAGGTTCCCTGACAGAAGGGCCATACCTTCCGAAGTCCTTTGTCGGTATGGCAACCTCGACCTCCCATCGGTCGGCCTTTTTCTCAACGTGAACCAGCGTCCCAGGCGTCCAAAGCACCGCCAAGGCATCGCGGTTGATGATGTCAAGGTCGCGGCACTCGTCCCAGACGGCACCTTCAGGATTCACGGCAACGCTGAACCAGTTCCTTGTAGGCGTGTTCACGTCAATTCGGACATGGTCATCCTTTAAAAGCGCGGGACGATCGAAAAACTTCGTATTCGCCACCACCCCCTCCATATCGGCCTCCTGGCATCGGAATCCCACGAAAAGCCATTTTCTGTTTTCCGTGACGCCGACCGCCACCTCGGTTCTGTTTTGGGATTCACCATCGCAGGTCAGTTCAATCCAGCGAGAGCGGTACTTGGACAAATCTCCGTCAGGAACGCTTGCTGCTGGAAGGATGACAGCCTCCAGCCAGTCCCCCTGCGGTGTCCTGTCCACAAAAAGCGTCTTGAGACCCGAATAGGCCTTCTCCATCTCGTCGATACGCCTGAAATACACTGAATCTGGATGAGTTTGATTCTTTGCGATTGAAAGCAATTCGAAATACTTCGGAATGTCAGCAGGCTTGAGGAAGCCATCCTTCTCCGAGACGGAACGGGAGCCGCTGCGGCACCACACCTCCTCCGCATATTCGTGGAAGGCTCTCATCTCTTCGGCGGCTGGTCCAAACCAAAGGCGATAGTATTCCTCCAGCAATGCCTCCATGTCCAAATCGGGGTCCCACATCAACTTGTTGTTGATATATGTCATGAGATGACTGATGGGCATTTCACCCAAACCAGTCGGATTGCTTCTCGAATCCTTTGCGATCTCCATGAAGAAGCCATCGAAATAGTTGCGTTCCTCCTGACGAATCTTCTGAAGGCGGTGCATGAAGAACTCTGGATAACGGGGCGAAGTGTCGTAACTGTAGTCAAGCCACCACTCCCACTGCTGCGATTTGTCCCTTGGCCTGAAAGCCTCGAACATCTTCTGTATGGAACTGAAAAACTCATTGCAGCGCCTCTCCTGCACATAGTATGATGGCGGAATGGCCTCCACGCGACACACCAGATTATCAGGATGCGTGCTGTAGTCTATATTGGTCGGGATGCAGTTGTTGTAGAGGCACCACCAGATTACATCCTTGTCAGGATGCGTCTTCTTTATGCCACGTGCAACCGCCGCATGAAAATCATACATCATGTTGGCATACGCCTGCTTGTGGCTCATGCCAGGCTTCTGGTATATTTCGCGGTCGCGCCAGTCGTATGGGTCGCCATTGTCCTCTGGTGCGCCGAGCGTCACCTGCTTGAGATTCGGGTAGGTGTCAAAGAGTTTTCGTGCCCATTCGATACAGGCTCGCTGAAAATCGGGATCCGTATAACGGGGCACGCCACCCTGATCCTGAAAACCAGGGAAAAGTTTTCCAGGGGATTCCTCTGCATACCACGATGGATGCCGCACACGATTTTCAGGGTCCTTGATAAGCGACGGCAACGTGTGATTGCAGACAATTGGAATGCGGTTGCCGCATTTCAGCCGCTTCAGCCACAGCATCCCCTCCGCACGCTCCCGCATCGGCTTGCCAAAATAGTATTCGCGGCGCCCGAAGGCCGCCTCGCGTATTCGCCTGCCCGTCTGGACGGCTATGTCGTTCCGTTTTGGAATGATTGTACCATCCTCTCCAGGCGCATAGAAGCGCACGCCCAATTCCTCAAGGAAGGCACTGACCGCGTGCATCGGGCCGACATCGTCGCCTATTGATATGCCCAGCGCCGTGTTGTATCCGTTGCTGTTGCCAGAGGTGAACAGCCTCATGCTGTATTTTTCGCCCATGAACTTCTGGAATTCCTCCAGCGTCCATTTCTTCTCTTCGGGAAAAAACATGCTCGGCCCATTCAGGATTGCATAGTTCCCCTTCACAAGAATGTCATAGCCCGAATTGCCAAATTCAGGAAGCGTGTAACCCAGTTTCCTTGTGAATCTGCTCTCGCCAACAAAAACTCTGTTCAACTCTTTCCCACTTGGCTCGTTCAATAGTTCCAGTTTCGCCCCAGACATCCTCTCCAAGTGGTATTGCAAATCCTTCGCAGCAAGAACCACCCCGCTGTTCGCCCCACTCTCGACAATTATCTCGGCACACGGCTTTCCGTCTTTGACCAGATCCAATCCGAAAGCCATGCAGGCAAGCAATAGCGCAAAAAGCCAAAAGTTCTTTTTCATCACGATAACTTAATAACGTCGAATTGTTGTTTTGTTGAAGATTTCCACCCCAAAACAGGAACACTCGCCAAACGCAAAGCCCCAGGTCACACCAAGTTCGGAGTAACGACCTCGATTGGCACAGGCAGCGTCTGGTGCGTATGGATGGCCTGGATGGCCAGTTGTGAAAGATAGGTCGAACGGAAGCCTGCCATCTCGTCACAGGGTGATGGCGTGTTGTCAAGGATGCACCTGACGAAGGAGTTAAGCATGTTCCGATGTCCCTTGTCAACCCTGAAGGGACGCGAATTTTCAATCTCCTTCAGGTTTCCCGCCCCCTGTGTCCTACGGTCGAACTTGCGCATATAGGCGTCAAAGCCGTCGCCCAGTTCTGGATAAGGGTCGTCCTGTAGTTTGAAGGTTTCGTCCTTCGCACCAGGAATGCCATAGTAGTTGTTCTCCACGAAGAAACGGCTTTGGAGGAGAGCCGCCTCCGTTGTCACCTCGAACAACTCTTTCGGGTAGCAGAATGTCCCCGCGCAACTGAAGACAAGGGTGAGATTGTCACCACCGCTGAAAAGCACATTGATGCCGTGCGAAAGCCGTGAACTTCCCCAGGCAGTTATTTCAACGGGCAACTGCGGTGCAAAGAACCAGCACCCCAGATCAAGCCAATGCACGCTCTCTCCGATAATCAGCCCGCCGCCTTTGACGGGATCCAAATGCACCATGCCATACGAACTGCTCTCGTCCTGTATGCGGATGAGCAACTGCGAACGCCTCTCCTCGGGAAGCGGCTCACGGACGGTCTCAATGTACTGCCACGGCTGGTGCTTCGGGTTGGCACGGTGGGCCAGGTACTGCTTCCGAAGGCTTTGAAGAGCAGGCGACATGCGGCGGTTCAAATCGACGCACAACTTGATTCCGCCGCGCTTGACTGCGCGCATGATCGCGTAGGCCTCCGTGTCGCGCATCGCCATCGGCTTCTCACAGAAGACATGCTTTCCCGCTTTCGCAGCCGCCTCGATGATGGGCAGATGCACATCATGCGAAGTCGCCACCTTCACGAAATCCACCTCGGGGTCCGCCATGACCTCCAGGAAGTCATCCGTGGCAGCCTCAAGGTTGAACGCCTCCTTCGCCTCCTGCGCGCTTTCCTTCTTCACATCGCACGCCCACTTGAGAATTACATCGGGATGTTCACACATATTGGGCAGATCCTGGGAGTAGGCAAACTTGCCGCAGCCTATCTGCGCCGAAACCAATTGACCATTGCGCATTGTCTTTTCCTATGTTGTCTTTGCTAGATTAACTAGATTAACTAGATTTACTACATTTCCTAGATGCAAGAGTTTGGCTTTACCTTCCACAGAAAAGAAGATTGTAAACCTCATTGTACATGGAGACATAGTGCGGGGTCAGGCCAGCCCGTGCCCGTTCCTGTATCTCCTCAAAGTCCCTCTCGTTCTCCTTCGGGAGGATGACATTCTTCACGCCAGCACGGCGTGCGGCAATCATCTTCTCCTTGATGCCCCCTACGGGAAGCACGCGCCCCGTCAGGGTCAGTTCCCCCGTCATCGCCCAATTGGGTGGAAGCGCACGATTGCTGGCGCCAGAGATCAACGCGCTGGCGATGGTGATGCCCGCCGATGGTCCATCCTTCGGCGTAGCCCCCGCTGGCACATGAATGTGCAGTTTGTTGTTCTTGAAGAAATCCTGCGGAATGGCATATTCACCTGCCTGACGTTCCACCAGTGAAAGCGCAATCTGCGTTGACTCCTTCATCACATCACCAAGTTGCCCCGTAATCTTCAAATCTGGTGTCCCATTGATAGGCAAGACTTCAATGTACAGGGTTGCGCCGCCGACAGCCGTCCAAGCCAGCCCCATCGCCACGCCTGGAATCGGATGGTTCACCAGCGGGTCGTCGTAAAAGACTGGCTTGCCCAGAAACTCCTTCACCTGTTCGTTCCGCACAACCAGTCGTTCGTCTTTCCGCTGCTTGCCCTCCGCAATGCGGACTGCCACCTTGCGCATACAGGCCCCTAGAGCATTCTCCAGGGAACGCACCCCCGAATCACGGGCATAGCCATCGATTATCCTGCGCAAAGTAGCGTCGGGAAATGAAACATTTCCCTTGACAAGGCCGTTTCGGGGCAGCAACTTCGGAATCAAATGACGTTTGGCGATGTTCAGTTTCTCCTCGATGATGTATCCCGAAAGGTTGATGACCTCCATACGGTCAAGCAACGGGGCGGGAATCGTGTCCCGCACATTGGCGGTGGCGATGAACAAAACCTTGGACAGGTCAAAGGGAATGTCCAAGAAGTGGTCGCGGAAGGAGATGTTCTGTTCAGGGTCCAGCACCTCCAGCAGGGCAGAGGCTGGGTCTCCCTGATGGGAACTACCCAACTTGTCGATTTCATCCAGCATTATGACAGGATTCAGGGTGCCGCACACCTTCATGGCGGAAATCACCTTGCCAGGCTGCGCCCCGATGTAGGTCCTGCGATGCCCCTTGATTTCCGCCTCATCCCGCATGCCGCCCAGCGAAAAACGGAAGAACTTCCGTCCTAACGCCGTGGCTATGCTCCGCCCGAGCGAGGTCTTGCCGACGCCAGGCGGTCCAATCAGGCAGAGAATCGTCCCGCCCACACTGCTCTTCAGCGAGGAAACCCCGATGAACTCCAAGATACGCTTTTTCACGTCCTCCAGCCCATAGTGGTCGCCATCCAGCACGGCACGCGCCTTTGCCACATCCAAAATATCCTCGGTGGTGTTATGCCATGGCAACTCCATCAACCAGGAAAGATAGTTTCGGGAAACGGTGTAGTCAGGCGACTGCCTGTTGGTGAGCTTCAGCTTTTCAAGCTCCTCCATGATGCGCGATTCGGCCTCTGGGTTCAAATAAGGGCGAATCTCCTCCAGCATCTCCTCGAACTTCTCAATGTCGTTCTCGCCGATGTCCAAATCGTTCCCAAGTTCACGCTTCACATCATGCAGAAGTTCCTGGAGCATGAAGACACGCTGATTCTTCTCAATGCGCTTCGTCACCTTCGACATCATCTTGTCGCGCATTTCATTATAGTAAAGAAAGCGTCTCAGCAAGAAAAGCGCCTTCTCCAGGCGTTCGCGAACATTCAGCGTCTCAACAATCGCCTGGAAGTCGTCTGGCGGTGCTGGAAACATGGAACAGGCATAGTCGGGCAACTTCTGGATGGGAATGTCATTCATGGTGGCCAAATACTTCTGCGTGTCCTCCGCTGACGCCTCCCGTGCGGCAAGCACTTGCCTCATCAAATCCAGAAGACAGGCGGCATTTAGGAAAACCTCCTGCTCCTCCTCTGGCGTTGCAGGCATCTCATCCTTCGGCAAAGTGACGTCCGCCATGATGCAGCCATGTTCATTGCAAAGGCTCTCCACACGCGCGCGACGAACCGTGTGGCAGACAACCCGCATGGAGCCATTCGCATCCTCTGCATCAATGGAAGTATGAGCCAAAATGCCAGTCCTGTAATACTCCGTTCTCATGGGACGGCTTGGGTTCACGTCTTCCCGTCGTTCCTTGCGCAGGATCATAACCACCATTCCGTCGCAATGCTTCTGCGCATATTTGACAGCCTTTGCATCTGAAGGAATCACCGACATTCCCATGCTCATGTCAGGAAAAACAGGTTGCCTCAACCCCATCATGACGGGCACATGAAGCCTCCCATTCTCATCAGGAGACGGTACAACTACCAGGCTCTCCGAAAACTTGACATTCGTAAACGGGTTCTCTTTTCTCTTTGCCATTTTTGCCTTTTATATCTTGAAACCAGGGCATCCCCCTGGTCATTCTTTTGCCTCATCTGGGGAAATAGCGGTATGCCACAGGAGGCTTGTCAGTCACTAGGAAGTAGATGGCGCCGACAATCATGAAGACGACGGCCCCCAGTATTTCGCCACCCACCACTCCAAACATGAACGACTTCAATCTCTGCACCATGGCGAAGCCTCCCACACGGATAGTCAACTTCTTCACAAGCCATCCCATCAGGAACGAACTGGCCAGAATATGCATCGGCCAGGTCACCCAGACCAGGAAAAGCACGGGATGCAGCGGCCACCACGTGTAACGCAGTCTCAGAAAACTAAAGAGAAGAACCCCTGCAATGCCAAAGACAACCGCGTGCCAGAAATACTTTTTGCTGTGAATCGTTGAGAGTTTTCGGTACCAAGGGGTTTTCTCCGCCATCTCAAGCGTATCGACAGACTTGAGTTGAAGCACTTCGGGTTCGCTTCCCACAAAGCAAATCTTCGCCAGTTCCCCCCAAGACCACAGGCACTGTTTAGGCGTGCCGCGGTCGTAGGTCATCACCAGTGAGACAAGTAAGGCGGTGAAGATGCTGGCTCCGCAGGTGACATAGGAGACGGTCGTCATCTTCGCGTTCGACAACTTCAGGCGGTCACTCACTTTCAGCGCATTCATCAGATAGGGCAGATAGCCCTGGCTCTGATCAATGGAAAGCACAAAGCAGACCATCGTGGTTGCTATCAGGACTGATGGATTCATGAACGTCCCCCCCAGCATCGCAATCATGAAGGCGTATGGCTGCCAGCGGGTGTGAATAAAAAACAGCCCCGTCTCCGCACCGATGCGCCCCACCACGATGGCCGCCAGCGCACCCAGGAAGAAGGTCAAGGCGGCAAAGGGCAGCGGCAGACCAACCGTGCATACCACCAGGGCTATCCATGCAATCATGGCAATAATAAAGACACGGAATGCCCAGACAGAACTGTAATCGACTCCGTTTCCGTCGTCCTGTCCCTTCCAGTCCAGCACGGAGCGACGCACAACCGACCAATAGTAGTTGCGCCCCGTATAAAGCAGGATGCCGCCAAATGCAACATAACTGGCGGCACGCTGCCAACCATGCAATCCCATTCCGCTCAGGTTGCAGGTCATATCGACACCGATGCTGACCAGCGGAATCGTCACCAGGCAGGAGAGTATCTGGGAAAGGCCCAGCGTCAAGGAGACCTCCGTGCTCAGCATGAACGCGAACGCGATGACCAGCGGGAAAATCTCGATGCGGAAGATGCCCGCCCCCATCGGAGCCTTCAAAACAGAGGGAAACACCTTGGAGAAGGGCATGAAGTTGTGGATGAGTTTCACGGGAATAAGATACTCGGGGAACCAGTTGCATAACCCGTTGTTCACACGGATAATAAGGACTGTCAGAAGCCCTATCCAGAACATCTTCTTCGAGAAGATTTCAGGGATGCCCGACTTCTTGCCAGGCACCATGAAGGAGGAGATGAAATCGGCTATGGGATAGGGAAGATGCTCATGTTCAGACCACTGCCGATGAACTATCAGCGAAAGGCACGCAAAGCAGAGCGCGGAAAGCAGCGCGATGGGCACCCACAGCTTGATGGGCGGCAGCCATGCCCCCCACGGCACACGTTCAAAACGGACTTTGTTCCGCTCTATCAAACCGAGTTGCAAGTCCTCCGTACGCCCCACGCCGTTCACGAAGCCACTGACGACATCTTCGCGGTATTCGGGATCCACAAGACCGTTTTTGGGGAAGTACTTCTCAAGTTCAAGAGCGCGCCAACCAGGTGTCACCTGATACCAGTGGTGCGGCATGACCATCACATGAGGCAGATGCTCCATTAGGTTGCGTCCCGTGATGCTGCACGCAGTGCTTGCGAGGAAGAAAATCACCGCCAGTTCCGTCCCTTTGAAGGCAAGTTTCGGGCAGTATCTATGCAGGAGGCAGTTGATGGTTCCGCTGAAAAGCAGCAACGGCCCGACCACCACAATCGGAATCAGATGCCCGCTGTTGAAACGCTCCAAATCCAGCAGCCAGTCGTTCACATACCCGAACGACGCAATGAGAATCGCGGCGATGATGCCTATGATAAATGCCTTGAATGTCATCACTCTTTCCTTGTTCTTGATTACAGCTATAATAATCCAATTTTACATTAATATAATATTGCGCAAATTTCAAACAGGTTTGGGATTCTTTTTGGAGTTCTTTGGAGTTCTATATTTGGAAATTATATACTTTAGTTGCCGATTGGACTTTACCCACAGAGAAGAGCCGCGTAAGCGGCGGCAAGAGCATAGCCGTGGGTGGAGCGAGGCCGCGACAGCGGCGAAGCGAAACCCACGGTCAGATGCCCACCCCTGCCCCCGTGCGCCTTGCCGCGTAGCGTAGCGAAGCGGCAAGGCGCATCCTAGCTATCGACCAATGAGGGATCATTTCATCAGAAAACTCAAGTATATAGTTTCCCTTTATTTCCGACATCATATACCTCATTGATACTCACCGTTGAAAAATCAACATTTAAATATATATTTTTAGGTGGAGTTGTAAATGGGGATTATTTCAAGAGTTAATTTAAATAATTAATGACTAGAACATTTGTCATAGATGCAACTGTCTCCAAACCTCCCTATTCGGGGGTACAACTAGCGGCAATGCAGGAGGCAAAGGCGGTTTCCGCCCTTGCGCCAGGCTCTCTTGTCTTCGGAACGGCAGAGGGCTTCACGCCGCAGCCTGCCTGGGCACGAAACACCCTTGGGCGCATCCTGTGGCAACAGACTGTGCTTCCACGAATCACCAGGCAACTGGATGCAACCGCCCTGCTCTCCCTGGCCTACACCTGCCCACTCCGCTGCAAATGTCCCGTCATCCTGCATGTGCATGACATCATCGCACTGGACTATCCTGAACTGTGCTCAAACCTAAATATCCTCCATATGCGAATGCTTCTTCCAAGCAGTATTCATCGGGCGGACATAATTGTCGTCTCAACTCAATATGTGGCCGAACGGCTGACAACGCGTTTTCCTGAAGTCACCGCCAAAACGCACGTGGTCAATCTGGGGGTTGACTACGATTTCTTCGCAGCCCCTGCCCCACGCCTAACCACGCTTCCAGATGCACCCTACTTCTTTTTCGTCGGCAACCTGGAACCCAAAAAGGGGCTACCAACCCTGCTTGACGCTTTCGGGCTCATTGCAGACAAATGTAATGCCAATCTAGTGCTTGCGGGGCGTGTTGCATGGAAAAGTGCAACCATAACTCGACAGATTGCCGACCTGAAAAGCAGATTCCCTGAAAGAATTCATGTTCTAGGCAGGGTTCCTGCTGAACAACTTCCCGCATTGCACCAACATGCAACCGCTTTTGTCTTCCCCTCCATAGTAGAGGGATTCGGTTTGCCTGTTCTGGAGGCGATGGCAGCGGGGGTTCCCGTCATCCACAGCAGCCACCCCGCCATCATGGAGGCAACTGGCGGCAACGGCCTTTCCTTCGATAAAGGCAATGCTGCCACGCTTGCCGACATCATGTTCCATCTTCTTGAAAAGCCTGAGGCGGCAAAGCAACTTGTCCTCCAAGGCAAACGCCATGCCCAGGCACACCTATGGTCACACTGGGCGGAGAAGGTTATGGACCTTTTGTAATTTCTAAGGTGCGTAAAACATGGCTGTTTTCCAATAATGCCATCCATCAAATCGTTAAGAGAATATGCGTAAAACCCTTGCCATATTCTTACTCTTGCTTTGTCTCGCCAGTGCGCAGGAAATAAACCTTCGTCATGCAGCCGACCGTTGCAGATACAACGGCGAAAACACAGAGGCAAACATTCGCAACGGCTCGAACGGCAATGGTGTCCTGGAACTCAAGACAGCGTTTTATCCTTCAAGCCCTACCCGTGCCGTTTGGGACATTCCCATCAATCTCAATTTAATGCAGACTGCAGGTCTCCAGATGGAACTCTGCTGCCGAAATCCAAGCGTCGTCTCACAGTTCAATATCTATATCAAGACAGGAGCCACCTGGCAGTCGGCCCAGTTTGAGGTAAATGCCAACGAACAGTGGGAATCCATCTTCATCCCAAAATCCAGTTTTTCACCTGAAAACGAAATCTCCTCATGGAACGGATGTAGCACCCTTCGCATAGCGGCCTGGAAAGGTGGCACGGGACAACTTCAACTCTACTTTTCACGCCTTGAATTCATTCGTCAGAATGCGGGGGTGGCCATTATCCGAGGGGCGTCTTCACACACAAACAACAGCAAGAGCCTCCAGGAATCAATAAGGCTTACGAAAAACCTCTCGTCCGCGCTGGTTGCCTATGGAATCCATCCCGCTATCATTGAAGAATGCGACCTCTCCTATCTGATTCTCCGCCCCTACCGTTTTCTTCTCGTCCCATCCTTTGAAAGCATCTCCATTGAGCAAAGGGAGAACATCATGCAATTCATGAGGTCGGGAGGACGTCTCGGTCTCTTCTATTCGCTGCCTCCGCCCGTTGCAGCAGAGTTCGGCACCCCCGTTGGCAAATACACTAATGCCAGTTCCGTAACTGGTGCGCTCGGCCAGATTGTTCCCGACAGTCGCTTTCTACCTGGATGCAGTCCTGTGCGGCAATTGTCTGGATGCTTCATCGCACTGGAAAAAGTCCCGCCAACCAACACACCCCTTGCTTGGTGGGGCAATTGCAACGGCCAGACCACGCGCTGGCCAGCCGTCGTAAAAGCCCCCAAAGGTTTCTGGATGACCCATGTCTATCTGAACCAAGACCCCGTCAACGGTGGAAGGCTTTTTCTGGAACTCATCAGCGGTTTTCTGCCTGACGCAAAGCAGATTGCTACGGCAACCCTCATCAATAGCACCTCAAAAGAGGTGTTCCTCTCCAATTCCCGCAATAAAAGATCTGCGCAGCAATTACTTGAAGAGGCAAAACGCCTCTACCAGCAACAACAATACGGAGCCGCCGCCAACAACTGTTTCAAAAGCCAAGAAGCGCTGAAGCAAACCACCGTCACCGTCGCAGCCTCCAATCCCAATGAACTCCGCGCTATTTGGTGTCGCTATACGGGGGGACTTCCTGGCCTTGGCTGGCAACGTACGCTGGAGACCATCCACAAGTCAGATTACAATGCCATCTTCCCCATCTCCGCGTGCCCATATTTTACAACCTACAACAGCCGCATGATTTCACGCGTAGCAGGCGAAGGCCTGGAGGAGTGCCTCGCCGCTGCAAACCGCACAGGCATCCGTGTCCATGCATGGGTGAACTGCCTTGGCATCGAGGACGCACCAGAAAGCATTCTCCAAGCCTTCGCACGCGAAGGACGACTTCAAATTTCCTCAACAGGTAAACAACTCGGCTGGCTCTGCCCCAACAATCAGGAAAATCTGCTTCTGCTCAGCCGAATGGTGTCGGAACTGGTCACGAAAAACCATGTCGAAGGCGTCCACTTGGACCGCATTCGCTATCCAGGGCGTGACAGTTGCTTTTGCGAGCGGTGTCGCCAGGCCTTCGGGCGGGAACTTGGTTTCATCCCCTCCCCCTGGCCAAACATCGTGCTGGGCGGAGAATACCAGTCACGGTGGAACGAGTTCCGCAAGGCCTCCATCAACAGAGTGCTGGCAACCATCTCGCAGTCAGTGCTTTCCGCACGACGCACCACCCTTCTCTCCGTGGCAGTCTATCCTGACTGGGAGCAAGCGCAGGTAAATGTCGGGCAGGACTGGGGAACCTGGTGCATAAAACATTGGGTCTCCTTTGCATGTCCCATGAGTTACCACAACTCCACCAACCAGTTCACCAGCACCTTGAATCGCCAGATAGCCCTGATTCACCAGCCAGGAATGCTGGTGCCAGGCATCGGGACAGGCCCTATGCGAATGTCCGCCGATGAACTTGCTCGACAAATTAATGCCACACGCGCCGCAAAGACATACGGATACATCATCTTCGATCTTGGACAGCGGGAAGCCTTCGAACTCTTGCCAGCCCTGAAGAAATAGGGGTTAGGGATAAGAGGTTAGTGGAGAGTGGTTAGTGGAGAGTGGTTAGTGGTTAGGGATTAGACTTTTGGCATTGGCAGATGTTGTAGAACCAATTGCTAATCCTTAACCGCTAATCTAAAATGGGAAATCAGGAACTTTTTTTCAGAAAGCAATTTGATTTTTCCTAGAAGCATATTAAAGTTGGCATGATACCCTTTTTACCCGAAAAGAAACAAATAACAGGTGTTTGCTTTGCAGAGTTGGCTATGGAATGGAATTGAACTATCCCTGCCCGATGACTGGGAAATGCTTCAGTTCACACGTAATCCAGAAAGCGGACGATGCGCATTCGCAGACAGATACCAGTTCCGATTTGAACTGGACTGGATGCGTGTCGATGCGCCGCCCGACATGGAACGCATGGCAGCCGACTATGTCGCCAAACTGCAGGAAGACGGCCTGGAGTCTGTCTCAAAATCGTGCCACGCCCAGTGGCTCGGTGCATCGGGAAAAGAAAAGGGTGTTCCTGTCTCGCGATATGGGACATTCCTTCCAGGAGGCTCCTGCATCCTGGAGGCCGTGTTCATCTGGGCGAAGGGAGAAAAGGCAAGCCCCTCTTTCGAGGGACGCATCCTTGATTCCATCAAGGCCAGACCTCCTTCTGCTGACGGACGCCAGAGATGGCGCGCATTCGGCATGGATTGGACGACGGCTGGACAGCTCTCCTTCGACACCTGCCAGATATCCCCAGGTCTCGCGGAAGCCACCTTCAACAACCGCAAGCAACGCCTGACACAACGCTTCAGCAGACGTGGAATGCTGGCTTGTTGGCTAAAAACCGACGTCCGCCAATGGCTGGAGGCGCAGATACCCAAAGAGTACAAAGTCACTTCGGTGGAATCTTCCACCGAGAATGGACATGTCCTCTGGCGGCTGGAAGCACAGCGTTCGCCAAGCGTGCTGGTCGATTGGCTTCACGGACAGCGGACGATCTATGCCTGTGCTTGGATCTGCCCTGAAGACGAACGCCTCTATTTCGTGGCAACCCATGCCCACCGCAACAAGAAAGAATGGCCTTTTGCCACTCTTTCATGCTGTAAGAAGCAGGAGGTGAAGGCATGAAATCTCCTAACGGGCAAAAATACGCCGAATGGCGTTCCATGCTGGCGGCAACGCCAGTACGCAACGAGGCGGCAAAGGTGCTCAAAGACGAAGAGAACACGGTTTCCGTCTCGGTCAGGAATCAAAAACCTGGCTATCGGATACCGCCTATCAGCTGGTTTGTCCCGTACAAGCCAGTGATAACGATAGAGCTTGACGGCCCTGGAGCCAAGCTTTGGCATTGCTGCGACGGCAACCACACTGTCGAGCAGCTATGCGACATATTCTCCAGGGACTACAAACTGACCTTTCACGAGGCTAAAACAGCCGTGACGGATTATCTCAGAAAGCTAATCCAGCGCGGGGTACTTGCAATAATGTTGAAGGAAGACAAATGAAGGCAATCACCATAGCCGACCAACCGTGGCTCAGCATGAAACGCACCGTCAAGATTACCATTGACGGCATCAAATACAGGTTATTCCGCGCCTCCGTCACCGTGGCCGTCATCACGCTGGCAGTCGCCTTCCTGATGAACATCCTGTCGGAGAGCCTTATCAAGAGGAACGTCGCAGCCAACACCCGCGAACGTATCCAGACATCCAGAAAAATCTATGACTGGAGCGCAAAACTCAGTTCGCCTGGCAGCCCTGAATCCATCGTATTTGAAACGGCAGACGCCTCGGCGGAAAGCGACATCTATAAGGAAAACCAGCAGTTTGCCGCCCTTTCGGACGCCGATATGGCCTCCTTCCAGGCTATCTCCAAGAAGACTGTCTTCCTGATCAACTTCTTTGAAGACCTGGACTACGCCAAACGCCGCTCCATGATTCACCGCGCTGAGGGACTTGGCATCCTGGAGCACCTTGCCAATCCAGAGGCAATGGAAACTTTCAAAGTCGCGCTGTCACGCATCAAATCCATCCATTTCGAGATGCCCATGGATGAACTTGACAAACTTGTGAAGCAGTACGGCACCATCACGGATATCACGAACAAGATATTGGCAGCCCGTACCCAGGCAATAGCCGCCGTCACAGCCAAGCTCAATGGGCGCACCCTCCTGCAGGCCCTTGCCGATTCGGAAAAGGATTTCGGAGCAACCATTCGCGAAGCAGGCTTCATCTTCGACCAGCAGAAAACCGCCCCTGAAATCTCCACTCAGGCAAAAAAACTTCTTGACACCTTGCGCCTTGAAAAGAGCATGGAGATTCGCATCACCCATATCTTCCCGCCCAAGGAGGAAAACGCAAAGCCTGAAAAAAAGGTTGAGTTTCCCTTCCGACAACTCCTTGCGCAGCAGGCAAATGTCCTTCCCGCAGACGTGAACGTGGTCATGATGTGGAAGCACCTTGAAAGCAAAAAGTTCGCGGCAAGGTACCTTACAAAGATGCATGAAGTCGAGCAGCTTGCCCAAAAGTCCCTGACCACTGAGGCCGATGGAAGTTCGATTGTGCTGGAAGGCATCAGCGCAGAGGAGGCCGCCGTCGATGACCTGACTGCCGACAGGATGGTGGAACTGGCCAGAGGCAGGACGGAAAATGCCGCCCTGGTCCGCGCAGAACGTCTTACTCTGGATGCGGGCAAAGGCTTCATGGGACTGGGCGAGCGCCTTGCCTGGCTGCTCTTCGTCTCCATGCTTGTCTGCGGTATCGGCATTACCAACGCCATGATGATGGCGGTCACTGAACGCTTCAATGAGATCGCCACCCTGAAATGTCTTGGCGCACTGGATGGCTTCATCATGATCATGTTCGTGCTGGAAAGTTGCTTCATGGGGCTGGTCGGCGGCATCATCGGCTCCATTCTCGGAGGCATCATCGGCCTGAGCCGCATGCTCGTCTCCTTCGGCTCCGCCTTCTTCACCGCCATTCCGCTGGGGGACTTGATGCTGGGCATGCTCATCTCCATTCTCCTTGGCACCTTGCTGGCCGCCATCTCCGCAGTCATTCCCTCCTACAAGGCGGCACGCCTTGCCCCGATGGAAGCCATGAGAGTAGAATAACCACTTTCATATAACGACGACAAGTATGACAGAAACTACATCCAACAAACAGGCAGCCGTTCAGCCTGAAAACGACAGTAAAGGCAGGCGCGTCATCATCAGAACGGTCGGGCTACGCAAGTCATTCGTGATGAAAGGCGTGGTCACGGAGGCGCTCCGCGGCATTGACGTCTCCATCTACCAAGGCGAGTTCATCGCTGTCATGGGGCCGTCAGGTTCGGGCAAATCGACCTTCTTCAACATGATCGGCGCCTTGGACAGCCCGACTGTCGGGCGCGTCTTCATTGACGAGGTCGATGTGGCGCAACTCACCGCCGAAGAACTAGCCTATCTCCGCTGCCATAAAATCGGCTACATCTTCCAGAGTTACAACCTCATCAAATATATGACCGCCCTGGAAAATGTCACGACCCCGATGGCGTTTGGCGGCGTCATGCCCGACGAGGCCCGCGAACGCGGCATGTCCCTGCTGGAGCTGGTCGGCTTGAAGGAACGCTGGCACCACAGGCCAATCGAAATGTCTGGCGGACAGCAGCAGCGCGTCGCCATCGCCCGCTCCCTTTCCAACAACCCCAGTGTCCTCCTCTGCGACGAGCCGACCGCCAACCTTGACCTGCATACAGGACAGGAGATTCTGGAACTCCTCCAGAAACTCAACAAGGAAAACGGCGTCACCATCATCTGCGCGACGCATGACCACCGCATGATGAACATCTGCGACAGGCTGATGTGGATTCGCGACGGCCATATCGACCGAATCGCCGACCGCGCAGATGTCCACATCGAAATCGGCGGAATCGACTCCCACTGATGCAATAACACTCTTTCACCAATAAGAATACGGCACAATGAGATTTCTAGCACACATCCGAAATGCAGTTTTCGCCTTTGCAGTGACCACCGTTGCAACATTGGCGCAGGATTTCAATGCGGATTGCCAGGCTTTGACCAAGCATCCTCATCGTCTCAGCGGCACCAAGGAGTATGCCGAAGCGGCAGACTATGTCTATGGCAGACTCCAGGCGTTGCAGCCCGATGATCTATTCGAGCAGCCCTTTGCCTCCACGCAGACGGAGACCATCTCCGCAACCATGCAGGTCAAAGACGGTGCCCTTCTGGAACTCATGCCGATGCGCCCGAACGGCATCATCCCGCCCGTCACCCCCGAGGGCGGCGTGACAGGCCCCATTGTCCACATCGGGAAAGGCACTGCCAACGATTTTGACAAGGTTCCAGTCGAAAACTGCATTGTCGTGCTTGACTACAACTGCGGACAGGGCTGGGTGCGCGCGCTCCGCCTGGGAGCCGTCGCCGTCGTCTTCACGAAGCCCGACCTTGCGGAGGCCAGAAATCCGCATTTCGCAGACGCCAATGTCAACCTGCTCCGCTACTACTACAACGGCAACCCTGCGGACCTTCCCAAAGACGGGACAACCGTCACCATCAAAAGTTCCGTCCGCTGGGTACCCACCATCGGAAGAAACATCTTCGCCCTTTTCAAAGGCACAGACCCAGTTTTCAGCCAGAAAAAAGATGAAATCATCATTCTGGCCGCCAATCTGGATTCATTCGGCGAAATCCCCACCCTCTCCCCAGGGGCACGCTCGGCGGCAAGTTGCGCCGCCCTGCTCCGCATTGCAGAGAACATCGCCAAGTATCGTCCACGCCGCCATGTGCTGGTCGCCTTTTTTGACAATCAGGCGCGCGGTCACCAGGGAAGCAGCATCTTCTACAGAGCCATCGAAAACGACAAGCAGGACTTCAAGGTCGAGACACGCCTGGAATCCCACAAATGGGAGACAGCGTTCATCGGCGAGATGCGCGAACTTCTCGCGCAGCCAGACCCGCTGACAGCGCAGGCCCCCAACGTCCGCAGACGTCTGCTGGACCGCCTGGCAGACAAGGCGCAGAATTCCGCCCACGTCTATAAGGACCAGGAGTACAGGATGAACGACGAGGTGATGGGCTACCGCAAACAGTATGGGCAGAACATCCCACAGAAAATCCAGGCGCGAATCACTGAAATCAACGGGACTTTCGACGAGAACGGTAAACAACTCAAGCCTGGTCTCCTGGCAAAGGCCTCTGCGACCAAGCACACATGGAATGAACTTCAGCGCGTCATCGGCCATCAGAAGCGGGATATCCGCGGCGGCAACCCCGTCACCCTGGAGCCAGAAGTAAAAAAGAACCTGGACGAAATCATGGACCAGGTGCGCGCAGACATTGAGGCAAGGGCCAATGAGCTGGAACTGGAGAAGAAATCCCTGGAGGCCGACAAGAAAATCTACGACCTCTTTTCTGACAAATGGGTGACCATGCACGCATCCATTTTACTGGGAGGCACCACGGACAAGTGGGCTCTCATCATTGGCGGCGAATCATCCATGCACTCCTGGCAGGACAATCCAGGGCTCTACGGCAAAATCCAGACCTCCTTCCTGAACCTGCACAAGGCACGTGAAGCCAATGGCCTGACCAATCGCTTCCTTCTGGAATCCGCCAACCAGACCCTCTCCCTCACGCGCGTCATCTGGGGTTCCGTGACCTTCGTCCACAGCGGCGAACCCGCTGGCATGTTCGGCATCTACAACCTGGCTTTCGGCACCGTCCAGGAGGCGACCTCCCGTGAGGGCACGCCCGATGACACGCTCGCGAACATCAATCTGAACAACGTCATTGCACAGGCGGACGACATCGCCGCCGCCCTCTGCCCCATCCCCTCCGTCTCCGACGGCATAACCGAAGATTTGATTGGCAACCAGACTGGCCTCTCCCTGAAGCGCAACATCGTCGTCAACAAGGAGTATGTGATACCTAGTTTCACGGAAGACTACACGGTGAAGGGACCAATGGTCATGGGTATGCTCCAAGGCACCTCCATCCCCAACACCCCCATGCGCGGGGCAACGGTGCAGTTCCGCCTCTCCCGCAGTTTCTCGCTGGCATATAACGAAAACAAGCATCTTGCCTTTGACAATTTCCAAGTTCTCCGCACCAACAGCAACGGTGTCTATTCGCTCGGCCCTATCGCAGGCTCCTGGGGGGCGCGCGGTGGCTTTGCCGTCATTTTCAACAAGAACGGTGGTATCGCCGAGGTCTCCGACCAAAGTTCCTATCCCAACGTCAAATGGCGCCTCAACACCTTCAAGGCCAACTCCGCCGCCGTTATCCTCCCCTCACAGCAGAGGACGGACAAACTTCCAGGCGAGGACGTGAAAATTCTCTCCGCCCGCGCCAACGCCGACCTGGTCGCCAACAAGTCCTTCTCCGAAACTGTCGATGGCGTTGTGACCTGGTACTCCGAAGAGCGTGAAAAAGGCGTCAAACTCTTCAGCCTGAGGCAGATGGTCGGTCTGAACAACGGCCCTGCCTATCTGGATGGCAAATCACACGCCGATGAGCAGATTGGCGAAGGCTTCCCGATGGACGGCAGCCATCTTGCCATCAATGCAGCCGCACGCTCATCCGCCGACCTATGGCGCCTTAATGATTCGCGCATGGAAATCCTTGAATCCAAAGGCATTCTCGATTCCTCCCTTGCTGAGATGCATGGCCGTGCGGAGGACATCCTCCTGGAGGCGGCAAAGCCCGAGACCACTCCGCAACGTCGCGAATCCCTGAACACCATCGCCTTCTGGGCATCCAGACCCGTCTATAACAAAGTCCGCGCCATGCTGGACGACCTGGTCTTTGCGGTCCTCATCCTGCTGGGGCTCTCCGTCCCGTTCGCCTTCGCGCTGGAGCGCGTCATTATCGGTGCCACCACCATTTACAAGCAGATATACTGGTTTGCCAGTTTCTTCGCATTGACCTTCCTCATTCTCTATTTCTCCCACCCTGCCTTCGCCATCGCTAACACCCCCATCATCATCTTCCTGGGATTCGCGATTGTGGTCATGTCCTCCATGGTCATCTTCATCATTATGCGTAAATTCGAGGTGGAACTGAAGGCCATCCAGGGGATGACGGCCACCGTCCACGTCAACGACGTCTCCAGCATCTCCACCTTCATGGCGGCCATGCAGATGGGTATCTCCACCATGAGACGCCGCCCGACAAGAACCGCCCTCACCGCCATCACCATCATTCTGTTGACCTTCACCATCCTCTGCTTCGCCTCCTTTGGTACGCAAAATGGCATCGTCACCATCTTCGTGGCACCCAACCCCACCTATTCAGGAACCTTTGTCCACAACGTCAACTGGAATCCGTTGAGTGAAGACCTGCGGGACGTCATCAAGGGCTGCTGGCCTGAGATGAACATCTGCCGCAGACTTTGGATTTCTCCCAAAACCCAGGACAACCCAGGGCTCCTGGTCAGCAGGATTGACGCCACCAAGCCCAACACCGTCCGCGGCATCCTGGGCGTGGAACCGCAGGAACTGGAGTTCAGGGCCGACCTGAAGGAATATTTCGGCAGCATCGACGACAATACCGTTCTCATCACAGAGGCTCTTGCCAACGCGCTGGATGTCAAACCAGGCGACAAGATTCTGGTCAAGGGGCGTCAATTCACCGTCGGCAAGTTGCTGGACGCCGTGCAACTCTCCGCTGCCAAGGACATGGACACGAGCAGCATTCTTCCTGCGGACTTTACCGAAACCACCTCCTCGCAGGGTTCCGCCTCGGCGGAGGCAGACGACGAAGAGATGGAGATGATGTCCCAGAGAAACTGGGCCAGCCTTCCTGTTGACCAGGTGGCCATTCTCTCCGCCGACACAGCCAAGACCCTGGGCGCGGGACTCTATGCACTGCAAATCTACACAAAGGACCCAGCCGAGGCCATCATCACCGCCGAGAACCTGGCCCGCATGATACCCTTCCCAATTCCTGCGACCCGCAACAACGGTGTTTACAGGCACCTGCAGGGAACGGTCCTGAAGGCCAGCGGTGCACGCGACCTCTTCTTCCCAATCGTCTTGGGCGGACTGGTCATCTTCGGTACCATGCTTGGTTCCGTGGCCGACCGCAAGAAGGAAATCTACACCTTCAGTGCTCTCGGCCTGGCACCAAAGCATGTAGCAACCCTCTTCTTCGCGGAGTCCATGGTCTATGCGCTGATAGGCGGTCTGGGCGGTTATCTGCTGGCGCAGGGGACATTGAAACTGTTGGGCATCGCCTCCGAATACGGTCTGGTGCGTGTGCCAGAAATGAACATGTCCTCCACCAACACCATCGTGACTATCCTGATTGTAATGGCCACCGTGCTCATCTCCTCCATCTATCCCGCCATCAAGGCTTCCAAATCCGCCAACCCAGGCCTGATGCGCATCTGGCGGCCACCAGAACCCAAAGGCGATGTGCTGGATTTGGTCTTCCCGTTCACTGTCTCGCAATATGACATCACGGGCGTGGTTGCGTTCCTTCAGGAGCATTTCGGCAACCATACGGACACGGGTCTTGGTCGTTTCATGACCAGCGAGGTCGCTCTTGTCAAGGACAACGACGGTCTGGGGTTAAACGCAGGTTTAGCACTGGCACCGTTCGACCTGGGTGTCTCGCAGAAGTTCGCGCTTCGCAGCACACCTTCCGAAATACCTGGCATCGACGAGGTGCGTGTCATCCTCAAGCGCGTCTCAGGGCAGCCCAAGGACTGGCAGAGGCTGAATAAGGTGTTCCTGGATGATTTGAGGCAGCAGTTCCTCATCTGGCGTTCCATTCCGCGTGAAACCATGGAGCATTACCGCCAGATCACCCTCCAGACGTTCGCCGAAGAAGACAAACAGGAAACACCCAAGAACGCCTAATCACGCCAAGAAGGACTGAAATATGGAACACAAGATAGATAAAGAACTTGACGAGTTTCGGAAAATCATGGAAGTTCCCTCCACGTTTGAGGAGGGGTTCCGCTGGTCAGCTCTCTTTGGCGCGATATTCGTGGCGTTGCTGATGGTGCCAGGCGCCATCTACATGGGGCTGCTGGCTGGCACGGGCATCGGCTCCGCCGCCCAGTGGGTGACTGTCATCCTCTTCATCGAGGTGGCACGCCGCGCGCACCGCTACTTGAACAAATCGGAAATCTTCGTGCTTTTCTTCATGGCAGGCTCCCTTATGGGTGCGGCAACGACAGGCGGTCTTCTCTGGCAGCAGTTCTTCGCCCAGTCCGATGCGGCAGCCGCCAATGGTCTAATCGGGCAGATTCCCCGCTGGTGGGCACCGCCCGTCGAATCGGTCTCCTACGCAGAACGCACCTTCTTCCATGTCGATTGGCTGCCCGCCATCTTTATGATGCTATTCGGCTCCTTCAGCGGACAGCTCTCCAACCTCGTCCTTGGCTATGGTTTGTTCCGTATCGCCAGCGACATGGAGAAACTACCCTTCCCGATGGCGCCAGTCGGTGCACAAGGCATCATGGCCATGGCAGAGGACATTGAGGCAAAGGACGCCAAGACCGCTGAAAACTCCTGGCGCTGGCGCGTCTTCGCCATTGGCGGCGCCCTGGGGCTGGGCTTTGGAGCCATCTACCTCTTCCTCCCCGTCATCTCGGCAGCACTTACTGGCACGGCCATCCAGATATTCCCCATCCCATTCTCCGACTTCACGGGCAAGACAGGTATGTACCTGCCTGCCGTCGCGACAGGCATGTCGTGGAACCTCGGCAATCTCATCACAGGTATGGTCATGCCATTCTTCGGCATGGTCGGCAGTTTCATTGGCCTTGTCATCACCTTTGTCGCCAACCCCATCCTCTACAAATACGGCATCCTCAGCAACTGGAAATTCGGCGATGACACCATCTCCACCATCTTCAAGAACAATATCGACTTCTACTTCAGCCTCCACATCGGCATTGCCTGCGCCATCGCCGTCGCGGGCATTTTCCAGGTCGTGCGGAGCATCATAAAAGGATTAAGCAAAAATGCAAAGAAAACAAAAGGTTCCTGGAGCGACGTGCCGAAAGGACGCGGAGACATCAGTTCCTGGACCATTATCCTCTGCTATTTCCTGGTGGAAGCCTCCTACATCACTCTTTCCGTCTTCCTTCTTAAGTTGCACCATACCCAATACGACTGGTCCCGCGCCTGGGGCTACTGGGACAGAGACATCCGCAATGTATTCATCGTTCTTCTCTTCCTGGGCTTCTTCTACACGCCGTTGATCAGTTATGTGACAGCGCGTCTGGAGGGTATGGTCGGACAGGTCGTACAGGTGCCTATGATACGCGAGGCATCGCTCATCCTCTCTGGTTACCATGGCGTGGCCGTCTGGTTCCTGCCGTTGCCAGTCGCTAACTACGGCACGATGACCGTCTTCTACCGCCAGTGCGAATTGACAGGCACCAAGTTCACCAGCATCTGGAAGACCAAGATTGTTCTCTTCCCGCTCATCCTGCTCTCGACCATCTTCTTCATGAACTTCATCTGGGGGCTGGACAGAATACCCTCTGTCGCCTACCCCTATGCGCAGAAGATGTGGGAACTCACCGCCGCCAACAACTGCATCATGTACTCCTCGACCATGGGTGAGTACTCGATGTTCGAGCAGGCCTTCAACGTGACCTACCTGCTGGCAGGCATGGGATTCGGCATAGCCCTCTTCGGCGGCATGAGCATCCTGGGTGCGCCCATCATGCTCACGTATGGCGTGGTGCGCGGTCTTGGGCAAAGCCTTCCGCACACGATTTTCCCGCAGTTCATCGGGGCACTTATCGGCCATTTCTACTTCAAGAAACGCCTCAAACTTAAATGGCGCCAATACATCCCTGTCGTTGCCGCTGGCTTCTCCTGCGGCATGGGACTGATCACAACCGTCGGCGTGGGCGTCACCTTCCTCTCCAAAGCCGTCATCAAACTGCCATTCTAATACTTTTGCAGCCATGGACAAAGAAGTTCTCATAAAGGTCGAGCACGTCAATAAGGTGTTCAAACTGGGTAAAAAGACCACCGTCCAAGCCCTGAAAGACATCAACCTGGAGATTTTCAAGGGTGAGTATCTTTCCATCATGGGGCCATCAGGCTCAGGCAAAAGCACGCTGTTCAATATGATTGGAGCCTTGGACAAGCCCTCCTCTGGCTACGTGGAGGTGGCTGGAGTCAATCTGACCAAACTCACAGCGCGCCAACTGGCTCATTTCCGTGGGAACCACATCGGCTATGTTTTCCAGGCCTACAATCTGCTTCCTGCCTACGATGCCATCACCAATGTAACGATGCCCCTTCTTTTCAGTGGGATGTCTCCTGAAGACGCCCGCAAGCGCGCCATCGAGGTCTTGGAGATGGTTGGTCTTGGACACCGCCTCACGCATAGGCCCGATGAGATGTCTGGTGGCCAACAGCAGCGCGTCGCCATTGCACGCGCCCTTGCCAATGAACCCGCCATCATTCTGGCGGATGAGCCCACCGCCAACCTGGATTTGGTCACGGGCGAGGAAATTATCTCCTTAATCTCCGACCTCTCCAGACGGCTTGGCGTCACCGTCGTCACCGCCACTCACGACCACAAGATGCTGGCCACATCCGACAGAATCCTGTGGATCAAGGACGGCTGCGTCGATCGCCTCGAGCGCCGCGAAGACCTCAATATCAAGGTCGGCAGTGTGAAATAGCTAGTAATTAGTGGTTAGTGGCTAGTGGCTAGTGATTAGTGATTAGTGGCTAGTGGTTAGTGGTTAGTGGTTAAGAGGGGAGAGCCGCGTAGCGGCGAAAAGAACATAGCCGTGGGTGGTGCGAGTGCCTTTAGCACGAGCGAAACCCACGGTAAAAGAGCATCCCCTAATTCTTATGCGCCGTGCCGCGGAGCGGCAAGGCGCATAAGGGTACCTACTTGATTAAAAAAGCAAGGGGTTACATTAGCGGTTATTAGATTGGCTCTAACCCCTACCCCCTAAGGACCCCATGAGAAAGAGCTCTTCCAATACCCCGTCATTATTCGAACGCACCCACGAGACAGAGCTGGCAAAGGACCAGCCGCTGGCGGCGCGTATGCGTCCACGTACGCTTGACGAATACATCGGGCAGGAGCATATATTAGCCCCAGGGCGTCTTCTACGACGTGCGGTCCAGGCAGACCAGATTTCATCGCTGCTATTCTACGGTCCACCTGGCACGGGCAAGACAACGTTGGCAAGCGTCATCGCCAACACGACCAAAAGTTTTTTCGTAACGTTGAATGCCGTCATGGCGGGCATCGCGGACCTGCGGGACGTCACCACTTCCGCGCAGAGACGTCTGCTGGAGTTCGGACAGCGAACCATCCTCTTTGTGGATGAGGTCCACCGCTGGAACAAGGCACAGCAGGACGCCTTGCTTCCTTGGGTTGAAAACGGCACCATCATCCTAATCGGCGCCACTACGGAAAATCCCTATTTCACCGTCAACCGCGCATTGGTGAGCCGTTCGCGAATCTTCCAATTGAAGCCGCTAGAGGAAAAGCACATCCGCCTCATCATCCAGCAGGCTCTTCAAGACAAGGAACGAGGCTATGGCAATCTCCAGGTGGTAATGGACAACGATGCCCTCGACCACATCGCCAACATCGCCAATGGCGACGCACGTGCGGCTCTAAATGCCATAGAATTGGCTGTCGAAACCACCCCGCCCGATGCAAACAACACTATCCACATCACGATGGAGGTGGCAGAGGAATCCATCCAGAGGCGTGCCGTGCTCTACGACCGCGAGGGTGACTGCCATTTCGACACCATCTCTGCCTTTATCAAATCCATGCGTGGCTCCGACCCCGATGCCACCTTCTACTGGCTTGCCAAAATGGTCTATGCAGGCGAAGACCCGCGCTTCATCTTCCGACGAATGACCATCTTTGCCAGCGAGGACATCGGCATGGCCGACCCCCACGCCGTGCAGTTTGTCACCGCAGCGGCGGAAGCCTTTGACCGTGTGGGCCTTCCCGAAGGGCACTATCCGCTTGCACACGCAGCACTTTATTGCGCTACAGCCCCCAAGTCCAACTCCGTGATGGGCTTCTTCGATGCTCTGAAAGCCGTCGAGCAGGAGAAGGAGGGTGAAGTGCCAAATCACCTACGGGATGGAAGCCGCGACAAGGAGGGTTTCGGGCATGGTGTCGGCTACCAGTACCCCCATGCCTACAAGGACCACTGGGTCGCCCAGCAATATCTTCCCTCCACCTTGCAGGGCAAAATCTTCTACGAGCCAGGCACCATCGGCTATGAAAAGGGACTGGCGGACATTGTGCGGCAACGCCGCGAGCTTCAAATCGCCGCCTTGCGCGAAAACGAAAACGCTTCCGCACCGCCTGAAATCCTCACCTTCACAAAGCCTGGTGACAAGACGGACAAGTGGCTCGCACGCGCCCTCGACAACACCAGCGCCACGCTGGCGGTCATCCGCGAAGGCATCTTCGCCGCCCGCAAGTTACAACGCCATGAACGTGTGCTGGATTTGACGGCTGACACAGGCGAACTGACCCTGGAGGCTGTGCGCGCCGTCCCCGAAGGCGGCGTCTGGTCGCTTGTCAGCACCCCCGAAGCAGCAACCGCCTTGCAGGACCTGGTCCAGAACATCACCGAACTCCGCCGACCAAATATCATTGTTGGTTGGGGTAACGACGACGTCTCGTCGTCGGTCCCGTCCCCAAGCAGTCACTCGCCCTCGCTCTTGTCGCAATTGGGGCAAGTCCGCTTCGAGCTCATCGTCGCTCGCAATCTACTCTCCTGCACCCCCGACAAAGTGGCCCGCCTCACCGCCATCTCGCACCTCCTTGCCGACGGCGGCACTATCAGCCTGGCGGAGAACCTGCCACGCCGCAGCCAGCGGCTCAACGCCCTTCTTCCCTCTCCAACCATCCCCGAAGAAGCCTCCATCCTGTCGCGCATTGCCGCCGCCGAAGAAGCCGTCTATCATGACCCAAATGACCCGCGTGTCTCCATGGATGTGGATGAAATCATAGAGGCCTTCCAGGCTGCTGGTCTGGGCGAGCCGACCTGCCGCATCGAGGAAATGCCCCGTCCGCAGCTCATCACGCGCCAGCTCATTGACCGCTGGTTCTCCAACGCGCCTGAATCCTTTGCAAACGCCCTCGAACGCCACGGCCTCGCCCAGGAAGACATCGACTGGTTCCGCAACGCCATCACCTCCAACCTCCTCAACCAAAAGGTCAACTGGCATTTCTCCGTGGCGTTTGTCAAGAAATAGATTTTTTTACTGTTTTTTTGCAAATCAGTAAAACATCTTTATAATTGAGAATGCTAGGAAAAATCTGCTAGGATAAGTCAGCTAGGGCTACTAGGGTAGATCTGCTAAGTCTGCTTGAGTGTAGGGGGTGGTCTTCAATTACAGGAAGTTCGCAAGCCTGGCAGACTCACCCTAGCAGACCTACTTCCTAGATGACATAGAAGACCTAGAAGACCTATCCTAGAAGACCTATCCTAGAAGACCTATTGAAAAGGATTACTACAACTACGGCTTCATTAAGCTGAACATCTACGATTTGGAGGAAAAATATGAGTTGTTTCCTTGCAATAAACTAAGAGAGGTGCTAAATCAGGATAGCGGACAGCTTATCAAGGTATTGACGAAGGGGATGCTCAAGAGACGTCTGAGCCGTGACGCGGCTCTGGTATGCGCGGTTTTTCTAGGGTTAAAAATAGGGGAATTATATACTTGAGTTTCTTGATGACATTGTCCCTCACTGGTCGATGACCAAGATGCGCCGTGCCGCTTCGCTACGCTACGCGGCACGGCGCACAGGGGACTGGGGGGCATCTGACCGTGGGTTTCGCTTCGCCGCTGTCGCGGCTTCGCTCCACCCACGGCTATGCTCCTGCCGCCGCTTACACGGCTCTTCTCTGTTGGTGAAGTCTAATCGGCAACTAAAGTACATAATTCCCCAAAATAGACATAGACAACGACACGGAGGAGATAGACATGCTTGTGGAACAGAGCGTTCTTATAATCTCCTCACCTGTTTCTTCTCCCGCCGCCGATGACACCCAGTCGAATCAGGTAGTAGAGCAACGTAAGAACGGAGGAGACGGCGCTGGCCAAGTAGGTCATGAAGGCTGCGTTGAGGACGCTGGCGGCGTGGCTTTGCTCCTGCGGCAACAGGATGCCCGATGCAACCAGGGCCTTCTTCGCACGAGCGGAAGCATCCCATTCGACAGGAAGTGTCACCAGCGTGAAGAGCACGGCAGCCCCAAACATGATCAGTCCCAGATTGATGAGCGCAGATGACTGCATCAGCGCGCCTAATGCGATGACCACGTATGAGAATCGACTTCCAAGGTTGGCGGGCAGCACCAGCATGGAACGAAGTCCCATCGGCGCATAGTTACTTGCCTTCTGGAGGGCGTGCCCCGCCTCGTGACAGGCGACGCCCAGTGCGGAAAGCGACCTGCTCCCGTAAACGGCATCCGACAGGCGCAGGGTGTTCGACGAAGGATCGTAGTGGTCGGAGAGAAAACCATCTACCCGTTCAATCCGCACATTATGTACGCCCGAGGCATTGAGCATCCGCTGAGCTGCCTCAGCCCCCGTCAGCCCCGATGCCGCGCCGACATTCGAGTACCTTGAAAAGGTGGATTTGACGTAGAAAGAAGCCAGCATGGAAAGCACCAGTCCTGGCAGAGCGAAAAGAAGATAAAGCGGGTCGAACATCATAGGGGCTAACTCCTATTTTATGGGAATTATATACTTGAGTTTCCTGATGACATTATCCTTCATTGGTCGATGGCCAATGATGCGCCTTGCCGCTTCGCTGCGCTACGCGGCACGGCGCACGGGGACTGGGGGGCATCTGACCGTGGGTTTCGCTTCGCCGCTGTCGCGGCTTCGCTCTACCCACGGCTATGCTCTTGCCGCCGCTTACGCGGCTCTTCTCTGTGGGTAAAATCCAATCGGCAACTAAAGTATATAATTCCCTATTTTACTGCAATAATGCCAGTCGCCGATTTTCCAGAGGCGAGTTCTTTCACCGTCACACGCCAGGCACCAGCGGAAGCGTTGAGCGGCGGAATGACGGTTTGGGAATACTGGCTGTTTAAAAGGGTGCCATAGCAGCAATCGTCGGTCTTGCCGTCGGGTGATTCCACCGTGATTTCCAGCGGAAGCAGGCACTCCATCCGTTTGCCATTGGCATCATACACCCGCGCGGAAAAGACAAAAGGCTGGCCGAGTTCGGCGTTCGCGGGCGTCACCAGCATGACCTTCGCAATGGGCGAGGGAAGGAACAGGAACAACTTGCCGCCAGTGGTTTCGTACTCCAAATCCAGGTGAGTATGCTCTTTGTAACTAGTGAAACTGACAGGCGTGTGCGAAACGAGATCATAGACGGCACCCGCCCTGCAGCGGATGTCCAGCCCTGCCTGCAAAGGCATCCCTTTTTCGCAGACATGCTTCCAAGGGCCGAAGTAGTCGCCGAAAGTTCGTTTGCCGTTGATGGCGAAAAGGTAGATGGCTGAACCGTCCTGGCGGTAGTGTGTGGTGAGTTCTGGGGTGGTGGTCTCCACCATGGGAGTCACAAAGCCGCGCAGTTTCTCGCGCAATTCCAAAGCCCCCTTGCAAATGGTTTCGTTGAAGGCGACGGGATCCGCTACATCCTCCACCACATTGATGACAATGTCGGGGGTGATGCCTGGAATCAAGGTGGAATCGGCAACGATGATTCCCCCCTTCAACTGGAACTCCGTGACCGCCTTGTAGATAGGTTCGGCCAGCACATCGCAGTGGGGCATGAAGAGCACCCTGAGGGAACCGAAGCCATCCCGCTGTATCTCCTCGTCGTAAAGAATCTTCGGCTGAAGATTGGCGTGCTGAAGCATCAGGTTCAAGTTGAATATCCAGCCACGGGACCACCCCCAACTGCCGCGTCCAGAAAACAACACAGGTGCCAGACTCTCCAGTACGCCGATTTGTGCGGGCGGTTCAGGAAGCCGCTTGAGCACGGGTCCCATGGGCTTGACGACGGAATGCAGTATCTCCTTGAGGACGCCTGCCGACTCCAAGTTGGTGCACTGGTAGCCTGTGTCCCCCTTGCGTAGTTCATCGACCAGCAGGGAGCAATAACCGTGGAACATGATGCCGCTGACGTGGCGCGAAATCTGTGTCCAGGCAGCGGTACGAAGAATGTCGGGAGGGATGGTAATATAGGGGGCGTTGGGAAACTCCAGCGCCCAGGCAGGAGGATTCTCTATTTTCTCGTCAACGGGGGCCGTCTTGCTGCGGTAGCAGATAATCTGCGTCTCGTTGAAGATGCCCTGCGAGGGGTTGCCCTTTGCCATTGCCTGCATCTCGTCGGTGTTGATGCCGACATTGATGGCATCGGGGTAGGCATACGTCCAGTGCCCCAGGTAGCCGACACTGCCGCCGTCGCCCCAAAGCGGGGGCACGCGAACAGCGGGGTCATGGGAGGTGATGAGGGGACGTCCCGCGATGGCCTTGACGCAGTCGCTGATCATGCCCGTCATGTTGTTCCAGCCGTCGCCCTCCTTCCACCACCAGCGATAGAACTTGAAAAGTGGATAGTCCATGGGAATAATGCGGCTGAAGGGGAAGTCATCCAACTGCTGATAGTTCGGTGGGCATCTCTCCTCTACCTTGTCTGGGATGTCACATCCTGTGGCACTTTTGTACGCCTCCGTCATCAAAGGTGTGAAGGAGGGGCGGCAGGCGTCGCGCACCTCGGAGTTGATTTTCATGCCGACAAAGGCAGGATGCTCAACCAGCGGCATGACGGCATCCGTAACGGCTTTTTTGATAAAGGCGTTTGCATCGGGGTTGGATGCATCTGCCTGCACAATCGGCTCATATGGCTTGCCTTCTTTGTTGATGCGCGGAAACCTGTCCCTGACATAGTTGTTGGTGTTGGTGTAGTCCATCGCGTCGAAGCCAAGAAAAAGCATCCTGTCCAGATTGGAGATTTCTCTCATGGAAGCCTCGTTTGCTCTAGGCACTCCACGCAGATAGGGAGCCGTAAAGCCACCACGGCAGCCGATGTTGAAGCCAATGTCCGTTAAACGTTCTTCAGGGAAGCCGCTGCGGTAGCTCATCATGATGACGGGCAGACGGTCGTGGCGGATGGGGGAGAGCAGAAGCTCTTCAGTCAACCGTTGGCGGCATTCTCTTCCGTCGCAAAGGTAATCGACAGTCACTTCAATGGGGTATTTCCCGACTTTCAAGCGGGTTTCAATGGGCACCCCCACATCAAGCGTATCATCTGCCGCGATGGCCTTGTCTTCTATCTCGACAATCCGCCCGTCGTACTGGAGGCTAATCTTCTTGATGGAGAGCACCTTGTCATCGGAGTTGTGCAGACGAATGTGCAGCCGTGCGTTGGATTCGTTGCGCAGAAAGGCAAGGCGACCAAAGGAACACGCCAGGACTTCCCGCGGGAAGGCTGTCAGCGTGACCTTCGCGATGACGCCATCAAAGGGGCAGTGTACTGAGTTCATGCGGTCGCCGATATGCGTCTTGATGCGTGTCGCTGAAACCGCTCTCCTATGCGCGACCATCTGTTTGTTTTCAGGCTTTCCATCGACCTCGAACCACATCTTGTCAATGCCGTTGAAGGCAAGTGCAACGGTGCAGGCGTGGTTGACTGGGAGCGCGCTGCCGCGGAAAACCTCCGATTCCTCACCGAAGCCCAGGGCTGCGGACAAGACGTATTGTTTTCTTGCTGGCTGCCATTCAAGCCAGAACATAATCCCCTTGTTGTAGAGGGCGTTTTCATGCTTGTAGTTCACGTTCATGTTGTCCACCAGCATACAGCGGAGATTCTTCTCTCCAGGCAAGGCGCCCTTTCCCGTAGTGAGTTCGACAGTGTAGCGGAACCCCTGCTGGGGCACCAGTTCGGGATGCACCTTTTGGGTAACGAATCCAGCGGCTGTATCCCCCTGGATATCGTTGGAAAGCCCGCCCTCGACGATGCGCCCGCAGGCGCGAAGCGCCCCCCCGTACTCGCCCGACGGCACTCCCTTGGTGAAATCCCAAATTGCAATCTGCCTCTCCTGGGCACACAGGCAACCCAGCACCAACAACGACACTATCGACAATGTTCTCTTCATACTTCAGCACCTCATATAACCTCAAACCCAGTTCATCCCTTCCATCCCTCGAAATCTATTTTAGCACCTCCAAAGAGATTGGCTTCAGGATTCCCCCAGCCTGCATAGTGTCCTCAACGCGGATGACCAGCAGATTGGAGCCACCCCAGTGTACATCAGCGGTAATGTCAATCCAGAAAGGCCTGTTCCAGCCAGCGGGACCGATGTCATGCTGTCCGACATAGACGCCGTTCAGCCAGACCCATGCGCACTCGTCAACACTTGGGCAATACAGTTCCACGGCGTTGCACGCTGGCTTTTCAGGCATATCGAAGCGGATGCGGTACCAGGCGATGCCATTGTAGTCAAAGCCCTGGTGCTCCCAAGGGCCGATTTTAAGCGAAGCCCATTTTTCATCGTCAAATGCCTCGGCGTACCAGTCTGCCTCAATCCCCTCGTCCTCCTCGTCCAATGAAAATTTCAGTCCCTCGGTCGGCAAGGGAATGGTCATAACCTTGACGATATCATGGTCGAAGGCCTTGTTGTCCTTAAGGCGCACCGTTTCTCTATGCAGCTTGCTCATGGGGGAACTTTGTCGTTTTGCAACCAGCCTGACCTTTTTGTTGGGGCAGGCTTCAGTCAGCTTGATGAGCAGCGTCTTGTCCTGATGGAACTTAAACATGTCAATACCACAGGCCAGCAGCACATCCGAGACCTGCGCCTCGTTATCCGTCACCATCTTCACCAATTCAGGCAAGGCCTCCATCCCATAGCGCGCATACAATTCGTATGCACAACGCACGCGAATAAGTGGGTCTTCATCAGCCAACCTCTCCTTGAGCACACGCTCTGGTTCCAATTCCAACTGTCTGCGGAACTCTGCTCGTTTCAAGACCGTCTGCTGCGTTGGCGTCAAAGCCGTCGAAGAATCCGAAGTTTTGCATCCAACAAAAGTTGCGAGCATCATCAACAAAACGCAAAAAAAAGAGCCTCTCATCACTATCTCCTGATAAACACACTTGTCCATTTGAATTATCGCCCAAACGCACTAGATTCTCTAGAAGCTCTAGACTATCTAGAAGTTCCAATGGCGTTTGAATATGCCGCAATAAGCTGTGATAATGTAATCTAAAAACGGGAATCGTCAAATGAAAAAAGGGATAATCCTCATGGCACTTTCCACGACGTTGTTGGCCCTCACGCCTGGAGACCAAAAAGCTGCGCAAATCAAGTTTCCCGAAAACCTGACCTACGCCACCAGCAAGCCCGCTTCCTACCCGCGCCTTTTCCTGACCCCACCAGAACTAAAGGCACGCAGAGAAGAATACCAGGCAGGCTCCGCACAACTGAAGAAGTTTCTGGCACAGCGAGAGAATATCTTGATGCCGCTATTGGAGTTGGACGATACCCAGCTTCGCAGCCTGATTCCCCCGCCTGGGCAGCCCGTCGTTTATGGTCTCGGCATGTCCTTGGACCCCAATGGCACCATCCTGAAATGGGCTGGCTTCCAGAATCCCCACTGCGTCATTGGAAAAGACGATGTCGTCTATCCCAATGAACAATTTCCAGACGATGGAAACGGCTGGCAGGCCCCAGACGGCAAAAAATGTTATTTCCGCGCACGTGCCGCAGGATTTCTCTATGACTGGCTGGAAAAACAGCTTGTTGCCTTGGCAGACTGCTATGCCATCACTGCCGAACAGCGCTACGCCCATATTGCCGCCGTTCTGCTTGACGCTCTTGCCCCAAGCTATGCAGCCGACAAACGAGGTCCCCTCGACTACCCGACCTCCTCAAGGGACATTAAACTGCAACGGGGCGGACGCCTGAACAAACCCTACTATCAGGTGGCACGAGGCCTGATGAACTACATCTGGTGCTTCGAAATCATCATGACCTCCGATGAAATGGGCAAACCGTCGCACGTCAATCCTGCCCAAAGCATCTTCGACAATGTCGCTCGCAACATCCTTTTCAATGGAGGCATCTATTGCCTTGGATTCACCCTGGATGGCTACCAGCTCCACAACGGCCATGCCGACTACCTCCGAGGAAACGCCTCTGTCGGCCTGATGCTGGGTATCCCAGAAATGGTGGATCCTCTGTACGACAGCACCATCGGCTTCCAGACAATGCTCGACGTAAGCATCGACCGTGATGGCTTCTATGTGGAGAGTTCCCACATGTATAGCGTCCACACGTTGACATTGTACATGGATTTGGCGGATATGCAGGAGGCAGCCGTGCGTCTAGGCCTGCCAGGCGCCACTCCCATCTATGACTCCCCCGCTTTCTTCAACCTGCTTTTCCGCTATCACGACCGCGCAGAGGTGGGTGGGAGACTGCCCAGAATCGGGGACGACGGCCCCGATAGACTGGTGTCTGCCACGAATCAGCGCGCACCAACGGCTGACCAGCCGAACATCGACGTGTCGCTTCGCCAGCAACTCTCCTGTATCTGGTATTTGTGGTCGCGCGTACGCGATCCAGAGCACAAGCGCAAATGCGCTGAGTTTCTACGGGCTGCATACGGCGACGACCTTGAGGTGTCTGTACTGCAGCACCTACTATTTCGTGTGTCGCAAAACGAACTGGAATCCATAAGGGAACTTCCGTTGGACAAGAACTACTTTGACAGCCGTTCCGTTCTCTACGGCGGCAAAGGGTATGCCATCCTGCGCGGAGGCACACCCGAGGCCTCCCACGGCCTCCAATTGCTATGCGGTGGACTTCACAACCACTCCCAATACGAATGCTTGAGCTGGATTTTCTTCAACAAGGGCGCCGAATGGAGCTATGACCCTGGCTACTACAACACCCATTACCGCTTCGGATGGACAACCGTCAGCGTCTCCCACAACCAAGTCGTCTTCAATGCCAAGAACTCGACGCCTTGCGGCATGGGGGAAGTGCTCGCATGGCAAACGGATGGCAGCGCGCAATACGTCTATGCCAGCAATCCAGAAGGCTATGCTATGGAAGGAGCCACTCGAAACGAGCGTTTCATCGCCCAGGCCGATGCCCCTGATCGCAGCCTTGACTACTGGCTGGACATCTCCATCGCAAAGGGTGGCGAGTTCCGCGACGACTCTTTCCACACCGTGATGACGAGGCTGGATACGGATTTGGAGTTCACGCCGTTGTCGCAATTTGCTCTTGGCGGCGACCGTTTCAAAGGGCAGCACTTCCTACCAGACTACCGCTTGAGCGGCGAAACCGACAAGGCCTTCTACTGGTACCCTGATGGCGATGGCTACACCCTGTTGACCGAACCAGCCAAGGCCGTGCCGACGGGCGATACCACCCTGCGAATGCGCTTCACGCAGGCAGGGTTCCCCCTTATTGCCGAGTTGAAGCAGGTCATCACTGTCGATTTTCCTGGTGCTGCAGGACGCGAGTACTATCGTACCTATCCCATGAAAGCACCCCACACGGCCTACGTGCCTTATATCCTCCGTCGAGACCACGGACCAACTACCTCCGTCTTTGCGAAGGTCATCCACTTCGCCGATGAAGAATCGCCGAATCCCCGCGTGAAAGCCGTGAAAAGCCTGGCGGTCTCACCCGTTGAAGAAGGCATCGCCGCATACGAAATCACGCTGGCCGACGGACGGCGCGACGTATGGTTTATCGGCAATCGCACTCCCCACAGCTTCGCAGGATTGAATAGCAGCGCACTCGTGGAGGTGTGGCGGTACAACGCCGATGGCACTCTCCTTGAACACCATGCATCGGGAAACGCCGCCACGGGCGAAATCAGCAGCGTTTCCCAGAAGAATGGCAAGCTTGAGCTGACCGTCAACTGGAAGCAGGAATACAAGGGGAAAAAAGCTGGTCTCCTCGTCTCATATGGCGCGGGACGCCCTGCCAACTGGGCTGTTGACGCCATGGAGGGAAACACCATCACCCTCAAGGCAAGCAAAACACACATTGGACGCCTCCACTTCACGCCCGTGGGAGACGGTCGCTACATCCTGCGTCCCGTCTCCAGTTTCTTCTTCGGGCGTGGTGGCGTCCTTGACCCTGCCTATATTCAAGGACGCCATATCGTTAACGACAGCGGCAAGGTCGTCGCCAATGCCCTCTCGTTTGGTGAACCCGCAAACGGTTTACTCACCGTAGTTCTCTCTCAAGCCATCCCCGAGGGCTTCTACCGCATCTCGGAACTTGCCCCTGGAGATACCTTCAGGCTTCCTTAGTGCGTGCCTCGCGCACACCAAGCCTCGGCACATTGCGTTGTGGAAAGCCGCCGTGCGCCTAAAAAGAAAAAAGCCCCTCTGGTGGACCAGAGGGACAAGATGGTGTGCGACACAGAACTCGAATCTGTGACCTCTACCGTGTCAAGGTAGCGCTCTAACCAACTGAGCTAGTCGCACATGAATGACAAGATGGTGTGCGACACAGAACTCGAATCTGTGACCTCTACCGTGTCAAGGTAGCGCTCTAACCAACTGAGCTAGTCGCACATGATAGGTCAAATAATATTGACCTTAATTAATTTACATAGCAATTTGGCAATTTCAAGCCAGCTTGCTTGAAAAAGGCTATTCCTCCGCCTTTTTTGTCTTTTTCGTGTTTTTGGGAACAACAGAAGGAGTCTTCAGGTCCTCGTCCGTATAGGTCTGGTAGAAGATATCCTGGAGAATGGAGAGCATGGCGATGCGTGCCTCCAGCGAGGTCTGCACATCGGGGAACAGGTCAGCCAATTCCTTCCAGTAGTCCTTGATGCTGCCATTGATGATTTCATTCTCCGTGCTTTTGGCAATGGCCTCAATCAGCGCATTCTCCTTTGCAGAAAGCGCGGCCCAGAAATCGCCCAGCGTAGCTTCAATGGTCAAATTTCGGTTTTCGTCATAATCCAGCCGTTTGAGCAGGCTGTTGAAATTGCGCTTGACCGTCGGCGACATCTTCATGGAGGCCCCGACATGCGGCCAGTCAATGCGGGAAAGGATGCCATCCACCGCCTTGTGGCAGTCGGCAAGCCTCCGCTCCATAGCCTTTTTCTCTTCTTCCATATCAGCGCAGCGACGGTCGGTAACCAAGGCCTTGTCCTGCAAATCACGGTTTTTGGAAAGCTGGTCATCATAACGTTGCTGCCAGGCTGCAACCTCTTTGGCTCCACGCTCCACATCGCCCTGCAGACGCTGAATCGTGCGCCCCAACTCCTCGCGGACCTCCGCCTCACGCTGCTCAACCGCAGCCCCAGACTGGGCCACCTGCTGGTTGGAACGCTTCATTTCCGCAACGGCGGTGGCGACACGCTTCTCAGCAGCATCCGCATCACTTCTGGCCTGGCGCAACTGCTTGCGCAATTCCAAAAGCTCTGCCTGGTCTGCCTGTTGTTTCTGGCGCAACTTCTCCAAATCGGCGGCCATGGAGGCGTTCTTCTTTGAAAGCTCGTCCCGCTCGGATTCAGCAGCCGTAAGGCGCTCCATGATATCCGCGTTGTTGCTCTTGTCCTCAAGAATCTTATCAACCTGCTCTTTCTTGAACTTCAAGGGACTGAAGCAGAGCAGAATGCGCCAGACTTCAAAGTCGTTGACGCTGTAGAAGGCATTGAATTTCTCATCGCTGAGCACATACTCGTCATCGCCAAGCCCGTTGTCCTTGCGATACGTCTCATATTCCTCGGAATGGAAATAGGTCTCCAGGGCCTCATGCAATTCTTTGTGCACAGGATACCATGCGGCAAAAACACCATTGCACTGGATTTCAGAGTAGTCGCTCTTCTCAACCTCGCGCAGAATCACGCCCTCGAAGCGCTTGCGCAATTTTACATCCAGACGAAATCCGCCCTGCGTGCAGAACTTCATAATCTGCGCATTGGACAGGATATAGACTTTCAGGTTGTCCCATGGAACCTCGGACAACATCTTCGTAAAGACGGCCTTCAGATCCACGCCTTGGATCTTTTCATTATTCTCCAACATCCAGGAGATACTCCTTCTTCAGCATTTCCTTCGCTTTGCTCATAAAGGCGGCTGCCATCTGACGCCGCCACGACATCTCAATTTTCGTCATGGCCATGGAAAGGGAGAAGGCCATATCCTCTTTACCTTCTGCTTTCGCCTCCTCCAAGGCTCCATGCCCCAGCAACACGGCTTCACGCCAGCGATTTTCCTGGCAAAGGAGAGCTATCTCGCTCATGACGTCAGGACCAGATTCTTCGACTGGCTCCTCGACAACCTCCTCTTCCTGCTTGCGCTGCTGCGTCTCACGATTTTTCGCACGTTCCATGCGACGCTTGGTCTTCTTGTCTATGACCACATCGTCTTCGTCGTCAAAATCGTATATTCTGTTCTTCTTGGCCATTCGGGGAGAATCTCCACCCGTCTATAACATTAGGATACAATAAATAAACACAAGGCAACCCAATTGTTGAGTTGCCATGCGAAAATGAGCAAAACTGGAGGCGTGGACCGGAGTTGGACCGGTGTAGGAGGTTTTGCAGACCTCTGCCTAACCGCTTGGCTACCACGCCTTCTATAAAACACCCCTTAATATATACCCTTTTTTCCAGTTGTCCAATGAAAATGTCTTTTTTTATTAGACAACTGGAAAAAAGGCCAATCACTTCAAGACACCAATGGAATTGAGCAGGACGATTAGCAAGCAGGGAATGACAATGACGCACATGCAGAACTGGAAAACACCGCGGCGCTTCCAGCGTTTCTCATTGCCGTCCACCTCCTTGCAAAAACTCTCCAGCCCGATGACTGCGACCACAAGGATAGTGGTGAAAATCGCCCCCAGAGGCATGATGACATTGTTGGCGATAAAGTCCGTAGTATCCAAAATATCCATTCCCTTGTAACGCTCAATGAAGGCCAGCGGATGGATACTGGACAAGACGCTGTACCCCAAAATCGTGATAATGCCCCAAACGACGATTTCGGCAAAACCGCAGACAATCGCCTTCTTGCGACTCATCTTCAATTCCTGCCCGATGGTCTGGACATTGGTCTCCAACAATGAGATGGCAGAGGTAGCCGCCGCAAACAACACCAGCAGGAAGAAGACGATGGCGACAAAACGCCCGCCTGGGAAGGAGGCAAAAACCTTCGGCATGGTGCAGAAGACCAGCCCTGGGCCAGCAGCTTCAGCCGCCTCTTTGCCACCAAAGGAGACCACGGCTGGGATGATCATCATGCCCGCCAGAAAGGCGACGCCAGTATCGAAGATTTCCACATGGTTGACATTGGCGACAAGATTGTCCTCCTTTCGCATATAGGAGCCGTATGTGACCATGATGCCCATGGCGATCGAAAGCGAAAAGAAGAGCTGCCCCATCGCCGCCACCACAGTCATATAACTGAATTGACTTTTGTCGGGAAGAAGGTAATAACGGAAACCATCGCCTGCATTGGGCAGGAAACAGCAATAGATGCAGATGCCCACGCACATTAGCACCAGAAGAGGCATCAACACTTTGTTGAAACGCTCAATACCCTTCTCAACCCCCATGGCAACCACGGCAATCAGGATGACGGTAAAAATCAGGAAAAAGAGAATTGGTTCCCAAGTGGAGGTAATAAAACTGGTAAAATAGACGGTAGAGGCATCCTTCATAACGCCTCCCACCTCCACCATTGCATCTTTATCGAAACGTGAAATAGGGTTCACCATCATCGCAACACAGTATTTGGTGACCCATCCGCCAATGACGCAGTAATATGGAACAATGATGACAGGGGCTATCGAATTGAGCCACCCGCCGATACGCACCTTTCCCAAGAAGGAGCTTTTCCCTGCGCATAGGTCGCGAAAGGCTCCAATGGGGCCTTTCCCCGTCATGCGCCCGATGCAGTTCTCGGCAATCAACAGGGAATAGCCGAAAGTCAGGACAAGCACCAGATAAGTTAAGAGAAAAATCCCACCGCCGTACTTGGCCGTTAAATACGGGAAACGCCAGATATTGCCCAAACCCACGGCAGACCCTGCTGCCGCCAGAACATAACCAATGCGACTTGAAAAACAATCCTTGCTCATACCCAATATCACACACTGTTTTTTCCAAACAATTCCTTAATGGATTGTTGATTTTTATACGGTTACAGTGTAAATTATACACTGCGGAGGTAATAATAAAATTGTTACTTTACCCTCAAATAGCAGAAAAGCAAACTAGCGTGTCCCACAATCCCTGAAAATAGCAATGAAAGTCATCCCAACTGCGATAAAAGGCCTGCTCATCCTGGAACCTAAAGTGTTTGCTGACAACCGAGGCTACTTCCTCGAAATATGGAGAAAAACCAATTTCGAGGAACTGGGCATCACATGTGATTTTGTGCAGGACAATGAATCTAAATCCACCTATGGCGTCCTTCGGGGGCTCCACTGGCAGGTTGCCCCCTACACCCAGGCAAAATTGGTGCGTGTGATTTCAGGAACCGTGCTGGACATTGCCGTCGATATACGAAAAGGTTCCCCGACATTTGGGAAGCACGTTGCCTTGGAACTTTCAGGTGAAAACAAACGCCAGCTCTTCATACCGCAAGGTTTCGCCCACGGTTTCGCGGTCTTGTCCCCAGAAGCCGTTTTCACCTACAAATGCGACAATTACTACAACCCCGCCTCTGAACGCGGAATGCGCTTTGACGACCCCGCACTTGGAATCGACTGGCATCTCAGCCCGTCTGAGTGGATTCTTTCGGAAAAGGACAAACACCACCCCAGCTTTTCAGATATTGAGCCGTTATAATGAAAAAACATTTTTGAGCATTATCGATCAGAATAATGTCTTCTGCATTGCAAAACAGTTATTGTTTCTGTTTCTTCCTCAACATGATAAACCAGTCGATCCTTTTCATTGATTCTGCGGCTCCACATTCCCACTAAATCACCCGAAAACGCTTCTGGTTTTTCCCTCCCCGTCAATTGGCATAAAAGACTGGCGGCGACAAAACTTGATTTTTGTCGCCGCCAGTCTTTTATGCCTTAACGCCTATTTTTGCTCGGACTGCGCACGGATGGCGGCACGGCGTATTTTGCCGTTCACGGTCTTGGGCAATTCGCTCACGAACTCAATGACGCGCGGATATTTGTATGGTGCGGTATGCGTCTTCACATACTCCTTGATCTCCTCAACCAGTGCATTTGAAGGCTCCTTTCCCTTGACCAGTACGATAGTCGCCTTGACAACTTTCCCGCGCACAGGGTCGGGAACGCCCGTCACCGCGCATTCGAGGATGTAGGGTAGTTCCATCAGCACGCTTTCCACCTCGAAGGGACCCACGCGGTAGCCCGAGGTCTTGATGATGTCATCCGCACGCCCCTCGTACCAGAAATAGCCATCCTCGTCCCGCCACGCCTGGTCGCCCGTGTGGTAGAAGCCATCGTGCCAGGCGGCATTTGTATCCTCCTCTGACTTCATATAACTGCGGAAGAGCCCGCAGGGGTGATTGCCTTCGCGTTTCGCTCTGATGCAGATCTCGCCAGTCTCGCCAGAGGCGACGGGGTGTCCATCTGAATCCAGAAGTGCCACGTCGTACTGTGGATTCGCCTTGCCCATTGAGCCTGGTCGCGGCTTCATGAAGGAGAACGTCCCGACCACCAGCGTGGTCTCCGTCTGTCCAAATCCCTCGAACGGCAACTGCCCAGAAACGCGCCTGAAGGCCTCGCTGACCTCGGGAGGCATTGCCTCACCTGCAGTGGTCACATGCTCCAGCGTTGAGAAATCGTATTTGGAGAGGTCCTCCTTGACCATGAAGCGGAAGATGGTGGGTGGCGCGCAAAGCGTCGTGATGCCGTATTGCTTGAACATCGGCAATATCTCCGCAGCGTGGAAACGATCGAAGTCATATGTGAAGACACCTGCCTCGCAGAGCCACTGACCGTAGATTTTACCCCACAGAGCCTTTCCCCAGCCCGTGTCGGCGATGGTGAAATGCAACCCGTCGGGGTTGACCTTGTGCCAATGGCGCGCCGTCATGATATGGCCCAGCGGATAGGCATAGTCGTGTTCCACCATCTTAGCGAAGCCCGTGGTGCCCGAGCTGAAGAATATCAACATCGTGTCCGAAACCTTGAGATCCGCAGGACGCGGGAAATCAGGCTCAAAACTCGGGTAGAGGGCATCGTAGTCAAGCCAGCCGTCCTTTTTGCCATTCACGGAAATCTTGAGTTTGATGCTGGAGTTCTCCGCCGCTGCATCGACCTCGCGTGTGATGTTGCCATCCGCCGAGCAGACCACATATTTCACATCCGCCCTCTTGAAGCGGTATTCAAAGTCATGGGCCGTCATCTGACAGGAGGCAGGAATTGCCACTGCACCAATAGCATGCAAAGCGTTCAGGATGAACCAGAACTGATAGTGGCGCTTCAGCACCAGCATCACGCGGTCCCCCTTGCGGATGCCCAGTGAATAGAAGAGGTTAGCCGTTCGCATCGCATTGTCGGATATCTCGCGGAAGGTGAAGTCATGCAAATGCTTCTCATTGGAAAGCCAACGCATCGCAACCTTGTCAGGGCATTTCTCCGCCAGACGCTTCAGGACATCATAGGCGAAGTTGAAGTTCTCAGGGATATGGAATTTGACGTTCTTCAAGACTCCGTCTTCATTCCATTCCTCTTCCATATACTCCTGATAAAGAAGTTTTTTTGCATCCGTCTGCGTCTTTTCTGCACGCTTCTTGGGGGCATATGCAAAGCGGTCGGGGCGCGCATCGTCGTATTTCCCGTGCATGACAATGGAGAGGAACTTGCAGGGCTGCCCGCCGATTGCCTGCATGGCGTGCGGCTCCCTGCCGTCGAAATAGATGCTGTCCCCCTGGTTCAGCACCTCTTCCTTGTCGCGCAGGAAAATCTTCAGCGTGCCCGACAGGATGAGGTCGAACTCCTGGCCATTGTGCTCCGAGTAGTGCACCAGCTCATCCTGCTGGCTACACGGCGCCGTCACGATGAACGGCTCGCCCGTGCGTTCCTTCATGCGGATGGCCTGATGCAGATATGAAAAGCCAGGACGGCGCACAAAGGGGAAGCCCTTGCCATCCCTGGTCACGGTGTAAACCGCTAGATTGGGCGCCTCGCCGCTGATGATGGACGATACATCCAGGCCAAAATGCTCCGCCAAATTATAATAGAAAGAGAAGGGAGCCTGCTTGGAGCCATCCTCATAGCTCTGGTACTCCTCAGGGGTGACTCCCAGCATCTCCGCCATCTGCGGAACGGTAAGCTTTTTCTGGGTCCTCAACTCCTGGACCCTCATTGCAAGTTGCTTGATGTTTTCCATTGTTCGATTAACCTTTTGCACTAAATTACACTCTTTCTATTTAATGCACAGAAGGCACGGGGAATTATTCAGATACGGGCTATCTGAATCGCCCGTATCTTGCCATGCAGGACCAACGGGCGACCTAACTAATAATGATAATGGCGATAATGGAAATAGCAATAGTGCCCAACTGCACAAATGCCGTTGGTGCAAAACTCTCGCAGCTACGCTTCTGCAAATCTGAATGATTCAATGCCATTATCTTTCTGTCAGAATTTAAACTAATAAAAATATAATATCTCATATTCGCTTTGCAAATCCATCAAGCTCTTTTTCTCACAAAAAACATTCTTGATACTTGTTTTTTGGTAGGATTACAGTATAATTAGTAACTGAAAGAAAATCTATTACGAATATTCTCGAACAACACAGGAGAAGAACAATGAGACTTCTGCGTTTTACCTTGATTGAGCTTTTAGTTGTCATCGCCATCATCGCCATCCTGGCAGCCATGCTGCTGCCCGCACTTGCGAAGGCACGCGAAAAGGCGCGTAGCACCGCCTGCCTGAACAACCTGAAGCAATCCAGCATGCACTACCTTATCTACACGGGCGACTACAATGGGTACTATCTACCCTTCTCCAGCAAGCACTACCTCAGCGCAACCAACCCCTATTATTCATTCTACTGGAGCGAGTATATCTATCACTTCGACATTTTCGGCAAACATTCGGAGGCAAAGGCAAAATCCATCTTCCTCAGATACGAGGAAAAGAATCCTTCAACACTGTATTATCCGATGTTCCTCTGCCCGTCCAATTCAGACCATGTGGGCACGTGGCACGCCAAGGCCGTAGTGACTGACTATGTCTATAATGCATTTCTGGGCGTGAACTCCACCGTTTCTGGTATCACCCCCCTTCCGCACGAAGCCAGCGTGAAAAGAAACCTTTCCCAGACCATCCTCTTCCAGGAGGACTGGAAACAATATATCGTCGCCAATGAACATGGCCGCGTCGGGGAATCTGCAATCGGTTTCAGCCTTTCTGCTGGATACAATATCGCACATTCGAACAAGGCAGCCACCTTCACCAACGTGGGTCCAACCTACGGAGCCCACGGCAAGGCGATGAATGTCGCCTTCTTGGACGGCCATGCCGCCCCACAGACCGCCATCGAAGTCAACAAGGACGGTGTCTTCATGAACGTCTGGGACGAGGGAACCATCACATCAAAGACAAACAACTGATTCAAATCCAACAACGAAACCTCCAAATTAAATCCTCCTAAATAGCATTTGAGAAAAGATGAAGTAAATTAGTTGTGTTTTATCATCTAGTTGTGTTTTATCATCGAAAGGAATCCATGAAAACGCTACGCTTTACATTGATTGAACTTCTGGTCGTCATCGCCATCATCGCCATCCTGGCCGCCATGCTGCTACCTGCCCTTGCCAAGGCACGTGAAAAGGCACGCGCTATCTCCTGTACCAGCAACCTCAAGCAGATTGGACTCGGCCTCGCCATGTACTCCCAGGAATTCGAGGACTACAACTGCTATCTCTACAACTATGCCGTCGCCTCTGGCCAGGCCCCTCTCTATTGGTGGCAGGATGCCATCGCTCCTGTCTATCTTGGCGACTACAAGATGGTTGTCTGCCCCGCTCACGCCACGCCAATCAGTTATAATACCTACCGCCCCGATTCAACCGACTCTATTCACTACGACAACCCCTTCAAGACCAGTTACAGCAGATGCTATACGACATGCAGCGCCATTGTCAAGACTGGAACCCTCTACAAGCTCCACGAGTTCAAGACGCCGTCCGAGACGGCCAACTGCGTTGACGCCATCAACACAGAAGTCCGCTATTGGGCGGCTCCAGCCGAAAGCCTTACCATTGGACATGCCCAGTGCCGCCTCGGCGTCCGTCATAACAACTGTTTCAATGCCGTCATGGTTGACGGCCACTGCGAAGCCCTCAACTACTCCGACCCCAATGGCAAACTTTGGAAACTTAAATAACCCGCTTTTCTAAATCGATCACTCTCATCATGGGGGCTGTTGCAAAACATGGTGCAACAGCCCCTTTTTTTGGGGGAATTATATACTTGAGTTTCCTGATGACCTTGTCCCTCACTGGTCGATGGCCAAAATACGCCGTGCCGCTACGCTACGCGGCACGGCGCACAGGGGACTGGAGTGGTCATCTGACCGTGGTTTTCGCTTCACCGCTATCGCGGCTTCGCTCCACCCACGACTATGCTCCTGCCACCGCTTACGCGGCTCTTCTCTGTTGGTGAAGTCTAATCGGCAACGAAAGTATATAATTCCCTTTTTTGATCTCCTACCCTCGGGTGCCATAATGGCAAATCTGGTGTTTTGTCCGACGCCCACTTGACAGGTGTTTCCTGAAGGGGTGATTATAAACACGTAGCTTTTTCGCGACATCCTGGCGAAAGCTGTCCATGTTCAACGGCATCTTCAGCTGCCGCCAAAGATGTTCGGGGTCGCTGTGCGCTGAAGCAATGCCTAGGCAGTTTCCCTCCGCGTGGGAGACAATCACCCCTGGCTCCTCTGGATTCAATTGAAATCGATTGCACAAGTAAGCAAAAAGATTGACGGCGGAACAATATGTCCGCTGGACCATCTCGCGAGAGGCCGCCTCGTTGGAGCAGACGAACGTCGCACCATGCGTGTATTTCAGAAACTCGGGCTCACACATCTCCACGCCAATATGCGTGTTGTTGCCGCTTCCCTTGGGGCCCGAGGCGCAGTGCCACCCACGATGGTCCCAGGGAAGCGTCTGATAGACGACGCCTGAGTGCGCATCAATAAAACCATGGACGCAAGCACGCCCGTAATCTTTACGGTTCCACAATTTCACCCAACGTTCCCCTGAAGGGACAGGACACCCGACCGAATGAAGCATCAATCCCTTCACGTCGATCTTCCGTCCTGCTGTGTAACAGGGATTACGAGTCAAAATACAGGGCTCAATCGTCACATCCAATGGCTTCTCATCAGTCTTTGTATTCAGACATCTGCAACTGCAAAGAAGCATAAACAAAAAACAGACTGCGCCCAAACGGAACATGACTTGAGGCCAAGATGAAGGCATTGTCTTTAGAACATCTTCTCAAGCACGATAGTCTGTTCACGACTAGGCCCGACGGAAACGATGCCAAGACGGGTTCCCGCAAGTTCCGCAATGCGCTCCGCGTATGCGCGACAATTAGCTGGCAACTTACTATACTCGCGAATGGCGCTGGTGTCGCACATCCACCCTGGCAAGGTTTCATAGACAGGCTCCACCTGCCCCAATACCTTCAGGCTGGCGGGAAACTCATGCAAGGCCTCGCCGTTCAGCCTGTACCCTGTGCAGATTTTAATCTCAGGGAAGGTATCCAAAATATCCAATCGCGTAATGGCGATGCAATCCAGTCCGTTTATCTGCGCCGCATAGCGGACGACGCTCATGTCCAGCCACCCCGTCCGCCTCGGACGCCCTGTCGTCGCCCCGTATTCATGGGCGATTTCGCGCAGTTTCACACCGTTTTCGTTCAACTGCTCTGTCGGGAAGGGGCCTTCGCCGACGCGCGTGGCGTATGCCTTGACGACGCCGACAACCTTCTGGATGCATTTCGGACCAATTCCCAGCCCGATGCAGGCCGCTCCCGCCGTCGGATGCGAACTGGTGACAAAAGGATAGGTGCCATGCGACAAATCCAGCATGGCGGCCTGCGCCCCCTCGAAAAGAATCCGCTTGTCTTCATCAATCAACTTGTTCATCAAAGAAGAGGTGTCGCAGACGTATGGACGCAGACGCTCCGCATAGCCGCAATACTCGTCGAAAATCTCCAGGAAGTCAAAGGGTTCTGCACCGAAGACATTCGTCAACAATTTGTTTTTGTAGGCCAACGCCGCCTTCAATTCGGTGGCAAACGCCTCCTTGTCCATCCAACTGACCACGCGGATGCCAATGCGGTCGGCGGCATCCGCATAGCACGGCCCAATGCCATGTCCCGTCGTGCCAACCTTCGAACTGCCGCGGAACTGCTCCTGAAGCGCATCCAGACGCTTGTGGTAGGGCATTACCACATGACAGCGATTCGAAATGCGCAAAGTCCCCATCGGACGGTTCAACGCCTTCATGGAATCGATTTCATCCAGCAGCAGCTTTGGATCAAGCACCACGTCATTGCCGATGACACAGGTGCAGCCAGAGTAGAGGATGCCAGAGGGAAGCAGATGCAACTTGTATTCACGCCCTTCGTTCGTCACGGTATGGCCCGCGTTGCTTCCACCTTGAAAACGGGCAACCACATCCGCCTGCGACGCCAGGAAATCCACAATCTTCCCTTTGCCTTCATCCCCCCATTGGGTTCCCACTACTACAATCGTTGACATTTGTATCTCCTTGGATTTATAATAGCACAATTCGAGGCCTTTCCTTATTCCCAGAGCAAGCCAGCAACCTGTTCTGTGCCCTGCACTTCAGCACAGCAAAAAACGAGTGGCAACCTCTGTGTCTCGCGAAACGCGACGTACATCCCAAATCAAATGGTGACCTCGCCGCTCTCGCTGGCATAGCCTGCATTCTTCGCCAGGAATGGTTTCACACAGCTCTTCAGATACCCCTTGGTCTGCTCTGGCGCGCGCCCAACATAGCGCCGTGGGTCCAGAAGGCTCTTCAAATCCAGCCCCAGCTTTGCAAAATGCTTGTCTTTCGCCAGACGTTCAAGGAAGTCGTTTGCACCACCTTTAAGTTTCACATTCGCCGCTGCAGCTTGTGCATTCACACGGATGATCTCGTGAAGTTCCTGACGGTCTCCGCCCGCCTTAACGGCATCCATCATCAGGTTCTCCGAGGCCATGAAGGGCAGTTCCTGCTCAAGATGACGCGCGATGACCTTGGGATAGACAACCAGACCGTTGGAGATGTTGCTGTACAGCGTGAGAATGCCGTCCACGGCCAGGAAGGCCTCCGCAATGGCGACACGCCGGTTGGCAGAATCATCCAGCGTACGCTCAAACCATTGCGTGGCGGCGGTGATGGCTGGGTTCAACGCATCGCAGATGACATAACGCGCGATGGAGGCCATCCGTTCACTGCGCATCGGGTTGCGCTTATAAGCCATCGCCGAAGAGCCGATCTGACTCTTCTCAAACGGCTCCTCAACCTCCTTCAGATGCTGAAGAAGGCGGATGTCGTTGGAGAACTTCGCAGCGCTCTGGGCAATGCCTGAAAGCACGTTCAACACCCTGGCATCGATTTTCCGCGAATATGTCTGCCCCGAAACGGGATAGCATCCAGGAAACTCCATCTTCGTAGCGATCAGCTCGTCCAGCTTTTCACAGCGTGCATGGTCTCCGCCAAAAAGCTCCAGGAAACTGGCCTGCGTGCCTGTGGTCCCCTTTGAGCCAAGCAAACGCAGCCCCTCCGCCACATAGTCCAAGTCCTCCACATCAGACATGAGATCCTGTATCCACAAGGTGGCACGCTTGCCGACCGTCGTAGGCTGTGCAGGCTGGAAATGGGTAAAGGCAAGGGTCGGCTGAGCCGCATAGCGTTCCGCGAAGGTGGCCAGATGGCTGATGACCGTCACCAGGTTTCCTCGCAGAATAGACAACGCCTCCCGCATGATTATCAGGTCGGTGTTGTCGCCGACATAGCAGGAGGTCGCCCCCAAGTGGATGATGCCTTTTGCATCGGGACACTGCAGGCCATATGCATAGACATGGCTCATGACATCATGCCTGACCACCTTCTCGCGTGCCTCTGCCTCCTCGAAATTGATGTCAAGGGCGTGCTCCTTCAACTGTGCAATCTGCGCGTCGGTGATGTCAAGCCCCAGCTCCTTTTCCGCCTCTGCGAGTGCAATCCAGAGGCTGCGCCAGGTCTGGAACTTGTGCTCATCCGAGAAAATATGCTGCATCTGCTTGCTGGCATAGCGAGTTGAAAAGGGACTTTGGTAAGTATCGTAATTCATGGATGTGCTTCCTTGTCAAATTACCGTGTAAGAACCTTCAAGGCTTCGTTGTACTTCTCCGCCGTCTTCGCGACAATCTCGGCGGGAAGCTCAGGTGCAGGCGGCTGACGGTTGAAATTCACGCTGTCAAGCCAGTCGCGGACAAACTGCTTGTCCAGCGAAGGCTGGGATTTGCCTGGCTCGTATGAGGCAACTGGCCAGAAACGGCTCGAATCGGGAGTTAACACCTCGTCAGCCAGCACGAGCTCGCCCTTTTCATCCACGCCAAACTCAAACTTCGTGTCGGCGATGATGATGCCGCGTCCAAGTGCGAACTCCGCCGCCTGGCGATAGATGGAGATGGCCGCATCCTTCAGCTTCTCAGCCATCTCCGAGCCGATGATGCCCCCCAGCGAAGCAACGTCAATCGGCATGTCATGGCCAGACTGCGCCTTCGTGGTCGGAGTGAAAATCGGCTCGTCCAACTTCGCGGACTTCAGGTAGCCCTCACGCAGGGAAATACCACAGACCGTCCTGCTCTTCTGGTAGCTTTCCCAGCCAGAACCCGACAAATAGCCTCGAACAATGCACTCCACTGGCAGCATCTTCAGCTTCTTGACAATCATGGAGCGTCCATCCAAATCCGCGGCGTATTTCTGCAGTGCAGCAGGATATTTCGCGACATTTGCCGTCACCAGGTGGTTGGGGATACCCGTCAGTATCTTAAACCAGTTCAGGGTGATTTGAGTGAGCACCCTCCCCTTTCCAGGGATTCCATTGGGCATGATACAGTCATAGGCGCTGATGCGGTCAGTGGCAATGAACAGGAGCGTCTCCCCCAGGTCATAGACATCACGAACCTTTCCCCGAATCGGGGCGTTCAGTTCAGGAATGACGGTTTCCAAAAGAGCGTGTTGTTTGTCGTAATTCATTTTTCTTTGTCTCCTTATTATTGATTTCGATGTTTATTCCCATTCAATGGTCGCTGGCGGCTTCGAGGATATATCGTAAACCACTCGGTTGATGCCGCGCACCTCGTTGATGATGCGGTTCGACATCCGAGCCATCACGTCGTAAGGCAGCCGCGTCCAATCTGCCGTCATCGCATCCAGCGAATTGACGCTGCGAATGACGCAAGTATATTCGTATGTGCGCTGGTCACCCATCACGCCGACGCTCTTGACGGGCAAGAGAACCGCGAAGGTCTGCCAGATGTTCTTATAGTCAGGCAGCTTCCGTATCTCCTCCTGCACACGGATGTCGGCCTGCTGCAACAGCCTGACCTTCTCTTCGGTAACCTCGCCGACAATGCGCACCCCCAGACCTGGCCCAGGAAATGGCTGCCTGTCCAGAAGTGCATCGGCCAATCCAAGATGACGCCCGACCCCGCGCACCTCGTCCTTGAAAAGCTCCCGAAGCGGTTCAACCAGCTCGAATTTAAGGTCTTCTGGCAATCCCCCCACATTATGGTGGCTCTTGATAGTTTGCGAGGGGCCTTTGCGCGGAGAACGGCTCTCAATCACATCTGGATAGATGGTTCCCTGAGCCAGATAGCGGCAATGGCTGAAGCGGCGCGCCTCCTCCGCGAATACATCGATGAAGAGGCGTCCTATGGCCTTGCGCTTATCCTCTGGATTCTCCAACCCCTTGAGCGCGTCATAGAAGCGTTGCGCTGCATGAACCACCGTCAGGTCCAGCCCAAGATTGTCCCTGAACATCTGCGCCACCTGCTCCGCCTCCTGATAGCGCAGCAGGCCGTTATCGACGAAGATGCAATGGAGCCTCTTGCCAATGGCACGATTGAGCAGCACAGCCACAACCGACGAATCCACGCCGCCAGAAAGCCCAAGCACCACCTCGTCATCGCCAATCTGCGCCTTCAAACGGGCAATGGTGTCATCCGCCCAGGAGGTCAACTTCCAATCCTGCACACACTTGCAAATGCCCAGAACAAAATTCCGCAGAATCTGCGTGCCATACTGAGTATGGACCACCTCTGGGTGGAACTGCAGGGCATAGAAACGCTGTTCATTGTCAAACATCGCGGCGAAGGGGCATGTCGCGGAAAGTGCCCCACGTGTGAAACTGGCGGGAATCGCCTCCACTCTGTCCCCATGGCTCATCCAGACCGTGATGGTCGAGGGAATGTCGTTGAACAGCGGGTTGCCAGGCAATATCTCAATCGGCATCTTTCCGTATTCACGCTCGGTTCCAGGCACAACACGCCCGCCCATCGTATAGGAGAGCAACTGCATTCCGTAGCATATTCCCAGCACTGGCACCTGGAGTTTGAATATCTCCGTGTCAATGGTCGGCGCATCCTTTTCAAAAACACTATTCGGGCCACCTGAAAGAATGATGCCCGCAGGCATCCTCTTGCGAAGCTCGTCTGCGGTGGTATTCCACGGGATAATCTCCGAATAGACCTCCATCTCGCGGATGCGCCGTGCAATCAGCTGCGTATATTGGGAGCCATAGTCCAAAATGGCAATCCATTGTCTGCTCATGTGTTCCTCTGTCTATATGGTTGTTTTTTCCCCAAGCTGAAGCTCGGCGCACAGGACAGGCGTGTGCCTCAGTAACTCATTCGTGTCGGAATGCCCGCCTCCTGCATTACCCGTTTGATTTGCGTGATGGTATAGTCCCCTGTGTGAATCATCCCCGCCACAATCGCCGCATCCGCATGTGCTTCACGGAAGACACTGACCAGGTGCTCAGGCTTGCCTGCCCCGCCAGAGGCGACAACAGGCACGACAACGGCATCGGCGATGATGCGCGTAATCGTCATCTCAAACCCCTCCCGCGTCCCATCCGCATCCACGGAATTGACAACAATTTCCCCTGCACCAAGCTCTACCGCGCGCTTTGCCCACTCAAGGGCATCCATCCCCGTACGGACGCGAAAGCCCTGCATGGTTATCTCATATCCGCTTGGGCAGGATGCGTTGCGCACAGGATCCATCCCCAGGACAATGCATTGCCTACCAAAAACCGCGGCCCCGTCTGCGATGATCTCTGGACGCTGTATGGCAAGGGAGTTGACGGAAACCTTCTCCGCCCCAGCCAATATGACCCGCTCCATGTCATGGATGCATGAGACGCCACCACCAACAGCAAACGGAATGTGGATGGCGGCTGCCACTTCCTTCACCATCCCGATGTCAATGGGACGGTGTTCGGCAGAGGCGGTAATGTCGTAGAAGACAAGCTCGTCGGCTCCGCCATCCGAATAGGCGACCGCCATCTCCACGGGGTCCCCAAGGTCAATGTTGTTCTTGAACTTCACCCCTTTGGTGACCCGTCCCTGGCGGACGTCCAGACAGGGAATGACCCGTTTCGTCAGCATGATAAAAACTCCTTCAAAAGTTCCAGCCCTGCCTTGCCTGACTTCTCTGGATGAAACTGCGTGGCAAGCATCTTCCCTTTACGCACGCTGCTGGTAAAGGTAACCCCTGCATATTCCGTTGTGCCAATCGTGTAGGGTCCCAACTCCGCATAGTAGGAATGCACAAAATAGTACTCTTTCCCGTTGTTGACCTGGTTCCAGCCGATTTCAGGAATCTTGAAGCCCGGCACATCGGGGAAGCGGCGTACCCTGCCAGGCAGAAGCCCCAGCAGCTCGACGCCGCCATCCTCTTCCGAATACTCGAATAGAATCTGCATTCCAAGGCAAATGCCCAAAAAAGGCTTGTCAGAGGTGGCGACGGAGCGCACGACATCGGCCAGTCCCAGCTTCATGAGATTGTCCATAGCGCTCTTGGCAGCCCCCACTCCAGGGAAAACCACCCTTTCCGCCTCCATGATAGCCCGTGCATCCCGCGTGACGATGGCCTTGCCGCCAACCGCCGCAAGGGCGCTTGCCACGCTTGTGCAGTTGCCTGCACCATAGTCGATGATTGCTGTATAACTCATTTAATCCCTGCCTTGTTCAGACGGTAGTTCATCATGCGTGGGGAAAGGCCCAACTCGCGCCCCGCAGCCGTTCGGTTCCCGTCATAGCGCTTGAGCGCATTCTTCAAAATATGCTTCTCCGCCAGTGCCAACTGGCTTGCGAAGGTGAGATGTTCATCCTGTGCAAAAGGAGTCTCGATAAAATCGGGCGGCTGCAAGGCAGGCGGCAGATTGTAGCAATGGATGCAATCATCCTTCGCCGTAAGAACCGCACGCTCGATGCAGTTCTCCAGCTCCCGAACGTTCCCAGGCCAGGAATATGCCTGAAGCTGGTTTGCCGCAGGCGAGGAAATCCGTGTTACCTGCTTCCCGTACTTCTCGCTCATGACCGAGAGGAAATGTTGCGCAAGCGGCAGAATGTCCTCCGTCCGCTCAGCCAAGTCTGGCAGAAAGATGGGGAAAACGGACAAGCGGTAGTACAAGTCCTCTCTGAAGAGTTTCTTCTCCATGAGTTCCTCCAGGTTTCGGCTGGTGGCCGCGATGAATCTCACATCGCTATGGTATTCGACATTAGAGCCGACACGGGAAAAGGTTCGCTGCTGAAGAAAACGAAGCAGTTTGACCTGCACAGAGATGGGCAGATCACCGATTTCATCCAAGAACAGCGTTCCGCCATTTGCCTCCTCCGCCAGCCCGATGCGCTGTTCACGGGCATCCGTGAAAGCCCCGCGCTCATGGCCAAACAACTCCGATTCCACCAGGGCCTCGGGAAGCGCAGCGCAGTTCAGCACGATGAACGGCTTTTTGCTGCGGTCCGAAAGCCGTTGTATCGCCCTGGCGACCAATTCCTTGCCCGTGCCGCTGGAACCGCGTATGAGCACAGTTGCATTGCTGGCCGCAACCTGGAGAATCTGCTCCGAAACCAGTCGCATCTTCTCCCCCGTCCCGATAAACTGCTCCAAGGTATTGGGAAGCCTGCGCCGCAAATCGCGGTTCTCCTTCTGCAACGCCTCCCGCTCGGCGCACTCCTCACGGCATACGGATGCCGCCTCCGCCGTGATGTTCGCGATAATCTCCAAAAAGGCAACATCCTTGGCAAGGGCATCGTCATTCTTGCGAATCTCACGGTCAACGGACAAGGTCCCGATGACCTGCCCCAGACGAATCAACGGCACGCAGATGAATGAAAGAGGTTCCTGCGGACTGCGGCTCTTCGTGCGATTCAGGAAACGCGAATCCTGGCGGACATCCCGCACCACCTCCGCCTTCCCAGTCTTCGCCACCAGTCCCGTGATGCCCTCGCCGACATGGTACCTACCCAGCACGCGCTCCTCCGAATTCAGTTTCCACGCAGACGCCTCAATGCGCAGCTCATCTCCCTCCAGCAGGGTAAAGGTGCCGCGGAGCATCCCCATTCTGCGCTCCAGTATCTCAATCACCTCGTTAAGAAGGCGGCGCACATTCCTCTCATGCACCACCACATAGGTGATTTCCTGAAGAACAGCTATTTCTGGTAACATGGTCGTCATTGTCTTATTCCTGCGAGGTAATTTCAATGAAATCACCTCCTGCAAATGCCAACTGTGCCCTGTTTCTCGGCCATTGACATATGCAACTAAGACAATAGAGCAAATATCATGCCAATAGCATAGGCAAAGCCAAACTTGAAAATCCAGTCAGAAAACGCGTATTGCACTCTCTTCCAAAAGGTAATTTCAAGAAATGTAAAGGCAGAATCCCGTATTTACAATTTTTGTAAACAAAAATATAGTTTTTGTCTTTGAAAATGCAAACACATCTGGCGAAATTACCTCATTGACGTTGGCATTGTTTTTGCATGGAGGAATAGCAAATTGCACATTTATAGGAAAAACAAGTGAAAAAGCCCAACAATTATGATGAACGTGAACTGCTGCCGTTGTTGCTGCCAGCAACAGGCCATCCACCCCGTATGGTGAAATGCCCGATTACCACGGAAGACCATCATGTTGGGCAGAAGCTGTCCACTCTTCTGGCAAAAAAATACGCGGATGGAGAACTGCCACCTGAAAAGATGCTGGTTCATTTTGTTGGTTCCGCTGGCGACTATTTTGGCGATGGCCTGGTTTCGGGGATTACTTTTGTGGTTGATTCCGTCGGCAGCCACGGTTGCGCAAATATGCATGGCGGTGTCGTGGTCATCCTGAGCGAGCCAGGAGCCAACTTCTGCGAGAAGATTTCCTGCGGCTGCATCTATCTCTATGATCTCCGCAACAAGCTTCTTCAACAACAAAAGAACGCGCAGTTCTCTGCCGAACACCTTCTTTCCACCTCAGCCGAAACACAGCTGCTGAAATCACTGGTCGCACAGCACGCAGAGCTGACTGGCTCCAGCAAAGCAAAGAAGATTCTCTCGGACTGGGAAGCAGCCCTGCCCTTTTTTGTCCGTGTGACTGCATCTTTATGATAAGAATACGCCAAGGCATCCGACACAAATCAATTTTCGCATTATATTATAGTTTTGCATATATCTGCTAATTACAACCTTTTTTAGAAGGAGACCCAAATCTTGAGCAACTACATTGAACGTGTCCTTTCCAGCGTGAAGGAAAAAAACAGCGACCAGCCTGAATTCATCCAGGCCGTGGAAGAGGTCCTGACCACTTTGAAACCCGTTCTGGAAGGCAATAACAAATACGAGGAAAACGCCATCCTTGAACGCCTCACCGAACCCGAACGAATCATCATCTTCAGCGTTCCATGGATGGATGACAAGGGTATCATCCGCATCAACCGCGGTTACCGTATTCAATACAACTCCGCCATCGGCCCCTACAAAGGCGGTCTGCGTTTCGACCCCACTGTCAATCTCTCCGTCCTCAAATTTTTGGCCTTTGAGCAGGTCTTCAAGAACTCTCTGACCACTCTGCCCCTCGGCGGCGGAAAAGGCGGTTCGGACTTCAATCCGAAGCAGAGCCCTCATACGCCTGGCCTTCGCTGCAGTGACCGTGAAGTCATGCGCTTCTGCCAGAGCTTCATGCTGGAGCTTCAGCGCCACCTTGGCCCCAATACCGACGTCCCTGCAGGCGACATGAATGTGGGTTCCCGTGAAATCGGCTACCTCTTCGGCCAGTACCGCCGCATCGCCAACGAGTGGAGCGGTGTGCTCACAGGAAAGGCCATTTCCTTTGGCGGTTCTCTGATCCGCCCCGAGGCCACAGGCTATGGTGCCGTCTATTTCGCATCCAATATGCTTGCCACCAAACATGAAACCCTGATCGGCAAATCCTGCGTCATCTCTGGTGCTGGCAACGTTGCCGTCTATGCTGCCCTCAAACTCATCAGTCTCTCCGCCAAGGTGATGACCCTTTCCGACCGTTCAGGCGTCCTCTTCAAGAAGGATGGTCTGACCGAAGATGATGTGCGCAGAGTGATACGCTACAAAGAAGAGGCCCGCGGCGAACTGGAGGAGATTGTGGACCAGTTCGACGGCGCGAAGTTCTTCCCCAAGGCACGTCCTTGGGAAGTGGCCGACAAGATCGATTGCGCATTCCCCTGCTCCAGGCAGAACGAACTGAACGGCGCAGAGGCCGAATACCTCGTGAAGCACGGCTGCACACTCGTGGCGGAAGGAGCCAACATGCCTTCCACCCCCGAAGCCGTCAAGGTCTTCCAGTCCTCTGGAATCCTCTATGCGCCTGGCAAGGCCGCCAACGCGGGCGGTGTCGCGACCTCTGGTCTGGAGATGTCCCAGAACTCGGAACGCATGCTCTGGACCGCCAAGATGGTCGATGACAAGCTCCGCGAGATCATGTCCGCCATCCACGACAACGCATACGAAGCCGCCGCTAGATACGGTTTCCAGGGCAACTATGTCATGGGTGCCAACATCGCAGGCTTCACAAAGGTCGCAGACGCCATGCTCGCCCAAGGCTTCTAAGCCCCTAAAACATGCAGGACAAATGGCCTAATGCCCTCATCAGTTGGTTTGAGAAGAACCAAAGGCAAATGCCGTGGCGGGAGACCGCCACTCCATATCGCATCCTGGTCAGCGAGGTAATGCTTCAGCAGACCCAGGTGGCGACGGTCATTCCCTATTTCCACCGCTTCATGCACGCCTTCCCCACGCTGGCCGATCTGGCCGTAGCACCTGAGGAGCTGGTGCTGAAGCTGTGGGAGGGGCTGGGCTACTATTCACGGGCACGCCATCTGCACGCCTGCGCAAAGGCGATTGTCGCAGCGGGCGGAGAGATTCCTGCGGAGTTTGACGCCTTGCGCAAGTTGCCTGGCATTGGCGACTACACGGCTGCCGCCGTGGCCAGCATGGGCTTCGGGCAAAAGGTGGCGGTTGTGGACGGCAATGTCCTCCGCGTCCGCGCACGGATGCAGAAAGATGACACTCCGATTGATACACCTTCTCTTAAGAAGGACTATTTCCAGGCACTGACGGAAACTATCCAGACTGTCGAATCACCCAGCCTTTTCAATCAGGCGATGATGGAATTAGGCGCGCTGATCTGCAAGCCAACCGGGCCTGATTGCACCCAGTGTCCCGTTGCCCCCTGGTGCAGGGCTTTCTTGGAAAACGTCATCGCGGACTATCCGAAAAAGAAACCCAAAAAGAAGCCGCCCCACTATGAGGTGGCGGTAGGTCTCATCTATGACAGCGACAGGCTGCTTATTTTGAAACGCACCGACGAGCAGATGCTCGGCGGCCTTTGGGAGTTCCCTGGCGGCAAATTGGAACCAGGCGAGACACCAGCCCAGGCGGTACAGCGTGAGATTCAAGAAGAAACGGGACTTTATGTCACTGTCGGCAAGGAACTTGCGATCGTCAACCACGCCTACAGCCACTTCTCCATCACCATGCACGCCTTCCGTTGCACGCTGAACGGGAAAAAGAAAACTCCCGACTGCGACCGCCCCTGGCAATGGGTGCAGGAACAGGAACTGAAACATTTTCCATTCCCAAAGGCAAACCACAAGATTTTCAAGGCGATGAAACTCGAAAACTGACCACTCCACAGGAAAAACATTATGGCAAACATCCTGGATTTCGGCGCCATCCCAGATGGCAGCACTCTCAACACAATCGCCATTCAAAAAGCCATTGACACGACGGCTGCACAGGGCGGCGGACAAGTTGTCATCCCCGCTGGAACCTTCGTGACGGGCACCTTGCGCCTCAAAGACAACATCGACCTTCACCTGGAGCCAGGTTCCATCCTCCTGGCCAGCAAAAACCTGGACGACTACAACAAGCTGGAGGAATATCCGCAGAACTGGGGCAGCCAGAGGGAGCAGTGGCGTGGGGCACACCTCATCATCGCCATCGGCAGGAAAAATGTCTCCATCACGGGACGGGGCGTCATCGACGGCAGCGGCGACTTCTTCTATGAACCGCCATTCGAGAATCCGCCCCTCCGCCATAACTACGCCTGGTCCTGGGGCCTTCGCGTCTCCAGGGACAAGGAGATGCTGCGTCCTGGACAACTGCTGGTCTTCTGCGAGTGCCAGAACATCCTGGTCAGTGGCATATCCATCCGCAATTCGCCCTGTTGGTGCTGCTATCTCATCGGCTGTCAGGATGCCGTCATCGAAAAGCTTTTTATCCGCAATCCTCGCGACGCCGCCAACACCGACGGCATCGACATCGACTGCTGCCAGAACGTGATGGTCTCCAACTGCAACATCGATACAGGGGACGACGCCATCACCCTGCGTGGGCATGAAAGAGTGCTTGGGAAACCCTCACCCTGCGAGAACGTGACCATCACCAACTGCGTGCTGGGCTGCTCAGTCTGCGCCTTCCGCATCGGAGTCGGTAGCGGAACCATCCGCAACGTGGCCATCTCCAATATCGCCATACGTCGTGCAGCCAGAGGCTTTCTGGTCCAGTCCGCCTATTCGCCAAACACGGGCGTCGATATCTACGACATCAACGTCTCCAATATCCGTTTCGACCACACGGCGTGCCCCGTGAAAATCCAATCTGGCTATCCAGACACCACCGCCACCATCCACGACATCTCCTTTGACGGCCTGTACGGCAACTGCTACGCCAACATCGCCGTCATCGGCCAGGAGCTGACCCATCCACATGACATCTGGTTCACCAACTGCCGTTTCCACGTCGTGAAGCCGCCAGTGTGCCTTGCAGAGCAGAAGGACTACCCGAGCCACTTCCTCGCCATCTCCCGCGCAGAACGCATTCACGCGCAGAATATCCGCTTTGAGCAGGATGAGGATGCAAAGCCCTTCTGGAACTAAACACATCTAAATCCCCCTCCCCTGTACAGGGTGTGGCGACAGCAGGCAAAACTTTAATGATTTCAAGCGGCGAAGCCGCGGCAGAGTATAGACGTGGGTGAGCGCAGCGGCGGAGCCGCAAGCATAACCCACGGGAAAAACGACAATTATGATTTCAAGCGGCGGAGCCGCGGCAGAGTATAGACGTGGGCAAGCGAAGCCCTGAAAGGGCGAGCGCAGCCCACGGGTACGCAAGTTATTTATGATTTCAAGCGGCGGAGCCGCGGCAGAG